>NZ_JBHDJI010000003.1:0-357457 GCF_041877245.1 Sphingobium agrisoli
ATAGGGTTTCGCCATGCCCGCTGGCCTCCATTCCCCAGCCGGCATCTTGAATCACATAATAGGCCCGAGCAAAACCCCTCTCGATTCAGCCTCACGTCATCTCGCTCTAAAATCAGGACGAGCGCTCCAGGATCACGCGGAGATCATCGAGGCTTGGCAGCACATGCGCGCCGGCGACAAGAAGATCGTCGCTGGGCGGGAGCAGGTCAGGCACCATGACCGTCGCGGCGCCGGCCGCAAGGGCCGCACGCACGCCCGCCGGGCTGTCCTCCACCGCCACGCAGTGCGCCGGGTCGATGCCTAGGCGACGGGCCGCGAGCAGATAGGGCTCCGGGTGCGGCTTGGGATGGCGGACGTCGGTGCGGGTCACCACCACCTCGAAATAATGCAACAGCCCGCTGCGCGCGAGCCGCTGCTGCGCATAGGGCGCGTTGGTGGACGTGGCGATGGCCATCGGCACGTCCCGTTCGGACAGATATGCGAGCAGGTCCGCCGCGCCGGGGCGAAGCGGGACGCCGGCATCCACCGCCGCCTCGAACGCGGCGTCGCTCAGCGCGTAAAAATGTTCGAGGGGGAAATCCGCGCCTAGGCGGTCGCGCAGCATCGCTTGGTTGGCGTCGCGGTTGATGCCGACCATCTCGCGCAGCAGCATATCGGGCAGCGGCCAGCCGATCGCATCGCCAACGTCGATGAACACGCGGCGATGCGCCGCCTCGGTATCCAGCAAGGTGCCATCCATGTCGAAGATGACGCCGCAAAGCGGATCGGGCAGCCAGCCGGCAATCGGCCGCGCGAAATCATGGTGGAGGGAAAAGGCCATGCCCCCCATATGGCCGCGAAGCGTTCCAGTTCCATTGCAAAGCGCGGATATTGCGTTTCCGGAAATGCAGGTCAGTCCACCACCTGCGCCGACCAGGTGCGGATCCAGCGCCATGCGCCGCGACATTCGCCCATGCTGGTCGCTTCGACCAGGCGGAAGCGCGCGCCGTCCCAGACATAGGCGCTGCTTTCGCCGCAATCGCCGATGCCGCGCCCCTTGCCGAAACTCTCGAGCCGCGATGTGTCCGCCGTCCAGCTGGCGTTGATCAGGTCCGGGCGCTTGGCGTCTTCGCCCCAGCCCGGTTGCAGGTCGAAGGCGGCGTAGCGGAAGGTCCGCCGTCCGGCCACACCGCTGGCGATCACCGGGACGGCGGTGGCGTTATACGCACCCAGGCCGCACGGCGTCAGGATCAGCGTCTCGGTCTTGCTCAGCCGATGCAACTCCGGCGGCTCCACGTCCTTCATCTGGTCGGTGCAGCCCGTGAACTTGCCCAGCGCGGTCAGTTCCTCGCGCCAGAGCGCGGCCGGCGCAGGGCCGGCGGGGACCGGGGCGCGGCGGATGACAGGCGCGGCGGGCGCCGGCTTCACTGCGAGCGGTCCGAGCGCGCCCGTGGCGACGAGCGCGGTGCTGGTGCCGGCCCTACCCTGCCGCGCGTCCATGTAGCGGAGCGCCGCGGCCGCGCCGGCAAGCGAGGGCTTGCCCAGGACACGGCCGCCGCTCCGCACCTCCAGCACCCGGCCGCGCGCCATGGCAATGGCAAGCGCGGCGGCCTGCGGCCCGCGCAATGTCGCTTCGCCATCGCGGGTCGGGGCGAGCGCGATCTTCTGGCCGTCGATATGGAAGGCCACCTCGCCCCCGCCCTTCGCGTCGCGGCTGACCCACACCTCGGTCGCGCCATCTGGCCCGGCTTCGCGCACGACGCCGACCATCACCGGATTATCGGGGATCGACCCGTCTTCCGGCACCAGCGACACGGCTTCGCATCGGTTGCGATTGTCGCAGCCGATCGTCCAGTCCCGGTAGGTTTCCAACGCGCCGGGCTTGGGCACTTGCGCCTGCGCGCCGCCCATGCCCGACCAGCCCAGCGCCGCGATCGCGGCGACGTAGAAAAATTTGTCCCCCATCGCTTAACCATAACCGATTTGAAATCGTTGCGGTAGAGTCCTGTTTCAGAGGCTCAGCATCAGCCCCGCGAGCGCCGCGCTCATGAGGTTGGCGAGGCTGCCGGCGACCAGCGCCTTCAACCCCAGCTTGGCGATCATGGGCCGCTGGTTGGGGGCAAGATTGCCAGTAACCGCCATCTGGATCGCGATCGAGCTGAAATTGGCAAAGCCGCACAGCGCGAAGGTGATGATCGCGACGGTGGCCGGCGAGAGCGTGCCCTGCACCTGCCCCAGGTTGATATAGGCGACGAATTCGTTGAGCACGACCTTCGTGCCGAACAGGCCGCCGGCGACCTGCGCCTCGGTCCAGGGAATGTTGAGCAGATACATGACCGGCGAAAAGACATAGCCGAGCAGCATCTGGAAGCTGAGATCGGGATAGCCGGCAAGCGCGCCGATGCCGCCCAATATGCCGTTCGCCAGCGCGACCAGCGCAACGAACGCCAGCACCATCGCGCCGACCGCGACGGCGAGCTTGACGCCGGTCTGCGCGCCCTGCGCGGCGGCCATGATGATGTTGGCGGGCTTCTCCTCATCATGGGTGGCGACCGGCATGGGCTCGCCGGGCACGGTTTCGGCGTTGAGGACCGCCGGACCCGCGCTGCTGCGGCGCGTTTCGGGCAGGTGGATGTCTTCCTCCAGCGGCAGTTCCGGCTCGCGCACCGGCTCGTCGGGCATCACGATCTTCGCCATGAGGAGGCCGCCGGGCGCGGACATGAAGCTCGCCGCGAGCAGATAGTCGATCTTGATCCCCATGGAGGCATAGGCGGCCAGGATGGTGCCCGCGACGCCTGCCATGCCGCTGGTCATGACGGCGAAAAGCTGCGGCCCGTTGAGACCGGCAAGATAGGGGCGGATGACGAGCGGGCTTTCGCTCTGCCCCACGAAGATATTGGCGGCGGCGCACAGGCTTTCGACCTTCGAGACGCCCGTGACCTTCTCGATTCCGCCGCCGACCCAGCGGACGATGAACTGCATGATGCCGAGATAATAGAGGATCGACACCAGGCTGGCGAAGAAGATGATGACAGGCAGCGCCGAAATGGCGAAGCTCGCCCCGCCGATTTCGGGCCTCGCGAGCGGACCGAAGATGAAGTCGGTGCCGGCCTGGGCATAGCCGAGCAGGTTGGCGACGCCGCGCGACATGGTGGCGATGATAGCGCGGCCGGCCGGAACATAGAGGACGAGGAGCGCGATGCCGGCCTGGAGCAGGAAGGCCGCGCCCACGACGCGCGGGCGGATGGCACGGCGGTTGGAGGACAGGGCGAAAGCGATGGCGAGGATGAGAAGGATGCCGGCCAGGCCGATGAGGAGATGCATGAAGCGCTTTCGCGTGAAGGACGGGTTGGCGCGACTATATGGTCGAGGCGCGCCGGAGGCCAGAGCGTTTGACCATAGCCTTGGTGCCCGTTCAGGCCGCCTTGCCCGCCTCGTCCGCTTCGCCCGATCCGAAAGCCAGCGACATCCAGCTGCTCATCGCGTCGATCGCGAGCGGGGTCAGGCGCATCGACCGGCGACGGCGGCTGTTGGGGGATGTGCGATGCTCGGCCAGCAGCCCGCGCCGCTCCATCAGGCCCACATGCCCCAGCGTGACGTTCATCGACAGGCGCAGCGTCTCGCTCAACTGTTCCAGACTAAGCGACGCGCCGTCCAGTTCAGCCCGATAGAGCAGCAGCAATATGTCCCAGGCGGGGTCGGAGAAGAGATTCTGCCCGAACAGCATCGCGCGCACCCGGCGCGCCTCGACATAGCGGGCGAGAGACGCGGCTTGCCCGGCATCCTCATTGTCGAGAATGGCGGGCTCTTCGGGCCGGGCGTGAAAATTGCTGAGGCAGCGTTGCAGCGCGACCACCAGATCGACCGCTTCCTGACTGGGGAGGCCCCGCTCAGGCGGGATATGCGCGGTCATGGCGAGCCTTCCGGTCGAGTTCGATGCCAATCAGGGTGAAAAGCAGCAGCGGGATGACCCAGACGGTGCTCAGCCCTTCATAAATGCGTTCGGAAAATGTCTGGAGCAGCAGGGTCGCGGCGTGGGTCAGCACGGTCAACAACTGGCTGGCGGCCGCCCAGATCGGCCAGTAACTAGACGATTGCAGCATCAGCCAGATCAGCGCCACGAGCAGCGCAGTATCGACGATGGTGAGCCAGAGCTGCGTGCCCTGCCATGACCCCACCAGCAAAGCGGGCATGGTCAGCAGCACGCTGGCGAAGAACAGCAAGGCGAACAACCGGCCGTCACGCCCACCGAACAGCATGGCGAAGCCGCAGGTCAAAAGGGTCAAAGACCAGAAGGAAGCCGCCAGCATCCGAAACTCCGAATGAGAGGGGTCATACGCGCGCCGAATGCGGGCGGCTTCCACCCAGGTCAAGCGACCAGGGTCAGGTGGCGCGGCTCTTCATGAGCGGGCGCGTCCATTCCGAGCGGGCAGCCAACGGCGGTGACCTCCATCTGGCTGTGCTCGAGGCAGCGGGTCAAAAGGGCGGTCGCGCGGATCATGTCGCTGCGTCCCTCGATGAGCTTGGCTGCGCTGTCGTGAATCTGCTTCAGGATGCGCTGGCTTTCCATGGCGGTGAGGCCCGAACCCTGCGCGGCGGTAACAAAGGCGGTCGTCAGATGTGCCGCATCGACCAGCGCATTGTCGATCGTAGCGAAGGCCTGCCGGGTCTGGTCGGCGACGGCCTGGGTCTTGGCGGGGTCAAGGTTCAGCACAAGTCTTCTCCTTCGCACGACACCCGGTCGGGGAGGTGCGTTATCAGCGTGGCGATGTGGGGAGGATCAGCCCAGCGCCTTGAAGGCGCCGGCTATCAGAAGCAGCAGAGTGACGAGGCCGACCCCGGTCAGGACCGCGGCGCGGATCATCGCCAATATGCGGCCATCGGCACTCAGTTCATTCGTCGATCCCCCTAGTGGCGGGCCGAAGGCGAGAAGACGGCGCAGGAGCGTGCCCTGCTTTCTGTCGTCATCCGGCCTGTCCGGCTGAGCCAGAGTTGCCGCAGCGTGGGGATCGGACGCAAGCCGTTCCGATTGATGTATCAAAGGCTGATATGTACCGAACTGGGCCGCTGGTTGGTGTCCCGAAACGAAAAGCCGCGCCGCCTCCTTGCGCGACGGCACGCCGAACTTGCGCAAACTGGTGCGGACGCGCTGATCGACCGTATGCTCCGATACCTGGAGCTGGCGCGCGATCTCCTTGGAATTGAAGCCCTGCGCGACCAGGCGCAGGCACTGCTTTTCCCCCTCGCTCAAGGCTGGCAGGGTATCGGCCACTCCATCAGTCCTCCTGCGCGTCACGCGACACGGTTTCGGCAGAATGCCCCGCCGCAGGGGCAGTCTGTCAACGACCTATTGCGATTCGCCTAAGCCACTGGTCGCAAAATCGCACGACATGGGCAGGTTGCGCAATGAAACGGCAATTCCGAAATCGCGTTTCGGTTCCGTAATGGAGGATCGCGGCCGAATGCGGAGGGTGGATGTCACCCCCCTTCGGTCAATCAGGCCGCCTTGGCGCGCGACTGGCGCTTGCGCTCGTTGGGATCGAGGAAGCGCTTCCGCAGGCGGATATTCTTCGGCGTAACTTCGACCATCTCGTCGTCGTCGATATAGGCGATCGCCTGCTCCAGCGCCATGCGCTTGGGCGGGGTCAGGCGGATGCTGTCATCCTTGCCGCTGGCGCGGAAGTTGGTGAGCGCCTTCGACTTCATCGGATTGACTTCGAGATCCTCGGGTTTGGCATTCTCGCCGATGATCATGCCTTCATAGAGCGCTTCGCCCACACCCACGAACAATATGCCGCGCTCTTCCAGCGGGCCGAGCGCATAGGCGTTCGCCTCGCCCGCGCCGTTGGAAATGAGGACGCCGTTCTTCCGCCCTTCGATCTTGCCCTTGTAGGGGCCATATTTCTCGAACAGGCGGTTCATGATGCCGGTGCCGCGCGTGTCCGACAGGAATTCGCCATGATAGCCGATCAGGCCGCGCGACGGGGCGGAGAAGGTGATGCGAGTCTTGCCGCCGCCCGAGGGACGCATGTCGGTCATCTCGGCCTTGCGGATGTTCATCTTATCAACGACGGTGCCGGAGAATTCATCGTCCACATCGATGACGACCGTTTCATAAGGCTCGGTGCGGTCGCCATTCTCGTCCTGGCCGAAGAGAACGCGCGGGCGCGAAATGCCAAGCTCGAAGCCTTCGCGGCGCATCGTTTCGATAAGGACGCCAAGCTGGAGTTCGCCGCGCCCGGCAACCTCGAAACTGTCCTTGTCCTCCGATTCGGTGACCTTGATGGCGACGTTCGATTCAGCTTCACGGGCCAGGCGGTCGCGGATCATGCGGCTCGTCACCTTGCTGCCCTCGCGGCCCGCCATCGGCGAATCGTTGACGGCAAAGCGCATCGACAGCGTCGGCGGATCGATCGGCTGCGCCTGGATCGGCTCGCTGACCGAGGTGTCGCAGATGGTGTTGGCGACGGTCGCGACGGTGAGGCCGGCCAGTGAAATGATATCGCCCGCCTTGGCTTCATCGACCGGCACGCGGTCGAGACCCTGGAACGACATGATCTTCGACGCGCGGCCGGTTTCGATCACCTTACCGTCCATGTCGAGCGCGTGGATCGCCTGGTTCACCTTGACCGTGCCGGACTGGACCCGGCCGGTCAGGATGCGGCCAAGGAAATTGTCGCGGTCGAGAAGTGTCACCAGGAAGCTGAACGGCGCGTCCTGCTCCAGCGCCGGTGGCGGCACATGGTCGACGATCTTCTGGAACAGCGGCTCCAGCGTGCCTTCGCGGCGCTGCGGGTCTTCGCTGGCATAACCGTTGCGGCCCGACGCGTAGAGGACCGGGAAGTCGAGCTGCTCGTCGGTCGCTTCCAGCGTCACGAACAGGTCGAACACCTCGTCCAGCACTTCCTGGATGCGCTCGTCGGGGCGATCGACCTTGTTGACGACGACGATGGGCTTCAGGCCCAGCGCCAGCGCCTTGCCGGTCACGAACTTGGTCTGCGGCATCGCGCCTTCGGACGAATCCACCAGCAGGATAACGCCATCGACCATGGAGAGGATGCGCTCCACCTCGCCGCCGAAATCGGCGTGGCCGGGCGTGTCGACGATGTTGATGCGGGTGCCGTTCCATTCGACCGAGGTGGGCTTCGCCAAGATGGTGATGCCGCGCTCTTTTTCCAGGTCGTTGGAGTCCATCGCGCGCTCTTCGACACGCTGATTGTCGCGGAAGGTGCCAGACTGGCGGAAAAGCTGATCGACGAGAGTGGTCTTGCCATGGTCGACGTGCGCGATGATGGCGATATTACGCAGGGACATGAGGTGCCTTTGGGATCGGTTGGGTCCGGTCGGCACAGGGGCTGTCCGGGGTCTATCGGGCGCGCCCCTACAGGAAATGATGCGATGCGGCAAGGGTGGGGCGGCGCCGCCCGATCAGCGCAAAAGGCCCGGCCTCACCACGCGAATGCGGCGATAGCGCGCCTCCACCAGGCTGAACAGGCCGAACAGCCCAAGGCCGAGCGCGACGATCCCCAAGAGGAGCGCGCCATAGGGTTGCGCGCGCAGTTGCCGCAGCGCCTCTCCCAGGCCCCCGGCCTGATCCGCGTCATGGGCAAGGGCGGCCGAGGTGAGGAACCAGCCAACGATAAGAAAGATCAGGGCACGGGCGGCATAACCGCACCTTCCAATCAATCGGACCGAGTCGGGTGCCGGGACATCGCCGCCCAGTTCGTCGAAGCGCGCCTTATAGGCTTTGATCGCCTGCGCCGCCGCAACCGCCCCGAAGCCGAGCCCGACCAGCACCAGCAGCAGGACGCCGCCGGGCTGGTCCAGCAGCCAGGCCGACCATCCCTGCGCGCTGGCATCGCCCGGCGTGCCTTGGCTCCGCGGCGTTTCGCGCAGCGCCAGTCGCCCGGACAGTATCGCCAGCCCGACATGGGTCAAGCCGCTCAGCGCATAGCCGATCCGCTCGAACGCCCCCTTCATGTCCCGGCCGCGCCGCTCGGGATCGGTCCATGCTTCGGTCAGCCGCCAGAAGGCATATCCCGCAAAGCCCATGGCGCACAGAGCCAGCAGCGCCCGCCCCATCGGTGCCTCCGCCATCGTACCGAGCGCCCCCTGATTGTCGATCGGACGGCCGCCGTTGATCGCGGCATCGAGCGCAAACCAGCCGATGAGGATATAGACCAGTCCCCGCGCGGCAAAACCCAGTCGGGCCAATGAAGTAAACCGGTTGTCGCGCGTCATAGGATCTCCCTTGTCGCGCGCCAATGCGTGGGCCAAGCCATTCGTTCCGAGACGGCAATCGCCGATGGACATTGCAAGCGCCATCCGCGTTCATAAGTGCGACAGGCAGCGCGTCGCATAGCGCCGACAAATCATCGAAGGAGGCGATGCGATTATGAGCACAGGGATTACCACGCCGCGCCGAAGCCTGCTGGCCGCCGGCGCGGTCCTGCCGTTCATGGCACTGGCGGGATGCGCGACCACCATGGGCCGGTACAGCCTGGAGGAAGGGGTGCGCCGATTGCTGCAATTGTCGACCCAGCGCGCCTTCGCACGACTGACCGAGCCCGGCGGCTTCTATGACGACCAGTTGACGCGCATCGCCGTACCCGACCTCGCCGACACGCGCAGCGGCGCGATCGTGGCGGCGATCCTGCGGACCAACGCGGTGCGCGATCGGATCGCGCTGGCTCTGAACGACGTCGCAGTCGATCTGGCGGACGGCGCCGCGCCGATCGTGCTGGACACGGTGCGGTCAATGTCGATCGCTAACGCGGTCGACGTGTTGCGCGGCGGGCCGACCGCCGCGACCGACCTGCTCGCGCGCAATGCCAGGGGCGCGGTGGTGGAAGCGCTGCTGCCCGGCCTGTCCCGCGCGCTGCGATCCGACCTATTCGAAGTGCTGAGCGCCGCGCTGGCGGCATCGTCCGGCAACGATCTGACCGCAATGGCCGACAATGTGTCCAACCAGATCGGCGGCGCGATCTTCCGCGCGATCGGGCGAGAGGAAGCGGCGATCCGCGCCGATCCGCGCGCGACCCGCGACCCCATGCTGATCGCGCTGCTCGGCTTCTGACCTTGCCCACGGGCGCGGCGCGCGGCAATATCGCGCCGGGCTTGCCGCCAAGGTGCGTTATCTCCATATGACACCTTGAGCGCTGATGCAGGCAAGGAGACGAGATGGCTACCACCGCGCCCACGACGACCGCGACCGCCGATACGCTGAACCTGACCCCGCCCGATCCGGTGCCGGTGGTCGCGCCCGAAAAGGCGGCGGGACTCGTGCCGATCGAGGAGGGCACGCGCAGCAAGCTCGAAGAAAAGGTCGACGCCTTCGTTGAAGATCTTGTCGCGCAGGATGCCAATTCGCCCGAATTCGGCAAGCGCGTCGATCAGCTCACCAATATGGGCCGCAAGGAAATCGCCGAGGCGGCGGGGCACTCCAACCGCTTCCTCGACCGCCCGGTGCGCGCGATGGACAGCGACAGCAAGGTCGGCGCGGATCTCGCCGAACTGCGCCGCACGGTGGAGGATCTCGATCCCGGCAAGCAGGGCAGCCTGCTCGCGCCCAAGAAGCTGTTCGGCATCATTCCCTTCGGCAACAAGATGCGCGACTATTTCGACGGCTATAAGAGCGCGCAGGGACACATCAATTCGATCCTGGGCAGCCTGGCCAGCGGGAAGGACACGCTGATCAAGGACAATGCCGCGATCGACGTCGAGCGGCAGAATATGTGGCAGACCATGGGTCGTCTGGAACAGATGATCCACATCAGCAAGACGATGGACGCGCGGCTGGAGGCCAAGGCGCTGGAGCTGGATTCGTCCGACCCCGCCAAGGCGAAGGCGATCCGCGAAACCGCGCTCTTTTATATCCGTCAGCGCACGCAGGATCTGCTGACGCAGATGGCAGTGACGGTGCAGGGCTATCTCGCGCTCGACCTCGTCAAGAAGAATAATGTCGAACTGGTGAAGGGCGTCGACCGCGCCAGCACCACGACGGTCGCGGCGCTGCGGACGGCGGTGACGGTGGCGCAGGCGCTAGTGGGCCAGAAGCTGGTACTCGAACAGATCACCGCGCTCAACACCACCACCGCGAACATGATCGACCGGACCGGCGAGTTGCTGAAAAGCCAGACCGCGCAAATCCACGAGCAGGCGGCGTCCAGCACCATCCCGATCGAAACGCTCCAGCGCGCCTTCCAGAATATCTATAACACGATGGACAATATCGACACGTTCAAGCTCAAGGCGCTGGAGAATATGAAGACCACGGTGAACACGCTGTCGAACGAGGTCGAAAAGTCGAAGGGCTATATCGCCCGCGCGGAAGGACAGGCCCGCGCCGCGCAGGAAGCGCGGACGGACAATCCCCTGCTGAGCGCGATCGAGGGGTGAGGAAAATGCCCTGCGCCCCTTCCCGTTCGGTTCGAGCCTGTCGAGAACTGTTCTCGATACGCCGTCTCGACACGCTCGACGGCTACTCGAACCGAACGGAGACCGGAAAAGCATGAACCGCTCCGACCGCGTCCTGGCCGATGCCGAAGCGGTGTTGCGCCGGCATAGCGAGCGCGGGCAGAGCCTGTCCACGCGCGCGCGACAGCGGCGCAATGCGGGCCTGATTCGCAAGCTCAAATATGCCTTCTGGGCGGTGCTCGCCATCCTGCTGGGCAGCGCGGTCGCGGGCTTCGTCATGCCGCTGGGCATTACCGGGGTGATGATCGCGCTCGGCGTCGTCATCGCGGCGCTGATCCTGATCGCGCTGCTGCCGATGCAGGATCGGGTAAGGACCGAAGCGCTCGCGCAGACCGATCTTGCCGCCCTGCCGCTCAAGACCGAAATCTGGCTGGAGAATCAGCGCAAGGCCCTGCCCGCTCCTGCCGTCACGCTGGTCGACAGCATCGGGGTGCGGCTCGAAACGCTCGCTCCCCAGCTGGAACGGGTGGGCGAAGGCGATCCCGCCGCGCAGGAAATCCGCAAGCTGCTGGCTGATCACTTGCCCGAACTGGTCACAGGCTATCAGTCTATCCCCGAACCGCTGCGGCGCGAGGAGCGCAACGGGCGCGTCCCGGAAAAGCAGCTGGTCGAAGGGCTCAGCGTCATCGACGCCGAAATCGCGCGGATGAGCGAAACGCTCGCCAGCGGCGATCTCGACAAGCTCGCCGTGCAGAACCGGTTTCTGGAGCTTAAATATCAGGAAGCCAGGGATTTGGGGCAGTAGGCCCCTCCCCGGCGATCCATGATCCACCTGACCCTCATCATCGTCGATTTTCTGACCGGGCTGCTGGCGGCCGGCGCATGGGCGCTGGCGTCCGCCGGCGGAGCGATTGCGATGCTGGTGGGGGGCGGGTTCGCCGGCTTCAAACTTTTCAGGCGCTGGCGGCGCAAACCATAAAGCTTGGAAAGAAATGCCCCGGCCGGCCATCGGCGCGTGCAGTTCGCCTCAGGGCCGACCGGGGTTCCAGCATCGTCCGACTTGGAGAGGACATGACAACGCTGTCCAAGGCGCTCTAGGCGATGCGGCACACCAACGCAAGCCTCTTTATCTATGTTGCCGCCCCGGCTTCCCGCCGGGGCGGCCGCGGATCAGCGCGCGACCGACAGGCGGTAGATCATCGCATGATGATAGGGCTTGCCGGGATCGACCCGTGCCGACACGAAACCGGGCTTGTTCGGCGCATCGGGGAATTTCTGCGGCTCCAGCGCGATGCCGTCGCCCATGCGATAGACATGGCCGTTCTTGCCGATCAGCGCGCCGTTCAGGAAATTGCCGGTGTAGAATTGCACGCCGGGTTCTGTGGTAAGCACCTCAAGAACACGGCCGGATACCGGGTCTTCGAGGCGGGCCGCGAGTTCAGGCGTCTTGGTCAGCCCCTTGTCGAGCGCGAAATTATGGTCGTAGCCGCGCCCATAGACGATCTGCTGGTCACGCCCATCACGGATGCCGTCCGCCACGCGCCGCCCGGCCCGGAAGTCGAAAACGCCGCCCGCGACGGGCTTCAGTTCGCCGGTGGGGATCAGATTGGCATCGACCGGCGTGTAGGCTTTTGCGGGAATCGTTAGCCTGTGACCTAGCGCGCCGTCGGGCGATCCTTCGCCGGCCAGGTTGAAAATGGCATGGTTCGTCATGTTGACGATCGTGGGCTTGTCGGTCTTGGCATCGAAAGCGATGCCGAGATTGCCCGCCTCGTCGAGCGTATAGGTGACGGTGACGTCCAGCTTGCCGGGATAGCCGGCGTCGCCGTCCGGGCTGCTGAGGCCGAGCACCAAGGTTGCGGTCGGCCCGCTCTTCAATGAGACGATTGTCCAGTTCTGCTTGTCGAAGCCCTTGCCGCCGCCATGCAGCGAATTGACGCCATTGTCGTTGACGGGAAGCTGATAGGTCTTGCCGTCCAGCACGAACTTGCCCGCCGCGATCCGGTTCGCGTAGCGGCCCACGGTCACGCCGAAATAGTTCGGGAAATCGACATAGCCCTTGGCATCGTCATAGCCGAGCAGGACGTCGGAGATCTGGCCGTTGCGGTCGGGACCGGACAACGACTGGAGCGTCGCGCCATAGGTCAGTATCTTCGCCGACACGCCCTTGCCATTGCTGAGCGTGACGCTTTCGATCGGGCCGCCATCGGCCAGCGATCCCGCCGGTGCCCGGCTCGCCTCGGCTGCCAGCGCCGTGCCGCCCCACAGCGCGAGCGCCATCGCGCCCGACAGCTGTAATGAAAGATTGACCAGCCTTCGCATCGACGTCCTCCCGAAACCCAAGCGCCCATTGACGGGCGGTTGAGGGGGATATACTCGGACATATTAAGCGGACGCAAGCCTTTGAAAGGCGGGTGCGCATCGATCGACATGCGGGAGAAGGGTGGATGGCAGGACCGATATCGTCAGGCGCGGCGGCGGCCGCTCCGCACAGCCCTGGCACGCGCTATGGCCCGGCGCTGGCCCTGCTCGCCAGCCTCTTCTTCATGTGGGGCTTCATCACCGTCATCAACAACACGCTGCTGCCGCACCTGCGCAGCGTGTTCGACCTCAGCTACACCCAGACGACGCTGATCGAATCCGTCTGGTTCATCGCCTATTTCTTCGCGTCCATTCCGTCCGCCAAGCTGATCGAACGGGTCGGATATCAGAAATCGATGGTGATCGGCCTGCTCGTCATGGCGGCGGGCGCGCTCGGCATGACGCTGGCAGCATCGATCCCCTCCTATGGCGTGACCCTTGTCATGCTGTTCGTGATCGCCAGCGGCATCACGCTGCTGCAGGTGGCGGCCAACCCCTATGTCGCGGTTGTGGGAAAGCCGGAGACTGCTTCCTCGCGCCTCAACCTCGTCCAGGCGATGAACTCCGCCGGCACCATGCTCGCGCCGATGTTCGGCGCCTATCTCATCCTTGGCCGGTCGAAAGGCGGCACGGCGCAGGGCGAAGTCGTCCTAACCCAGGCCGAACGGCTCGCCGACGCCCAGTCGGTCATCCTGCCCTATGTGCTGGTGGCCGTGGTGCTGGTGGTGCTGGCAGTCGTGATCGCCCGCTTCCCCCTGCCCGCGATGGGCGCGGCGACGCAGCGGCACAGCAAGGAGGAGCGGCGCAAATATTCGCTCTGGAACCACCGCAATCTGGTGTTCGGCATCCCCGCCATCTTCATCTACCTGATCGCCGAGATCGGCGTCGCCAATCTGTTCGTCAATTTCGTCAGCCAACCGCAGATCGCCAACCTGACGCACGAACAGGCGGGCAATTACCTCACTTTCCTGTGGGGCGGGATGATGGTCGGGCGCTTTGCGGGTTCCGCGATCATGCAGAAGTTCGATGCGGGCCATGTCCTTGCCGCCTTCTCGATCGGCGCGTTCCTAGTGATGCTGGTGACGGTGTTCACAACCGGCCCGGTCGCCATGTGGTCGCTGATCCTCGTCGGCCTGTTCCATTCGATCATGTTCCCGACCATCTTCACCTTGGGGATCAAGGGCTTGGGTCCGCTGACCGAGGAAGGGTCGGGCCTGCTCATCATGGCGATCGCCGGCGGTGCGCTGGTGGTGGTGCAAGGGTGGCTGGCGGACCTGTATGGGCTCCAGACCAGCTTCCTGCTGACCGCCGCGTGCGAGCTGTACGTGCTCTTTTACGCCCTTTGGGGCTGCAAGGTCACGAACGCCCTGCCCGATCAGTAGGTGGGGCAACGATAATCAAATCCCCCCTGCAACTGCAGGAGGGATGATTGCCGAACCGCCCTTACCGCAAAATCAATGCACGAAGCGCGCCACCACGTCGCGATAGGAGCGGCTGACCTTCACCTGCGCGCCGCTCTCCAGCACCAGGAAGCACTCGCCGTTGGTGTGCGGCTTCACCTGCCGCACCTGGCTCAGATTGACGATGGTGGAGCGATGCACCCGCTGGAAATTGCGCGGGTCGAGCCGCTTTTCCAGATCTTTCATCGTCTCGCGCAGGATCAGGCTGTTATCGGCGGTGTAGATGCACATATAGTCGCCCGCCGCGTCGATCCGCTCGATCGAATCCACGTCCACGCGGAAAATCTGCCCGCGATCCTTGATGTTGATGAGCTTCTCGAACCGGTTGGAGGCCGGCGCGTCGTCGTCCGCCGCGAAGTCGCTCATCGCCTGCGGCGCGACCTCGGCCAGCACTTCGCGGAGCTTTTCCGCCTCCTGCACCTGCCGCTTTTCATTGAGGCGCTGGCGCACCCGGTCGAGCGCGTCGGCCAGGCGCCCTTCCTCGACCGGCTTCATCAGATAATCGACCGCCTGCGCCTCGAACGCGCGGATCGCATAGTCGCTATAGGCGGTGCAGAAGATGACGAGCGGCGGCTCCACCTCCATCAATCCCTGGACGACCGAAAAACCATCGAAGCCCGGCATCTGAATGTCGAGGAACACTAGGTCGGGTTTATGCGTCTTGATGGCACGGATCGCTTCGCGGCCGTTGGTGCAGGTTTCGATAATTTCGACATCCTCATGCGCTTGCAGACGGAGCTGAAGGCCTTGAATAGCCAGGCTTTCGTCGTCGACGAGGATCGTTCTGATGGTCATGCGGCCACTTTCGATGTTTCATCCATATTCAGCGGAAATTCGATGATGACCGAAAATCCGCCCGGCGTGGAACGCGTTTCAAAGCTCTGTCGTTCCCCGAAGGCTTGAATTAACCTGTCGCGGATGTTCGGCAGGCCCACGCCTGTTCCCTCGCTCATGGGAATGTGCGGCTTCATTCCGCTTTCGTTCAATCCCGGCCCGCTATCCGATACGACGATCCGGACATTATCCCCGGCAGGTTGCGCGCTGACAGCGATATCGGCACCGTCCTCCCGTGGCGTGACGGCATATTTGATCGCATTTTCGACCAGAGGCTGAAGCAGCAGCGACGGAAGCCGCGCCTTCGCCACCGCAGGATCGATGGTAAAGCTCGGCCGCAACCGATCCTCGAACCGCATCTTCTCTATCTCCAGATAGAGTTTCAGCGTCTCCACCTCCTGCTCGATCGTCACCTGCGCGGTCGGCTCGTTGATCAGCGTGTAGCGCAGGAAGGAGGACAGGCGCGAAAGCATCGCGTTCGCCCGGTCGGTTTGCTTCAGCAGCACCAGCGTCGAAATGCTGTTGAGCGTATTGAACAGGAAATGCGGGTTGAGCTGGTAGCGCAGCATCGCCAGCTGTGCGTTCGCCGCCTGATTTTCCAGCCGCAGCAGCTGGTCCGCCTGTTCCTCCACCGTCAGGTAGAAGTTGATGGCGTAGTATAGCGCGGACCACGCCCCGATCAGCGTCATCGACAGGTAGAATGCGCCCAGAAACAGTTGCAGCCCCGCCGTTTCGCTGCCCCGGTTCTGGGTCGAAAAGACCCAGGCGTCGATGAAGGCTACCAGGCCCGCCGCCATCACCACCGTCAGGATCGAAACGCCCCAGGTGATGATCGGGCGCTGCTTCAGCAGAAAGCGGAAAACGACCGCGATCAGCAACGTCACGGAATAGCCGGTGACGGTGGAGATCAGCACCGGGATCAGGCTGGAAAAAGGCTGGCCGTTGGCCACGGTGGACGATCCGCGCAGCAGGAACGCGCCGGCCCAGCCGACCGACTGGAGGTTCCAGAAAGCGCGATTCTTGTCGGCGAAGAATGGCTGCGGCTTGATGCGAGGCACGGACACGGACATTCCAGCGAGCCTAGCCGCCCGCGCGCCACATTGGAACCACTCCGTTCGCCAGCCTCGCCGGCTGGTCAGCGACGGTCCTTGACCTTCATGCTCGGCGCCAACTGGTTCGCGCCGATCTTCACCGGGTCGTCGGTGAAATTGGCGACAAAGGTCGAATTGCGCTCCAGCCCCGGCACGAAGCCGGCGCTGTTCCCCTCGATCGTCAGCCCTGCGCTCGAATGTTCGCGGCCTTCCGGCGCCACGGTGATGAAAGCGGACCAGTTATCCTTGTCCTTGCCCTGCACCATCTCGTTGCCCGAAATGATCCCGGTCGCGCCGTTCGACAGGTCGATCATATAGTTGGTGAGCTTGCCGCCCGAATCATCGAAGCTGTTGCCGGTGATGGTGACGCGGGCGGTGCGGGTCTTGAGATAATGGCCGCCGTCACCCTGGTCGAAGCGGCTGTTGGTCACCACCAGATTGGCGAGCCGGCCGATATAGACGCCGTGGGCGCAGTCGAGATCGCGGTCGCAGCGGCCGAGATGGCGGAAGGTCGACTTGTCGATCATCACCTGCCCGCCGTCATAATCGCCGGTCAAAATCCCTTCCTCGCTGTTGCGGAACAGGCTGTTGCGGACGGTGAGGTTACCGCTTTCGAGGCGGATGCCCGCGCCATTGCCGTCGGGGACGCGGATATTCTGGAATATCACGCCCTCGACCGTGCTCGCCCGGCCACGCAGGACCAGCGCCCCCTTCCCTTCGCACGGCACCCCGTCGAAGATCGCCGTGCCGGGCTTTGAGGCGCGGATTGTGACGTCGCCGCCCTGCTGCACGCCGCACTGGTGATAGGTGCCGGGCGCCACCTCAATCGTGCCGCGCCGGTCGCCGATCGCCGCCAGCGCGTCGCCGATGGACCCGAAGCCCTGCCCCGTTTCGACGACGGTGAAGGGCGCGCCGCCGCCCTGCGCCAAAGCGGTGGAGGCAATCGCGGCGGATACGAGGAGGGCGGTGGAAAGGATGCGCATGCTGCTGAAAATAGGCCGCATCGGCTGAACGGCCAAGGCGACAACGGGGTTAACATGGCTTCGCCCCGTTATGGCACAGGCGCAGGGCGGGAGGTTAACGCGCCCCCGCCTTACGCCGCCATCTCATCGCCGCCCGGTCATTCCCACTTGGCGGTCGCCTTCTGCGTCTTGCTGTTCCAGAAAATCTGGATCTTGCTGATCGTGCAGAGATCGAAGTTGGTCCAGTAGGCATCATCGCCATCGGTGAAGACGACCTTCAGGTCATAGGTGCATGTCTTGCCGCGCGCCGGAAAGGTGATCGGCACCGACTGCTGGTCCTCCAGCACATCGTTGCCCATCACATCCTCTTCCCAGTTCTTGGATTTGGCGGGCGACACATAGACTTCGGCAATGTCATAGCCGGTGCGGTTGACGAGCGTGAAGTCCTGATCGCCGGCATGGGCGGCAACGGGCAGCAGCAGCGCGGCAGCGCCCACGAAAAACGCGAATCTGTTCATGATGATATGTCCCCCGCCGACAGGAATCGCCGGCATGTTGGTGGCTAATCATCCGACCATCTCTCAACAAGACGTTGTTTTATAATATTGATCCAGATCAGCATGATTTCGCGGGCCGGTTCAAGGTCACGCCCGGATCATCCCGCCGCATCCTCCCGTCCACGGTGGGACGGCTGTCTGACGGGCGTCAGATGTCGATCGGCAATTCGGTAGTGGCCTTGATTTCCGACAGGGCGACCATCGAATTGACTTCCTGCACCCCCGGCACGCGCGAGAGCTTCTCGAAGAAGAAGCGCTCATAGGCTTCGATGTCCCGCGCGACGATCTTCAGCATGAAGTCCACCGTGCCGAGCAGCACGAAACATTCCAGCACTTCGGGAAATTCCCGGATCGCGGCGGTAAACTCCTCCAGGTTGGAACGGCCCGTCGCCGTCAGCTTCACCTGGGCGAAGATCTGGGTGTTGAGGCCGATCTTCCGCCGGTCGAGCAACGCCACTTCGCCCCGGATGTAGCCGGCATCCTTCAACCGTTGGATGCGCCGCCAACATGGCGCCTGCGACAGGCCCACCAGCGCCGCGACATCGGCGGTGGAGCGGCTCGAGTCCTGCTGAACGGCCGTGAGGATCTTTCTGTCGAAGGCATCCAGAAATTCCGACATGATTTATTCTCAATTTATCTAATTCTCGAACATATTTATTCCCTAATCGACATAACGGCGTATGAATAGCAATTTTTATCAGCCCGTGCGGTGATAGTATTGCCGGAAAGGGAGCAGCGCCATGGCGCACGCCTTCGAAAATGCCGATTTTCAGGAACGCCTTCGCGTCATCAACGACGAGCAAACCGGTGCGACGGGGATCATCGTGATCCATTCCACCGCCATCGGCCCGGCGGCTGGCGGCTGCCGTCTCTGGCATTATGACACGCAGACCGATCTCGTCACCGACGCGATCCGTCTGGCGCGCGGCATGAGCTACAAGAATGCGATGGCGGGCCTCCCCTTCGGCGGGGGCAAGGCGGTTCTGCAACGCCCCGAAGGCGATTTCGACCGCGCCGCGCTCTTCCGCGTGTTCGGTAACGCGGTGGCATCGCTCAAGGGCGAATATATCACTGCCGAAGATGTCGGCACCACCATCGCCGACATGCGGGTGGTTCGGCAGCAGGCGCCCTATGTGGCGGGGCTGGAGGTGGCCGAGGGCATGGCCGGCGGCGACCCGTCGCCCTGGACCGCGCTGGGCGTGTTCGAAAGCATGAAGGCCGCCGCGCGGGACGTGCTGGACTTCGACCTCGCCGATGCAACGGTCGCGGTGCAGGGTGTCGGCAATGTCGGTGGCCGCCTGTGCCGTTTGCTACGGGAAGCCGGCGCGAAGCTGATCGTCGCCGACGTCGATGAAGCGCGCGCCGCCGCACTCGCCCGCGACCTTGGCGCAAAGCATGTCGGGATCGAGGAAATCCTCGTCGCGGACGCCGACATCCTCGCCCCCTGCGCGCTGGGCGGCGTCCTTAACGCCGACACCATCCCCGACCTTCGCGTCCGGCTCGTCTGCGGCGGCGCGAACAACCAGCTTGCGACCGAAGCGGACGGCCAGGCGCTGGTGGATCGCGGCATCCTCTACGCCCCCGACTATGTCGTGAACGCCGGTGGCATCATCAACGTGTCGGCCGAATATCTGGGCGAAACCAGCGATCAGGTCGCCGACCGCGTCGGCCAGATCGCAGGCCGGCTGCTCGATGTCCTCCACCGCTCCACCCAGGAACAGGTGCCCCCCGGCGTCATGGCCGATCGCCTCGCCCAGCATCTGATCGCGAGCGCGAGGCGGCGTCAGGCCGCGTGATGCGCTTCGACATCGTCACCCGGACCGATCCGCAGGCGTTGATCCGGCTGCTCAACCATTTCGCGCAACGCGATCTGCTTCCCGGCCATGTGACGGCGACCCAGGCGGACGGGCGGCTCACCATATGCATCGTTCAACCGGACATGGACGAAAAGCAGGCGCGCATCATTGCCGAGAAAATGGGCAGTTCCGTGCTCGTCGAAACCGTTTGCCTCCAGCCGGGCACAGCGGCCTGCGCAGCATGATGCTGACCCGCGCCTATGACGCCCGCATGGTCCGCATGTAGCGGCAGGGCGAAGTCCGACGAACTGTCGGGTTCGACCCTGACGATAACCTCGCCCGGCCCGCGCGCCCGTGGTCCGATCAGAAGGGCACCGGACCGGCTAGATGAGGCCGGCAAGCGGGCTCGAAGGATCGGCATACATGCGCTTGCCCATCCGCCCGGCGCGATAGGCCATGCGCCCTGCCTCCACCCCTGCCTTCATCGCGGCCGCCATCAGCACCGGGTCTTTGGCTTCGGCGATGGCGGTGTTCATGAGCACGCCGGTGCAGCCCAGCTCCATCGCCTGCGCTGCCTCGGACGCAGTGCCGACGCCAGCGTCGACCAGCACGGGCAGCTTCGTACCCTCCACGATCAGGCGGATCGTGACGCGGTTCTGGATGCCAAGCCCCGAACCGATCGGCGCGCCCAGCGGCATGATCGCCACCGCGCCCGCATCCTCCAGCCGCTTGGCTGCGATCGGATCGTCGACGCAATAGACCATCGGCTTGAAGCCTTCCTTGGCCAAAATCTCCGTGGCGCGCAGCGTCTCGACCATGTCGGGATAGAGCGTCCGCGCCTCGCCCAGCACCTCCAGCTTGACCAGATCCCATCCGCCCGCCTCGCGCGCCAGCCGCAACGTGCGGATCGCCTCCTCGCCGGTGAAGCAGCCGGCGGTGTTGGGCAGGTAGGTCACTTTCTTCGGGTCGATATAGTCGGTCAGCATCGGGGCGTTCGGGTCGCTCACATTCACCCGCCGCACCGCGACCGTCACGATCTCCGCGCCCGACGCCGCCAGCGCCGCCGCATTCTGCTCGAAGCTCTTATATTTGCCCGTCCCCACGATCAGCCGCGAGCGGAAGGTCTTGCCCGCGACGCTCCAGCTATCGTCATCAACGGGAGACACATCGCCGCCTCCCACGAAATGCACGATCTCCAGCTCGTCGCCATCCTCGACCCGCACATCCTTCAGCGTTGATCGCGGCACCACCTCCAGATTGCGCTCCACCGCCACCTTCTCGGGCACGAAGCCCAGTTCGCTCGCCAGCTCCGCCAGTGTCATGCCCTGACGCACACGGCGATGCTCGCCATTGATATGGATGGAAATGGTGCCGTCTATGCTCACGCTCATGTCCCGAATTGGCGAAGAGTCTCGACTAAGCGAGACAGGAAGGGCTAAGGATCGTGCCGCATATAGGGGCCACCGCGCCCCTGCCGCAACAGCATAGGGGGACAGGGCTTGGGCGACACACGCAAAATCTATGTGCTGAATGGCCCCAACATCAATATGCTCGGCACCCGCGAGCCTGAAATCTACGGCTATGACACGCTGGACGACATTGCCGACCGGATGGAGGACGCCGCCGGCCGCGCCCATGTCGAACTGGATTTCCGCCAGTCCAATCATGAAGGCCATCTGGTCGACTGGCTCCAGGAAGCGCATCAGGAGGGCGCGCACGCCGTCATCCTCAACGCCGCCGCATTGACCCACACTTCCGTCGCGCTGCACGACGCGATCAAGGCGATCAGCGTGCCGGTGATCGAGGTTCACCTCTCCAACCCCCACAAGCGCGAGGATTTCCGCCACAAAAGCTATGTCGGCATGGCGGCGAAGGGTACGATCGCGGGCTTCGGCGCGCTTTCCTACATGCTGGCGCTCGAAGCCGCGCTGGAACTCTGAGCCAGCGCCACCTGCCGCACGAAAGTTGCGCTTCGGCGTGAAACTGCCTAGGCGCTCCCCCCAACGAACAGATTATTCGAACAAGGGTCTCTCATGAACGACAAGCATGACAAGGGCGCGATGCAGGTGGATGTCCAGCTGGTGCGCGATCTCGCGGCGCTGCTCGACGACACCAACCTCACCGAGATCGAGGTCGAGGATGGCGACCGCAAGATTCGTGTCGCGCGCAAGGCTGCTCCTGCCGCGCAGGCCGCCCCCGCCTATGCCGCCCCGGCCCCGGTCGCCGCACCCGCCGCCGCTCCCGCCCCGGCCGCCACACCCGCCGCCTCGCCCGAACCCGCGTCACCCTCCGGCCATGTCGTCAAATCGCCGATCGTCGGCACCGCTTATCTGTCGGCCGAACCCGGCGCAGCCCCTTTCGCCCGCGTCGGCGCGCAGGTCGGCGTGGGTGAAACCGTGCTGATCGTCGAAGCGATGAAGGTCATGAACGCCATCCCCGCGACCGTCGCCGGCACGATCAAGGCGATCCTGGTCGATAACGGCCAACCGGTCGAATATGACCAGCCGCTGATCGTCATCGAATAAGGCCGCGCACCCCATGGCCATCGAGAAACTGCTGATCGCCAACCGCGGCGAGATCGCGCTCCGCATCCACCGCGCCTGTCACGAGATGGGTATAAAGACGGTGGCGGTGCATTCCACCGCCGACGCCGACGCGATGCATGTCCGCCTCGCCGACGAAGCCATTTGCATCGGACCGCCCGCCGCCAAGGACAGCTATCTCAACATCGCCGCCATCATTTCGGCGGCGGAAATCAGCGGCGCGGACGCGATCCATCCGGGCTACGGATTCCTGTCCGAGAACGCCAAGTTCGCCGAGATCGTGGAGGCGCACGGCATCAAGTTCGTCGGCCCCAAGCCCGAACATATCCGCACCATGGGCGACAAGATCGAGGCGAAGCGCACCGCCGGCGCATTGGGCCTGCCGCTCGTCCCCGGTTCCGACGGCGCGGTCAGCGATGTCGAGGAGGCCAAGTCGATCGCGGAGGCGGCCGGCTATCCCGTCATCATCAAGGCGGCGTCCGGCGGCGGCGGCAGGGGCATGAAGGTCTGCAACTCGCCCGACACGCTCGAAACGCTGATGCAGCAGGCCGGCAGCGAGGCGAAGGCCGCCTTCGGCGACGCGACCGTCTATATCGAAAAATATCTGGGCAACCCACGCCATATCGAGATCCAGGTGTTCGGTGACGGCAACGGCAATGCCATTCACCTCGGCGAACGCGACTGCTCGCTCCAGCGCCGCCACCAGAAGGTGCTGGAGGAAGCCCCCTCCCCCGTCCTCTCCGCCGCAGAGCGCGAGCGGATCGGCGGCGTGTGCGCGAAGGCCATGGCCGACATGGGCTATCGCGGCGCGGGCACGATCGAGTTCCTGTGGGAAAATGGCGAATTCTACTTCATCGAGATGAACACCCGGCTCCAGGTCGAACATCCGGTGACGGAGATGATCACCGGCCTCGACCTCGTGCGCGAACAGATCCGCGTCGCCGAAGGCCGCCCGCTCTCGGTCGCGCAGGAAGATCTGCGCTTCACCGGCCATGCGATCGAATGCCGCATCAACGCCGAAGACCCCAGGACCTTCGCGCCCTCGCCCGGCACCGTCACCAGCTATCATGTGCCCGGCGGGATGCACGTCCGCGTCGATAGCGGCCTCTATCAGGGCTACCGGGTGCCGCCCTATTATGACTCCATGATCGGCAAGCTGATCGTCTATGGCCGCACCCGCGAAGGCGCGATCATGCGCCTAAAGCGCGCGCTGGAGGAATATGTGATCGAGGGCATGAAGACGACCATCCCCCTTCACCAGGCGCTGCTGACCGACCCGGATTTCCTCGACGGCAATTATACGATCAAATGGCTGGAGGAATGGCTGGCGCGGCAGGAGGGATCATAATCCACCCCCGTTCGTCCTGAGTAGCCATTGAGCTTGGCGAAATGGCGTATCGAAGGATCAAGTGCTTCGATACGAGGCTTCGACAGGCTCAACTTCTACTCAGCACGAACGGCTGCGGGATTGTGGCGCATCTCCTCGCGACCCCCTTGCAGCCTTCCATATTTCGACTAATATCGAAATATGGAATCGGCCGCCGCCATCGACGCCCTCAGCGCCCTTGCCCATCCCACGCGGCTGGCGCTGTTCCGACTGCTCGCGACAGCGCCCGACGCGGGCCTGGCGGCCGGTGACATAGCGGAAAGGCTCGCGGTCGCGCCCTCGACCCTCTCCCACCACCTGTCCGCGCTGGAGCGGCCCGGCCTTATCCGCCACCGCCGCGACCAGCGCCGGCTGCTCTACAGCGTCGCGCCGCCGACCGTCAGCGCGCTCATCGCCTTCCTGACCGACCAATGCTGCGACGGCCGCCCGGACCTGTGCGGAGGACGGCCATGAAGCGCGTCTGCGCCGCCGAAGCGCTCGGCACCGCGCTGCTCGTCGCGACCGTGGTCGGATCAGGAATCATGGCGCAGCGGCTTTCGGGCGGCAATGTCGCTGTCGCCCTCCTTGCCAACACGCTCGCGACCGGCGCGGCGCTTTATCTCCTCATCACCCTCTTCGCCCCGATCAGCGGCGCGCACTTCAACCCCGTGGTGAGCGCGCTGGCCGCTCCGCGCGCCGAATGGCTCCCGCGCATGGCCGCTCAGGTCGGCGGCGGTCTTGCCGGCACGATCCTCGCCCATGCGATGTTCGGCCTGCCGCTGCTCGCCCTCGGCACGAAGGTCCGCACCGGCCCCGACCAATGGCTTGCCGAAGCCGTCGCCACCTTCGGCCTGCTCCTCACCATCCGCCTTGGCGTGGCGCTCCGCCCCGCCGCCATCCCCGCTCTGGTCGCCGCGTGGATCGCCGCCGCCTACTGGTTCACCGCCTCGACCAGCTTCGCCAATCCGGCGGTCACGCTCGCCCGCGCCTTCACCGATAGTTTCGCCGGCATCCGTCCGGTCGATGTCCTGCCCTTCGTCGCAGCCCAGATCGCGGGCGCGACGCTCGGCCATCATCTCGCCGGCTGGCTGCTCGCCGCCCCGGCCCAACCACAGGAAAGCCCGACCCATGAAAGCCACCATCTGGCATAATCCCGCCTGCGGCACATCGCGCAAGACGCTCGCAATCCTTGAGGAAACGCCGGGGGTCGAGGTCACGGTGATCGAATATCTGAAGACCCCCTACACCCGCGAAAAGCTGGCCCAACTCATTGTCGACGCCGGTCTCACCCCCGCCCAGGCGATCCGCAAGATGGGCACCGATGCCGAGGATATCGGCCTGCCCGATCTTCAGCCCGACGCGATCCTCGACGCGATGGTCGCCAACCCCGCCTATGTGAACCGGCCTTTCGTGGAAACCGACAAGGGCGTTCGCTTCTGCCGCCCGCAGGACGCGGTTCGCGAGATTCTGTGATCATGTTTCGATATCGAAACGATCTCCGGGAAAACCGCCAAACAACTGTACAGCTCGCTGTACAAATCGGCCGCTCGCCCCTGTCACGAGGCCGTAACAAAGCCATGATTTGAGCCTTGCTTTAGGCGCGGGAAAGCATAGCCTGCGGCCATGGCAAAGGAACCGGCATTGGCGACCATCGCCGTCTACAGCCTCAAGGGCGGCGTGGGCAAAACCACCTTCTCGGTCAACCTCGCCTGGGCGTCCGCGACCATATCGAAACGGCGCACCCTCCTCTGGGATCTGGACCCGCAGGCCGCCTCCAGCTGGCTCCTCTCCACCGACAGCAAAAGCCGCGACGCCGCCCAGGCGATCTTCAGCAAGGATGTCGAGGTCAGGAAGCTGATCCAGCCCTCGACCGTACCGGGGCTGGACCTCATCGCCGCCGATACCTCGCTGCGCGGCCTTGATCATCTGTTCCGCGAGCTGGACAAGAAGAAGCGGCTCGCCAAGCTGATCGAGAGCCTGGGCAAGGAGTATGACCGCATCATCCTTGATTGCCCGCCGGGCCTTACCGAAACCAGCGAACAGGTGCTGCGCGCCGCCGACCTGATCGTCATCCCGGTCATCCCCTCCCCCCTGTCGCAGCGCGCCATGGGGGAAGTCGCCCGCTACCTCGTCCAGCGCGGCGGCGCTCATGCGCCGATCCTGCCGGTCTATTCCATGGTCGACCGCCGCCGCAGCCTTCACCGTAAGGCAATGGACGATCAGCCCGGCTGGGGCGTCATTCCGATGGCCAGCACGATCGAGCAGATGACCGTCCGCCGCAAGCCGCTCGGCGCCTTCGCCCCCGCTTCGCCACCGGCCCAGGCATTCGCGTCGCTGTGGACCATGGTCGAACGGCAGCTAAGCGCCGGCTGAGCCCTTACCCCACAGCCCGCTGCAAGGGCGGCGGGAACAGCCGAGCCGCATCCTTCGCCATCATCGGCCGCCCGAAATAATAGCCCTGCACCTTGTTGCAGCCCAGCTGCCGGATCATGTCCAGCTCCGCCTGCGTTTCGACCCCTTCGGCGGTCGTCGCCATCCCCAGGCTCTGCGCCAGCGTCACCACCGCGCGGATGATCGCCAGGCTCTCGGCCGTGTTCTTCGATGCACCCACCACAAAGCTGCGGTCGATCTTGATGGTGTTGAACCGGGTGCGGCTGAGATAGCCGAGCGAGCTATAGCCGGTCCCGAAATCGTCGAGCGACAGCTGCACCCCCAGCCCGATGAGCTGGTCGAGCAGCTTCAGCGCGCCGGTATCGTCGTTCATGAACAGGCTTTCGGTGACCTCCAGCTCAAGCCGCCGCGCCTCCAGCCCGCTGCTCGCCAATGCCGAGATCACCGCCGCGACGAAGCTGGGATGCGCCAGTTGCTCGGCCGACACGTTGACCGCCACCCGCACATCCTCGGGCCAGTTCACCGCTTCCATGCACGCGGTCCGCAGCACCCATTCGCCGATCGGCCCGATCAGCCTCGCCTCTTCCGCAACCGGCACGAACCTGGCGGGCGAGATCGGCCCCAGTTCCGGGTGAGTCCAGCGTACCAGCGCCTCGAACCCCACCACCACCTCGCGGGTCGCATCGACCACCGGCTGATAGACGACGTGCAGCTGTTCCTTCTCCAGCGCCTCGCGCAGCGCCATCTCCAGCTGCCGCCGCTCTTCGGCCTGGGCGTGGAGCTGCGGTTCATAGGCGCAATGCTGGCCGCCGCCATTGCCCTTGGCGCGATAGAGCGCCAGGTCGGCGCTGCGGGTCAGCGCCTCGGCGTCGCGGCCATCCATCGGCGACATCGCCGATCCGACCGACGCCCCGATATGCAGCATATGCTGGTCGACCTGATAGGGGGCGGACAGCGCAACGATGATCGCCGATGCCAGCCGCGCCACCGCCGCCTCGTTGTCGACATGGGGCATGATCACCGCGAACTCGTCGCCGCCGATCCGCCCGCAGAAATCGCCATCATGGCATAGGTCAAGCAGCCGCTGCGCGACCTGGCTCAACAGCCGGTCGCCGGTCTGGTGGCCCAGCGTATCGTTGATCGCCTTGAACCGGTCGAGGTCGACCATCAGGAAAGCGCAGCCCGGCAGACGCTGCTTCGCCCCCTCCAACGCCTTGTCGAGCGCCTCGCGCAAATGGCTGCGGTTGGGCAGGCCGGTCAGCGGATCGAAACGGGCGAGCTGCGCGATCTTGTCGGCCGACTCGCGCTGCGCGGTCACGTCGGACCCCACTCCGCGAAAGCCCAGAAAAGCACCCGTCTCGTCATAACGTGGCGAAGCGGACAATTCCCACCAGCGCCACTGGCCCTTAACCTCGACCGGCAGCACCAGCTCGCTGAAGCTCTCCCGCCGCTTGAGATGATCGGCCAGGGTGCGAAGCCCCGCCGCGAACCGCCCGTTGTCCCATCCGCTCCCGGCGAGCAGTTGCACCAGGGGGGCGCCCTCCACCTGATGCGGCGGCAGGCCCAGCGTCTCGGCAAAGCGCGCCGAAACGCCGCTGATCCGGCGCAGCGCGTCCGTCTCCCACAGCCAGTCCGACCCGCCCGCCTCATATTCGCGCAGCAGCAGGCTCACCACCTCGGATTTTTCCACGAGCTGCGCGGTCGTGCTGTGCTGCCGGGCGAAGGTGCGGGCATAGATGATGCACCCGACCAGCAGCGCCATCGCATAGCTGATCGAAAGCGCGCGCGACGGCGCCTCGCCGCTGCCGCCGAACATGCCGAACAGGCCGACGATGCAGGGCAGCAGGAAAGCTGAGGCCGACAGCGGCACCGGCGCGTAGCTGATCGCGCCGCACACCATGACGCAACTGATGAGGGTCCAGAGCGCCACCAGCTCTTCGGTCATGCCCGACCAGCCGACCAGCATCATGCAGGCGGCCCAGGCCAACCCCTTGAGCAGCGCGCCCAGCGCATGACGGCGCAGATCGGCCGGCGTCACGCCCCCGCCGCTGGCGCGCCGTCCCCGGTCCAGCAGCAACCCGGCCACCGCCGCGCATACCAGCCCGGCGGTAAGGCCGCTCAGCAGCATCGGGGAACAGCAATGGATGAAGACCTGCCAAAGGAACAGCACACCGCAGATGGTCATGCCGTGCCGCAGCGGCGCGATGGCGTCGGCCGACCGAAGCTGCGCCTCCGCGACCCGCAGGTCGGACCGCCCCGAAAGGCGCGCCAGCCCCATCATCGCCCGCAGCGACACGCGCGCATTCTGCCCGTTGGGCGCGCTTATTATATCATCTTCGACCACATGCCGGCCTTAGCAGGCGCGGGTTAGCAATCGGTAACTCGCGCGCTAAGCATGTTGCCGACGGGTCAGGCAGCGATGTCGTAGGGCCGGATTTCGCCGGTCAGGTAGAGGTTTCGCGCCTTCGAACGGCTGAGCTTGCCCGAGCTGGTGCGCGGCAGCGTGCGCGGCGGCACCAGTTCCACGACGCAGTTCATGCCCGTGATCGCCCGCACCCGCTCGCGGATCTGGTCCCGCAGACGGGATCGCTCCTCATTGTCCGACGTGCGGCAATGGACCAGCACGGCGGGCGCTTCCTCGCCACCCGGCGTCGTGATGGCGAAGGCGGCGATATCGCCCTGCTTGAAGCCGGGAAGCTGTTCAACCGCCCATTCGATGTCCTGCGGCCAGTGATTCTTGCCGTTGATGATGATCATGTCCTTGGCGCGGCCGACGATGTAGAGATAGCCGTCGCTCAAATACCCCATGTCGCCGGTGTCCAGCCAGCCATCGGCCATGCAGGCCGCCGTCGCCGCCTCGTCGCGGAAATAGCCGACCATCAGGGACGGCCCCGTCGTCCACACCTTCCCGATCTGCCGCTCGGCCATCAGCCCGCCATCCTCGTCGCGGATTTCCACGACCATGTCCTTGGCCGGCTTGCCGCAATTGACGATCGACCGATAGCGCTGCGGCCGGCCCTCGGGCGCGTCGCCGCCTGACAGGTCGGTTTCCTCGACCAGTTCGACGATGATCCCCTCGCCCGGCGGCATGATGGTGACCGCCAGCGTCGCTTCGGCAAGGCCATAGCTTGGCAGGAATGCCCTGGGCGAAAAGCCCGCATCGGCAAAGGCATCGACGAAGCTCTGCATCACGTCCGGGCGGATCATGTCCGCGCCGTTGCCCGCAAGCCTCCACCGGGACAGATCGAACCGGTCCTGCGCCTTGGTCTGGCTCGACATGCGCCGCGCGCAGATGTCGTAGCCGAAGGTCGGCGAATAGCTGATCGAAGTGCCCTGATTGCGGCTGATAAGATCGAGCCAGGCCAGCGGGCGGCGGGCGAAATCCTCGGTCTTCATGTAATCGGCCGACACCTGGTTGGCGACCGGCGACAGGAAGCAGCCGACCAGCCCCATGTCATGATACCAGGGCAGCCAGCTGATGCAGCGGTCGCTTTCGATCACTTCCATGCCATGGCTGTGCGCCGACAGATTGCTCAGCAGCGCATGATGGGTGACGGCGACGCCGTGGGGGAAGCGGGTCGATCCGCTCGAATATTGGAGATAGGCGATGTCCTGCGGCTCCGCCTGCGGCAGGTCGCGCGGCGCTGCCTCACGGGCGACGAAATCCTCGAACGCGATGCTGTCCACCGACTTCTGCCGGCCCGCTTCACCCGCCATTTCGGCGAGTTCGCCGGGGAAGAGGAACAGCATCGGATCGCAGCTCGAAAGCTGGACATTGAGCTGGTCGATATAGCTTTCCTTGCCGCCGAAGCTGGTCGGCAGCGGCAGCGGCACCGGCCAGGCGCCGGCATAAACGATGCCGAAGAAAAGCTGCGCGAAATCCACACCCGTTTCCGCCACCAGCGCGACCCGGTCCTGCGGCTTCACGCCATGGGCGATCAGCCGGTGCGCGCAGGCGATGGCATCGTCCCGCAGTTCGCGGAAAGGATAGGCGCGCGCCAGATTGCCCCGCGCATCGTGGAAATTGAGGCCCCGCTTCCCCCGCGCGGCGTAATCGAGCGCTTCGCCCAGCGTCCCGAAATCGGAGAAGCGGCGCGGCAGATCGTCATTGGTCGGCGTCGGTGCCATCATCTCTTGCGAACCCGTCATATTGGTTTCACCCAACGTCATAAATCATTGAAGCGCGGCCGCTAGCAGCTTTGCGGCCGCCGCGCACCGGATAGTTACAGTCCAGCGTCACTTCTATCCGACAAGGCAAGGTAAAATTCGGACCCGACTGTGGCATAAAGATGGCGGCTGATCCATGGTGCGCCAATGCCCGCCAAACGCCCGCCCCCGCCGCTCGATGCGGACGCCCTGCGCGACTTGGCGCTGCGCCATGTCAGCCGCTTTGCGCTCAGCCGGGGGAAGCTGCTCGCCTATCTCAACCGCAAGCTGCGCGAACGCGGCTGGGAAGGGGACCGGCCGCCCGAGCCGGAGGCGCTCGCCGACCGGTTCGTGGAATTGGGCTATATCGACGACGCCGGCTATGCCGCGATGAAGAGCGCCGCACTCAGCCGGCGCGGCTATGGCGCACGGCGGATAGACGACACGCTACGCGCCGCCGGCATTGCCGAACCGACCCGGCAGGAAGCCGGCGCGCAGGCCGACCGCTGGGCGGCGGCAGAGCGCTTTGCCCGGCGCAAGCGGATCGGCCCCTATGCCGCCGGGCCGCCCGACCCCAAGCAGCGCGACAAGGCGATCGCCGCCTTTCTGCGCGCCGGCCATGATTATGACCTCGCCCGTCGCTGGGTTGATGCACGCCCCGGTGAGCCGCCCGAGGAAGCATGATCAGACGGCGACAGCCACGCTTTCGGCCAGCGCCTTGAACTGCGCGATCATCTGGTCCCAGCCAGGATGAAAGCCCATGTCCAGATGCCGCTGCCTGGTTTCCGCATCCCAATGTCGCGCCGTCGCGGTGAAGCGGGTTCCCCCGCCTTCGTCGGCGAAGCTCCAGATGGCGGTCAGGAACGGCGTCTGCGGCACCCAGCCGACGCGATAGGCGTCGGTCGTCACCACCCGCTCGCCGGGCACGACCTCCAGGAACACCCCCTCCATCGGCCCGGTATCCTCGCCATCGGGGCCGAACATCTGGACGGCGCTGCGGCCACCGGCGCGCATATCCTCCTCGATCACTTCGGCGCGCCAGGGTTTGGGGCAGAACCAGTCCGCCTTGCGCTCCGTCCACACGCGCCAGCAGATGTCGCGCGGCGCGGCAACATGGGCCGTCACCGACAGTTCATGGTCGGCGTTGCTCATGCCGTCTCTCCCTCAAACGCCGCCTGCATCGCGGCCGTGTCCAGTTTCTGCATGGTCATCATCACCTTCATCATCCGGGCGATGCCATCCTTGTCGCCCGACCGATAATTGGCCAGGATTCCACGCGTCACCAGTTGCCAGGACAGGCCAAATTTGTCCTTCACCCATCCGCACGGCCCCGGCGCGCCGCCATCCGCCGTCAGCGCATCGAAATAGCGATCCAGTTCGGCCTGGTCGTCACACGCGACCGACAGCGATACCGCCTCGTTGAAACTATAATGCGGTCCGCCATTGAGCGCCTGATAGCTTTGCCCGTTCAGCGTGAACTCGACCAGCAGCACCCGGTCGGGGTGTGTCGGCGACGGGGTCATATTCTCTTCAGGATAATGGCTCACATGATCCACCGACCCGCCGAACACGGAGACGTAGAAACGCGCCGCCGCCTCCGCCTGCCCGTCGAACCACAGGCAAGGCGCGATCTTGTCCATCACGCTTCCCCCTTCATGCCGACCAGCGCGAACATCGCGCCCTGCGGATCGGTCGCCTGGATGATCCAGCCGCCGCCCGGCACTTCCATCGGCCCGTTCAGCACCTGTCCGCCGCCGGCCTTGACCTTTTCGACCGCTGCGTCGATGTCGCCGACCACGAAGTAGAACAGCCAGATCGGCACCGGCACTTCGTTCGGGCGCGGCATGATGCCGCCGGTCATGCTCTCGAATTCGGCGCCGCCGGTCTGCGACACCAGCTGATAGGTGCCCATCGGCCCCATATCCATGGCCTCACCCATGCTCCAGCCGAACTGGCCGGTGTAAAAGCCCAAGTCCCGGTCGAAATCGCCGCTGTAAAGTTCATGCCAGCCGACATGGCCCTGGGCCATCGGCGGGGCGGGCTCCATGCCGTCGGGGCTAGAACCCTTCAGCAGCATGAAGGTCGCGCCGCCCGGATCGTTCATCACGGCAAAGCGCCCGACGCCGGGAATATCCTCCGGCGCGCGCATCACCTTCCCTTCGGCTTCGGCCAGTCGCGCGGCATCGGCATCGACATCGTCTGACCCGATATAGCCGCCCCACCAGGGCGTCATGCCACAATCCTTGGCTTCCGCCGGGATCGCCATGATGCCGCCGACCGGCCCGGCGCTGCCGGACACGACATGATAGGGATCGTCGGCCCCCTCCGCGCCAAAGGGTTGCGAAGTCCAACCCAGCACATTGCCGTAAAAGGCCAACGCGGCGTGCGGATCGCTGGTCATCAATTCATACCAGAAGAATTTGCCCGTCAGATCAGCCATCGTTCTTCTCCTCTTTCAGCCCCGTTGGTCGACCAGAACGGCAAATCCGCCATAAATCAGCCGCGCGCCCGAAAAGGGCATCTCGTCCGGCCCTTGGTTCATCCGGGGATCGGCCATCACCTTGGCGGAGCCGGCGTCGCGCGTTTCCTTGTCGGGCCATTCGATCCAGGAGAAGACGACCTCCTCCTCTTCCTCGGCGATGACGGCGGTGCGGAAGTCGTTGACCTTCCCCGGCTTCACATCATCCTGCCAGCATTCCACGACCCGCAATGCGCCATGCTCGATGAAGATCGGCGCGGCGAAGGCCGCCAGTTCCCGATATCGCTCCTTGTTTCCCTTCGGCACCGGGATCACAAATCCGTCCATATAGGCCATCGTCTCTCTCCTTATGCAGCCGCGTCAGCGTGATTGGCCTTCGTCGCGGCCTCCACGTCCATCCAGCAGAAATCCCACATATGCCCATCGAGGTCGGCGAAGCCGCGCGCGTACATGAAACCATGGTCCTGCGGCGGGTTGGGCTCGGTGCCGCCCGCTGCAAGCGCGCGGGCAACCACATCGTCCACTGCGGCGCGGCTTTCCTCGGTCAGGCACAGGCCAAGCTGAACCGCATCGCGGGCATCCACGACCGGATGCTCGGTGAAGGTGGCGAAGCGGGCACGTGTGATCAGCATCGCGTGGATGGTGTCGGAAAAGCTGATCATCTGTGAGGTTTCATCGGCAAGATCATTGTTCCGCGCCGCGCCGATCGCCTCGTAGAAAGCGATGGCAGCCGGCAGATCATGCACCGGCAGGTTGACGAACAGCATCTTTGGCTGGCTCTGGCCCGACATCGCACTCTCCCTTGCGACTGGCGGCGGCTGCCCGAAAGGACAGCGACTCGCGGCTTGCACTTTGTGCGCTTCGCGATTACTCAATGCAACTTATAAGTTATAAAAGATAACCAGTGAAGACCGAAACACGCAAACGCGCCTATCAGGATGGCTGCGCCACCGCGCACGCGCTCGACATCATCGGCGATCGCTGGGCCATGCCGATCATGCGCGAACTGATGCTGGGGCCCAGGCGCTTTACCGATATCCGCGCCGGACTGCCCGGCATCAGCGCCAATGTGCTCACGCAGCGGCTGGAGGAGTTGGAGGCGACAAGCATTATCGTGCGCCGCCGCCTGCCCCCTCCCGCCGCGGCTCAGGTGTATGAACTGACCGATTGGGGCCGCGAGTCGGAGATTTTGTTTCAGGTGCTTGGTCGCTGGGCCTGTAGGTCGCCAACGATGCAACCGGGCAAGCCGATGAGCCAGGCATCGGTCGTGCTGTCGATGCGCACGATGATCGACCGGACGCGCATCGGCGGCCTCGCCGCCACGATTGGCTTCCGCTTCGGCGAGGAAGAATTTCGCGCCGAGATCGCCAAGGGCGACTTCTATATGGATCGCGGCGAGGCGGCGGGGGCGGATCTTGTCCTGTCGGGCGACCAGAATGCGCTCGCTGCAGTGCTCTATGGCGGGGCGTCCTATGCCGATATGGCGGGCGCGCTTCATGTCGAGGGAGACAGGCGGCTGGCCGAGCGCTTTGCCCGCCTCTTCCCCCTGCCTCCCAAGGCCCCATCGACGGTCAGTGCCGATTGAGCGCTGCAAATACCTGGTCAAACTCGCCGCGCTTGGTCGCTTCGCTCAGGAATTTGACCCGCTCGACATGGATTTCCGCTGGCGTCGGCTGCTGCCGCAGCAGCGCCATCGTCTCGGCGATATATTCGGCGAGCGGCATCATCTCGGTATTTTCGGCATGGCCCGGCATCAGGTCGGTCTGAACGCCCGGCGGCACGATCTCGATCACCTCGACCCGACCCTTGAGTTGCTCGCGCATCGAGAGCGACCAGCTGTGGATCGCCGCCTTGGTCGCGCTGTAGGTGGGCGTCGCCGCCAGCGGCACGAACGCAAGGCCCGACGAGACGGTCAGCAGGGCTGCATCTGCCTGCGCCTCAAGATGCGGGAGCAGCGCATGGGCGAGACGGATCGGCCCCAGCAGGTTGGTCGCGACCGACGCTTCGGCGGTGTCAAGATCGATGCCCTGCTCCGCTACCATAATCCCGGCGTTGAGCAGGGCGACATTGAGCGCCGGAAACTGCGCCACAATCTCCCTGGCGAATGTTTGGATCGCCGCCGGGTCGGTCATGTCGAGCGTCATCGCCGCCATGCCTGGATGCTCCTCGACCACGGCGTCGAGCGCCGTCTGCCGCCGTCCCGCGATGATGACCTGATTCCCCGCGCCGTAAAATTCATGCGCCAGCGCCGCGCCGATGCCCGATCCGCCGCCGGTGATGAGGATGGTGTTGCCTGACGTCTGCATGGGAAAGCTCCTTTCTTTCGATCTGCATCTCCATGTAGAAGGGCACTCTCTTTTGGAAAGTAGGCACGATAAAGTGCCATAGTCACCGGGAAGTAAGCATGAGCAAATCCGCCACCCGATTTTCGTCGGGCACGATCGCCGAGGCCGAAAACTACCTCGCCGACCCCGGCGAGGAGACGACCGATCCGCGGGTCGAGCGCCTCGTCAACGATCTGATCGGACGGGTCGCGGACAAATGGACCCTGCTGGTTCTCGAAGAACTGGAGGAGAAAGGCGTGATGCGCTTCACCGAAATCGGTCGTGCCGTCGAGGGGATCAGTCAGAAGATGCTGACCCAGACGCTGCGGCAGATGGAGCGCGACGGCCTTGTCTGCCGCACCGTCCATCCGGTCGTGCCGCCCCATGTCGACTATGCGCTGACCCCGCTCGGCGAAAGCTTGAGCGCTGCCTTTTGCGGCGTGTGGATGTGGGCGGAGCGTCATCTGGAACAGGTGGAAGCCGCGCGCGCCCATTTCGACGCGCGCGACTGACTATTCGTCCCCGGCGGGGAGCGGCTGCACCACCAGTTTGGGAGCGCTGTTGTCGGGCAAAGTCCGGGCTGGCGCTGGCGGCCCGGATGGGGTGTTCGCCGGCGTCGTGACCGGCACGGTCGGTGTCGCCGGGAGGCTCGTCGGCATGCCGGGCGTCCAGCCGGCGGGCACTTCGGCAGGAGGCTTGGGCGGGGTCGGCATGGTCTGACCCGAGATGATCACGGTCACGCGCGACCCGAACCGGGCCTGCCATTCGGCCAAGCGCCGCAGATAATCCTCATAGGCGGCATAGAATTCCTGGAAAGGCTTTTCCAGCTCCGCCAGGAGGGCGGGCGCTTCTACCAGAAGCTGACTTGACGGCATCAGCAGCATCTTTGCGCCGACAGTGACCGCCACCGGGCAGAAATTCTTGATGACCGGTGGCAGGGCGAAGAAATTATAGACGATCGTGTTCAGCCGCTCGCGCGATTGCAGCGCGGCATTGCCATAGGCCGCCTTGTAGTTGCGATCGACCGCCGCGTTGGCGGACGACAGCACGTTCCTGTGGACGGAGAGCAACTGATTATACTGGTTGCGCGCGGTGCTGCCAAATTTGTCGCAATTGAGCGCAGCGACGTTGAGCGCCATGCGGACATGCCAAAGCGCAGTGTTGGCGGTCGTGCCGCGATTGGCGGTGAGGAACTTCCCGTTTTCATCCTTCTCCGGGATCGCCATGCCGGCAGCCGCATTGTCAGGCGGCGTGGGCATGACCGTCGGCACCACCGGCGGCGGTGGCGTGGGGGGCGGCGGGGGTGGCGGCGGGGTCGCGCAGGCCGCCAATGCCGCCAGCGATACCAAAGATATACGGCCGAGGATGCGGCGCGAAACGAACATCAAATTCTCCGATGAAACTGTGCGCCGGTCATGCCGGGCATTGGGGCATGAGGAAATATGCCGAACGCTCCGTTCACCGCAAGCCTTCAGGCGGCTCGCCGCTCCAGCGCCTGCGCGGCCTCGTCCAGCAGCTGCGCGATGATCGCCGCGACCGGCTCTTCCTTCGTCACCATGCCGACGGATTGCCCCGCCATCAGCGACCCGCCATCGACATCGCCGTCGATCACCGCGCGGCGCAGCGCGCCCGCCCAATAATGTTCGATCTGCAACTGCGCCTCACCCATGTCGACCTTGCCCTCGTCAAGCAGGTTGGCGACTTCGCGCTGCTTGGCTGTGAAGCTTTCGGTCCCGGCATTTTTGAGTGCGCGCACGGGAATGACGGGCAAGCGGGGGTCGATCTGGACGCTGGCGATGGCGTCACGGGCCGAGGCGCGGAAGAAGGCCTTTTTGAAGGCGGGATGGGCGATGCTTTCGGTCGCGCAGGCGAAGCGGGTGCCAAGCTGCACGCCCGCCGCGCCCATTTCCAGATAGGCAGCGATCGCTTCGCCCCGGCCGATACCGCCGGCGACGAACACCGGCACCTGGTCGGCCATTTCGGGCAGGATTTCCTGCGCCAGCACGCTGGTGGCGACCGGGCCGATATGGCCGCCGGCCTCCATCCCCTCGACCACCAGCGCATCGACGCCCGAGCGCACCAGCTTCTTCGCGAGGCTGAGCGCCGGGGCGAAGCAGATGAGCTTCGCGCCCTTTTGCTTGATCGCCTCGATGCTGCCCTTGGGCGGCAGGCCGCCGGCAAGCACGACATGGCCGACATCATGGCGCGCGCACACGTCGATCAGGTCGAACAATTGCGGATGCATGGTGATGAGGTTGACGCCGAACGGACGGTCGGTCAGCGCCTTCGTCGCCGCGATTTCCCGGTCCAGGAGGTCTGGCGTCATCGCCCCGCAGGCGATCACCCCAAAGCCCCCGGCGTTGGAGATGGCGGAGACCAGATGCCGTTCCGACACCCAGCTCATCGCGCCGCACAGGATCGCGGTGTCGCATCCCAGAAAATCGGCGCCGCGCGCCATGAGGGACGTGAGCTTGCTGTGGCTGGTCATGATGCGGCTTCCTTTTTCGCCGGCCCCGGTGGGTCGCGCCTATCCCGGGCATCGGCACGCGATGCAAGCGCAAAATGGCGGCGAGCCGGAGCAAGCGACGCGCTCAATCGACCCGGTCCATAAGGTAAAAGTCGCGCAGCGCCCGCGCATCGTGCAGCGCATTGTGGGGCACGCGGCTGTTGGCGGCGGCGCTGAAGCCGGCGGCGTTGATGAGTTCGAGGCGCAGGCCGAAATCCACCCCGGCCATCCTGCCCGGCCCGGTCACCAGCAGCGCGCAGAAATGGGCGAGATCCTCCGGCCAGTCGGCGATGATGAGGGGGTCGTCGTCTCCGGCAAGATAGGCGGCGACAAGGTCGGCGGCCTCCACCCGGTCCAGTTCATGATCGACGCCCGGCGGCACGAGGCGGAGATAGGGCACGACATTCTGCGCCACCCAGGGTTCGAGATCGTCGGGCAGCGGGAGCGAGATATAGAGTTCCTGGTCGCCATGTTCGGGCACCAGCGCGACGCTGATCAGACCGCCGCCAAAGCCGTTGAATTCGGTATCGAGAAAATAGCGCATCGCGGCTGCCTGTAGCATTTGCGCCGATGTTGCCAAGCTGCCATGCGGCGCGACGCGGCAAATGGAAGGACAGGCATCATGATCCCGCGGGAATATCTGGGCTCGGCGCTGGTGCCGGGCGGGCAGGAGCTCAAGCTCTACCGGCGCGGCGCGGACCATATGATCGTGCTCGACCGCAACGAACTCATGAGCAGCCGGATGAGCGGCTCCGAGAAGCAGCTGGCGCTGATGACGATCGAGCGGTTGAAGGGGCGGAAAAGCCCGCATCTGCTGATCGGTGGCTATGGCATGGGCTTTACCTTGCGGGCGGCGCTGGGCGTGCTGGACGGCGCGGCGCGGGTCACGGTGGCGGAACTGGTGCCGGAGATCATCGCATGGGCGCGCGGGCCGATGGTCGATCTGATGGCGGGGTGCCTGGACGATCCGCGCGTCGAGTTGCTGATCGAGGATGTGGTGCCGGTGATCGGCCGGGCGCGGGCAAGCTATGACGCCATTCTGCTGGATGTCGACAACGGGCCGGACGGGCTGACGGCGGCGGCGAACGACCGGCTCTATGCGATGGCCGGACTGGAGGCGGCCAAGGCAGCGCTGAAGCCCGGCGGCATATTGGCGGTGTGGTCGGCGGGGTCCGACGAGCCCTTCACCCGGCGGTTGCGGAGCGCGGGCTTTTTGGTCGACGAGGTCGCTGTCAAGGCGCGCGACAATGGCAAGGGGCCGCGTCATGTCATCTGGTTCGCCACGAAGCGATGAGGGGCGAAGTATACAGTGTCGTGAGGCTTTTTCGGGCTGAAGCGCCTGCGACGCGCTCGCGACGCGCCTGCAAGGCGACGGTTGGGTCACAGCGGCGCGCCGCCGACGCGCCGTCGACGCTTCACCGGCTTGGCGGGCGCTATTTTGTGAACGGGAGGTCGGCAAGGGCTTCATCGCCGAGGATAGATCAGGAAAAATCCTATTTTGGAAGGGGTTGAGTGCTGCCACTTACCCCGCGCTTCTTGAGAAGCGGGATGCCGGGTCGAGCCCGGGATGACGAAGTGGTATGACAGCTATCGACCCATTTTTTGCCGTTCCTTGATCCTCTGGCTCGATCTAGGAGCTGTCATTCCTCTTTGCGGCTGGTCGCTCCTGTGGCAATGCAGAGCTATGCTGTCGGATGAATTAGGCGATCTCATTGAGATTATAATTTTGCTCCTACGAACTGACCAAGGCGTTCGAAGAGCGATCACGCCTGCTACCCAGATTTGCTATCAGCTTGGCGTCTGTGATGACGATATGGATGACGTTATGTTGGAGGCAATTCGCCGTGTGGGCAGGCGTCCGCTTATGGTGGGTGAGCCCGGCAGCGAAGAGGTCGTTTTTGATCCCGAGCTAACTGTGGAGGGCTTGGCAAGTTTCATACTAACTCGTTGCCCTCCGATTGCGCCGACTTAGACCGCTGGGTAGGTGTCGATCATTTGCAGACATACTACGCACAGCATAAGGTTTCAAAATGCACGACTTTAGGCCCATCATTTTTGTAGTCATCGGGCTGGGAATTTACCATTTATCTTTGCCGGCGCTGCATGCAGAGGGCATGAATGGCTGGGTCGCAGCTAGTCTTGCATGCATAATTAGCATTGCAACTGTTTTTGCCATTCTTAAAGTTTGGCGGCTAATACGACAGCGGACGGACCGCTAGCCACCCATCTTCGTCATGCCAGCGACCCGAAGGGCGGCCGCAGGCCAACGCTGGCATCTCACTTCTTCTTCTGGCACCGCGGTTTGAAGAACAGTGAGATCCCCGCCTGCGCGGGGATGACGGTATAAGGGATTCCTTGCGTCGGCCAGCTATCCCGCCCTGATGCTGGCTCGCCGACCTCAATGAAAATCACGCGAACTCGGTAGTATCCGCACGTCCCTTGGGTGCCGGCGCGGCGAGGGGGCGGCGCGGGGCGCGCCGGGGTGGGTGACTTCGTCGCTGCGGCTCATGGGCTGTTCGTGCAGCCAGTCGAGCGCGCTGCTGGCGTCGGTGACGCGGTCAACCATCAGGTGGACGACATTTTCCTTGCTGCGCTGGATCGTGCCGTCGATCAGCATCAGGCGGGCGGCCATGACGGCGCGGCGTTGTTTCTCCATCTCGCGCGCCCAGAGCAAAGCGTTGACGATGCCGCTTTCATCCTCGATCGTGATGAACACCGCATTGCCCTTGCCCGGCCGCTGGCGGATGAGGACGACGCCCGCCACGCGCACCTTCGCGCCATCCTTGGCGGCGTTGACGGCGGCACAGTCGATGACGCCATGGCGCGCGAAGCGGGCGCGCAGGAACTGCATGGGGTGGCCCTTCAGCGACAAGCGATGGGTCTGATAGTCGATCGCCACTTCCTCCGACAGGGGCATGGGGGGCAGCGCGGCGTCGGCTTCCCGGCCGAGTTCGGGCAAGTCCTGCGCGGCGAAGAGGGGAAGTTGCGCGGGGGGCACGCGGCGCGCCTCCCACCCCGCCTGCCGCCGGTTCTGGCCGATCGAGCGGAGCGCGTCGGCGTCCGCCAGCAACTGGAGCGCGCGCGCAGGCATGTGCGCGCGGCGGGCGAGATCCTCCATGTCGCGGATCGGTGCTGATGCGCGCGCGGCGATCAGCGCCTTCGCCCATTCCTCGCGGAAGCCGTCGATGCGGTGGAGGCCGAGGCGCAGGATTCGCGGCCCCTCCAGCGTGCTGTCCCAATGGCTCGCCTGCACGTCGATCGGCCGCACCTCGACGCCATGCTCCTGCGCGTCGCGAACCAGTTGCGCGGGGGCGTAGAAGCCCATCGGCTGGCTGTTGAGCAGCGCGCAGGTGAAGACGGCGGGGTGATGGCATTTGAGCCAGGAGGAGACATAGGCGAGCCAGCCGAACGCCTGGGCGTGGCTTTCGGGGAAGCCATATTCGCCGAACCCCTCGATCTGCTTGAAGCAGCGTTCGGCGAAGTCGCGTTCATAGCCGCGCTTCACCATGCCTTCGACCAGGTCGGTCTGGTAGTTGCTGACGAGGCCGGTACGGCGGAAGGTCGCCATCGCGCGGCGCAGCCCGTCAGCCTGTTGCGAAGTGAAGCCGCCGGCGACCATGGCGAGCTTCATCGCCTGCTCCTGAAACAGCGGGACGCCGAGCGTCTTGCCCAGCACATCTTCCAGTTCGCGCGGGTTGCCGGGCGGGCCGGGCAGTTCGGCGGCTTCCTCGCCGTTGCGGCGGCGGAGATAGGGGTGGACCATGCCGCCCTGAATCGGGCCGGGGCGCACGATCGCGACCTGGATGACGAGGTCGTAGAGTTCCTTGGGCTTCATCCGGGGCAGCATGGCGATCTGCGCGCGGCTTTCGACCTGGAAGGTGCCGATGCTGTCGCCCTTTTGCAGCATCCGGTAGGTCGCTTCATCCTCCAGCGGGACGGTGGAAAGGTCGATGTCGCCAAGGTCGTGCTGACGCATCAGGTCGAAGCTTTTGCGGATCGCGGTCAGCATCCCGAGCGCCAGCACATCGACCTTCATCAGTTCCAGCGTGTCGAGATCGTCCTTGTCCCATTCGATGAAGGTGCGGTCCGCCATCGCGCCGTTATGGATCGGGACCAGTTCGTCGAGCCGCCCTTCGCTCAGCACGAAGCCGCCGACATGCTGCGAGAGGTGGCGCGGCGTTTCGTAGAGGCGGTCGGCCATGTCGCGCAGGCGCGCCAGTTCCGGGTTTGCGGGGTCGAAGCCGGCTTCGGCCACGCGGCTTTCGGGCAGCCCCTCCCCGCCCCAGCCCCAGACGGTGCCGGAGAGGCGCGCGGTCACATCCTCGGTAAGGCCCAGCGCCTTGCCCACTTCGCGCAGCGCGCTGCGCTGGCGGTAGCGGATGACGGTGGCAGCGATGCCGGCGCGATCGCGACCGTAGCGGGCGTAGATATATTGCATCACCTCCTCGCGCCGCTCATGCTCGAAATCGACGTCGATATCGGGCGGTTCGGTGCGTTGTTCGGAGAGGAAGCGGGTGAAGAGCAGCTTTTCGCGCACCGGGTCGATCGGCGTGATGCCGAGCAGGTAACAGACGAGCGAATTGGCGGCCGAGCCGCGCCCCTGGCAGAGGATCGGTGGCTCCAGGCTGCGGGCATAAGCGACGATGTCGTGGACGGTCAGGAAATAATAGGCGTAGGTCTTGGCACGGATGAGGGTGAACTCTTCGGTCAGCGTCTCGCGATATTTGGGCGGCAGGCCGTCGGGGAAGCGCTGCTTCGCTTTCTCCTCCACCAGATGCTCCAGCCAGTCCTGCGGCTGCCAGCCTTCGGGCACGGGTTCATGCGGATATTCATATTTCAGCTGGTCGAGCGTGAAGTGGATGCAGCCGAGCAAATCCTGCGTCGCGGCGATGGCTTGGGGTGCTGACGCGAAGAGGCGGGCCATTTCGGCGGGGGCTTTCAAGTGCCGCTCGGCGTTGGCGGCGAGCTTTCGCCCCGCCGTCTGCACGCTCAGCCCTTCGCGGATGCAGGTCAGCACATCCTGCATCGGCCGGTCGTCGGCCTCCGCATACAGGGCGTCGTTAGTGGCGATCAGGGGGACGCCGGTCTGGGCGGAGAGCGCCTTTCGCTTCGCGAGCATCCGTGCGTCGCGGCCGGCGCGGTGCATCGTCGCGGCGAGCCAGAGGTGGGGCGTCGCCTGTTTGAGCTGCGCCAGCAGCGCCGCGTCGCCGTCCGTCGCGATCAGCGCCATGTCCTGCATGTGGTCGAGCAGGTCCGGGAGGGTGAGGATGCAGTCCCCCTTCTTCGCCTGCCGGTTGCCGAGCGTCAGCAGCCGCGTCAGCCGCCCCCAGCCGAAGCGGGTCGCGGGATAGGCGACGATGTCGGGCGTGCCGTCCGCGAATACCAGCCGCGCGCCGACGATCAGGCGCATGTGCCCGGCAAGCGCGCCCAGATCTTTCAGCGCCTGATATGCGCGCACCACGCCCGCCACGCTGTTGCGGTCGGCGATGCCGATGGCGGTCATGCCGAGATAGGCCGCCTGCCGCACCATGTCGCGCGGGTGCGAGGCACCGCGCAGGAAGCTGAAATTGGTGGCGGCGACCACTTCCGCGAAGGGCAGCGCGCTCATGCGAAAAGACCGTGGAGATACCAGCCGATGTCGGCTTCCTCGCCGAACAGGCCGTGGCGGAACATCCAGTAACGGCGGCCGTCGCTGTCCTCGATCCGGTAATAGTCGCGCGTCCGCCCTGCCCCGCCGGCATGATGGCCGCCCTGCCTGCGCCACCATTCGGCGGCGATCCGCTCCGGCCCCTCGGCCAGCACAACCTCATGCAGCTTGCCGCGCCAGCGGAAGCGCTGCGGCGGGCCGTCGGGGACGCCGGCGATCGCGGCGACGCTTTGGGGCGGGTCGAACAGCAACAGCGGGCGCGGCGGCCGGTCATCGGTCGAGGGCCAGCCGGCGTCGCCCGCCTGGGCGGCGGGGACGAGGCGTTGGGCGGCTTCGGGCAGATGCCGGTCGCGCGGTTGCAGGCGGCGGATGCGCTGGGGGCCAAGGCGGATGCCGAGCCGGTCGATGAGGGCGATGACGCCTTCCTGTGCGGCCTCCCGCGCGCTGCCGTCCAGGCTACGCTGGCGGTCGGCGAGCGGCTCGGTCCAGGGCACGGCGAGATGAACCGAATCGAAGCCGAAGCCGGGATCGATCGGGTCGGCGAGCGTGTCGATCCGCTCGCGCAGCAGGCGCAGCACGGCGGCGGGATCGCACACCGGCTGGGCGGTTTCGATGGTGAGATCGCGCCGCGCGCCGTCGCTGCGGACGAGGCGGACGAGGAAGCGCCGGCCGCCCAGCCGCCTTTCCTCCATTTGCCGCGCGGCGTCGGCCAGCAGATGCTCCACCACCTCCATCACATCGTCGGTGCGGGCGATCGGCTCGGGAAAGCGGGCGTCGGCGCGGATCGGCGCTTGCGCGCGGCGCGGCGCGATCGGGCTGGCGGCCTCGCCCAATATCTGGCGCAGGCGGGTGACGGCCTGCTGCCCGAAGCGGGCGGCGATCATGCCCATGGGCCGCCGCGCGAGATCGCCGATCGTGCGGAGTCCTGCGCGTCGCAGCGCCGCGAGCGCGCGATCATCGAGATCGAGCGCAACGACGGGGAGCGCGTGGACATCACCGCCCTTGCCGCCATGGCGGGCGAGCGCGCGGGCGGCGGTGGCGTTGGGGCCGAAGCCGCAGCGGCTGGCATAGCCGGCTTCGCCTTTTGCGGCGCGGGCCAGCGCCTTTTCGCCGCCGAAGAGATGCGCGCAACCGCTGATGTCGAGGATCAGGCCATCGGGCGGGTCGAGCGCCACCATCGGCGTGAAGCGCCGCATCGCCACGGCGAGGCGATCGAGTTCGCGCGCGTCGGCATCCGGGTCTGCGGAACAGGTGGCAAGGGTCGGGCAGCGCGCCCGCGCGTCGGCCAGGGTCATGCCGGCGATCAGCCCCTCCGCCTGGGCCAGGGGATCGAGCGCCGCCAGCCGCAGCGCATTGCCGGCGCGCGTCACCAGCGCCAGCGGCGCGTCAGGCGACGCGGCGTCGGGGGTCGTGCGCCGCGTCCGTTCGCAGGCGAGGAAGGGGAACCACAGCGCCAGGCATTGCCTCGAATTGGGGCTGGAATTGGGCTCCATCGCGAAAACATCCATGGTCCATGTCCCAGATCAGCCGCCATCGCGACCCGGCGGGGCCGCCCCGGCAGCGCAGCAGTTCCGCGTCGATCGCGGGCCAGCCCGGCGCGTCGGCTTCCAGCGGCACCGACGGCGCGCTGGCGATCGACCAGCGCGTGCGCGCCGCGCTCGATCGTGGCTGGGCATCGACCCGCAGCAGGATGACGCAGGCGCGCGAGGCTTCGGCCGCCAGCACCAGCCGGCGGCTGGCGGTGAGGTCATAGTCGGCGAAGCGGCCCTCGCTTTCGATCAGCACCGCCGCCACCCCGGCGCAGCGCGCGGCATCCAGTCCCGCGCGCAGCATGTCGATCTCGCTCGCCGGCTCGACCAGGGTCAGCCGGGCCGGGTCCAGTCCCAGCAGCGCCAGGCCGTCGCCCGAAAAGAGCGTCGGCAGGCGGGATCGCCCCGGCACCCGCAGCGCGACGATTGCGCCGTCGGGGACGAAATGCCCCGATGCCAGTGCGAAGGCGAGCGCTGCGGCGCGATCCTCTCCCACGGCATGGATTTCATGCAACTGCCCCGCTCCCAGCGCCGGCAGCGACGCTGGTTCCTGCGCTGCGGTCCGTTCCGAAGAGCGGCCGCCGCCATGAGGCGCAATCGAATCCATATCCCGAATCATCCACGATGTTCACTTTATGTTCCATCGCACAACGCAGGTCCAGAGGATTTGAGCCCCTGCTTTCGCTCAGGATGCCGGAATGCCCGACATGGGATGGCCGGCCGGGCAAGGACGAGGCGGGCCAAAGCAGATCAAGGCCCTTGCAGACCGTCCTTCACCCACTATTCAGCCCGACTTTGCATAATGTGAAGGACGATGACGATCCTGTTCCGGTTGCTCCTGCCGAGCTTTCTCCTGTCGTCCGGCCTGGGCGCTGTGGCCCATGCCGAGACCTATTTCATCGATTCCCGCATCGGCGACGATCGCGCCAGCGGGACGTCGGCGGACCAGCCCTGGCGATCGCTGGCGCGGGTCAACCGCCAGCCGCTCAAGGCCGGCGACCGGATATTGCTGACCGCCGGGTCGGTCTGGCGCGAGCCGCTGACCATCACACGGTCGGGGAGGAAGGATTCGCCGATCAGCATCGCCGCCACCGGCGCGGGGCCGCGTCCGCGCATCGACGCGGGCGGGGTGTCGGCCCATGCGGTCGGGATCATCAACGCCGAATATGTGACGCTGAGCGGCTTGGAGGTCACCAACGACGCGCCGGCACCTGCGTTGCGGCATGGCGTGCTGGTGTCGGCCGAGGATCGCGGGGTGACGCGCGGTATCCGGGTGCATGACATGTATATTCATGACGTGCGGGGCATCAACAGCCGCAAGGATAATGGCGGCATCGTCTTCCGCGCGGTGGGAGCCAAGCGCCCGACCCGGTTCCACGACCTGCGGATCGAACGCAACATCGTGTGGAAGGTCGACCGGTCGGGCATTGCCGGCATCAGCGATCGGGTGACCGCGCGCGACTGGTTTCCGAGCGAGCGGGTCGTCATCCGCGACAATCTGGTCGAGGATGTCGGCGGCGACGGCATCGTGCCGCGCGGCACCGACGGGGCGCTGGTCGAGCATAATATCGTCCGCTACGCCGGCAGCCGCGCGCCCGGCTACAATGCCGGCATCTGGCAATGGAGCACCGACAACAGCCTGATCCAGCTCAACGAGGCGGCGCATACCGTGACCCGCTATGACGGGCAGGGGTTCGATTCCGACTTCAATTCGCGGCGGACGGCGATCCTCTATAATTACAGCCACGACAATGCGGGCGGCTTCCTGCTGATCTGCTCGCCCCGACCCGACGACAAGAACAATTTGGGCAACCGCGGCACGGTGGCGCGGTTCAATGTCAGTCGTAACGACGGGACGCGGATCTTCCAGCTGTCGGGCAATGTGTCCGATGCGCTGATCGAGCGTAACGTCGTCCATGTCGGCAAGACCAAGGACGTGCAGATGGTGGTAGCGACCAACTGGGACGGATGGGCGCGCGACGTGCGCTTCGTCGGCAATGTCTTCAACGTCGCGGGGACGGCGCGCTATGGCAGCGAGAGCGGGCGGAACGGGCCGGATTATCTGATCAGGGCGGGGTTCGATCCGGCCAGCTTCATCCGGTTCGAAAGGAACAGCTATTTTGGCGCGCATGTCGATCGGCCGGGCGAGGATGCCGGCGGATCGACGCTGCCCTTCCGCGATGTGGCGGCGGACTGGGCGGTGCCGGTGTTCAACCCCGCCAGCGCGGATGGCTTCCCCGCCTTCATGGCGCAGCATCGCGCCTGGATGCTGGCGATGCTGGAGCGCGAACTGGGCGAGCCGGTGCGGTTGCGTCAGCCGAGGCGGATTTCGATCTTCGAGGCGCGGTGACGAGGACCGGCTTGGCCTTTATGACGGTTTAATCGCTGTCTCGGTCGTAGACATCCGGCAGGAAGCGGACGCCCTGGTCGGTGGGGACGGCGGTCAAATAGGTGAGATAGACCGGCACCGGCTGGGGCAGCGGGCGATGCTGTTCCGGGGCGGTTCCGTCCGCGGCGGGCGACTTGCCGAAGAACCAGCTGCCGAGGCGCTGCGCGTCCTCCAGCCGGACGCAGCCATTGCTGTAGTGGCGGTCCTCCTTGGCGAAGAGCGCGCGCTGGGGCGTGTCGTGCAGATAGATGCCAAGATCGTTGGGAAACATGAACTTGACCCGGCCCATCGCATTGTCGCCGCCGGGCAGCTGGCGCACGCGCACTTCCTGCCGGCCGGCCGCCACCGCGTTCCAGTCGATCGCGCTCTGGGCGAGCGGCGCGGGATTGGCGCTCCAGTCGGCGAGCGCTTCGTAGCGCATGGCCTTCAGCGAACCGCCGCCCAATATCTTCGGCGCGACCTTGCGTTCGACGAGGTCGGGCGGGATGTTCCAATAGGGGTTGAGCGTCGCATAGCGGATCATGCCCGCCATCATCGGGGTCTGGCTCTCCTTGGCTCCGGCAACGACCTTCATCGTGCCGTCGAGCGCCCCCTTGCTGTAGTACCAGAGGCGGGCGGAGGCGGCGTCCACGACGACATGGCGGGTCCAGGGGCCGGGCAGAAGGCGCGCGCGTTCGAGGTTGAGGGCGAGCGCCCGCTCGTATCGGTCGCTCCCTTGGTTAAGCGCGGCGATGGTCATGGCGCCGGCGACGCCATCGGGATGAAGGCCATGGTCGGCCTGGTAGGCGCGGACCCTTGCCGCCAACGCCTTGTCATAGCCGGTGCCACCAGGCAGGCCGAGGCGATGGCGCAGGAGGGCGACGGCTTCGCCCTTGCCGCCGGGACGCAGCTTGACGCCGGCGGGAATCTCAACCGCCGGCAGGCCACCCCATTTGCGGGCATAGTCGGCGCGGGCGCTGCGCAGCCGCATGTAGAGCGGGCTCATCCAGCCGGCGCTGCGGATATAGTCTGTGAGCGAAGGCGCGAGCGCGGCGGCGCGCAGCGTGTCCGACGGATCGGGGTCGCGCGGCTCAACCTCGCGGTCGAGATAGCGCATTTTGAGGCCGCGCGCCGGGCGGCGCATGTCGGCGACGAGGCTCGCGAAGCTGCGCGAGAGGGCGAGGTCGGCGCGGGCGAGCGATTTGGGATCGGCCGAAGCGTCGGCGTCCTCGATCAGGCGGCGCAGGGCGCGGGCGTCATAGTCGCGCGGGTCGAGGCCGTCGACCTCCACATCCTCGATCAGAGCGAGCAGCGCGTCCGCCTGGGGGCCGATACGGTCCTGCGCCAACCAGAGCGGCCAATAGCCGCGCGGGGCGTAGAAATCCTTGTATTTGCCGCCGACCTGCGCGCGGATTTCCGCCGCGACGCTCGACCGGGCGGCCTGCGCGACGTCGGGCTGCGCGGCTGCGCCCTGGGGCAGCGCGGCGGCGATCAGCAGCAGGGGTAGAAGCGAGGGGGCGCGGCGGTGTCGCCGCGCCCGGTCTGACAGGTGGATCAGCCGCGTTCTCCCCGGCGGGGCGGCGGCGGCGGCGGCGGGGGCGGACAGGGCGGCCCCTGGACGGCGTGATAGATGCCGTCGGCGGTGTAATAGCCGTCGACATAGCCGTCGCCGTCGCGGTCGGCCGCAACCGTGCCGGCGATCGCGCCGGGACCAATCGGCGGCGCGGTGGTGACCGGCGCTTCATTCCGGGTGCAGGCGCCAAGCGCCAGCAGACCGCCCGTGGCGATTGCCAGATATTTTAGGTGCATATCATCTCCCTGGACGTATCGGGCGCCAAGCGCCGTCACGCCGTTTGACCTTGATGCCGCGACCCGTGCGGCGGGACGCTAACGCCCGACCGGGAAATATAATCCATTACCGCAGCGAAATGACGGCAGGCCGTTATAGGGGAGCGCCGAGCCGTTAGTCCATCGCCCAGTCGCGCGAAGCGATGCCTTGGGCATAGAGGAGGACGGAGAGGTCGCCATGGATGATTTCCGCCGCGGCGGCTTCGCGGGTCTTGGGCTTGGCGTGGTAGGCGACGCCCAGCCCCGCCCCCTCGATCATCGGAATGTCGTTCGCGCCGTCGCCCACCGCCAGGGTCAGCGCCCGGCCGATGCCGCCGTCGATCGCCGCTTCCAGCTCCGCCCGCTTGCGCGCGGCGTCCACGATCGGGGTTTCGACCGTGCCGAGCAGTGCGCCGTCGGCGATCTCCAGCACGTTGGAGACATGGGTGTCGAAGCCGATCTCCGCCGCCACCGGGCCGGTGAAGCGGGTGAAGCCGCCGGAGACGAGCAGCGTCCGCGCTCCGCGCGCCCTCATCGTGCGGACCAGCGCCTTTGCGCCGGGCATGATCCGCACGCGATCGGCGCGGCACTGGTCGATGGCGCTGTCGGGCAAGCCTTTCAGCAGGGCGACGCGACCGTGCAGCGCGCCCTCGAAGTCGAGTTCGCCGCGCATCGCCCGTTCGGTGATCTCGGCGATCTGCGGCTTGATGCCGGCATAGTCGGCCAGTTCGTCGATGCACTCGACGGTGATCATGGTCGAATCCATGTCGGCGATGAGGAGCGTCTTTTCGCGGGTCGCGGCGGGCTGGACGATGACGTCCAACGCAAGGTCACGGCCAAATCCGCCGAGGGCGACAGAATGTCCGATTTCCTTGATTGCCCGCGCAATCTGGAGGCAATCGCTGCCGCTAAAGTCGCTCAATGGATTGAAGAAGAGATCAGCAGCGATGCCTTCGTCGATTATGGATGTGGAGCAAACATCGCCTGCGGTACAATCTCGGTCGAATTGATACGCGATTTCGCTGAGCAGGCCGTGGTCGAGGCCTTCCTTTGCCACTAAGGTCGCGACGAACATGCTCAACTCCCAGCCCCCTGCCGACGAATCCCGCCCACCGGTCGCGCTTATTGCCGGGCCGACCGCCAGCGGCAAGAGCGCGCTGGCGGTCGCGCTGGCGAAAGCGGCCAATGGCGTCGTCATCAATGCCGATGCGAGCCAGGTCTATGCCGACCTGTCGATCCTGTCCGCCCGGCCGACGCGGCAAGAGATGGGCGATGTGCCGCATCGGCTGTTCGGCCATATCGACGGGGCGGAAGCGTGCACGGCGGCGCGCTGGGCGGGCGAGGCCAGGGCGGAGATCGATGCGGCCCATGCGACCGGGCGGCTGCCGGTGCTGGTCGGCGGGACCGGCCTTTATATCCGCACCTTGCTGGACGGGATCGCGCCGGTGCCGGACATCGACCCCGACGTGCGGGCGGCAGTACGGGCTATGCCGGTGGCGGAGGCTCACGCGGCGCTGACCCGCGAAGACCCGGAGGCGGCCGCCAGGCTGGCGCCTGCCGACACGACGCGGGTGGCGCGGGCGCTGGAGGTGGTGCGGTCGACGGGACGGACTCTCAAAAGCTGGCAGGCGCACAAGGCGGGCGGGATCGGCGACGGGATCGCCCTCTCCCCGCTGATCCTGCTGCCGCCGCGCGACTGGCTGATGGCGCGGTGCGACCGGCGGTTCGGGCAGATGGTCGAACGCGGCGCGGTGGCGGAGGTCGAGGCACTGCTGGCGCGCGGGCTCGACCCGGCGCTGCCTGTCATGCGGGCGATCGGGGTGCCGGAGATCGCCGCCGCGATCAATTTGTACAGCGAGTTGGACAGTTGTTTGGACAAGGCGCGAACCGCGACGCGGCGCTACGCCAAGCGGCAATATACCTGGTTCGCGCATCAACCGCCCGCCGACTGGCCGCGCGAGCATCGCGAAATAGATGACAAAATCATTGATGAACTGGTAATTAAATTTCAAGGTTAGCTATTGACCTGCCATTTTATGTCCACTAGAGGCAGGCGCCTTGCCATGGCCGGCGCTTGCGCGCAAAGGCGCGGACTGACAATCGGAGGAGTGATCTCGTGGCCGAAAAGAGCGGCGCGGACATATTGGTCGAATGCCTGGTCGATCTGGGCGTCGAAGTCGTGTTCGGCTATCCGGGCGGCGCGGTGCTGCCCATCTATGACGCGCTCTACAATCACCCCACGATCCGGCACGTGCTCGTCCGCCACGAACAGGGCGCGACGCATATGGCGGAGGGCTATGCGCGTTCGACCGGCAAGCCCGGCGTCGTGCTCGTCACCTCCGGCCCCGGCGCGACCAATGCCGTCACCGGCATCACCGACGCGCTGATGGATTCGATCCCGATGATCGTCATCACCGGGCAGGTGCCGACGCAGCTCATTGGCACCGATGCCTTCCAGGAAGCCGACACGGTCGGCATCACCCGCCACTGCACCAAGCATAATTATCTGGTCAAAGACCCCGCAAGACTGGCGCAGGTCGTCCATGAAGCGTTCCACATCGCCACCACCGGCCGCCCCGGCCCGGTCGTCATCGACATTCCCAAGAACGTCCAGATCGCGACCGCGCCCTATGCGAAGCCGGAGCTGAAGGTCCATGCGAGCTACCACCCGCAGACGAAGGCGGATGCGGCCGCGATCGACGCGGCGGTCGAGATGCTGGCGGCGGCGGAGCGGCCCATCTTTTACACCGGCGGCGGCGTCATCAACTCCGGCCCGCAGGCCTCCGCCCTGCTGCGCGAACTCGCCGCGCTGACCGGAGCGCCCGTCACGTCCACGCTGATGGGCCTGGGCGCCTTCCCTGCCTCCTCCGACCAGTGGCTCGGGATGCTGGGGATGCACGGCACTTACGAGGCCAACTGGGCGATGAACCAGGCGGACCTGATCCTGTGCGTCGGCGCGCGCTTCGACGATCGGGTGACGGGACGGCTCGACGCCTTCGCGCCCCACAGCCGCAAGGTCCATATCGATATCGACCGCAGTTCCATCAACAAGATCGTCGATGTCGATGTCGCCATCGTCGCCGATGTCGGCAGCGCGCTCGATGACATGATCGCGCTGTGGAAGCAGCGGGGCCACCGACAAGCCGACCTTTCCGAATGGTGGGCGCGGATCGCGGGCTGGCGCGCCAGGCGCAGCCTGGATTATGCCGAAGACGGCATCGAGATCATGCCCCAGCGCGCGATCGCCGACCTCTACAAGGCGTGCGTGGCGACAGGCAGGGACGTCATCATCACCACCGAAGTCGGCCAGCACCAGATGTGGGCGGCGCAGCATTTCGGGTTCGAGGCGCCGAACAAATGGCTGACCTCGGGCGGCCTTGGCACGATGGGCTATGGCTTTCCCGCCGCGATCGGCGCGCAGATGGGCAATCCCGACAGCATCAGTATCTGCATCGCGGGCGACGCGTCGATCCAGATGAACATCCAGGAGATGGGCACGGCGAGCCAGTATCGCCTGCCGGTCAAGATCTTCATCCTCAACAATGAATATATGGGGATGGTCCGCCAGTGGCAGGAGCTGACCTATGAAAGCCGCTATTCCAACAGCTATTCCGACAGCCTGCCCGATTTCGTGAAGCTGGGCGAAGCCTATGGCTGGACCGGCATCCGCATCGAGGGGCCGCAGGAACTGGAGGCCGGCATCCGCCAGATGCTGGAGACCGACGGGCCGGTGATCGTCGATTGCCGGGTGGCGAAGCTCAGCAACTGTTTCCCGATGATCCCGTCGGGCGCGGCGCATACCGACATGCTGCTCGATCCCAGGCAGATCGCCGGCGTCATGTCGGACGAGGCGAAGGCGCTGGTATGACGCAGCATTTGAAGCTGCGCATCCATGTGACCGAGCCATGGGATTTCGATCGCGAGGCGGGGACGGCGGAGCTGACCGGCTGGACCGTCGATCATGCCGACCCGGACAATGAGGAATGGGAAGTGCATCTCGACCATGGCTTTGATTTCCACAAGCGGCATATCGGCACGCTGCTGGTCGGGCCGCGCTATGTCGGCGAGCGGCTGGAACGGATGTTCGACGCGGTGGCGGGCTTTCCGGTGCGGCTCGCCCACCGGCTCGACAATGACTGGCATTTCGCCTTCGTCGCCTTGATTTCGCAGCGGCACGACCGGGAACCGCACGACGACCATCAGGATCACGGAACCAGCATCTGATGCATATCCAGGAAGAAACCAGCCAACGGCACGTCCTGTCGCTGACCGTGTCGAACGAGGCGGGGATATTGGCGCGCATCGCGGGGCTGTTCACCGCGCGCGGCTATAATATCGACAGCCTGACCGTGGCCGACATCAGTGCGGACCATGCGATCAGCCGCATCACCATCGTGACCAACGGCCCGCCCAAGGTGATCGACCAGATCATCGCGCAACTGGACCGGCTGGTGCCGGTGCACAAGGTAACGGACCTGACCGAGGCAGGCCCCTTCGTCGAGCGCGAGCTGGCGCTGGTGAAGGTCGCGGGCATCGGCGAGGACCGGATCGAGGCGCTGCGCCTGGCCGACGTGTTCCGTGCCAAGGTGGTGGATACGACGATCGAAAGCTTCATCTTCGAGATTACCGGCACGACCGAGAAGATCGACAATTTCGTCGGCCTGATGCGGCAGATCGGCCTGGTCGAGGTCGGCCGGACGGGCGTCGTCGGGCTGATGCGGGGGAAAGAGGCGAATTGAATTTAGACCCCTCTCCCGCCGGGAGAGGGAGGGGCCCATGCGAAGCATGGGAGGGTGAGGGCCTGCGCGCCCACGCCCGGTGGTTCCCCCTCACCAACTTCGACTAGGGCCTGCCGGCCCAAGTCTTCGTATCCTCTCCCTCTAGGGAGAGGGTTGGGATGAAAAGGGACGAGACATGAAGGTGTATTACGACCGCGACGCGGACATCGGGCTGATCAAGGGGAAGAAGGTCGCCATTCTGGGCTATGGCAGCCAGGGCCACGCCCACGCGCAGAATCTGCGCGACAGCGGCGTCGCCGAGGTGGCGATCGCACTGCGCGCCGGGTCGCCGAGCGCGAAGAAGGCCGAAGGCGCGGGCTTCAAGGTGCTGCCCAACGCGGAAGCCGCCGCCTGGGCCGACGTGCTGATGATCCTGGCGCCCGACGAGCATCAGGCCGCGATCTACGCCGCCGACATCCACGCCAATCTGCGTCCCGGCGCGGCGCTCGCCTTCGCCCATGGCCTCAACGTCCATTTCGGGCTGATCGAGCCGCGTGCCGACGTCGACGTCATCATGATCGCGCCCAAGGGGCCGGGCCATACCGTCCGCAGCGAATATCAGCGCGGCGGCGGCGTCCCCTGCCTGATCGCGGTCCATCAGGACTCGACCGGCAACGCGCATGACATCGCCCTCTCCTACGCCAGCGGCGTGGGCGGCGGCCGCAGCGGCATCATCGAAACCAATTTCCGCGAGGAATGCGAAACCGACCTGTTCGGCGAGCAGGCGGTGCTGTGCGGCGGCACGACCGCGCTGGTGCAGGCGGGCTTCGAGACGTTGGTCGAGGCGGGCTATGCGCCCGAGATGGCCTATTTCGAGTGTCTGCACGAATTGAAGCTGATCGTCGACCTGATGTATGAGGGCGGCATCGCCAACATGCGCTATTCGATCAGCAACACCGCCGAATATGGCGACATCAAGACCGGGCCGCGCATCATCACCGAGGAAACCAAGAAGGAGATGAAGCGCGTGCTGGCCGACATCCAGTCGGGCCGCTTCGTCAAGGACTTCGTGCTCGATAACCGCGCCGGCCAGCCCGAACTGAAGGCCAGCCGCATCGCGTCCAAGCGCCACGCGATCGAGGAAACCGGGTCCAAGCTGCGCGCGATGATGCCGTGGATCACCGCCAACAAGCTGGTGGACCAGGAAAAGAACTGAGACGATCGGTGTCGTCACCCCCGCGCAGGCGGGGGTGACGATGCAGGATCGACGCTGTCCTCAGCCGAGGATGAAATCCACCCCGGCCCTGGCGTGGATATGGGTGCAGTCGTAGATGGGGAGGACGTTGGCCTTCACGTCGACGATCAGCTCCAGCTCGGTGCAGGCCAGCACCGCCGCCTGCACATCCTGCTTGGCGATGTCGGTCAGTTCCGACTTCATGAAGCGTTCGGATTCCTTGGACACCTTGCCCACGGTCAGCTCGTCATAGACGATGCGGTCGATCCGGTCGGCAAGCTCCATGTCGGCGGGCAGCAGCGACACGCCCTTCGCCACCAGCCGCTGGCGGTAGAATTTTTCGGTCATGACGTTGCGCGTGCCGATCAAAGCGGCCCGTTCCACCCCGTCGGCCTGCATCCGGTCGCCCACCACGTCGGCGATGTGGATGATGGGCACGCCGACCTCATCCAGCACCTGATCGTAAACCCGGTGCATGGAATTGGCGCAGATGAGCAGGCTTTCCGCCCCGGCCTGCTCCAGCCGGCGGGCCGATGCGATGAGTTGCCCGGCGGCGCAGTCCCAGTCCTGCTGCGTGGCGCAGCGCGCGACCTCGGCGAAATCGAGGCTCTCGATCAGCAGCGGCGCGCTATGCTGGCCGCCCAATGCGCGATGCACCGCCTGGTTGATGATCTGATAATAGCGGGCGGTGGACGTCCAGCTAAGACCGCCGATCAGGCCGAGTTTGCGCATTATGATCCCTGTCTCCCTTGAACGGCCGCGCGAAGGGGGGCGGCCTTCCCTGCCCCCTCTTAGCGCAAGCCAGGGCAGATGCCAGCGCTCAGAAGCGACGCCGCCTTGCCAGCGCCGCCGTCCGGGCGCAAAGAAGGGTTCGGGGCAGGACAGATGGATTGGGGCGGGAATGAGCGCGGGGGCAAGGGCGCGGTTCGTGCGGGAGACGGCCGATGTGCGGCGGCAGGCGCTGATCGAGGCGACCGCCTGCTGCCTCGCCGAAAAGGGCGTGGCGGGCACGTCGGTGCGGGCGATCTGCGCGCGGGCCGGTGTGTCGGCGGGGTTGCTGACCCATTATTTCGACGGGGTCGAGGCGCTCATCATCGCGACCTATCGCGGCGTGGGCATGAAGGTTTCGGCTACGCTCGACGCAGCGGTCGAGGCGGCGGGCCCCGATCCGCGCGACCGGTTGCGCGCCTGCCTTCAGGCCAATTTCACCGGGCCGATCCTGGACCCGGATCTGCTCGCGACATGGATCGCCTTCTGGAGCCTCGTCAAGTCCGAGCCAAAGATCGCGGCGGTCCATGCCCAAGTCTATGGCGCGACACGGCGGCAGATGGAGCAGCTTCTCCATGCCGCCGCTCCTGCCATGCCCGCTCAACAGGCGCGGATCGCCGCGATCAGCCTCCAGGCGCTGGTGGATGGGCTGTGGCTGGAGCTGTGCCTCGACCGATCGGCCTTCTCGGCCGAGGAAGCGCAGACGATGGTCGCCGATGCGATGGATCGGGTTCTCCTGCCGTTCGACGGAAGGATCGATCAGACCGGCGATGATTGATCGCTTTTGTCACTAAGCAGGTTAGAGAAAACCAATTTCCCATCGCCATGCAGACTTCCTACATGCGGCTTCGCAACAGCAACCCATCCAACAAGGAACTGGATAGCCCATGGCACTTATCAACACCCCCCTTCAGCCGTTCAAGGCCACCGCGTACAAGGAAGGCAAGTTCGTCGACGTCACCGACGCTGACGTGAAGGGCAAATGGGCGGTCTTTTTCTTCTACCCCGCTGACTTCACCTTCGTCTGCCCGACCGAGCTGGAAGACCTGGCCGACATCTACCCCACCCTTCAGGGCATGGGCGTGGAAGTCTATTCGGTGTCGACCGACACCCATTTCTGCCACAAGGCTTGGCACGACACCTCGCCGGCGATCGGCAAGATCAACTATTATATGCTGGGCGACCAGAACCACGACATTTCCAACCAGTTCGGCGTCCTGCGTGAAGGCGTGGGCCTAGCCGATCGCGGCACCTTCGTGCTCGATCCCGAAGGCGTGATCCAGCTGGTCGAAATCACGCCCGAGGGCGTGGGCCGCAACGCAGCCGAGCTGCTCCGCAAGATCAAGGCGCTTCAATACTGGACCAGCCATCCGGGTGAAGTCTGCCCCGCCAAGTGGGAAGAAGGCGCCGAAACGCTCGCGCCGTCGCTCGACTTGGTCGGCAAGATCTAAGAACGCCGCCGGCACAGGAAAGGCGCCGGGTTCTCCCCATTCATGCGGGAACCCGGCGGACCTTTCCTTCTTTACCGATTGAAACACAACCATCGGGGGTCTTTGGGTCGCACCATTCCCCGGGCCGGGCCGTCGCGTTTTCTCTCCCGCGCGGCGGCCCGCCTTCATCTGACGGAGCCAGACTATGTTGGACGCAAATCTCAAGGGTCAGCTCAAGACCTATCTGGCGAACATCACCCAGCCCATTGAGCTGGTGGCGTCGCTGGATGAAGGCGCGAAGTCGCGCGAAATGAAGGAATTGCTGGGCGAAATCGCCGAGCTGTCCGACAAGGTGAGCCTCACCACCGGCAGCGACAAGCGCGTCCCCAGCTTCATGATCCGCCGCGTCGGCACCGACATCGGCGTGACCTTCGCCGGCCTGCCGATGGGGCATGAATTCACCAGCCTCGTGCTCGCGCTGCTCCAGGTCGGCGGCCATCCGTCGAAGGCGGCGCAGGATCTGATCCAGCAGATCCGCGATCTCGACGGCGACTTCGCCTTCGAGACCTATTTCTCGCTGTCCTGCCAGAACTGCCCCGACGTGGTGCAGGCGCTCAACCTCATGAGCGTGCTCAATCCCCGGATCAGCCACGTCGCCATCGACGGCGCGCTGTTCAAGGAGGAAGTGGACGCGCGCAAGGTGATGGCGGTGCCGACCGTGTTCCTGAACGGAGAGCCCTTCGCCAGCGGCCGCATGGAGCTAGAGCAGATCGTCGCGAAGATCGACAGCGGCGCGGAAGCCCGAGCGGCCGAGAAGATCAAGGCGCAAGACCCGTTCGAGGTGCTGGTGGTCGGCGGCGGCCCCGCCGGCGCGGCGGCGGCCATCTATGCCGCGCGCAAGGGCATCCGCACCGGCGTCGCGGCGGAGCGCTTCGGCGGCCAGGTGCTCGACACGATGGACATCGAGAATTTCATCTCGGTAAGCCGCACCGAAGGGCCAAAACTCGCCTCCGCGCTGGAAGCGCATGTCAAGGATTATGACGTCGAGATCATGAACCTCCAGAAGGCGGCGAAGCTGATTCCGGCCAAGGACGAGGGCGGCTATCATGAGGTGGTGCTGGAAAATGGCGCGAGCCTGAAAGGGCGCACCGTGATCCTGTCGACCGGCGCGCGCTGGCGGCAGATGGGCGTGCCGGGCGAGGAGGAGTATAAGAACAAGGGCGTGGCCTATTGCCCGCACTGCGATGGCCCGCTGTTCAAGGGCAAGCGCGTCGCGGTGATCGGCGGCGGCAACAGCGGCGTGGAGGCCGCGATCGACCTGGCCGGCATCGTCGCCCATGTGACGCTGATCGAATATGACAGCCAGCTGCGCGCCGACGCCGTGCTCCAGCGCAAGCTCGCCAGCCTGCCGAACGTCAAGATCATCACATCGGCGCTGACGACCAAGGTCGATGGCAATGGCGAGCGGGTGACGGGCCTCAGCTACAAGGATCGCAACAGCGGGACCGAGCATGACGTCGAGCTGGAGGGCATTTTCGTCCAGATCGGCCTTGTCCCCAACACCGAATGGCTGAAGGACGCGATCGCCCTGTCCCCGCGCGGCGAGATCGAGATCGACGCGCGTGGTGAAACGAGCCAGCCGGGCATCTTTGCCGCGGGCGACTGCACGACGGTGCCCTACAAGCAGATCGTCATTGCGATGGGCGCGGGATCGACGGCGGCGCTCTCTGCCTTCGACTATCTCATCCGCCTGCCCGCAAGCGAGGATGTGGCGCAGGCCGCCTGATTCCAACCGGCTCAACCGGGCTTATAGCAGCGGCCGATCCGGGCGACCGGGTCGGCCGTTTTGGTTTGGGTGGTCGGGAGGCCGCACCGATCCAATTCTGTCGTCATTCCCGCGGAAGCGGGAACCCATCTCCTGACGTTTGAATCAGGTCGATGGCATCGGAGATGGATCCCCGCCTTCGCGGGGATGACGATGAAGGGCGGACCTATGGCCCCCTACTCCCCCGCGTTGCTCGCATTGCCGGCGGCGGGGGGCGCGGGTGTCGCGCCCTTCACCGGGAAGGCGCGCAGGCTGTCGAGGACGGTGCCGGACATGGCCTGATATTGCTCGCTCAGCATTTCGGGATAGACGAAGGTGGCCGATATGATCGACCCGTCAGGCTGGCGCAGCAGGCGGACGACGACGTTGTTGCCTTCCCCATCATTGGCGGTGCCGCGATATTCATTGTCGCCGATGAAATCGCCGTCCACCCCCTCCGACGCGCCGTTGACCGCTTCGACGATCTGCTGGAGCGTTTCGTCATTGTCGTTCTTCTGCCAGAAGACGCGCACGTCGGCGCCGGCGCCGGGATCCTGATAGACGACGCCGTCGGCGTTGCTCGCCGCCTTGTCGATCGTCCACCCTTCCGGCAGGGTGATGGAGAAACCCCGCGCCTCGTTCACATAATTGCGGCTTTGTGCTGCATCGGCCTGCGCGGTGGCGAGCGCGGTCGCGGCGGCGGCGTTGGCTGCAGCGGCGAGCTGTTCCTGGCTGGGCATGTCGCCCACCGGCTCGGTGCGGCCGCATCCGGCGAGCAGCAGGAGGGGAAGGCTGGCGGCGAGGAGAACGCGTGTCATGCCATGCTCCAAAGCATAGCCGCGCGGAACATTCAACGCCCCGTCGTTCAGGCGGCGCTGTCGATGCCCAGTTCGGCGAGCTTGCGGTACAGAGTCGAGCGGCCGATGCCGAGCCGCCGCGCGACCTCCGTCATGCGGCCGCGATAATGACCGATGGCGAGGCGGATGACATCGGCCTCGATCTCGGCGAGCTGGCGGACATGGCCGTCGCCTTCGAACAGCGTGATGCCGGCGCCGTCGCGGTGCGGTTGCGGCACGGCGCGAGGGCGCAGCTGATGCACCTCGGCGCTGGCCTGCGCCTCGATCTGGGCGGCGATCTGCGGGAAATCGAGCGGGGTGAGCGCGTCGCCCTCGCACAGCACGGCGGCGCGGAACAGGGCGTTCTGAAGCTGGCGGACATTGCCCGGCCAGCCATGCTGCATCAGCAGCGCGAGCGCATCGTCGGTGAGGCCGAGGCTGCGCAGCCCCGGCTGGGTCGCGATGCGGGCCAGCAGGTGGCGGCAGAGGGCGGGAATGTCGCCCATCCTCTCGCGCAGCGGCGGGACGGTCAGCTGAACGACGTTGAGGCGGTAATAGAGATCCTCGCGGAACCGGCCCGCCTCTATCTCGTCGATCAGCCTTTTGTTGGTGGCGGCGATGACGCGCACGTCGACGTGGATCGGGCGGCGCGCGCCGATCGGCTGCACCTCGCCATCCTGGAGCACGCGCAGCAGCTTGACCTGGGCGTCCAAGGGCATTTCGCTGACTTCGTCGAGGAAGATGGTCCCCATGTCGGCGGCGGCGAATTTACCGACATGGCGGTCGAACGCGCCGGTGAAGGCGCCGCGCTCATGCCCGAACAGTTCCGATTCGACGAGGTTGGCGGGGATCGCGCCGCAGTTCACCGTGACGATCGCCTGCCTGTGGCGGGGCGATGCGGCGTGGATGGCGCGGGCGATGACATCCTTGCCGACGCCGCTTTCGCCCTCGATCAGCACGGGCACGCGGGCACGCGCCGCCTTGGCCGCAATGGCGAGCGCCGCGCGGAATTGCGGGGCGGAGCCGACCACATCCTCGAATGAGAGGGGCGCGGTAATCTTTTCGGTGAGCGGGCGCAATTCACCGGCATTCGCCCCGTCCGCCAGCGTCGCGTTGAGCGCGGCGAGAAGGCGATCGGGCGCGATCGGCTTCGACAGATAATCGGTCGCCCCTGCCCGCATCGCCTCCACCGCGACGGCGACATTGTTGTGCGCGGTGAGAATCAGGATCGGCAGCGCCGGGCGGCGCGCGCGGATTTCGCGGATCAGGCCGGAGGGCTGATAGTCCGGGCTCCACTGGTCGAGGATGATGGCATCGAGCATCATTCCGTCCTGCGTGCCGAGCGTGGCGATCGCGGTTTCGCCGTCGGCGGCGAAGATCGTACGCCAGCCGGCACGAGCCGCCAGCGCCGACACGAGCCGCCTCTGGGCCGGCTCGTCGTCGATCAGCATCAGCATCGGTACGCCCTCGCGCGCCATCGCCACCCCTTAATTGCAACAGGCGACCGACCCTAGGGCGCAGGGGTAAAGGCGCGCTTAACCCCGAAAGATTTTCTTGTGCCCCTACGGGTTGAGGGGGGGGCGGCTTGTGGATAAGAGACTCGCCAATCGCTGCGAAAGGGAGTGGAAATGGCGTCGAACGATATCAAGGCCGCGAACGAAACCTATTCGGGGTTCGTGGGGCTGATGAAGTGGGGCACGATCGCGAGCGTCGCCGTGGCCGCTGTGGTGGTGCTGCTGATCTCGACCTGAAAACGGGATCGGCAACAGGGGAGGATGCACAGATAATGAAGATAGCGGTGGTGAAGGAACAGGCGGCGGGCGAGAAGCGCGTCGCAGCGACGCCCGAGACGGTGAAGAAATTCATCGGCCTGGGCGCGCAGGTGGCGGTGGAGGCCGGAGCCGGCCTCACCGCCTCGATTGCGGACGCAGACTATGCGGCGGCGGGCGCGGCCGTGGGAACCCGTGCCGCGGCGCTGGCCGGGGCGGACATCGTGCTGGGCGTGCAGGGCCCGGCGGTGGACAGCCTTGCCGGAGTCAATCCGGGCGCATGGATCGTCGCCGGCCTTAACCCCTTCGGCGAGCGGGCGCGGGTCGATGCCTATGCAGCGGCGGGTTACGAGGCGCTGGCGATGGAGTTCATGCCGCGCATCACCCGCGCGCAGTCGATGGACATCCTCTCGTCGCAATCGAACCTGTCGGGCTACAAGGCGGTGCTCGACGCCGCGGCCGAATATGGCAAGGCCTTCCCGATGATGATGACGGCGGCGGGCACGGTGTCGGCGGCGAAGGCCTTCATCATGGGCGTGGGCGTCGCGGGCTTGCAGGCAATCGCCACCGCGCGGCGGCTGGGCGCTCAGGTCAGCGCGACCGACGTGCGCGCCGCGACGAAGGAGCAGATCGAATCGCTGGGCGCCAAGGCGATCTTCGTGGAGAAGGTCGCCGGCATCGAGGGCGAAGGCACGGGCGGCTACGCCACCGAAATGTCGGACGAATATAAGGCCGCGCAGGCTGAACTGGTGTCGTCTCATATCGCCAAGCAGGACATCGTCATCACGACGGCGCTCATTCCGGGCCGGCCCGCGCCGCGCCTCATCAGCGACGCGCAGATCGCGACGATGAAGCCGGGCAGCGTGATCGTCGACCTCGCTGTCGAGCAGGGCGGCAATGTCGAGGGCGCGGTGGCGGGCGAAGTGGTCGAGCGGCATGGCGTGAAGATCGTGGGGCACCGCAACGTGCCCTCGCGCCTCGCCACCGACGCTTCGGCCCTGTTCTCGCGCAATCTGTTCAACTTCCTGTCCGCCTTCTGGGACAAGGAAAAGAACGCGCCGGTGCTAGACGAGGAAATCGGCAACGCCATCCGCCTGACGCAGGGCGGGAAAGTCGTGAACGAGCGGCTGCTCGGATAGGGGAATCGCCTGTTCGCGCTGCGCGTGTTCAGGCCAACGTCCCGCAGCCAAATCGGGACGAATGGGGAGTAGGACGATGGACTTCATTTCCATCCTGTCGGTTTTCGTGCTGGCGTGTTTCGTCGGCTATTATGTGGTGTGGTCGGTGACGCCGGCGCTCCATACGCCGCTGATGGCGGTCACCAATGCGATTTCGTCGGTCATCATCGTCGGCGCACTGGTCGCGTCGGCGGAAGCCGGCAGCATCGCGGCCAAGGTGCTGGGGCTGCTCGCGGTGGTCTTCGCATCGGTCAACATCTTCGGCGGCTTTGCAGTCACTGAGCGGATGCTGGCGATGTACAAGAAGAAGGAGCGCAAGTGATGCACGAACTCGCGCCCGTTTCGCCCTTCGTCGCGCTCGCCTATCTGATCGCGGGCGTCCTCTTCATCCTCGCCCTGCGCGGCCTGTCCAGCCCGGCGACCAGCCGGCGCGGCAACCGCATGGGCATGGCGGGCATGGCGATCGCCGTTGCCACCACGCTTTATACCCATGATGTGGTGAGCCTGCCCGAGATCATCGGCGCGATCGTCGTCGGCGGCGGCATCGGCTTCATCATCGCCCGCCGCATCGCCATGACCGACATGCCGCAACTCGTCGCGGCCTTCCACAGCCTCGTCGGTCTGGCCGCGGTGTTTGTGGGCGCGGCGGCTTACCTCAACCCCGGCGCGTTCGGTATTCTCGATCCGCTGACGGATGAGATCCACAATGCCAGCCGGGTCGAGATGGGCCTGGGCGTCGCAATCGGCGCGATCACCTTTTCAGGGTCGGTCATCGCCTTCCTCAAGCTCAACGGCAACATGTCGGGCAAGCCGATCATGCTGCCCGGCCGGCACATCATCAACCTGGGCACGCTGGCCGCGATCCTGGGCCTCGTCGCCTATTTCGTGACCGACCAGAGCCCCTGGGTGTTCTGGACCGTGACCGCGCTGAGCTTCGTCATCGGCTTCCTGCTGATCATCCCGATCGGCGGAGCGGACATGCCAGTCGTGGTGTCGATGCTGAACAGCTATTCGGGCTGGGCCGCCGCCGCGATGGGCTTCACGCTGGGCAACAGCGCGATGATCATCACCGGCGCGCTGGTGGGATCGTCGGGCGCGATCCTCAGCTACATCATGTGCAAGGCGATGAACCGCAGCTTCATCAGCGTGATCGCCGGCGGCTTCGGCGCGGAGGCCGGCCCTTCGGGTGGCGGCGCGGCGGCGGTGGACCGCCCCTACAAGCGTGGCTCGGCCGAGGACGCGGCATTCCTGATGAAACAGGCCGACAGCGTCATCATCGTCCCCGGCTACGGCATGGCGGTGTCCCAGGCGCAGCACGCGCTGCGCGAAATGGGCGACCTGCTCAAGAAGGAAGGCGTCAGCGTCAAATATGCCATCCACCCGGTCGCCGGGCGTATGCCGGGGCACATGAACGTGCTGCTGGCCGAAGCCAACGTCCCCTATGACGAGGTGTTCGAGCTGGAGGACATCAACAGCGAGTTCGGCCAGGCCGACGTCGCCTTCGTCATCGGCGCGAACGACGTCACCAACCCGGCGGCCAAGACCGACAAATCGTCGCCCATCTACGGCATGCCGATCCTGGACGTCGCCAACGCCAAGTCGGTGCTGTTCGTGAAGCGCTCCATGGGCGGCGCGGGCTATGCCGGCGTCGATAACGAGGTGTTCTACATGGACAACACCATGATGCTGCTGGCCGACGCCAAGAAGATGGTCGAGGAGATCGTCAAGGGCCTGGCGCATTAATATCTGCCCCGTTCGTCCTGAGTAGCCATTGAGCGAAGTCGAAATGGCGTATCGAAGGATCAGGCGCAGCGCTTGATGCTTCGATACGGGCCTTCGCCAAGCTCAGTCCCTACTCAGCACGAACGGGCTATTTTTAGAGCATGGAGGCGAAGCAACCCAAGGGGCCTTTGTGACGCCCCTACCCGCTCAGCCCCTCCAGCGCGGAGAAGCGCTGCGACCAGAGCGCGCCATGGACCGCCATCCACTGGATCACCGGCCCCAGCCCCTTCACCCGCGCCGCATACCATGTCTCCCGCCCAGCCCGGCGCGCGGTCACGAGACCGGCACGCTTGAGCTTGGCGAGGTGGCGCGACACCATGGGCTGCGATACGCCCGCCTCCCGGGTGAGCGCCTGCACATTCTGCTCCCCATCGCGGACCAGATTTTCGAGAATTGCCCGGCGCGTGGCGTCGGACAGCGCCTTGAACAGCGCATCGGTGGCCGCGTCGCGATCGGCGGCAGTCATTGAACGAACCATGGTCAATTCATAACCATGTGGATATGAATGGGTCAAGTTTCGCCACGACGGAACGCCCCGATGCGGCGTTAACCAAAAAAAGTCGCGTGGCCCGCCGCCATGAGTCTTTTCCGCCACACCGCCCTATGTGGAGTCTGCCCGTCGCACCCCGACTCAACATCTTGTGGGTCCATGCTTCGTTCGCGCCGCCGTTAACCATTTGTCCGACAGGCTGTGCTAAAGCCCTGATCTTGACGGCGGACTCCCGAGGACTCATCGCTTGGTCCTTGACGATAGACGGGGGCTTTGCAGATGGGTGTGATGGAACGGGTCGCGGCGCCGCGACGCAAGAAGGCGGTTGCGCCGGCCCCGGTGGAGATCGCCACCGACATGCTGCTGCGCGGCGACTGCATCGCGCATATGGCCGCGCTGCCCGACGCCTGCATCGACATGATCTTCGCCGATCCGCCCTATAATCTCCAACTGGGCGGCGACCTGTTCCGGCCGGAAGGCAGCCGGGTCGATGCGGTCGACAATGACTGGGACAAGTTCGATACGCTCGGCAGCTATGATCGCTTCACCAAGGCGTGGCTGCGCGAGGCGCGGCGCATCCTGAAGCCCAACGGCACCATCTGGGTGATCGGCAGCTACCACAACATCTTCCGCGTCGGCACCGCGCTCCAGGACGAGGGCTTCTGGATCCTCAACGACATCATCTGGCGCAAATCCAACCCCATGCCCAATTTCAAGGGCACCCGCTTCACCAACGCGCATGAGACGCTCATCTGGGCGAGCCAGGGCGAGGATGCGCGCTACACCTTCAACTACAAGGCGATGAAGACGCTCAACGACGAGTTGCAGATGCGGTCCGACTGGGTGCTGCCGATCTGCGCGGGCCAAGAGCGGTTGAAGCGCAACGGGACGAAGGCGCACCCGACGCAGAAGCCCGAGGCGCTGCTGTATCGCGTGCTGCTCGCCTGCACCAAGCCCGGCGACGTGGTGCTGGACCCGTTCTTCGGCACTGGCACCACCGGCGCGGTCGCGAAACGGCTGGGCCGCAAGTGGATCGGCATCGAGCGCGAAGAGGATTATATCGAGGTCGCGCTGGAACGGATCGAGGCGGCGCTGCCGCTCGACGAAAGCGCGCTCACCATCATGCAGAGCGCCCGCACCCAGCCCAAGGTGGCGTTCGGGACGCTGGTGGAGACCGGCTATCTGACGCCCGGCGCGGTGCTGACCGACGCCAGGCGGCGCTGGCAGGCGGTGGTGCGCGCGGACGGATCGCTGGGGGTCGGCGCGGAGAGCGGTTCGATCCACAAGATGGGCGCGACGCTTCAGGGCGCGCCGAGCTGCAACGGCTGGACCTTCTGGCACCATGAAGCGGACGGCAAGCTGATGCCGATCGACACGCTGCGCCAGACCTATCTGCTGGCGAATGAGCCTTAGGCGCTGACATCATGATCCGTTCGCCCTGAGCCTGTCGAAGGGCTATTCTTTTAAGAAGTGCAGGGCGCGACAGGCTTAGCCCGAACGGAGTTGTGATAATGCTCCCCACCCTTCCCGCCCACGCCCGCCTCTACCTCCGGCCCGTCTGGTTCGTGCCCTCGCCCATCGGCCTGCCCGATGGCAGCGCGGCGCGGATGGGGAACGGACTGATCTGGTTCCAGGGCTATGAATTGACGGCGTTCGATGGCGCGCGGCGGATTGCACGCGTCACCGTGCCGGTTGCCGAGCTGGACGCGACGATTGCCGCTCTTCCCGACTCCCTGGCCAAGCGCGCCCGCCGCCTTGCCGCGAACATTTCCGCCACTCGCGCGCCATTGACGCTGAGCGCGCGCACCATCCGCTTCGACGCGCCGCAGGTGATGGCGATCCTGAACATCACGCCCGACAGTTTCTCCGGCGGCGGGCGGCATCTGGGCGATCCGCAGGCGGCGGCGGACGCGGGCTTCGCCATGGCATCGGCGGGTGCGGCGCTGATCGACGTGGGCGGCGAATCGACCCGGCCGCGCGCGGAGAAGGTCTGGGAGGGCGACGAGATCGCCCGCGTCCTTCCCGTGATCGAAAGGCTGGCGGCGGCGGGCGTGTGCGTCTCGGTCGATACGCGCAAGGCGGCGGTGATGGAGGCCGCGCTCGCTGCCGGGGCCGCCATCGTCAACGATGTGAGCGCGCTGGCGCATGACCCGCGCAGTCTGGAGGTGGTGGCGCGCGCCGAGTGCCCCGTCATTCTGATGCACGCCCCTTCTTCTGGCGATGATCCGCACCATAATCCGGCCGGCTATGGCGATGTGGTCGCCGACGTGTTCGACCAACTGGAGGCGCGGATCGCCGCAGCGCAAGCGGCGGGCATCGCGCGGGATCGGATCATGGTCGATCCGGGGCTGGGCTTTGGCAAGAGCCTGGCCGACAATCTGGCGTTGGTGAACGGCCTCGCGACCTTTCAGGGGCTGGGCGTGCCGCTGCTGTTCGCGGGCAGCCGCAAGCGCCTCATCGGCGCGCTGTCGAACGAAGCGCCGGCGAGCGAGCGGCTCGGCGGCTCCATCGCGCTCGCCTTCCGCGCGGCGCAGCTTGGGGCGCAGATGCTGCGGGTGCATGACGTCAGGGAGAGCGTCCAGGCGCTGCACCTGTGGCGCGGACTGGCGGACGCGGGGTTGAGCGCGGTGTGAGGGGGGGCGCCCCCCCGTCGCCCCGGCCTTGAGCCGGGGCCCCGCTGCCTTATGGCAACCTGTCGAACATGTCCTGCCATTCGGGATTGGCACGCTCAATCAGATCGAATTTCCATGCGCGTCGCCATCGCTTGATACGCTTTTCATGCTCGATGCAGGCCCGGATATCGTCACCCCGCTCGGCCCATACGAGCCGCTTCAATCCATAGCGGGCGCAGAAGTCAGCCCCGGTTCCAGCCCGATGCTGGTGAACGCGGGTAACGATGTCCGCCGGCACGCCGACATACATCGTGCCGCGATAGCGGTCCGCCATGATGTAGAGCCAGCCGCCTGGTCGCGCGTCCATCATGGCTGGAGCGTCAAAGAAGCGGGGCCCCGGGTCAAGCCCGGGGCGACGATACAGGGCTTGGTCAGTCTTACCGCCCCCAGACCCCGAACACCGCCGGGTCGATCGTCAGCATCGGCACCTCCGCCGCCCCGTCCTCCGGCTCCGGCGCAGGCAGGCGCATCGGTGGTCCCTTGCCCGGTCCGAAGCTGACCACCGCGCTGCCGGGGTCGCTCAGCACCAGCGGATCGAGTTTCAGCGCCGCCGTCAGCCGCGCCTGGGTGACTTCGACCAGCGTCCCGATCTTCGTCAACGCGAACAGGTCACGGGCGAAGGCGTAGGGCAGGCGGATGCAGCCATGGCTGGCGGGATAGCCCGGATTATGCCCGGCGTGGAGGGCGATCCCCGTCCAGGTGAGCCGCTGCATATAGGGCATGGGCGCGTTGCTGTAGAGGTTGGAGCGGTGCCATTGCCGCTTCTGGAGGATCGGATAGTCGCCGGTCGGGGTGCGGTGCCCCTTCATGCCGGTGGATACACTGGAAAGCCCGATCAGCCGGTCGCCGCTATAGACATGGATCATCTGCTTTTCGATGCTGATGACCATGTAGATGGGGCCGCCCCACGGGCCCTGCCCCAGCCAGCGATATTGGCCGGGCGCGAGCCGCTCGACATCCGCCTGCGCGCGCGCCGGTCCGGTCGCGGTCAGGCATAGCAGCAGGACGGAAAGATACGGCAGGGCGCGGCGCATAACCCTTTCTTAACCATCCGGTCCGCCAGCGCCAGCCCGACGCATCCGCCGGTCCCAAGACGGGACATCGCCACCGGCGGCGCAACAAAATGACAGCCACGATGCTCCAGCACGATCGGAAGCGCGAGATGGGCACCGGACAGGAATAATATGTTTCGCCCTACAGCCTTAGGTTGTAGAGGGGCCGCCTGCCCAAAGCCCGAAGGACTTGATCGTCATGCCTGCCTATCGTTCCCGCACCACCACCCACGGCCGCAACATGGCCGGCGCGCGCAGCCTCTGGCGCGCGACGGGGATGAAGGACGGGGATTTCGGCAAGCCGATCATCGCCATCGCCAATAGCTTCACCCAGTTCGTGCCCGGCCATGTGCACCTGAAGGATCTGGGTCAGCTCGTCGCGCGCGAGATCGAGGCGGCGGGCGGCGTCGCCAAGGAATTCAACACCATCGCGGTCGATGACGGCATCGCCATGGGCCATGGCGGGATGCTCTATTCGCTGCCCAGCCGCGACCTGATCGCCGACAGCGTCGAATATATGGTCAACGCCCACTGCGCCGACGCGATCGTGTGCATCTCCAATTGCGACAAGATCACGCCCGGCATGTTGATGGCGGCCATGCGCCTCAACATTCCGGTCGTGTTCGTGTCGGGCGGGCCGATGGAAGCGGGCAAGGCCGATTTGCGCGGCCGGAAAGTCGCGCTCGACCTGGTCGACGCCATGGTCGGCGCGGCGGACGACAGCTATACCGATGCGGAAGTGGAGACGCTGGAGCGGTCCGCCTGCCCCACCTGCGGGTCATGCTCGGGCATGTTCACCGCCAATTCGATGAACTGCCTGACCGAGGCGCTGGGCCTGTCGCTGCCGGGCAATGGCTCCGTGCTCGCCACGCACTCGGACCGCGAGCGGCTGTTCCGCGAGGCCGGGCACCTGATCGTCGACATCACCAAGCGTTATTATGAGCAGGATGACGCGAGCGTCCTCCCCCGCTCGATCGCCAGCTTCGCCGCGTTCGAAAATGCGATGAGCCTCGACATCGCGATGGGCGGTTCCACCAACACGGTGCTGCACCTGCTCGCCGCCGCCTATGAAGGCGGGGTCGATTTCACCATGGCCGACATCGACCGGCTGTCGCGCCGCGTGCCATGCCTGTGCAAGGTCGCGCCGGCCAAGAATGATGTCCATATGGAGGATGTCCATCGCGCCGGCGGGATCATGGCGATCCTGGGCGAGCTGGAGCGCGCGGGGCTGGTCGACGCTTCGCTGCCCACCGTCCACAGCGCAAGCCTTGCCGACGCGCTCGCCCGCTGGGACATTGGCCGCACCAACAGCGATGATGTGCGGAATTTCTATCGCGCCGCGCCGGGCGGCGTGCCGACACAGGTCGCCTTCAGCCAGTCGTCGCGTTGGGAGGAACTGGACACCGACCGCGAAAAGGGCGTGATCCGCTCGGCCGAACATCCCTTCTCGCAGGATGGCGGACTTGCCGTTCTGTTCGGCAACCTAGCGCCCGAAGGCTGCATCGTGAAGACCGCTGGCGTGGACGAGAGCATCCTCGTCTTCCACGGCACCGCGCGCGTCTATGAAAGCCAGGACGCATCGGTCGCCGGCATCCTGGGCAACGAAGTCAAGCCCGGCGAGGTCGTGATCGTCCGCTATGAAGGGCCGAAGGGCGGACCGGGGATGCAGGAAATGCTCTATCCCACCAGCTATCTGAAGTCGAAGGGCCTCGGCAAGCTGTGCGCGCTCATCACCGACGGGCGCTTTTCGGGCGGGTCGTCGGGCCTGTCGATCGGCCATGTCTCGCCCGAGGCGGCCGAGGGCGGCGCGATCGCGCTCATAGAAACCGGCGATCCGATCGTGATCGACATTCCGGCGCGCTCGATCCGCATCGACTTGGACGACGCCACGCTCGCCGCGCGCCGCGCCGAGATGGACGCGCGTGGGCCGAAGGCGTGGAAGCCGTTCGGGCGCAAGCGGGAAGTGACCCCGGCGCTGCGCGCCTATGCCGCCATGACCACCAACGCCGCGCGCGGGGCCGTGCGCGATGTAAGCCAGATCGAGCGCTGACCCGCCGCATCCATTCCGCTCTCCCTGCGTTTGACCCGCGTCATTGCAAGGAGAGCATCATGGCAGACCTCAGCACCATCACCGAACATATGGACGTCATCGGCGCCGACGGCGTGCATATCGGCACTGTCGATCATGTCGAGGGCGACCGCATCAAGCTGACCAAGGCGGACAGCGGCAGCCATGGCGACCATCATCATTATGTCTCGGGCGGCCTCGTCGCCGCGGTCGAGGGCAATCAGGTGCGCCTGTCCGCCAATGGCGACGCGGCCGTGCTGCTTGAGGAAGAAGAGGATGGCGGCGCGATCATGGATCGCAATCCATGACCAAGGCGCTGAAGAAGGGCGATACAGTCCATTGGAACAGCCATGGCGGCACGGCGGAGGGCAAGGTGGTGAAAAAGGTCACCGCCCCGACCTCGATCAAGGGCCACAAGGTCAAGGCGTCCAAGGACGAGCCACAGTTCATCGTCGAAACCGACGAAGGCAAGCGCGCGGCGCACAAGGCCGAGGCGTTGAAAAAGGGCTGAAAATTCGAAAGGGCCGGATGGCGGATGCCCCCGGCCCTTTTACATGTCACATAGTGGGTCGGATCAGCCGACGATCTCTTCCGGCTTGAAGAAATAGGCGATCTCGATCGCGGCATTTTCCTCGCTGTCGGAACCATGGACGGAGTTGGCCTCGATCGATTCCGCATAGGCCTTGCGGATCGTGCCCTCATCGGCATTCGCGGGGTTGGTCGCGCCCATGATGTCACGGTTGCGCTTCACCGCGTCCTCGCCTTCCAGCACCTGCACGACCACCGGGCCGGAGATCATGAAGGCGACCAGATCGGCGAAGAAGGGGCGTTCCTTGTGAACGGCGTAGAAGCCTTCGGCCTGCTCGCGGCTCATGCGGATACGCTTGGAGGCGACGACGCGCAGGCCCGCTTCCTCCAGCTTCGTGGTAACAGCGCCGGTCAGGTTGCGACGGGTGGCGTCGGGCTTGATGATCGAAAAGGTGCGCGTGACGGCCATGGGCCTCGTTACTCCAGATTATTGGGAATGCTGCGCGCGCCTTTAGACGCGGGACGCGCGGGCCGCAAGGGGGAGAGGACAGGCCGATATCCGGCACCGAGGCCCCTTCCCGCCGCCGACCATGAAAAAGGGCGCCCCGCTCCCGGAGCGCCCGTTTCCCATCGAGCCTCGAACGGCCGATTACTTTTTCAGCGTCAGGCCGCCGAAGCGCTTGTTGAAGCGCGCCACCTGGCCGCCGGTGTCGAGCTGGCGGTTGCCGCCGGTCCAGGCCGGGTGCGACTTGGGATCGATGTCGAGCGCCAGCGTGTCGCCTTCCTTGCCCCAGGTCGAGCGGGTCTGGAAGGTGGTTCCGTCGGTCATCTGGACGGTGATCAGGTGGTAATCGGGGTGGGTATCGGCCTTCATGGCGGTGATGCTCCTTTGGTGGCCGGTTTCCGACCGGCCGGATGCGACAAAATGCGAAGGCGCGCCGTTAGCTTGTTCGGCGCGCCAACGCAAGCATGCGATGGGTTGTACGGTCAATCCTTGGGCGGATCGGTGATCATCGCGACGAACTGCGCTTCCGACGCCAGCTTGTCGCCCATCATCGCCTTGCCGCTGAACTTGCAGATCGCGCCCCGGTTCTGGGTCACTTCGACATGCAGGTCGAGCAGGCAGCCGGGCTCCACCGGCGCGCGGAATTTCGCGCCGTCGATGCTCATGAAATAAACGAGCTTGCCCGAATCGGCGAGGTTCATCGATTCGACCGCCAGCACGCCCGCCGCCTGCGCCATCGCCTCGACGATCAGCACGCCGGGCATGATCGGCCGGGTCGGGAAATGCCCCTGAAAGAACGGCTCGTTCACCGACACCGCCTTGATCGCGTGGATCGACTGGCTCGGCACCAGCGATACCACGCGGTCGATCAGCAGCATCGGATAACGATGCGGCAGCGCCGCCATGACCCGACGGACATCCATCGGGCCAAGCACGGCGTTATCCCCCTCTCCACTCATCCTTGTATCAGCGCGACTTGGGCGCCTGCGCCGGGGTCGCCGGGGCGGGAGCCGTGGCCGCCGGTGCGGCTGCGCCCTGCTGGCGACCCGGCTGCCAGCCGGCGGGCGGGGTGATGCCGACGCTGGGGACCAGCGTGTTGAGTTCGGTCACGACCTCGTCGGTGATGTCCGCGCCCGCGCCGAAGCTTTCGGTCGCCGCCTTCTTGAAGACGATTTCCGACTTGGTCTTGGCGGTCGCAGCCTTGAGCGCGTCGTCCAGCTTGTCGACGATCTGCTGCTCGACATAGGCGCGGGCCAGCTGCACCGGCTGGCTCAGCCGCTGGATTTCGGCCTGGCCGTTCTGTTGCGCCTGCTGCAATGCCTGATACTGGGTCTCGATCGCCGGGGTGGGCTTGTTGCCGGCGGCCTTGTAGGCGGCCTGGAGCGCGTCGTTCTTGGTCTTGAGATCGGTCTCGATCGCGGTCCGGCGCGTGTTGATCTGGTCGAGCTGCGGCTTGTAGGTGGTCTGCATCTGCGTCATCGCAGTGGTGAAGGCCGCGCTCTTGACCACGGCTTCCTCCAGATCGACCACGGCGATGCCCGACTTGGTCTGGGCGGCGGCGGGCGCGGCGGTAAGCGCGATGGCGGTCATGGACGTCAGCGCAAGCGCGGTCGCCTGAAAAATCGTCTTCATCAGAATTGAGTCCCTACGTTGAAGGTGATGAGCTTGGTATCGTCGCCCGGCTCTTTCAGCAGGGCCTTGGCGATGTCGATGCGGAACGGGCCGAAGGGCGAGTTCCAGTTGACGCCGAAGCCCACCGACAGGCGGGGTTTCAGCGTATCGCCGAGATATTCTTCCTCGAAATTGCCGCCGGAGAAACTGTAGCCCGTGCCGCAAATCGGAGCGCGGGCCGTGCCGGCGGCGCGCACGCGCGTCGATCCAGTCGGAGCCGTCGCGGTGGGATCGCAATAACCGGCAAAGCTGCCGGTGCCATTGACCAGCACCGGATCCTTGATCCCCGCGACGGCGCCCGCATCCACGAACACGGACGGACGCAGCCCCATTTCGCGGGCGCCCGACCCCAGCGGGATTTCGATTTCGGCGCGCGACATATAATAAAGGCGGCCGCCCAGCGCGTCGTCGGACACGTTGTTCCGTCCGGTCACGCGCTCATAGCCCGTCGTATTGCCGTTCGCGTCGGTAGTCGCGTTGAGGAAATAGCGCTTCACGCGCGGGCCGACGCCGCGGATGTTGAAGCCGCGGAATTGCGGTTCGCCCAGGAAGAAGCGATCGACCAGCCGGATCTTTTCGGTCGGGAAGCCATCGGGATCGAGCCGCTGGCTTTCAAGCGAGTGGATATAGCCCGCCTCGCCCGTCAGCGAGAAGATGAATCCGCCGCCCAGCGGCACATATTGCGCCGCGTTCACGCGCGTGCGGATATATTTGACGCTGCCGCCCAGACCCGCGAAATCCTGGCTCAACGTCGCGCTGCGCCCGCGCGTCGCCCGGATGCGGTTGTCGCGCGTGTCGTAGATCAGCGAATAGCCGAGCGAGGATGTGGTGCGCTTGCCGATCGCGTCGCACAGATACCGCCCGGCGAGCAGCGGATCGCACCGCTCCACCAGCGGGCCAGCGCCGTCCGGGTCGGAATAATAGGTGCCGCGATCAAGCGTCACATCGTCGAAGTTCAGGCTGTAGCGCAGCGCCAGCGAGATATATTCGGTGATCGGCACGCCGGCGCGGATCTGGAAGCCGGTCGTGGTCTGCTCGTAAGTGGTGTCGCGGTTGTTGGTGCCGCCGCCCAGGAACCGGAAGCTGTTGAGATCGCGCCGGTAGATGTCACCCCCCAGCGCGATATTCTTGTCCATGAAATAGGGTTCGGTAAAGCCCAGCTCGATCGACTTGCTATAGGCCGAATAGTTGACCGATGTGCGCAATTCCTGGCCCTTGCCGCGGAAGTTGCGCTGCGTGATCGACGCCGCGATGATGAAGCGCTCCAGCGAGCTGTAACCTGCCGAAAGCGACAACTCGCCGGTCGACTTTTCCTGGACGTTGGTTTCCAGCACGATCCGGTCGGGCGCGGAGCCGGGCTTCTGCTCGACGTCCAGCTTCTCCTGGAAGAAGCCGAGCGAGTTGATCCGGTCCTTCGAGCGCTTGACGAGGAAGCTGTTGAAGGCGTCGCCTTCGGCCAGGCGGAACTCGCGGCGCACGACCTTGTCCTGCGTCAGCGTGTTGCCGTTGATGTCGACCCGCTCGACATAGACGCGCGGCGCGTTGGCGATGCGGAAATTGATCCCCATCGTCAGGTCTTCCTTCGACCGGTTGAAGTCCGGCGATACGTCGGCGAAGGCATAGCCGAACAGGCCGGCGGTCTCGCTCAGCGTGTCGACCGTGTCCTCGACCTGCTTGGCGTTGTACCAGTCGCCCTTCTTCATCGGCAGCCGCTTGGTCAGCAGGTCGCTCGAAAGGTCGCGAATGTCCGATTCGACCTTCACGTCGCCGAACTTGTAACGATCGCCTTCCTCGACGACGTAGGTGATGATGAAGTCCTGCTTGTCAGGCGTCAGCTCCGCCACGGCGGAAATCACGCGGAAGTCGGCATAGCCTTCGGTCAGGTAGAATTGGCGCAGCTTCTGCTGGTCATAGGCCAGACGATCGGGATCGTAGCTGGTGCCCGAGGAAAAGATGCGGAACCAGCGCGACTGCTTGGTCACCATCTGGCTGCGAAGCTCGCCATCCTTGAACTTCTCGTTGCCAAGGATGTTGATCTGGCGGACCTTGGACTTGGGGCCCTCGCTGATCTCATAGACGATATCGACGCGGTTCTGGTCGAGCTGCACCAGCTTCGGCTCGATCGTCGCGGCAAAGCGGCCCTGCCGGCGATAGAGTTCGACGATGCGGGCGACATCGGCGCGGACCTTCGAGCGAGTATAGATCTGGCGCGGGGCGAGCTTGATCTCGGGCCGGATCTTGTCTTCCTTCAGCCGCTTGTTGCCTTCCAGCACGATGCGGTTGATGACCGGGTTCTCCTTCACCTCGATCGTCAGCGCGCCATTGTCGTTGCGGATCTGGACGTCGGCGAACAGCTCGGTCTCGTACAGGTCGCGCAGCCCCTGGTCGAGGCTCTCCTGCGTGAAGGGCTGTCCGATGCGCAGCTTGGTGTAGGAAAGGACAGTATCGGGCTCCAGCCGCTGCGTGCCGGTGACCGCGATCGAGCGGATGGTGCCCAGCGTCGCCACGGTCGATCCCGCAGGCGCGGAGATGGGGGCGGCGGGCGCATCCTGCGCCATCGCCGGGAGCACTGGCAGGCCCGCGATCATCGTCGTGGCCAACAGAACCGTGACGATCGGGCGCTGCTTCATGCTGCTGTTCATCGCTGTCACCCGTTCCACCCTAAACAAAATCGCAAAAACTGTTTCTGCCGCAACAGACGCCGCCGACCGGCGCTTCCCTGCCCGAAGCGCGTCAGCCGATCAAGCCGGACAGGCTCTTCCAAAGGCCGAAAGACGATAAATCGTTGAATGTCACCAGCAGCATCATCGCCATCAGCAGCGCCAGGCCGGACCTGTAGGCCCATTCCTGCGCCTGCACACTGACGGGACGCCGCTGCACTGCCTCGATCCCGTAAAAAAGCAGATGCCCACCATCCAGCATCGGGATTGGCAAGAGGTTGATGAACCCCAAGTTAATCGAGATGAGCGCGGCGAAGAAGATGAAGCTTTCAAGCCCAAGCGTGGCGGCCTGCCCCGATACCTGCGCGATCTTCAGCGGCCCGCCCAGTTCCTTGACCGATCGTGACCCGCCGACGATCTGTCCCAGCGTTTCGACCATGGTGCGGACGATCTGCCCCGTGCGTTCGATCGCCACCACCGGCGCGCGAACGAGGCTGACCGGCACCACCACCGGATCGCCCGGCGCGATGCCGAGCCGCCCGACGTTGAACATGTTGCCCATGCCGTCATCTTCGGCGACGCTGCCGATCCGGCCCTGCTTGACCATGCGTGCGCCGTCCCGCTCGATCACCATCTCCACCGGCTCGCCGGGGCGGATCTGCGCGTAAAGGCGGATGTCGTCGAACGTCTCCATCGCCCGCCCGCCCAGCGACACGATGCGATCGCCCGGAACGATGCCCGCCGCCGCCGCCGCGCTGCCCGGCTGCACCATGCCGGCGATGGCAGGCGTGCGGCTTTCGCCATGGAGGAAGGCGAAGGCCGCCAGGATGAGGATGGCGAAGAGGAAATTGATCGCCGGCCCCGCCGCCACGATCGCCGCGCGCTGCCACAGCGGCTTGGCGGGGAAGCTCTCGGCGCGATCCTTCGCCGACATTTCCAGCCAGGCGGGATCGGTCATGCTGGCCGCGTTCATGTCGCCCTTGAAGCGGACATAGCCGCCCAGCGGGAGCGCCGCGACGCGCCAGCGGGTGCCGCGAGAGTCGACCCAGGCGAACAGTTCCGGGCCAAAGCCGATGGAAAAGGCCTCCGCCTTCACCCCGCACCAGCGGCCGACCAGATAGTGGCCCAGTTCATGCACGAACACGAGCGGCCCGATCACCGCCACGAAGGCGAGCACGGTCATCAGGAAACCGGGATTTTGGATCAAGCCGTCAATCTTTCCATCACTTGGCCCGCCTGCCGCCGCGCGCCGGCGTCCGCCGCCAGCACATCGTCGAGGCCCTCAGGCGCCGCCGCGCTATAGCGATTGAGAACATCCTCCACAATCATGGCGATATCAAGGAAGCCGATCCGCCCGGCGAGGAAAGCGGCGACCGCGACTTCGTTGGCGGCGTTGAGGATGGCGGGCGCGGTGCCCCCTTCGCGTGCCGCCGCCCGTGTCAGGCGCAACGCCGGAAAGCGTTCCTCATCAGGCGCTTCGAAGTCGAGCCTGCCGATCGTTGCCAGGTCGAGCGGCTTGCAGGGCGTGGCGATCCGGCATGGCCAGGCGAGCGCATGGGCGATCGGGATACGCATGTCGGGCGAGCCGAGCTGCGCCAAAGTCGAACAGTCGCGATATTCGACCATCGAATGGATCACCGATTGCGGGTGGACCAGTATCTCGATCCGGTCGAGCCCGACGGGGAAGAGGTGCGCCGCCTCGATCAGTTCCAGCCCCTTGTTCATCATCGTTGCGCTGTCGACGCTGATCTTCGCGCCCATCGACCAGTTGGGATGGGCCACCGCCTGGGCCGGGGTGATATCGGCCATCTCCGCGCGGCCGCGCGTGCGGAACGGGCCGCCGCTGGCGGTCAGGATGATCCTTGAGACATCATCCAAGTCACTGCCGGCAAGGCACTGAAATATCGCATTATGCTCGCTATCCACCGGCAGCAACGTCGCGCCCGACCGGCGCGCCATGTCCATCATCAGCGCGCCGGCCGACACCAGTGATTCCTTGTTGGCGAGCGCCACCGTGCCGCCGGCCTCCAGCGCCGCCATGGTGGGCCGCAGGCCAGCGCAGCCCACGATCGCGGCCATGGTCCAGTCCGTGTCCAGCCGCGCCGCATCGATCAGCGCCTGCGCGCCCGCCGCCGCCTCCACGCCTGAGCCAGCGAGCGCGTCCTTGAGCGCGCCATAGTGCCGTTCTTCCGCGACAACCGCGACCTGAGCCCCGGTCTCGCGCGCCTGTGCCGCCAGGCTGTCGACATCGCTGTTCGCGGTGAGCGCGACGACGCGATAGGCTTGCGGATCGCGCCGCACTAGGTCCAGCGTGGACAGACCGACCGATCCGGTCGCGCCGAAGATCGAAACCCGCTTCACGCGCTTTGCACCAGCAGGATGTAGAGCAAAGCGGCGAGCGGCGCGGCCGAAACAACGCCGTCCAGCCGGTCCATCACGCCGCCATGGCCGGGCAGCAGCGTGCCGCTATCCTTCACCCCCGCCCGCCGCTTCATCCAGCTTTCGAGCAGGTCGCCCAGCTGAGCGGCGACCGCCAGCAGCCCGCTCGCCGCGGCAAGCTGGATCGGCAGGCCGGCGAAACGGTGCAGCAGGAAGCCCAGCACCAGCGCGGCCAGCACCCCGCCCGCCAGCCCCGACCAGGTCTTGGACGGGCTGACGCGCGGCGCGAGCTTCGGCCCGCCGATCGAACGGCCGGCGAAATAGGCGCCGATGTCGGTGGCCCACACCAGCGACAAGGCCCAGAAGGCGAGCAGCAGCCCGTACGCATAGGGCGCCTGCCCGCGCAGGAAGAGCAAGGCGGTGACGGGAAGGCAAATATAGGGAATGCCGAGCGCCAGCGCCGGGCTGCGGCTGGTGAACAGCACGAAGAAGAAGGCCGCGGCGCCCGCCACCAGCACCGGCCAGTCGATCCCCGCCGCCAGCGGGCAAAGCAATGCCAGCGGGATCGAGACGGCGAACATCGCCGCCTTGCGCTGCTGCGGGTCCGCGCCGGTCAGGTCGCCCCATTCGCCCTGCATCAGCACGCCGGCAACGACCAGCAGCATCCAGAAGAGCAGCCCACCCGCCAGCAAACAGCCGAGCGCCAGCGCGATCAGCGCGACGCCGACGATGGTGCGGGTCCGCAATTCGCCAGTCATGCGATCACAATCCGCCGAACCGGCGGTCCCTCATGCGGAAGGCGTCGAGCGCGGCGGCGAGCGCCCGTCCGTCGAAGTCCGGCCATAATATGTCGGTGAAGTAAAGCTCGGCATAGGCCGCCTGCCACAGCATGAAGTTGCTGAGCCGTTGCTCGCCCGACGTGCGGATGAGCAGGTCCAGCGGCGGCAGATCGGCGGTGTAGAGCGCGGCGTCGATGTCCGCCGCGCCGATCGTGTCGGGCGCGATCTCGCCACTCGCGGCCTGCTGCGCGATCCGCTGAACGGCGCGCACCATCTCGTCCTGCGCGCCATAGTTGAGGGCGATGGCGATCATCGGGCCGCTGTTGCCCGCCGTCCGCGCCATCGCGCCTTCGATCATCGCCACCAGCGAGGGTTCGAGCGCATGATAGTCGCCAATGACCTTCAGCCGCACGCCATTGGCATGGAACTCGTCCAGATCGGCCTTGATGAAGCGCCGCAGCAGCCCCATCAGGTCGGCGACCTCGCTTGCCGGCCGCTTCCAGTTTTCGGACGAGAAGGCGTAGAGGGTCAGGCATTCCAGGCCCAGATCCTGCGCCGCGCGGGCGACGCGCCGCACCGCCTCCACCCCCGCGCGGTGGCCGGCGGCGCGCGGCAGCAGCCTCTTCTTCGCCCAGCGGCCATTGCCGTCCATGATTATCGCGACATGACGCGCCCCGTGTGGCGGGGCGGCGCTGGACAGATCGGGCTTGGCTTGGGTCGCCATCAGAAGGACATGCGTGTTTTGGCCGCGAAAGGAAAGCCCCGGCTTACTGGCCGAGAATTTCCTTCTCCTTGGCGGCGGTCACCGCGTCGATATCGGCGATGCTGCTGTCGGTCAGCTTCTGGATTTCGGTTTCCAGCCGCTTGCGCTCATCCTCGCTGATCTCGCCCTTCTTCTCGTCGGCCTTCAGGCTGTCCATGCCGTCGCGGCGGACGTTGCGGACTGCGACGCGCGCGCCTTCGGCATATTTGCTGGCGAGCTTGGCCAGTTCCTTGCGGCGTTCCTCGGTCAAGTCCGGGATCGGCAGGCGCAGCGTCTGCCCGTCGACGATGGGGTTGAGGCCAAGGCCGGCCGACCGGATCGCCTTGTCGACCGGGCCGACATTGCTCTTGTCCCACACCTGCACCGAAAGCATGCGCGGTTCGGGCGCGGAGACGGTCGCGACCTGGTTGAGCGGCATGTTGGCGCCATAGACGGTCACCATCACCGGATCGAGCAACTGCACGTTCGCGCGCCCGGTGCGCAGGCCCGTCAGGTCGCCCTTCAGCGCTTCGAGCGCGCCCGCCATGCGGCGTTCAAGGTCGGCTTTGCTATATTGCGGCATGACTAATCAACGCTCCTGGTTCTGCACGATCGTCGCGACGCCCTGCCCCGCGAGCACGGTGGCAAGGTTGCCGGTCTCACGGATGTTGAACACGACGATGGGGATATTATTCTCGCGGCACAGCGCGATGGCGCTGGCGTCCATGACCTTTAGATTGTCGTTCAGCACCTGGTCGAAGCTGATGCTGTCGTAGCGCACGGCGTCCGCCACCTTCTTGGGATCGGCGTCGTAGATGCCATCGACGCTGGTGCCCTTGAACAGCGCGTCGCAATTCATTTCCGCCGCGCGCAGCGCCGCCGTGGTGTCGGTGGTGAAATAGGGGCTGCCGGTGCCGGCGGCGAAGATCACGATGCGGCCCTTTTCCATGTGCCGCTCGGCCTTGCGCCTTATATAGGGTTCGCACACGCTCGCCATGGGAATGGCGGACTGGACGCGGGTGTCGTAACCCAGCTTTTCCAGCGCATTCTGCACCGCCAGCGCGTTCATGACGGTGGCGAGCATCCCCATATAGTCGGCGCTCGCCCGGTCGAAGCCCGCCGCCGCGCCGGCCAGGCCACGGAAGATGTTGCCGCCACCCACGACGACGCACAGCTCGAACCCGGCATCCTTGGCCGCCGCGATCTCGCCGGCGACGCGGCTGACCGTCTCCGGCTCGATCCCGAACTGCCCCTGCCCCATCAGCACTTCGCCGGACAGTTTCAGCAATATGCGCTTGAAGGCGGGCCGGGTCATGGGCGGGCGAGAATCCGTAAATGGGTCAGGAAAGCGGCCGGACCTTAGGCGGGGCAGCGCGCGATGGGAAGGGCGATTGTTGCTGCTTGCCTCTCTGGGCGATCAGCGCAAGCGCGGTCATGAAAAAGGGAGCGCCCCTTACGGACGCTCCCTCGTCATGCGTTCGGCCTATCCTACGATCAGACGCCGGCAGCCGCAGCGACCTCCGCCGCGAAGTCGCTGACTTCCTTCTCGATGCCTTCACCGAGCTGGAAGCGGACGTAGCTCTTGAGCGTGATCGACTTGCCGGCGTCCTTCGCCGCCTTGGCGACGACGTCGGCGACCGGGGTCTTGTTGTCCATCACGAACAACTGCGAAAGGAGCGCCTGCTCCTTGGCGAACTTGGCGACCGCGCCGTCGACCATCTTGGCGACGATCTCGGCGGGCTTGCCGCTCTCGGCGGCCTTCTCCGCCGCGATGGCGCGCTCGCGCTCCAGCAGGGCGGGGTCGATGTCGGCGGCCGACAGCGCCAGCGGGAAGGCGGCGGCGATGTGCATCGCGATCTGCTTGCCCAGCGGCTCCAGCACGTCGGCGGGCGCATCACCCTCCAGCGCGACCAGAACGCCGATCTTGCCCAGGCCCGGCGCGGCGGCGTTGTGGACGTAGGACACGACGACGCCCTGCGACACTTCGACCTGGCCGACGCGGCGCAGCGTCTGGTTTTCGCCGATGGTGGCGATGTTGGCGACCAGCTTTTCGGCGACAGTGCCGCCCGAAGGATAGGCCGCATTCGCCAGCGCGTCGGCATCGGTCGCGCCCGTTTCCAGCGCGATCTGCGCCACGGTGCGGACGAAGTCCTGGAACTGGTCGTTCTTCGCGACGAAGTCGGTTTCGCTGTTCACTTCAACAGCGACGCCCTTAGTCCCGGACACGGCAACGCCGACCAGACCTTCGGCGGCGGTGCGGCTCGACTTCTTCTGCGCGGCGGCGAGGCCCTTGGCGCGCAGCCAGTCGGTTGCGGCCTCGATGTCGCCATTGGCTTCGGTGAGCGCCTTCTTGCAATCCATCATGCCCGCGCCCGAACGGTCGCGCAGTTCCTTGACGGCGGCAGCGGTAATCTCGGCCATGTTTTAGGCTCCTAAATCTTGGATGGTTTAAATACGGGAGGGCGCATCTCGTGAAGAGTGCGCCCTACTCCGGCAAAATTGCAGTTTGGAGGCAACCCTCCGCTTCCCACCGCCGTTCGCCCTGAGCCTGTCGAAGGGCTCAACTGAGCGGAGCGAAGTGACTTCGCCTTCGCTCAGTGGAAGGCTTCGACTTCGCTCAGCCCGAACGGAGATTGGGTTATAGCTTACGCCTCGGCGGCAACCTCTTCGGCTTCCGGCTCGTCCAGAGCGCCCAGGTCAACGCCCGACGCCTGCTGCGCGCCACGGTTGCCCTTGGTCGCGGCGGCGGCGATCGCCTCGCAATAGAGGCGGATGGCGCGGCTGGCATCATCGTTCGCCGGAACCGGGAAGGCGATGCCGTCGGGCGAGACGTTCGAATCGAGGATCGCGACGACCGGGATGCCGAGGGTATTGGCTTCCTTGATCGCCAGCTCTTCCTTGTTGGCGTCGATCACGAACATGACGTCAGGGATGCCGTTCATGTCGCGGATGCCGCCCAGCGACAGCTCCAGCTTCTCGCGCTCGCGCGTCATTTGAAGGACTTCCTTCTTGGTGAAGCCGTGGGTGTCGCCCGACAGCTTTTCCTCAAGGGTCTTCAGGCGCTTGATCGAACCCGAAATGGTCTTCCAGTTGGTGAGCATGCCGCCCAGCCAGCGGTGGTTGACGAAATGCTGGCCCGACTTGCGCGCGGCTTCTGCGATCGGATCCTGCGCCTGGCGCTTGGTGCCGACGAACAGCACCTTGCCACCGGCGGCGACGGTCGCCGACACGAAGTCGAGCGCGCGGCCGAACAGGGGCACGGTCTGGCTGAGGTCAAGGATGTGGATGCCGTTGCGCTCGCCGAAGATGTACGGCTTCATGCGCGGGTTCCAGCGGTGGGTCTGGTGGCCGAAATGGGCGCCAGCCTCGATCAATTGGTGCATGCTGACGACAGGTGCCGCCATGGTCTTTCTCCTTCCGGTTGGCCCTCTGGGAATCGGGAACCGGGGTGGAAGCCTCAAAGGCCCCGGCCGGCACCGGATATGATGATTCCCATGTGGAATGGTGGCGCCCATAGACGCGAAAAAAAGCGGTGGCAAGGGTTGACGTCGTTTCCAAATGAGAACATAAAGGGAACAGACGGAACAAATACGGTTAACGCCAGTTTACACCGTCATAGTGCGCCATGTTGTGCAAATGGCAAGACAGAAAGCGTTCGCCATGTTCACTTTTGTAGCTGCGACCCTCTTTTCCGCCGCCTTCCTGTTCGCGATCGGGACGATCATCTGGATGCTGGTCCATTATCATGACAAGATGGTGGCGGCGCTCCAGTTCAAGCCGATGCCGCAGGAGCCTCAGGTCTATCACATCCACATCCGCCGTCCGCGGGTGCTTCGCACGCAGCGTCGCGCGGCGCGTCCCCTTCCCGCCGACGCCCTCGCCGCCTGATGGTCAGGCCGATGGTCAGGAAAGGGCGGCGGTCCGCTGCCGCTTGACCTTGGCGTATGACATGATGCCGAAGGGGATGAGCGCCAGATAGAGGGCGCACAGGATCAGCAGGGTCAGCCAGGGATCGGTCACGAGCAACGCAGCCAGCAGCCCGGCGACCGCGATCGCTTCCAGCCGGATATGCCGGCGCAGCCTCAGCGCAGACCAGCTGTAGGTAGCGATGTTCGAAATCATCAGGAACGCGGTGAAAGCGATCCAGGGCGCGACCACATACCAGGCGCGAAACAGGTCTTCGCCCGTCACTAGCCACAGATAGAGCGGCACGAACGCAAGGCCCGCACCCGCCGGCGCCGGAACGCCGGTCAGGAAGCCGGCGGATTTGTGCGGCTGTTCATCGGCATCGATGTTGGCGTTGAATCGCGCCAGCCGCAGTGCGCAGGAAAGCGCGTGGGCCAGAGCGAAAATCCAGCCGAACTTGGGCAGGGCATAGAGCGACCAGAGATAGATGATCAGCGCCGGCGCGACCCCGAAAGCGATCGAGTCGGACAGCGAATCCAGCTCCGCGCCGAACCGGCTTTCGCCGCGCAGCAGCCGCGCGATCCGGCCGTCCAACCCGTCGAGAACGCCGGCGAACAGGATGGAGAGCACCGCCCGCTCCCATTCCCCCGATATGCCGTAGCGCACGCCGGTCAGGCCGAAACACAGCGCCATTGCCGTTACCGCATTGGGCACCAGCATCCGCAGCGTTATTCCCCGCCTCAATCCGCGTGGCACCGCGCGGCGCTGCCGGCTCACAATGCCTTCCCCTCAACCGACCGGCCCAGGGCGGTCGAGGCCCGATGCAGGGCGCAGCAAAGCATTCTCGCTACGCTCGGCATGGTCCCTCGCCTTTGCTCGAGGCGAACGGATCGGGAAAATTCCGCGCCGCTCACTGCTGAATTCCCGCCACCACCCGCGCGTCGCCGATCTGGCCCAGGATCGTCTCGCCCGCGATCGTGCGCTGTCCCAGGATCACGCGCGGCGCGGTGCCGGCGGGCAGATACACGTCGACCCGGCTGCCAAAGCGGATCAGCCCGATCCTCTGCCCCGCCGCCACCATGTCGCCGGGCTTGACGAAGGGTACGATCCGGCGCGCGACGAGGCCGGCGATCTGGGTGAAGCCGATGCGAACGCCGTCATGCCGCTCGACCAATATATGCTGCCGCTCATTATCCTCGCTCGCCTTGTCCAGATCGGCGTTGAGGAATTTGCCCGAGATATAGACGACCGATTTCACCGTCCCGCCGATCGGCGTGCGGTTGATGTGGACGTCGAACACACTCATGAAGATCGACACGCGAATGAGCGGCTGATCGCCCAGCCCGTTCGCCCCCGCCATCTCGCGCGGCGGCGGCACGCGCTGGATCAGCGTCACCAGGCCGTCGGCCGGCGCGATGATCGCGCCTTCATCCTGCGGCACCGCCCGCACCGGATCGCGGAAGAAGGCAAAGACCCAGATGGTGACGATCAGCATCAGCCAGCCGACCACGTCCCAGCCGACCAGGAACAGCAGCGCGGTGATCGCCACGGCGATCAGGCCGAACTTCATCCCTTCGGGGTGGACCGACGGCCAGCGCCATTTGACGTTGCCACCGGCGGCGATCGTGATCTCGTTATTGTCCATGGGCATCGTCTTTAGGCAGAGACTTCTCCCCTGACAACGACCGATCCCGCCGATGGCTCCGGCCGCTGCCGCCCGGCGCGTCTCGACGGTTGAACATTGCCGCCGCTTTGCCTAGGGGAACCGTCAATTCCACCCGAACAGCAAGAGGCGAACAGGCGCATGGCCAAGATCAAGGTGAAGAACCCCGTCGTGGAAATCGACGGCGACGAAATGACCCGGATCATCTGGGAATGGATCCGTGAACGCCTGATCCTGCCCTATCTCGACATCGACCTCAAATATTACGACCTGTCCGTCGAAAAGCGCGACGAGACCAACGACCAGATCACGATCGATTCCGCCAATGCGATCAAGCAATATGGCGTCGGCGTGAAGTGCGCCACCATCACGCCGGACGAGGCCCGCGTCGAGGAATTCAACCTCAAGGAGATGTGGAAATCGCCCAACGGCACGATCCGCAACATCCTGGGCGGCGTCGTCTTCCGCGAGCCGATCGTCATTTCCAACGTTCCGCGCCTGATCCCCGGCTGGACCAAGCCGATCGTCGTTGGCCGCCACGCCTTTGGCGACCAGTATCGCGCGACCGACTTCAAGGTGCCGGGCGCCGGCAAGCTGCGCCTGGTGTTCGACGGCGAAAATGGCGAGACGATCGACCGCGAGGTGTTCCAGTTCCCCAGCTCCGGCGTCGCGCTCGCGATGTACAATCTCGACGATTCGATCCGCGATTTCGCCCGCGCCTCGTTCAACTACGGCCTCAACCTCAAATGGCCGGTCTATCTGTCGACCAAGAACACCATTCTCAAAGCCTATGACGGCCGCTTCAAGGATCTGTTCCAGGAAGTGTTCGAGACCGAAGGCTTCGAGCAGAAGTTCAAGGATGCCGGCATCGTCTATGAGCACCGCCTGATCGACGACATGGTCGCCTCCGCGCTCAAGTGGAGCGGCGAGTTCGTGTGGGCGTGCAAGAATTATGACGGCGACGTCCAGTCGGATCAGGTGGCGCAGGGTTTCGGCAGCCTCGGCCTCATGACCTCCGTCCTGCTGTCGCCCGATGGCAAGACGGTTGAGGCGGAAGCCGCGCACGGCACCGTCACCCGCCACTATCGCCAGCACCAGCAGGGCAAGGCGACGTCGACCAACCCGATCGCGTCGATCTTCGCCTGGACCGGCGGCCTCAAGTTCCGCGGCAAGTTCGACGAGACCCCCGATGTCGTGCGCTTTGCCGAAACGCTGGAGAAGGTCTGCATCCAGACGGTCGAAAGCGGCGCCATGACCAAGGATCTGGCGCTGCTGATCGGCCCGGAACAGGCGTGGATGACCACCGAACAGTTCTTTGAGGCGATCCGCGCGAACTTGGAAGCTGAAATGGGCAAGTGGAACTGATCGCGGCCCGCGCAGTTTCAATACGCTAACGGAACGAGGCGGCGCCGGGTCATCCGGCGCCGCCTTTTCCATGTCCAGTCAGCGCGGGGAACAGACATGACCACTACCGCCAGGAAGCGCCTTGAAACCCGTGCCGCCGTGCCCGCCGATGCGCGCGGTATCCAGCGGCTCATCGCCCGCGCCTATCCCGGCATGCCCAATTATTCGCTGGCGACGATCCGGGGGCAGATCAACAATTTCCCCGGCGGCTGCTTCGTAGCGCTCTATGACGGCAAGGTCGTGGGCTATTGCGCGACGATGCGGGTCAGCAAGGGCATGGCTTTTTCCTACCATGATTGGGAGGAGATCACCGCCAATGGCTTTGGCACCCGGCACAGCGCGGCGGGCGAGTGGCTCTATGGCTATGAAATGGCGGTCGATCCCAAGCTGCGGGGCTTACGCATCGGCCAGCGTCTTTACGACGAGCGCAAGGAACTGGCTGAGGAACTGGACCTGCACGGCATCGTCATCGCCGGGCGGATGCCGGGCTACGCTCGCGCCAAGCGGCGGGCGGGCAGCCCGCAGGATTATCTGGACAAGGTGATCCAGGGCAAGCTGCGCGATCAGGTCATCAGTTTTCAATTGAAGAACCAGTTCGAACCGCTGGGCGTGCTCGAAAACTATCTGCCCGAAGACAAGCAGTCGGACGGCCATGCCGCGCATCTCGTCTGGCGCAACCCCTATGTCGATCCCGACGAGGCGCCCGAAATGCGGGTGCCGCGCGGCGTGGAGAGCGTGCGCCTCGCCACCTGCCAGTTGCAGGCGCGCGCGGTGCAGGATTTCGACGAATTCATCCGCAACATCGAATATTTCGTCGATGTGGCGGCCGATTACCGCTCCGACTTCATCGTCTTTCCCGAACTCTTCACCCTGCCGCTGCTCTCCTACGAGCAGAAGAAGCTGTCACCTGTCGAGGCGATCGACAAGCTCACCGGCTACACCCCGCGCCTGACGAAGGAACTGACGCGGATGGCGCTGGAATATAATATCAACATCATCGGCGGATCCCACCCGACCCGCGCCGACGATGGCGACATCCAGAATATCGCCTATGTCGCGCTGCGCGACGGATCGGTGCATACGCAGGAGAAAATCCACCCCACGCCCAACGAAGCCTTCTGGTGGAACATCAAGGGCGGCGACGCGCTGGACGTGATCCAGACCGATTGCGGGCCGATCGGCGTCCTCATCTGCTACGACAGCGAATTTCCCGAACTCGCCCGGCGCCTGGTGGACCAGGGCGCGCGCATCATCTTCGTCCCCTTCTGCACCGACTCGCGCCTCGGCTATATGCGCGTGCGCTATTGCGCGCAGGCCCGGGCGATCGAAAACCAATGCTATGTCGTGATGTCGGGCAATGTCGGCAACCTGCCGAACGTCGACAATATGGACATCCAGTACGCCCAGAGCGCGATCCTGACCCCCTGCGACCTGCCCTTCGCGCGGGACGGGATCGCGGCGGAATCGACCGAGAATGTCGAGACGCTCACCATGGCGGACGTGAACCTCGCCGACCTCAGCTGGGCGCGCGCCGAAGGCACGGTGCGCAACCTGCGCGACCGCCGCTTCGATCTCTATCATATCGACTGGGACAGCAACCCTGACCATGGCCATGCGCCCAGCGGCGGCCCGGTGCCGGCGGGCGGCCATAACTCGCCGGGCGGCGGGTAGGTTAGCCGATGCGGGGCGCGTGACGTCCGTCACCGGCTCGGTCACGCGCCCCCCTCCGGCGTCAATCGTTGCGGTGCGGGCGGCCCGGACCGTCGGGACGCTGCGCCAGCCGCTCGGCCCGCGCCGCAACCCGCTGTTGCGCCTGTTCGTGGCGTTGAGCCTGCCGCTGGGCCCGCTGTTGCGCCTGCGCCTGCTGCTGCGCGCGACGCTGCTGCGCTTCCGCCGTGCGCGCCTTTTCGCGCTGCGCCCGCTGTTGCGCCTGCGCCGCCCGCTGCTGACGCGCGCGATCCGCCTCAGCCGCCTCGCGCGCCCGGCGCTGCGCCTGCTGCGCCTGGTCCTGCCGCCGCTGCGCAGCCTGCTGCCGCAGCGCGTCGGCGCGACGTTCGGCCTGCGCCCGATCCGCCCGCGCCCGATCCGCCCGCGCCGCCCGCTCCGCGCGCTGCTGCCGGGCCTGCGCCTGGGCGCGCTGCGCCTGCGCCTGACGCCGGTCCTGCCGCGCCTCGACCGCGCGCCGCTCCTGCTCGGCCCGGCGCTGCTCGGCCGCGCGCCGGTCGGCGATCCGCTCGCGCTCGGCCTGCGCCTGCCGCCCGTCGTTCCATGCCGCGCGCCGCTGCTGCTCCTCGCGCCGGTCCCGCGCGGCCTCGCGCCGCTGCTGCGCGTCGTAGAAACGCGGCGGCGGCGTGCGGAAATCCTCCCGCTGCCAGCTTGCAAAGCGCGTCGCCGCCTGTTCGCGCGCCCGGCTCTCGGTTGCCCAATGCTGGCGCGAGCGCGCATCCTGCCGCGCGCGATAGTTGCGCCACTGCGCCTGCTCGCGCCGCGCCTGCGCCCAGCGCGCGCGGTCCTGCGCGATGGCGGAGCGCCGCGCCGCCCATTGCCGCGCCTCGATCCGCTCGCGCTCGCGCGCCCGCGCCGCCCGGCGCATGTCGATCGCCCGCGCATAATAGCGCGACGCATAGGCGTCCCGCGCCCGCGCCTCGCGCCACGGCAGCACCCGCCCGCCGCCATCATAGACCGCGACCAGCCGGTCGTCGCGATAGCCGTAGCTGTTCCACGGATCGCGCACCAGATAGGGGCTCGCCGCCCCCGGCTCATAATAATAGTAACGATATCCGCCGTCGATCGGCTCGGCATAGCGCAGATAATCGTCGCCGCTTTCCCAGGCCCAGGGCGTCACGCCCCCGTCATAGGCAAAGCCATAGTCGGGCGGCGCATCGCCCAGCATGTCGGAAAACTGGTCCGCCCGGTCGATCCAGGCATAATCGTCGCCTTGCGCCTGTGCATAGGCGATCGGCCGCGCGGCGGGCAGCCGGTCGGCGGGCGGCGCATAGGCCGGCGCGCCCGAACCGCCGGCATCCGCCAGCATCGGCTGCGCCTCGGGCAGCGGCGGCAAATCGCCCGAGCCGTTGCCAAAGGCGTTGCTCCACGCCTGATCGGTCATCGAAAAGCGCTCGGCGCTCTTGTCCTGACCACATCCCGCGACGCTCAGCGCCACCACGCACAGGCCGCCCAGCGTCAGGCGACGGATCACTTCATGGGCCATGGCATCCTCCTTGGACCAGCCACTCCCCCCGACTTGCCGCCCTCCAATGCCCAAAGGCCCCTGAACGATCCGTGGCCGGGCCGTTCAGGCGGGATTTAGGGGATCAGCCCGGTTTTCAGATGTCCGCGAAGAAATCCGGCACGATCTCCACTTCCTCATGCACCACCTGCCGCACGCGCACGCCCAGCCCCCGCTCTTTCAGCAGTTCGCACAGCGCCTCCCCGTCGATCAGGTCGATCGCCGGCGCGCCGTCGCGGGTCGCTTCCTTGCGCGCGTCGGCGGTGAAGGTGCCGGTGGTGATGATCAGCCCCTTGTCCGCCCGCCCCTGCATCGCCCCGCGAAAGTCGCGCACGGTGGAGGACGGCACCGACCCCGCATAGCGCTTGCACTGGAACAGCACCTGGAAACTGATGAGGTTCATCCGCAACACGCCCGACCCGTCGATCCCGCCATCGCCGGACTTGCCCGTCACCTCGACCCGCACGAAGCCGCTCTCCCGCAGCAGCCGCTGCGCCAGCCGCTCGAACCCATCGGGCGACATGGCTTTGAGCGTCGCCAGCAGCGCGTCGGTCCATTCCGCCGTCTCCTGCTCGCTTGGCTGCTCATGCAGGATGACGCTTTCCCCGTCCCCCGATGCGCCGCCAGCCCCCGCTTCGGCGGCCGCAGCCTCCTTCGCCTTCTTGCGCGCGTAGAGTTTTGCGCTGTGCGCGCTGCCCGCAGCCGCGACCATCCGCCGCACCTCGGCATCGGAGAGATTGGCCGCATGACGGCCTTCGTCGGTCAGCACCCACACTCCCCGGCCGCCGCTCCCCAGCAGCGCCGCGATCTTGAGGTAACTGCGCGCCCACGACATGCGGTCGGGCACCATCGCCGCGCCGGACGTGGGATAGGTCACTTCCATCTGCGCGGGCGTGATGCCCTCCGCCTCGATCAGCGCCGCCTCGATTTCCTCGATCGTGGCCGATCCGCCATGGCTGACCAGCACTTTCAGCGTGGGCAGCAGGAAATCCTCAAGCCGGGGGATGGAAATCGTCATAATTTTCAAATGCTCACCACAAGGGACTATGAGGATGCGCGGCGTTTGACTTCTGTCTTGAAAGTCTGGCGTTCGCCTCTCAACCGCAACAAGTCAGCCTCCCTGACGAACAGCGTCTTGGAACCTGGCGAACGCTGACACCAATCAAGCTGCCCCCCACCCATCAGCGTCTTGATCGTCGCGATGTTGGTCGCCAGCATGGTCGCTGCGCGCGCAAGCGGAACCCATCGCGCGCCATCAATGACATAAACCGGCATCATCGCCATTTGCATCAACTCCTCAAATCAGCCGATCAGAGCAGACTCCCCTGTCGCCCGCCATCCTCGCGCTTGGCCGATTTGGCGACGCTGGCATCCACCCATGGAATGTCCGGCCGCCTGCCCATGAACAGTTCCGCAAGCGTCAGGATTTGCAGACGCGGATGCTTACGCCCGGTATATTCATTTTCCCATACCCCGACCGCCGCCGCGTCGCGCTCCATCTGGCGCGTGGGCGCCTGCGCGGTGAGGAACACGCCGAAGGGCGCGCGTTCGCGCTCCATCACCTGCGCCAGGCGGCCGATATCCTTAACGCCCGTGCCCCCGCCCTTGACCTCGACGATCGCGCGCTCGGTGCGCTTGCCATCGGGCTTGAAGTAGATGATCCCGTCGATCCCGCCATCGGCGCCCTTGCGCCCGCCCTTCCACGGCTGCGCCTCGACCATCGACAGCGCCCACAGCTCGAACTGGTGCTTGTCGCGCGCCGCGAGATCGAGCGCGGATTGCAGGTCCTGAGGGCGGCCCACCACGTCGAAGGCGAGGCCGGGAAACGCATCCTTCATCCGCTTTTCGATAAGGCTGATGGCAAGATGGGTGACGTCGATCCCGATCCATTCGCGCCCCAGCTTCTGCGCGGCATGGACGGCAGTGCCGCAGCCGCAGAAGGGATCGAGCACCACATCGCCCTCGTTGGAGGACGCGGCGATGATGCGTTCGAGCAATCCTAGTGGCTTTTGCGTGGGGTATCCCAGCTTTTCGGCTTCATTGGACAGCCACCGAACATCGTAATCAATTGCATGGGGATCGTTGTATAAGCATCCTTCAGTGCCGGGCTGAAATGCCCAAACGTCTTGGAGCGCCACCCCTTCTGTCGGACGTTGTTTATACTTTGGCCGACCGGCAGGTGAAAAATAGATCTCCCCCAGCTCATCAAGTGCATCCAGTTGCTGATGCAAAGACAGGCCTTCGCCGCGCTTGGGTAGCAGGCCCCTGAGTGATTCTGGGATCGCCCAGTGCCGGCCTTTTGGTGTCGGATCATAGCCCTTCCACGGTTTGCCGCTGTCACCCTGACGTCCACCGGGGCCCATAATCTCATTGAGGCGATAGGCACCTCGTTGATCAGAATATCGAAACTCGCCTTCAATGTAGCTCTTTGTGTGTGGGATTTTGACGGGCTTGAGGCGGAAGCTGTCGGACTTCGCGTAGACGAGGATCACGTCATGAACCGGACCAAATTGGCGCGTCGCGCTATTGTGTGAGCCGCTTCGACGCCAGACGATCTCACTCCGAAAATTCGTCGCCCCAAACACCCCATCCAGCAGCAGCTTGAGATAATGGCTCGCGGTCGGATCGCAGTGCAAATACAGGGAACCGGTCGGCTTCAGCACCCGGTGCAGTTCGATCAGGCGCACCGCCATCATGGCCAGATAGGCCATCATGTCATTGTCTCCCAGAAACGCGCGCATCGCCCGCAGCAGTTCGAACGCGTCCGAATTGCCGCTGCGCATCACTTCATCGAATGCCGCCTCGGCCCGGTCGTTCCAGTGCCACGTATCCTCGAACGCCTCGATCTGCGCATCGCTGTCCGCGCCCTCGGGTGACTTGAACAGGATGTTGTAATTCGCGTTCGAATTGAACGGTGGGTCCAGATAGACAAGGTCCGCACATTCATCCGCGATATGCTCCCGCAACACGTGGAGATTGTCGCCATAATAGAGCTTGTTCGTCACCCGCACCCCTGAAGAACACTAGCGGAACATTTTTGGTGGAGGGACGTTAGCGTCATGGTTCCCGCATTACCAGCAGGAGACACGCCATGATGGACAAGAAAACCTCTCCCAAGGCTGCAAAGGCGGCGTCGAAAACGCTGCGCGATGGCCGCACGTCGAACACCTCGAAAACAGCAGCGGGCTCCGCCCTCAGCCAGAAGGAATCGGCTGCAAAGGGAAAGGCCAAAACATAGTGGCCTGTCCCGACGCCCCCTACCCCACCACCACGAAATCCGCGTTGGTCAGCGCCGTCCCCGGCGTCACCTGCGCGAACAGCATGGCCGCGCCCGCGCCGTCTCCGTCCGCGTCATAATAGATCGCCCCGCTCGCCGCATCGTAGAGGATGCGGTCGTCCGCCTCGATCGCCACCGCGCCCGACTGGAACGCGTCTGCTGCCAGCACGCCGATCGGCCCCGCCGCCGCGAAGATCGCTTCGTTGAGGCCGATGCTGTCCACCCCGACCGCGAAATCGGCGATGCTGTCGATGTTGTCGGCGGCCAGCGCTGTATCGAACAGGAACCGGTCCGCGCCATGCCGTCCCGTCAGCAGGTCGTTGCCCGCGCCACCGCGCAGCACATTGTCGCCCAGATTGCCGGTAATGCGATCGTCGCCATCGGTGCCGCTGGCGTCGATCGCCCGGCTGCCGATCAGATAGACCGCCTCGACCTGCGTCCCCGTCAGGTTAAAGCTCACCGCGCTATAGACGATGTCGCTGCCCCCGTCCGCGTCCTCGATCACTGCGTCGCCGGCGTCGTTCACATAATAAATGTCGTCGCCCGCGCCGCCGATCAGCAGATCCGCGCCGCCGCCGCCGTCCAGCATGTCATTCCCCGCGCCGCCCACGATGCGGTTGTCCCGAGCGTTGCCGGTGAACTGGTGCGCGCCATCGTCCCACGCCTCCAGCCCCTCGACATTGGCGGTCAGGCGATAGACGGCCAGCGTCGTCGTCACCACGTCGATCCCGCCATTGACCCGCTCCACCACCAGGTCGCCGGCGTCATCGACGAAATAATTGTCGTCGCCCTTGCCGCCGATCATCGTGTCGGCGCCATACCAGCCGTCGATCCAGTCATCGCCCCGGTTGCCGGTGACGATGTTGCTCCCGTCATTGCCGATCAGCAGCTGGCCCGCGGCGGACAGGCCGCGCAGATTTTCCAGCCCCGGCGCCAGGATATAGCTGTCCAGCCGTGTCCGCACCTCGTCCACGCCCTCGCCCGCCTGCTCCAGCACCGCGTCGCCGACATCGTCGACATAATATATGTCGTTGCCCGCCCGCCCGAACATCAGGTCCGCGCCGCGTCCGCCGTTGATGATGTTGTTCCCGTCATTGCCGACGATCAGATTGTCGTAGCCATTGCCGGTGGCGTTGATGTCCGCCGTGCCGATCAGCCCCAATATTTCGACGCCCTTCCCGCCGAGCGAATAGGAAATGGAGGACACGACGATATCCTGCCCGCCGCTCCGCAGCTTCTCGACCACGACATCGCCGGCATCGTCGACCAGATAGGTATCGTCGCCCGCGCCCCCCGCCATCCAGTCCGCGCCAGCGCCGCCGTCGATCTGGTTGCCGCCGCTATCGCCGATCAGCACGTCGTTAAAGGCCGATCCGGTCAGATCCTCGATCCCGACCAGCGTATCGGTCCCCGCGCTCCCCGTATCCTGCGGCCCGGCGATCGCCAGCGACACGGTGACGCTGCCGGGCGCATTGGCGTAGCTCGCGACGTCGTACCCGTCTCCGCCATCGAGCAGGTCGTCCCCGCCCAGCCCCTCCAGCACATCGTCCCCGCCCTCGCCATAAAGGCTGTTGTCGCCCTCGTCCCCGGTCAGGTCGTCGTCCAGATCGGTGCCGGCCGGCGCGCCGATGGAATGAAAATAGGGGGCAGCACCCGCCTGCCCATGGGCCGCCGTCGCGAACCGCAATCGCCCGGCGCCCGCACGCCCGCCAGGAACACCGCCGCCAGCCATGCCCGCCAGAATATTCCCGCTACCGATCAGATCCGTCATCCTACCCCCCCATTTCGCACCACCGGGCGGCCGGGCCGCCTCAGCCGATCACGACGAAATCCGCGTTGCTGAGCGCCGTCCTCGCCGTCACCTGCGCGAACAGCACGGCCGCGCCCGCGCCATTGCCGTCGGCATCATAATAGATATTGCCGCTCGCGCCATCATAGAGGATGCGGTCGTCCGCCTCGGTCGCCACCGCGCCCGACTGGAAAGCGCCCGCCGCCAGCGTTCCGGCCGGCTCAATGCTGAAGAAGATGTTGGGATTCAGCGAGATCGTATCGTCCGCCATCGAAAAATCGGTGATCTGGTCGATATTGCCCGCGCCCGGCGCGGTATCGAACACGAAATAGTCGATCCCCGCTCCGCCGGTCAGCACATCATTCCCGTCATCGCCGCGCAGGATGTTGTTGCCGCGATTACCAACCAGCACATTATCGTATCCGTTGCCGAAAGCATCGATGGCACGCCCGCCAAGCAGAACCAACGCCTCGACATTGTCAGGCAGCGTATAGCTTACGCCGCTATGCACCGTGTCATGGCCGCGCCCGATCCGCTCGACCACCTGATCGCCGACATTGTCGACATAATAATGGTCGTCGCCACCCAGACCGATCATCCGGTCCGCGCCATCCAGACCGCTGATGACGTTGCCCCGATTGTCGCCGATCAACACGTCCGCGCTGTTTGACCCGCGCAGATTCTCGAAGCCGCTGACCGTATCGATCCCCGCCCCGCGCGTGCTTTGCGGCCCCGTGGTCGCCAGCGACACGACCACCCCGGTCCGCGCATTCTCGTAGCTCAGCGTGTCGATGCCCGGCCCGCCCGTCAAAATGTCGCTTCCATAGCCGCCTTCGATCACGTCATCGCCCGCGCCGCCGACGATGTTATCCGCGCCAAGCCCGCCCGTCAGCAGATTGGCCGCGCCATTGCCGGTGAGCCGGTCGTCGTAGCGCGTGCCCTGGACATTCTCGACATTGGTGAGGGTGATGCGCCGCAGGTCGCCTTCATACAGGCCGAGCGCCGCCAGATCGACCGTCACACCGCTCGCATAGCCCGCAAAAGAGACGCTATCCACGCCCTCGCCACCATCGAACAGATCGAAACCCCCGCCCGCGACATAGCGGTCGTTGCCGTCGCCGCCCTGATAGGCCGTATAGGCCCCGGTTCCGGTAAACAGGTCTGCGTCCGCCGTGCCGTTCACCGTTTCGCGAAACACGCCCGCCGTCAGTATATCCTCGCGATAGTCGTCGGTCGCCTGCTTTATCGAGACGACATAGTTCCCCCCGCTGCCGGCTCCGACGCCAAGATAATAGGTGCCGGATGTCGCTGGGGAAAAATGACGGTCGCTTATGCCTGTCAGTCTGGCGCCCCCCGCATCATAGATCGCGGGCCTGCCGACCCCCTGCGTTGCGAAAACATAGGATTTCCCGGCCGACAGGTCGACGGCGAACCAGTCGAGGTCGACCCCATTCTGCAATACCCCTTCCGCCGTGCCCCCCACCTGGATGACGCCGGCCGTAAGCGGGTTGGCGGTGAAATCATCGGCCGTGGCCGAACTGGTCAGGGTGTAGCTGTCCGTGAGGCCGGGCCGGGGCTGTGGAGAGTCGATCCAGACCCTGAACATTCCATCATGCGGCGCCAGTAAATCCAGCCTGCCCAGATGGCTGCTCTTGAGGGACGCGCGGCCATCATAAATGGCGAACGCACGACTACTACTAGCTGTGGCGAAATTGTAAATCTGCCCCTGGGTAAGATATATGTCGTAATGATAGACGTTTTCCGAAACCAGCCCGGATTCGTTCACCACCTGCCCAACGACGATATCGGGATAATCCGCCAGCGGAATCTCTGTCAGCCCAACCGAATAGGTCGGGGTCTTCCCGGCTGAAAAATAGTACTCATAGCCGGCAATGACGGAGATATAATAGACACCCGTATCAACGATGTCGAAGTTGACCTTTCCGCTCGAATGCTCGACAGTCGTGCGAGCCATCACGACATTGCCCTGCGCGTCGAGCAGTTCGACGCTCCGGTCGGGCCGGATCCCAAAAGCGCCAGTCAGCACTTGCAAATCCACCTCATAGGATCGCCCGCCCGTCAGCGTCGCCGCGAACCAGTCCGCATCGCCACCAGCTTCCCAGCGCCCTGTTTCGACCATCCCCGCGTTCAGCGAGCCCGCCTGCGCCGGCGACGTGCCATGATCGTCGTCCACCGGGTCGATCTTGAGCATGTCGCCATTGATATTGAAGATGATGCTCAGATAATAGCGCCCGGACTCGTCAGGGGTGAAATGACCCAGGTGGCTGTGGAATGGTCGCGTCAGCACGTTCCCTTCGGCGTCGGCGATATAGACCTCCTCATAGCCACCGCCGATGGCGTAGGACTGGCCGCCAGTCAGATCGACGGCATACCAGCTTTCGGCGCGGCTCGGATCGACCTGAGCGGGCCAGATGCCTTCTCCGATGATCAGGACCAGAGGCGTATTGATCCAGGGCGGCGTGGGGTCCACCTGCTCCGTCACCGTGACGCTATAGTCCTGCACATTAGCGCCGGACAGGGAAACCCAATAATCTCCCGTCGACTCGGCATAATAGCCGACCGTAGTCAGGAGGAACCCGGCCGTCCGGTCATAATGCGGCGTGACGGCGGAGCCATCGGGCAGCCGGAGCCCGATGCCGAAGGCGTCCGACAGGGTGAAGATATAGGTCTTTCCCGCCTCAAGCCGGATGCGGAACCAGTCGACATCACGCTCCGCTTCAAAACGGCCATTGGCGGTAAGCATCCTGTTTCTCCTCCGGCCCAGCAGATAACGGACAAGTTCGATGATCGTAAAGCCAATTCAACGGCTTGTACACAAAGGACGCTATTCGCCGCCGCTCCCTCCCAAGTCCGCATCCGTCAACGCCGTCCCTGCCGCGACCCGCGCGAACAGCAAAGCCGCGCCATCCCCCATCCGCCTCCTAATAGATCGCCCCGCTCGCCGCGTGCCTCGCTCGCCACCGCGCTCAGTCGGAACGAGTTGGCCCCGCCATTGGTTCGCGCGCGGTGGTGGGTGACGCATTCGGCAGGAATTCTTCAGTCGCATCTCCATCACGGCTTTGTTGCCAAGCGGACATTCCTAGACGGTCAGCCCCGCCCCCCCCTGCCGCGGCGGGGCTTCACAGTGCCTTTCATTCGCGCGGGGCTTCGCTCATTTACCTCTTCAAGAAACTGCCATGGGTGCGTAACCGATTCTTGCCGACCGCCCGTCGCGTCGCCATCTTCCCTACCGAACCGTAGCCCGACTTGCAGCGCAAGAACAAATCTGGAACACTACCCCAATGAGCCTTACCCATATCCAGAAGCAGAGCTTTAGCGAATGCTGACCCACATTTCCGTCCGCGGCGCGCGCGAGCATAATCTCAAAGGCGTGGACGTCGATCTGCCGCGCGACTCCCTTGTCGTCATCACGGGCCTCTCCGGCTCGGGCAAATCCAGCCTCGCCTTCGACACCATCTATGCCGAGGGGCAGCGCCGCTATGTGGAGTCGCTCTCCGCCTATGCGCGCCAGTTCTTAGAGATGATGCAGAAGCCCGATGTCGAGCATATCGAAGGCCTCTCCCCCGCCATCTCGATCGAGCAGAAGACGACCAGCCGCAATCCGCGCTCGACCGTCGCGACCGTCACCGAAATCTACGACTATATGCGCCTGCTCTGGGCGCGCGTCGGCATCCCCTACAGCCCCGTCACCGGCGAGCCGATCAGCGCGCAGACCGTCAGCCAGATGGTCGACCGCGTGATGCAGTTGCCGGCGGGCACACGCTTCTACCTGCTCGCCCCCGTCGTGCGCGGGCGCAAGGGGGAGTATCGCAAGGAACTCGCCGAATGGCAGAAGGCGGGCTACACCCGCGTCCGCATCGACGGCGAGATGTATTTGATCGAGGACGCGCCCGCGCTCGACAAGAAATACAAACATGACATCGAAGTCGTGGTCGACCGCCTCGCCGTCGATCCCGACATGGGCACGCGGTTGGCCGACAGTTTCGAACAGGCGCTGAAGCTCGCCGATGGGCTGGCCTATGTGGACTTGGCGGACGGGACGTTGGCGGACCTTCTCCCCGCTGTCGCCCCAGCGAAGGCTGGGGCCTCAGGCGGCAGCAGCGCTACCTCGCCTGAGATCCCAGCCTCCGCTGGGATGACGGGCGGAAAAATGAAAAACGCCGGCATCCCCGCCAACCGCATCGTCTTCTCCGAAAAATTCGCCTGCCCGGTCAGTGGCTTCACCATTCCGGAGATCGAGCCGCGCCTCTTCTCCTTCAACGCCCCCCAGGGCGCTTGTCCGGCATGCGACGGCCTAGGCGAGCGGCAGGAGTTCGACCCCGAACTGGTCGTCCCCAACGAAGCCCTGTCCCTGAAAAAGGGCGCGATCGTCCCTTGGGCGAAGTCCAACCCGCCATCACCCTATTATATGCAGGTGCTCGGCTCCCTCGCCAAGGAATTCGGCTTCTCCCTCGACACGCCCTGGGCCGACCTCCCCGGCGAGGTGCAGCTCATCATCCTCCACGGCACCGGCGGCAAGCCGGTCACGCTGCGCTTCCAGGACGGCCGCAAGAGCTATGAGGTGAAGAAGGCGTTCGAGGGCGTCATCGGCAACCTCAACCGCCGGATGCTCCAGACCGACAGCGCCTGGATGCGCGAGGAACTCAGCAAATACCAACGCGCCCAGCCCTGCGAAACCTGCCACGGCGCCCGCCTCAAGCCCGAAGCGCGCGCGGTGAAGATCGCCGGCGAAGACATCTCCATCTCCACCCGCCGCTCGGTGGTGGACGCCTTGGGCTTCTTCTCCACCCTCCCCGCGCAGCTCACCGACCAGCAGAACCAGATTGCCCGCGCCATCCTCAAGGAAATCGTCGAGCGCCTGGGCTTCCTCAACAATGTCGGCCTCGACTATCTGAACCTTGACCGCACCAGCGGCACGCTGTCGGGCGGCGAGTCCCAGCGCATCCGCCTCGCCTCCCAGATCGGCAGCGGCCTGTCGGGCGTCCTCTACGTCCTCGACGAGCCCTCGATCGGCCTGCACCAGCGCGACAATGACCGCCTGCTCGTGACCCTGAAACGTCTAAGAGACCTCGGCAACAGCGTCATCGTCGTCGAGCATGACGAGGATGCGATCCGCGCCGCCGACTATATCGTCGACATGGGGCCGGGCGCGGGCGTCCATGGCGGGCAGATCGTCGCGCAGGGCACCCTGCCCGAAATCCTGGCCCACAAGGACAGCCTCACCGCCGATTATCTGAACGGCACCCGCCGCATCGAAGTCCCCGCCAAGCGGCGCAAGGGCACGGGCAAGAAGCTCACCGTCCACAACGCCCGCGCCAACAATCTGCGCGGCGTCACCGCGTCGATCCCCTTGGGCACCTTCACCTGCATCACCGGCGTGTCGGGATCGGGCAAGTCCAGCTTCACCATCGACACGCTCTACGCCGCCTCGGCTCGTGCGCTGAACGGCGCGCGCATTCTCGCGGGCGCGCATGACAAGGTGACGGGCCTCGAACATTGCGACAAGGTGATCGACATCGACCAGTCGCCCATCGGCCGCACCCCGCGCTCCAACCCCGCCACCTATACCGGCGCCTTCACCAACATCCGCGACTGGTTCGCCGGCCTCCCCGAAGCCCAGGCGCGCGGCTACAAGCCCGGCCGCTTCAGCTTCAACGTCAAGGGCGGCCGCTGCGAAGCCTGCCAGGGCGACGGCGTGCTCAAGATCGAGATGCACTTCCTCCCCGACGTCTATGTTACCTGCGACGTGTGCCACGGCGCGCGCTACAATCGCGAGACGCTGGAGGTGAAGTTCAAGGGGCGCTCGATCGCCGACGTGCTCGACATGACGGTCGAGGACGCAGTGGAATTCTTCAAGGCCGTCCCCCCCATCCGCGACAAGATGGCGATGCTCGCCGAAGTGGGCCTGGGCTATGTCAAGGTCGGCCAGCAGGCGACGACCCTCTCGGGCGGCGAGGCCCAGCGCGTCAAGCTCGCCAAGGAACTCTCCCGCCGCGCCACCGGCAACACCCTCTACATATTGGACGAACCCACCACCGGCCTCCATTTCGAGGACGTCCGCAAACTCCTCGAAGTCCTCCACGCGCTGGTCGACCAGGGCAACAGCGTGGTCGTGATCGAGCATAATCTCGACGTCATCAAGACCGCCGACTGGATCATCGACATGGGACCGGAGGGCGGCGTGAAGGGCGGCGAGGTCGTCGCGGAGGGTACACCGGAGAAGGTAGTAAAGGAGAAGCGGAGCTTTACCGGGCGGTATCTGGCGCCGTTGCTGGGGCTGGAGGCTGTGGCGGCGGAGTAGTCATTACAACCCTTGCCTTCTTTAGGATTAATACATGTCTGCCGCAAATAATTCTGGTGGTTTGACGAAAACAGAACAATACTTGTCCAAATTGGCTAGACGCAGCTTCTTGTCGCTGTGGTCACATAGCAATTTGTTCCGAGATGTGGGTAAGGAATTAGCCGATCTCGTCGTTGTTTGCGGTGAAATAGTAATTATATTTAGCGACAAAGAAGTAAAATGCGACGCCAGCGATGATCTGAGAAAAGGATGGCTTAGATGGTACAATCGGGCCATCCTGAAGTCTGTAAAACAATTGAAAAGAGCGCATGGCTGGATACTATGCCATCGAGATAGAATATATCTTGATGCGCAGTGCGAAAATAAAGTTAATTTGTTTGACAAGTTAGATAGAGGTTTACGTATTCACCTCGTTGCTGTGGCGAACGGAGCATCGCAGAATTGTCAGCAGCATTTTGGTGGCGGCAGCGGTTCCCTTGTGGTCAGCCCTGGCGAAGATCCATTAAATCCGGAACCTTTCCACGTCGGCAATCCCGCCGGAGAAGGAGCTTTCGTACATGTTTTTGACGAAGCACATCTACATGTAATACTTCAAGAACTCGATACTATACGTGATTTTTCCGACTATCTCGAAGCTAGACAAAAGGTCATTAAAAATGGCAACCTTCACTTTGCAGCAAGTGAAGAGGATTTGCTCGCAGTTTATCTAAAAGATATCAATGAAAAAGGCGAGCATGACTTCGTTTCTGAAAGCGGAGTTTCGCTGAACGAAAACCAACTCATCGCAATTGAAGAAGGAAGTTACCTAAATTTTCAGAAGGCAACTCAATATAGAAGGAAGAAGTTAGCCGATAAAAAGTCCTATTTGTGGGACCGGCTAATCGAAAAGTTTGCAAAGAATTTCCTAGAGGGGACGTTAGCGCCCATTCCCGCAAGCTTGGGCGCAAGAGACGGGAGGCATGGGGGTGCTGAACTTGGGCTTCGCTATATGGCCCTTGAGCGCAGAGTGCAGAGGCGAGGCCACGCTGAAGCTATAATCGGGGCATTTGACGTTCTAGAAAAGAGCGGAGGGAACCGGTTCCCGATTATCCCGTTGACGCATGTGCCTTCGAATTGTGCCTCACGCTTTGTCGGGTCTCAGATGGATACATCGGCTCTTGCAGTCTGAAGCGCATGTGCAAAACTCCCCATGCAGAACGGGGAGTCGAAAAATGGCAAGTGAGCAGGATATCGCGCGGGGTGTGATGATTATCGCCGCCCGGCAGGCAAACGGACTAGCGAGCTACAGTCGCTGCCGGAGAGAGTTGCCTGCGCTTGTGCAGCTAAATGCAAACAACACTGCACCATCACTTACTCGGCATGGCGAGCCACTATGGCATCAAATCGTCCGGAACATTAAGTCCCATGATGTTGCGGGAACGAATTATATTGCTCAGGGCTGGTTAGAGCATGTCTACCGCACTGGCTATCGGATTACAGCCGCAGGCCGTGCTCATTTGCAGGCGCTAGGTATTCACCCATAAAGCGCCTTGTATCCCGGCTTGAGCCACTTGAGTTCGGCCCCGCCGCTAGCATCCTTGTCCCAGACAAACCACGCATAGGCAGTGGTTCCGGTCCCCTTTTGCACCGCTCCAGCCGGGTAGAAGGTGATGCGTTCACTGAACACCCACACCCGTGACGGCGGGGCATCACTAAAGATGGTGCGCTGCCGGTTGGCGCCCTCTAGAAACGCCAAACGTAACAGCAGCGCGAACTTTCGATCAGTGCGTTCCAAGCCTGAGCGAACGAAGCCTTCGGCCGCATTGTAGGGCGGGTTAGTGACAATGTTGGGAGCCCTACGCCGGCTTTCGAGGAAGTCATGATCTCCCTCGCCGTAGCCGCGATCAATCAGGTCGGAACTGACAACCTTATTACCGGTCGTCTCTAACACCTTCGACATTGCCCCATCGCCGCAGGCGCACTCCCATATGTCCCCTCGGAAATCCTCGTTGTCAATCAAGGCATAGGTGGCCCATGCAGGCGTTGGAAAATAGTCAGGCCCGTCTAAATCGGCGAAGCGCTTCACGGCCGGCTTAAACCCGCCGTTGAGGTTGTAAGTGCTATCCATCAGCAAAAGGTATCAGAATCAGTAACTTAGTCAACAAATGCTAAGCAATTCAAAAGACTCGATTATCTGGATCGTGCAGCATTTTTTCAATTAAGGCTGCGAGTATGTTCCTGAAATATTCCGGCTGCTCATACCCCCACACCCTCTTGCACACTCATGGCTAACCCTCTATAGGGAATCGCCATGACTGCTGATATCCACCTTGGCCTAAGGAACGTCGTCCTCACCGTCGATGACGTGCGCCATTGGAAGGCGAGGCTTGCGCGCATCGATGGTGAAATCAACGCGTTGCAAAGCGAGAAAGAAGATTTTTCGCGGAAGTTGGCTGCTGCGGCATTGTTCCTGGATGTGGATGCCGTCGTCCCGGGCGAGAGTGAGGCAACAGAAGCCGAGAGTCCCCCCATTGGCGCTGAAGAGCAACCTAAGGCAGAACCGGCCGCAAGCGCGCCGGTCCAGAGGAAGCGCCGCAATTATGGGCGGCTGACATGGCGCGATGTCATTCTCGCAGCTGTAGAGCCCGCCGAGATGGGGCTGACCTATGCTGAACTTCGCGCAGCTGTTCGCGAGAGCGAACTCGGTCCGCAGTTGGAGGCGAGTGAAAAGGGATACCACAACGCAATCTCTCGGTGCGCTCGAGATGAAGAAGTGGTTCGAGATCATGGCCGGGTTTTTACGCCCGCCGCTTTTAAGCGCTTTATGGCAGCGGTAGAAGCCGGCGAGGTGTCTACGACAGTTCCGCAGCCGATGGCCTATTCGCCTATGGGTGAAGCTATTCTAGATATTGTCGCAGCCCGTCCCGGCCAGTTGAACGGCAAGGGCATTATTGGGGAACTGCGCAAGGACACAGAGTTTAACGCAACCCTCACGCCGCATGAAACCAGCGCTTACAATATCATCGCTAGGCTGGTGAGGCGGGGGCAAATTGTTCGCCGTGACGATGGGACTATCTTGCCGGGACGCAATTTCCCGCAAGATCGGATCCAGAGTGACGCGAATAGCAATGAGGCGCCTAACGGCAATGTCGCAGGCGCCTCACAAGCCGGGGAAGCGCCAACTTCCCCTAACGAAGCTCCACCGCTCTTTCGAGTGGTGAAGTGAACCTTGCCCGTGCGGGGCACCGACCGGAGGCGGTTCAACCCTCCGGAGGAAGGACAGACCAATGATCGTTGCAGGATTGATCGCCCTGGGGCTTACGGCCCTACTAGCGATCCTGTTAATAGATCAGCCTGCCACGGCGGGGGCAATGCCCCCGCCGCTTTGCGTATGTAGCAAATATGCTAACGGATTGCTATAGTCCGGTTATGGAGCGCATAACCTTAGCCGAAGCGTTGGCAACCGATCGCATACACGAGTTCATAGAGCAGGCCGAGCGCGACGGCGTAGGAAACGCCGACGAAGCGCAATTCATGAAGCTGATGGGGGTCATTGTCACAGCGCCCCGACCAGAAGATCAAACATCCCATTCACCCGCTGGCGATTGTTCGCCCGGAAAGTGAATTCCGACAGATAGCGCTGCATGTGCTTGGCGCTGATCTGGACATGGGTGGAGCGGACCGACGCCTTGAACAGCCGCCAGAAGCCTTCCACGGTGTTGACGTGGAACGTCTCATTGGCGCGGTAGTCGTAGTAGGCGTATTCCTTGCGGCCATGGCTCACAACGCCATGCACGTAGCCATCACCGCTGAGTAAACCGTAGGATACCAGTTCGTCGGTCGAAACGGTGGAACCCTTCTCCACGCTGTCCAGAACCACGCCGCGCAGCGTGTCCTTCTTCACGTTAGGGATCACAACCGCCTTCATGTTGCCGCCGCGTTCGGCCATGCCCATTACGATCGTCTTACCGGGAGCGCCGCGACCGCGCTTGCCGCCCGAACGGCGACCGCCGACATAGGCTTCGTCCATTTCGACATGACCGGAAAGCAGCGCGTCGAAGCCCTGCGCCTTGGCGGTGAGATCGCGGATTTGCTGGCCGATGCGATAGGCAGTCTTATAGGTGACGCCAAGCTGGCGCTGTAGTTCCTTGCCGCTCACGCCGTGGCGCGTCGTGCAGAAGAGATACATGGCATAGAACCAGCTAACCAGCGGCGTCCGCGTGTCGTGCAGGATGGTGCCAGCGGTGGGGTTCACATGATGACCGCAGTTGGCGCAAACGAACGTGCGGCGGGCTGCGAGCTTGTGGTGGGTGCTTTCCTTACCGCACGAACCGCACTCAAAGCGGGTGCCGCCAAACCGCACTTGCATGATGTGGGCAAGGCAGGCGTCATCGTCGGGGAAGCGCTGGAAGAACTCGCGGACCGAGAACTCAGGGGAGGCGGAGGGGCTTTTCTTGCTCATGCCATTCTAATGGCAGAAACTCATACATGCGTCAAGGGGATAAACGGGACCGGTTTTTCCGTGCGATGATTCCGGAGAATGAAGCGCAAGGTGATACCGGCTTTTGCATTCTTCTCTTAAAAAGGGCAGGGGCTCCCGAAGGAACAAGTTTTGAAAAATACCGTGAGTTTCGCGCTCTCAACTTATCCGTATATACTGAGAACCTTTTAGAACGTAATCGGCACTTAAAGCGAGTTATAGGTATTGCTACAGAAGGTGAAATAAATGGTGCCAAATCTGAGGATTTGGTTTATCACCAACCCCCAGAATGGACCCCTGAGGCTATAAAAGAAGCACACGAAAGGGCTGAAGCGATAGGCGCATTCACGAGCGCCATGACGCATAATAAATACTCTGCTCTCGAGTATCCGGAGACTGACGACGGACTGACAGGGCAATTCCAAGCAATACCCTACTCCTTTGTCCAACCTGCCTCAGTCGCGATACCTAGAGCCAGCGGCAATCGGGCCGAAAGACGTAAGAAAATGGCTCAAATCAAACGGAAACTCAGACATAGATAACTGGCTGGATTGATATCCGAATTGAAGAAGCGCCTGTCCAGCTTGCGCAGAAAATCTTCGCTGATAAAATGTTCATATGACCAAACTCACCCCCATCGAGTCCGAATTCGCGACGACCGAGGAAGCGGAAGCTTATGACGCCTGGTTCCGCGCAACGGTCGAGACGCGCATGGCATCGGACAGTCCGCGCATCCCCCACGACGAAGCAATGGCGCGGATGCAGGCGATCATTGATCGGCGCAAGAACGGCTGATGCTCCCGCTCGTCTGGCTTGAGGAAGCGCTGGACGATCTCGAAAGCATCGTCGATTTCATCGAAATGCAGAATCCTGCCGCCGCCGAACGCCTCGGCCAAGCCATTCGCCACACCGCCGCGCAACTGCCGCAGCATCCCTACATGCACCGCACCGGCCGCGCCCCCGGCAGCCGTGAAGCGCTGGTGACGCCCAACTATCTCATCATCTACCGGGTCGCCATCGACACCATCGAAATCCTCGCCATCAAACACACCCGCCAGCAATATCCCTGACATCCCCCAAAATCCTATTCGCTGTCCTACACCCCCCAAATCTGCCTACCCTCATGGCCAAGCCACCCTCATCATGCAGGAGCCTTGCCATGACCATGCAATTCCCGCCTCTCCCCACCCCCACGGAGCAAGTCCGCATCGACGGCTGGAGCCCCGCGCGGCAGCGGCGGTTTCTCGAAACCCTCGCCGCCACCGGCGTCGTCCGCCTCGCCTGCGAAAGCGTCCGCATCACCGCGCGCAGCGCCTATGCGCTGCGCATCCGTCGCGACGGCGCGGCCTTCCGCCTGGGGTGGGACGCGGCGATCCTCATCGCCCGCGCGCGCCTCGCCGATGATCTGCTCGCGCGCGCCATTACCGGCTGCACCGACACCATCCAGCGCGACGAGGAGAATTTCCTCGTCACCCGCCACCGCCACGACAATCGCCTCGCCATGTCGATGCTCTCGCGGCTCGATCGCATGGCGGACAATCCGCCCGAAGGGTCCGACGCCGCCCTCGCCCGCGTCGTCGCGCAGGACTTCGTCGCCTTCCTGGACCTCATCTGTGACGAGGACGCAGTGAAGGCGGAGGTCGATCGCGATCACCTCCCCGCCACCGGCGCGGAGCCCTCCGCGCGCGAGATGGAGGACGCCCGCCTGCTCGACGGCAGCCAGCCCGCCACCCCGGACCCGGTCGAGGAGGACGCCGCCCAGGCGCTCGCGCCTGCCGCCTCGGTCGCCATGTTCATCGCCGCCCGCCTCGCCGTGCATAAGGCGCAGCCGCCCGCCTTTTCGGACTCTCAGCAACGGTGTGAACTTCGCCCCGCGCCGCCCGTGCGGCTCGACACGCTGCCGCCGGAAGAGGCCGCCAAGCGCCTTCGCGGGGTCTGGTGGGACGACCGGAAGGATTGCTGGCGCACCGATTATCCCGCCCCGCCCGATTTCACGGGCGACCAGACCGACGAGCTGTACGAGATCGACTATTACAGCCGCGACCTGTCGCCCGACGAGCACCAGATTCTCGCCTACCGCGATGAAGAAAAGCGCCGCCCCTATGAGCTGGCCGCCATGGACGCGCGCGACGAGTTTTTCGGCTATATGCCCCTGGAGTCCGTGGCCGCGGCGGCCGGGCCGGCGGCGCATCCGGGCTGATCCGCCGCGCCGCGCCGCGCGCTGTCCCCCCACCGATTTGCTATTTCCGGCCCGGTCGCCTATAGCGGTCGGGCTACAGTCGCAAATCGACGGTCTTCGGCGCTTTGCGGCACCTACTTCCTTCTTTCCCTGCCCCTTTAGCCCATGGTCCGTTCACACGGGACGGGCCGCAACGAAAGAAGGACTCATCATGAGCATCACCGGAACCGTCAAATTCTTCAATGCCGACAAGGGCTATGGCTTCATCGCCCCCGATGGCGGCGGTCAGGACGCTTTCGTCCACATCACCGCGCTGGAGCGCGCCGGCATCGCCAACCTCCAGGAAAAGGACCGCGTGTCCTACGATCTGGAGCAGGACAAGCGCGGCAAGATGGCCGCGGTGAACATCGCCCACGCGGACTGACTTTAATAGGGCCGATCGGGCGGCGCGAATGGTCGTGCCGCCCGGCTCCCCTCCCCTATCCGAAGGAGCGACCCATGGCCCATGCCGATTACCACGCCCTCGCCGCCGAAGCCCGCAGCCAGGCCGACGCCGCCACGCTGGACAATGTCCGCGACCGCTGCCTCCGCTCCGAAGCCGCCTTCCTCGCCATCGCCCACCGCCAGGACCGCGTCGACCGCAGCCGGGCCCTGCGGGACGCGGACGCGCCGGCCGCCACCGACTGATCGGCATTTTTGCCGAGGCCGCTGAGCCGTTCTGCGCCGGCGTCCAAAAGACCGGAACCCTTCCGCGCCCGGCCGGTTATCTCCCCAAACCCATCCCAAGGAGACGACCATGATCCGCACCCTGATCTTCGGCGCCATCGCCGGCTATGTCGGCAAGAAGCTCTACGACGAAGGCAAGCTGACCGAGTTCAAGAATGACCTCGTCGGCCGCTACAACGACGCCAAGGCGAAGATCGACGAGCAGCGCGCCTCGACCGACACGCCCAGCGCCCCGCTGGTCGGCGCTACCGGCACCGGCACCACCGCGCCGCTCGCCCACTGATTTTCTTTCCGGCGGCATCGCCCCCGCTCGCCGCCGGTCGCCGCCCGCCCGCTGCCATACCCCCCTTTTGGCAGCGGCGGGCGGTTTCTTATGCCCGCAAAACCCGGGGGACATAGAAGATCGAGGAGAGATATCGTGCGCAAACCCATTCTCGCAGCAGCACTGGTCGCCATGCTTCCCCTCGGCGCCTGCATGTCGGACAATGGCGGGGGTCGGGGCTATGGCTATGACCGCCCCGACGACCGCCGCGGCCCACCCCGCCGCTGGCGTCAACTGCGCGACAATGACGAAATCTACCGCGACAATGACGGCCGCTATTATTGCAAGCGCGATGACGGCACCACCGGCACGATAGTCGGCGCCATTGCCGGCGGCGTACTTGGCAACGTCATCGCTCCGGGCGGATCGAAAACGCTCGGCACCATCCTCGGCGCAGGCGGCGGCGCGCTGGCGGGCCGTGCCATCGACAAGAACGACGTCCGCTGCGAGTGAACAATGAAAAAGGCGTGGGGATCGCTCCCCACGCCCTGTCCTACATCGTGACGATGCTTTACAGCTTCTCGGTAAGCTCCGGCACCACTTTGAAGAGATCGCCGACAAGGCCGACGTCCGCCACCTGAAAGATGGGCGCGTCCTCGTCCTTGTTGATGGCGATGATGGTCTTGCTGTCCTTCATGCCGGCGAGGTGCTGGATCGCCCCGGAAATGCCGACCGCGACATAGACTTCGGGCGCCACGATCTTGCCGGTCTGACCGACCTGATAGTCGTTCGGCACATAGCCTGCGTCCACCGCCGCGCGGCTCGCGCCGACAGCGGCACCCAGCTTGTCCGCCAGCGGGAAGATGACCTGCTCGAACGTTTCGCCGTCCTTCAACGCCCGGCCGCCCGACACGATGATCTTCGCGGAGGTGAGCTCAGGACGCTCCAGCTTGGCGATCTCCGCGCCCACGAAGCTCGACAGCCCCTTGTCGCCGGTCGAAGCAACCGCTTCCACCGCGCCGCTGCCGCCTTCCGATGCCGCCTTCTCGAACGCGGTGCCGCGCACGGTGATGACCTTCTTGGCGTCCTTCGACTGCACGGTCGCAATCGCGTTGCCGGCGTAGATGGGCCGCGTGAACGTGTCCTCGCTCTCGACCGACAGAATGTCGCTGATCTGCATGACGTCGAGCAGGGCGGCGACGCGCGGCGCGATATTCTTGCCGTTGCTGGTGGCCGGCGCGACGAACGCGTCATGGCTGCCCATCAGCTCGACGACGAGCGGCGCGATGTTTTCGGCGAGCGCGTGGCCGAAAGCTGCGTCGTCCGCGACATGGACCTTGCCCACGCCAGCGATCTTTGCGGCGGCCTCGGCGACGCCCGACACACCCTCGCCCGCGACCAGCAGATGCACCTCGCCCAGCTTCGATGCGGCGGTGACGGCGGACAGCGTCGCGTCCTTGACCACGCCGCCTTCATGTTCAACCCAAACCAGTGTCTTGCTCATGCCGCAACTCCCAGAGCCTTCAGTTTCGCAACCAGTTCATCCACATCTGCCACCTTGACGCCGGCGGAGCGCTTGGCGGGCTCCACAACCTTGAGCGTCGCGAGGCGCGGCGAAATGTCCACGCCATAATCGGCGGGGGTCTTGCTCGCGAGCGGCTTGCTCTTGGCCTTCATGATGTTGGGCAGCGAGGCGTAGCGCGGTTCGTTGAGGCGCAGGTCGGTCGTGATGATCGCCGGGGTGGAGAGCTTGACCGTCTCCAGCCCGCCGTCAACTTCGCGGGTCACGCTGACGCTGTCGCCCTCGACCTCGACCTTGCTGGCGAAGGTGCCCTGCGGCAGGTTCAGTAATGCGGCGAGCATCTGGCCGGTCTGGTTGCTGTCGTCGTCGATCGCCTGCTTGCCCAGGATGATGAGGCCAGCGCCTTCCTCTTCCTGCACCTTGGCGAGCAGCTTGGCGACGCCCAGCGGCTCCACCTCGTCATCGGTCTGGATCAGGATCGCCCGGTCCGCGCCCATGGCGAGCGCGGTGCGCAGCGTTTCCTGCGCCTTGGCGACGCCGATCGAAACCGCGACGACCTCGGTCGCCACGCCCTTTTCCTTGAGGCGAATGGCTTCCTCGACCGCGATCTCGTCGAACGGGTTCATGCTCATCTTGACGTTGGCGAGGTCCACGCCCGTCCCGTCCGCCTTCACCCGAGGCTTCACATTATAGTCGATCACCCGCTTCACGGGCACAAGGATCTTCATTTCAACATCCTCCGTTATCAATGCCAGCACGGGCGCGGGCAGCCCGTTTCCGGACCACCCGCACCCTCATTTGTTCAGTCAGGCGGGAAAGTGCCTCAGGCCGCCTTCCTCACTTCCGCCACGATCTTCTTGGCCGCGTCGCCCAGATCGTCGGCGGGGACGATGGGGAGACCCGAATTGGCGAGTATGTCCTTGCCCTGCTGGACGTTCGTGCCTTCCAGGCGGACGACCAGCGGAACCGACAGGTTCACTTCCTTGGCGGCCGCGACAATGCCGTTGGCGATGATGTCGCACTTCATGATGCCGCCGAAGATGTTGACCAGGATGCCCTTCACCGCCGGGTCCTTCAGGATGATCTTGAACGCCGCCGTCACCTTCTCGGTGGTGGCGCCGCCGCCCACGTCGAGGAAGTTGGCGGGGAATTCGCCATTCAGCTTGATGATGTCCATCGTCGCCATGGCAAGGCCCGCGCCGTTCACCATGCAGCCGATGTTGCCGTCGAGCTTGATGTAGGCGAGGTCATACTTGGACGCTTCGACTTCGGCCGCGTCCTCTTCGGTCAGGTCGCGCAGTTCGGCGATGTCCTTGTGACGGAACATGGCATTGCCGTCGAAGCCGACCTTGGCGTCGAGCACGAGCAGGTTGCCCTGCTCGGTCAGTGCCAGCGGATTGACCTCGATCTGCTCGGCGTCGGTGTCGAGAAATGCGGCATAGAGCGACGCGGCAACCTTGGCGGCCTGCTTGGCCTGATCGCCGGTCAGGCCGAGGGCTGCGGCGACCGTGCGCCCATGGTGCGGCTGGAAGCCCGAGGCGGGATCGACCGAGAAGCTGTGGATCTTTTCCGGGGTCGAATGGGCGACTTCCTCGATGTCCATGCCGCCTTCGGTCGACACGACGAAGGCGACGCGGCTGGTGGCGCGATCGACCAGCAGCGCAAGGTAGAATTCCTTGGCGATGTCCGCGCCGTCGGTGATGTAGAGGCGGTTGACCTGCTTGCCCGCTTCGCCGGTCTGGATCGTCACCAGCGTGTTGCCCAGCATGTCGGTGGCGTGGGCCTTCACCTCGTCCAGGTTGAAGGCCAGGCGCACGCCGCCCTTCGCATCGGGGCCGAGTTCCTTGAACTTGCCCTTGCCGCGACCGCCGGCATGGATTTGCGACTTCACGACATAGAGCGGCCCGGGCAGCTTCTTGGCGGCCTCGACCGCTTCATCGACGGAAAAGGCGGCGTAGCCGGCGGCGATCGGCGCGCCATATTTCGCCAGCAGTTCCTTGGCCTGATATTCATGAATGTTCATGGGGTCGCCGTCCTTGTGCGTCTAAGCGGATGACGGACGGCTAAGCACAGACCCGTGAATCGCGCCAGCGAATTTCGCAAAATGACTTTGCAAAATTGCAAAAGGCTCGGGCCGACCGCGACGCAATATATTGCGAAATGCGGATCAAAAGGCGCAGGAAATGGCCGCCCCACTAGTCACCGAAATGATCTCGGGATCCTGCAAAGCGCGCAGATTGTGGAGCAGTTCGTCCACAGACAGGCCATTACTGTGAGACTTGCGGATCGAACCCAGCGACTGGAGCCGCCGCAGTTGCAGCAGGCTCAGCCGATCCGCCATCTTCGGCGCCATGCACTCCGCCATCCGGGGCGACAGTCCCGCCTGCGTGAGACCATTCCGCAGCCGTGATTCGGGAGAGAGGGAAGCGCAACCGGGCAGCAGCAGGGCCGCAAGGCCGCAAAGATGGGATGTCATTTTCATGTCGATTTTCATGGCCGCCCGGACAGGAACGGACAATAGAAGAGAGAGCAGCTTTTTTGGAGGAAGGAACCGGCCTTGGACAGGATATTCGCCGCCATGTCGCACCGTGTGGCAAGTTGGGCGGGGCAGCCTCAGGCCTTCATCCTGGCGCTTGCGACAATCATCATCTGGCTGATCACCGGCCCGATCTTCGGCTATTCCGATACCTGGCAGTTGGTCATCAATACCGGCACCACCATCATCACGTTCCTGATGGTGTTCCTGATCCAGAATGCACAGAATAGGGACGGCTCTGCCATACAGGCGAAGCTAGACGAATTAATCCGCGCCATCGAGACCGCCCGCAACGACTTCATCGGTATCGAGCATCTGACCGAAACCCAGCTGCAAAATATCAAGGCGGTGCTGGAACGCGAATGCGGCGATGACGAGACGCATCGCAAAGCTATCGAGCGCCTTATCGATCGCCGCTGACCCGCGTTAATGCGCCAGCGCCAACAGCTTCATATTTTCCTGACGATAGGCGTCGATCTGCTCGCTATATCCCCTTGCGAGCCCCTCATAGGCCGCTCTTCCCTTCGGCGAGCGGCTGCTTTGTGCGTGGATCAAAGCCATCTGCCGCCGATGCAGCAGATAATTCACATCCTTCTCCATATCTCGCCCTCCTCCATTATCTTTAAAGAGTGTGGTCGAATTGGCGCGCAACGGCCCTGAATCGTGCATGCGGGGCGCAGTTTACCATCAATTTTCACGCTTGGCGAATCGGCTCAGGCGGAATGTTCGACATCCTGCCGCGCCGACGTGGCGATCCAGCGCAGTACCGCATAACCGGCAAGCGCCGACAGCAACGATCCCATGAGAACCCCGCCCTTCGCCTCCTCGATCAATTCAGGCGAAGCCGGGAAGGCCAGTGCGCCGATGAAGAGACTCATGGTGAAGCCGATGCCGCACAGCAAGGCCATGCCGTACACCTGTCCCCAGCCAGCGCCGCCCGGCCGCTCGGCGATACCCAGCCGCGCCGCCCCCCAGATTGCGCCAAATATGCCAAATTGCTTGCCGAGGAAGAGTCCCAGCGCGATCCCGAGCGGCAGCGGCGCGAGAAGGCCAGCAAATGTGCTCCCGTCCAGAACCAGTCCCGCATTGGCGAAGCCGAACAGCGGCACGATCAGATACGCGCTCCAGGGATGGATACCATGTTCCAGCCGGTGCAACGGGCTGTCGTCGGCATCGGGCGCGGCGGGCGTGCGCCGCAGCGGCACCGCCATCGCCGCCAGCACGCCCGCAACAGTCGCATGGACGCCCGACAACAAGGTCAGATACCAGAGCAGCAGAAAACCGATCAGATAGACCGGCAGCGCCTTCACGCCCACCCGATTGAGCCCGAACAGGGCAGCCAGCACGCCTCCCGCCCCGGCCAGCGCGGCGACATCGACATGCTGGGTGTAGAAAAGCGCGATGATCGCCACCGCGCCCATATCATCGACGATGGCGATAGCGGTCAGCACCAGCTTGAGCGACGCCGGCGCCCGGTCCCCCAGCAGCGCCAGCACCCCGATGGCAAAGGCGATGTCGGTCGCCGCCGGAATCGCCCACCCATTGCCGAGGTTCGGCTGGCCATGCGTGACCACCATATAGACCAGGGCCGGCGCGACCATGCCCGCCACCGCGGCGAGCACAGGCAAGCGCCGCCGCTCCCAGGTCGAAAGCTCGCCATCGACGAATTCGCGTTTGATCTCCAGCCCGACCAGCAGGAAGAAAATCGCCATCAACCCGTCATTGATCCACAGATGCGGCGTCATCGGGCCGATGGCAGGGGAAAGCACCGGCCCGACGGGCGCATGGAGCATGTCGTGGTAAAGATGCCCTGCCGCCCCGGAAAGGTTGGCGGCAATCATCGCCAGCGCCGAAGCCATCATCAACAGTACGGCGCCGCCCGCCTGACTTTTCAGGAACGCCCGGATCGCTGAGGGTTGGCGACGGCTCATGTCATTTGCTCCATGGCGTTCAGAAAGGGCAACGGGCCGCCCCGGTCAACCCGTAGAATAAAATTACATAAATAATGTTAGTGGCTTGGAACGGGCTTACGCAAATGGCATGGTCCCACCATGGCGCGTTGGGAGGCACGTCTTGGGCGATATGCTAGCGACGGCCATGGGCGGCCTTTATCGGGAAGTGCTGCTCTTCGCCGCTATCGGCATAGCGATTGGCGGTATCGACGATCTGCTGATCGATATCCTCTTCGGCTTCCGCCGCATTTGGCGCGATCTGACCGTCTATGCCCGCCATCCGCGCATGACGACGATGACGCTGCCGCCCTCGGTTAACCCTGGCCGCATCGCCATCTTCATCCCTGCCTGGCAGGAGGCGGAGGTCATCGGCCCGATGCTTCGCAACGCATTGCGACAATGGCGGGCGGACGACTACCGCATTTTCGTCGGAGCCTATCCCAACGATCCGCAGACCATCGCCGCCATCACGGCCGTTGCCGAGGGCGATCCGCGCATCGTCCTTTGCATCAATCCCCGCCCCGGTCCCACGACGAAGGCGGACTGCCTCAACCTGCTGTGGCAGGCGATGCAGGCGTGTGAGGCCAGCGGCATTATGTAGCAAACGCACCAGCATGATTACGCCTGCCCGCGCGCGCGATGGCGGATGTATCGCAGATGGTGATGCGTCGTGATCGGGATGCTTTCCCGCGCCTTTAATTGGAGGGAAGCAGGCCCCACAAATTTTGTGTTCGCATTGAGCGAACCATTCCTATATATAGCCAGAGGGGCGTTCGCAGTTTGTTCTAGGGGTTGCAAACGGCGCACCAAGGCCATCAATATGACTTACACGCCGCAGCACATAGCTAACTACTTTCTGGCAAAGGCCGAAGAGGACGGGCGGCCTTTGACGCCGCTTAAGCTGATCAAGCTCGTTTACATTGCTTACGGCTGGGTCTTAGGTTTGCTTGGCACTAGGTTGTTCGAAGAGCGCATAGAGGCATGGAAGCATGGGCCGGTAATTCCGTCCATCTACCATGAGTTCAAGCATTTCGGCGGCGGAGCTATCACAGATGATGCCGTTTGGTATGATCTTGATACAGGCGACTGCAGGCGTCCAACGATAGATTCCTCGGACCGGGATCTGCAGATTATCCTTGATAAGGTTTGGGCTGCTTACAAGCGGTTTTCAGGTTGGGCGCTTCGTCAAAAAACCCATGAGGTTGGCACTCCTTGGGAGCAGACTTACGATCCTAATGTCAAAGGCAAGCAAATTCCTGACGATCTGATCAAGCCTCATTTTCAACAGAAAATAAGAGAGATCGTTGACGCAGCCGAGCGATGATGGTGATGCCGACCTATTGCGGCGCTTGAGCGGACTTAGCAGCAAGGACGTTGGCCGCGCTGCTGAGATGAAGTCTCCGAATTTTTCGGAAGACGATGACGCTAATGACAAGCGTTGGTGGAAGGCTCAGCACCGCCGAACGATAAACAAAATCAAAAGGATTTTTTTTTGGTTTTTGCTGTTGGCAACATGCGGCTTCATAACCCTAAGTGCTGCAGGTTATCTTTACCTTGTATCTCTTTGGTTAGGAACAGTTCTCTATGGGACGAAGGTTCATGACCCGGTTGCTTTGAAATCCTTCATCGACGGCGTTCTTTGGTCACTTTTGATTGTGTTCGCTACCTTGTTTTTTGAGGGAACCTTCAAGGACAAAGATTAAAGCCGTAGATCGTGCGACCCAATCGCCTCTAAACATTGGACCAGAAACACCGCTGTAAATTTACCCCGGCTCAGCTTGTTCCTGATATTCGGCTCAGAGTCCATCACCCCTATATCGGCCAGCTTCCCCACTAGGTCGGCGTAGGACAAGCTACGGCGCTTTAGCTCCGCTTTAAGCAGCCCCTTGACCTGTTCCTCCCAATCCTTCTGCGACTTCGGCATGGTGCATCCCTTTCGATTACGGATGCATCATATTCGATACCTTTGCCATTGACAACAGTGCGCGATTGCCATTATATGCGATGCATAAGCAACGGATACGATGACAATGCAGCACTTTCTCCTCTCTGCCCAGGCCCGCACGATCAGCCTCAAGGCTGTTTTCACCATGGGCGAGGACAAGGCTTACCGGACCTTCTGCGAAATGCGCTGGCCGGAAACCGAGGGTGAGGCTGTTTGCCCGCGTTGCGGCTGCGTCGAAACCTACAACATCACCTCGCGCCGCAAGTTCAAGTGCGTCGCCTGCCATCACCAGTTTTCGGTTACTTCGGGAACCATCTTCGCCTCGCGCAAGATGAGCTTCACCGACCTTCTGGCTGCGATCGTCATCTTCGTGAACGGCGCTAAGGGCGTTTCCTCGCTCCAGCTTAGCCGCGACCTCGATTGCCAGTATAAGACGGCCTTCGTTCTCACCCACAAGCTGCGTGAGGCGATGGCGAAGGAACTGGCTGATCGCCAGCTCGACGGCACGGTCGAAATCGATGGCGCTTACTTCGGCGGCTATGTGAAGCCGGAAAACCGCAAGGAAGATCGGAAGGACCGCCGCCTCAAGGTGAACCTCACCGGCAAGCGCCAGTGTGTCGTCATCATGCGCGAGCGTGATGGCAAGTCGCTGCCCTTTGTCGTGAAGAACGAAGGCGATGCCGTTCCCTACGTTCGCGATCATGTCGGCACTCTCGCCACCATCTGCGCGGACGAAGGCACTGGCTGGGATGCCCTTCACGCGGGCTGGGAAACCCACCGCGTCAATCACTCGGTTGCGTTCATGGACAAGGGCGTCTGCACCAATCAGGCCGAAAGCTATTTCTCGCGCCTGCGTCGCATGGAAGTCGGCACCCACCACCATATCGCCGGCCCCTACCTCTATGCCTACGCTGGTGAGGCTTCGTGGCGTGAGGATAACCGCCGCGTAGCAAACGGCACTCAGGCCGCGCTGGTGACGGCGGCGGCGATGGATGCCCCTGTCAGCCGTCAGTGGAAGGGGTATTGGCAGAGGGCTGCTTGACAGGTATCATAATACCTTTATAGTTGCACTATGTGGTCCTACATTCGCCTCAAACTTATTATGGACCTGGCGCGGGCGCTACGTGTCCCCGTCCAGGTCCATCAATCCTATTTCACGTCAACGAGTGGAAGGAGCGCCCGCAGAGTGCTGGGCTGACTAAATTTCCCACGCGCAATTGCTTTGTCGTAAGAAACGTCAATAACTAGCATTTTGTCACGCGTTGGAGAGAACAAACTCATATACAATCGCCGCTCAAGAATTTCGAGAGTCTCATAGGTTTCAACTAAGCAGAACGAGGTTGTCTCTGCCCAGACCCTTTGACACTTATTTACCTCTGCCATGAAGCTAGCATATCGAGCTCCGTATGACGCGGCAGTGTCGTAGTCGATTGTAAAGCTAATTGCGTAAGTTGCCATTGCGTAAATTCCCCGTTCGGGTTGCCGCAATCGCCTTGACGCTTCGCTTCAAAGGAGTAGGATTCTCCCTGCTTAATTGCTCAGTCCACCGGCGATTGCATGATCGTGGTGGTTGATCGAGGGGCTGGACCACGAATCCGGCCCCTCAACCATGTCGGGTACGGATCATGAACGCATGATCCGAAGAGTCTATGGGGCATTAACTAAGATAAAGAAAAAGTTATGTATTGTTGCTTGCGAGCAACAATTAAAGACGGCTTTATATACAGCTTTCCTTATGTAGAGCCATTCCGCCACTCGCCCGTAGGCTCCCCCTGCTTCCCGGATAGCTGCCATCGCAGCAGCCCGCCCGCTGTGGCCTTGCTGGAGGCCACGAAGCCCTTGTCGCGCAGCTTCTTGAGGCTGTGGCCTGTCCGTGTCGCTATGAGCTTCTTGAGCGCCTTGTCGGACGTATTCAGCCCGCGAACCTCCATCACCATTCTGGCGAGGTCCAGCGTCGTCAGGGCAACGTCGCTCTTGCGTATGGCGTCCAGCAGGAAGCGTTGAACCTCGCCACGAAAGGCAGCGTTCGGCGGCGGCACTGGTTTGACCGGCGCGTCGGCCAGATCAATGTCAGGCTCGAATATGCGGATGGATCGCTCAAGGCTGTCCAGGTCCGCCATGTGCTGGGCTAGCTGCGCCTGTAGCGCCTCTATCTTCCCGACGATTTCCGCCCGCTTGTCGATCAGGCCATGCACAACGAGTTTCATATGATGACATTACGCCACCTTGACGATTACATCTATCATTGCGCTGGTGCGTTTGCTACATAATGCCGGAGGCCAGCGACGGGGCACTGTTCAAGGCGGTGGTGCTGCACGATGCCGAAGATGTCGTCCACGCCGATGAAATCCGCCTGTTCGACTTCATGATCGACCGGTTCGACCTGGTGCAACTGCCCGTCCTGCCGCTGCCGGGCAAAGGCCGCTGGCTGACCCGTGCCATTGCCGATCATTATTGCGACGAATTCGCCGAAAGCCATGGCAAGTCTCTGACGGTACGGGAATCTCTGGGCGCGTCCATTCCCTCTGCAGGCGTTGCCTGCGCCTTCGACCGGCAGATGTTGGGTCGGCTGACTGATCCGGCACATAGCGGCCCATTCGATCCCACGTCGCTGACCGAAGACTATGAAGCCGGACTGCGTATCGCCAATATGGGCGGTCGTGGCGTGTTCGTACGGATGCGCGACCGGCAGGGCGGACTGGTCGCCACACGCGAATATTTCCCCGACACCATCGATACCGCCGTGCGGCAGAAGGCCCGGTGGATGGTCGGCATATCACTCGCCGGCTGGGACCGGATGGGGTGGCATGGCGGTCCGGCGGAATGGTGGATGCGCGTCCGCGACCGTCGCGCGACACTCGCCGCGCTGGTGTTGTCCGCCGCCTATCTGGCGCTGATCCTCTGGGCGCTGCTTGCGGTGCTGGGGTGGATCATGCCGCTGCCGCCGCTGCCGCCCGCGCCCCTGCTCGACCTGCTGCTGTGGCTGAACGTGTGGCTGATGGCATGGCGGACGGCGGTGCGGGCGCTGTTCGTCGGACGCACCTACGGCTGGCGGCAGGGCCTGGCTTCGATCCCCCGGACGGTCATCGCCAACTATATCGCCATTCTAGCCGCCAGGCGCGCTGTGTTCCAATATGCCAAGTCGCTATGGGGCGTGCCGCTGCGCTGGGACAAGACCCAACACCGCTTCCCTGAACTGCACGCCGACTCATGATGAGCGCCGCCAACAGCCGCCCGCTGCGCTTCTTCTGCCTGCTGGCGGTGGGCTGGACCGGGGCGCGGCTTGTTGGAGAAATGGCGCTGTTGCCCGATACGCACTCCCCTGCGCCGGTCGACTATGTCCCCTCGCCCGGCAGGTCGAATCCAGCCATTCCCCAGGCCGTTCTCGCCTCCGCCGCCGTCGCGGCTCTCCCCCCTACATTGCTCGACCGCCGGCAAGGCCGTTCAACGCCCTTCGCCGCTCACGCTGCGGCGCCCATCCCCCGCCTGCCTGCTCCTTCGCGCGCTGATCAAGGCATGCCGATCCATCTCATGAATTTCATCATATTCACCGCCGCCTTCGCCAACCGCCATTATGCCTCGGACCGGGACTATATGCAGGCTTTTGAGCCGACCGCCGCGCCGCCGCCGGTCCCCCTCGCCGCGCCGCGCAGTCCCGATCGCTGGCGCGCCAGCGCCTGGACACTCTGGCGCGCGGATGGGTCAGGTGGGACGGAACTTGTGTCAGCCGGCAGGCTCGGCGGATCGCAGACAGGGCTGCGGGTGGATTATGAACTAACCCCGCAAGCCCGCAGCCGCGCCACTGCCTATGCCCGCCTGACCAGCGCGCTCCAGCGCCCCTCCACTCCAGAAGCAGCGGTCGGCCTTGCCTTCCAGCCATCGCGGGCCATTCCCGTCACCCTCGCCGCTGAACGCCGCATCGCCCTTGGCAAAGGCGCACGGGACGCCACCAGCCTGATGGCCGTGGGCGGTTTCGGCCCCGTCGATGTCGCGCCTCGCTTGCAGGCGGAAGCCTATGCCCAGACAGGCATGGTCGGCTTGCGCCGGCGCGACCTTTTCATCGACGGGAAGCTCTCGCTCCTTTCGCCCCTCGCCCGATCGCGCGTGAAGATAGGCGGCGCGATTTCCGGCGGGGCGCAGCCCGGCGTCAGCCGGCTGGACATCGGGCCGGAACTCCAACTGCGCCTGCCGCTGCCACAGATGGGCGCCCGCATTGCCGTCGAATGGCGCGAGCGGATCGCCGGCAATGCCCGGCCCGGCTCTGGCATGGCCGTCACCTTGGCCGCTGATTTTTAGCGGCCCAGCCTTCCTCTGGCACCGCTTTGGGGCTACCGCAGGGTCAGCATGGATCTTTACCTGCCCATCGCCAACCTGTCGGTCAACGCGCTGGTCATCATTGGCCTTGGCGGGGTCGTCGGCCTGCTGTCGGGCATGTTCGGGGTTGGCGGCGGGTTCCTGACGACGCCGTTGCTGATCTTCTACGGCATCCCCCCCACCGTCGCCGCCGCTTCGGCAGCGTCGCAGGTCACCGGCGCCAGCGTTTCTGGGGTTGTCACCCACATGGAGCGTGGCACCGTCGATTTTCGCATGGGCGGCGTGCTGATCGCCGGCGGCGTGGTCGGCGCGGGGCTCGGTGTGCTTATCTTCCGGCTGCTGCAGCAATTGGGGCAGATCGATACGGTGATCGGCATTCTCTATGTGCTGATGCTCGGCGGCATCGGCGGGCTGATGGCGAAAGAGTCGATCCAGGCGCTGGTCGCGCTGAAGACCGGAAAGCGGCTCCAGGCTCGCACCCGCCGCCACCATCCGCTGGTTGCGGCGCTGCCGATGCGCTGGCGCTTCTACCGCTCGGGCCTCTACATCTCGCCGCTCGCTCCGCTGCTGCTCGGCATGGCGACCGGCATCCTGACCATGTTGCTGGGGGTTGGCGGCGGCTTCATTCTTGTGCCCGCCATGCTCTATCTGCTGGGAATGACCACCCAATCGGTCGTGGGCACGTCGCTTTTCCAGATCCTGTTCGTCACCATGGCGACGACGATGATGCACGCGATGACGACGAAGGCGGTCGATCTCGTCCTTGCCATGCTGCTGCTGATCGGCAGCGTCACCGGCGCGCAGATCGGCACGCGCATCTCCATGTCTATCCGGCCGGAATATCTGCGTATCCTGCTGGCGGCGATCGTCCTGATCGTCGCCTTTCGTATGGCGCTTGGCCTTGGCTGGCGGCCGGACGAAATCTACACGATCGAGCTTCGCTGATGCGCCAGCGGGCCCTCGTCTTGGTGCTGGCCGCGTTTCTGCTAAGCGCCGCCGATGCGCCGATCCTCGTGCCGGACGTATCGCAGCGCGAAGTCGTCATCCAGTACAGCTTCACCGGGGCGGACCTGCTGCTGTTCGGCGCCATCGTCTATCCCGACGGGCGGAAGCCAGACCGGCCCGCCGACATCGTCGTCGTCCTTAAAGGACCGGAACAGTCGATCGTCATGCGCGAAAAGCAGAAGGTCGCCGGCATCTGGGTCAATGCCGACACCGCCCGCTTTCGCTCGGCACCCAGCTTCTACGCCATGGCATCGTCCCGCCCGATCGACCGGATCGTCGACGAACGCACCGCCGCCATTTACGAGCTTGGCGTGGACAAGCTTCAACTCTCCCCCGCGTCGCTCAACGAAAGCGCGGAACTGACGCGCTTTCAGGCGGGGCTTGTCGATCTGCGCGACCGCGCGGGGCTGTTCGTGGAAAAGCCCGGCACGGTCGAGATCACCGACGGCGTGCTGTACCGCGCCCGCTTGCCGCTGTCGGCCCGCGTGATCGTAGGCGATTATACCGCCGAGACATTTCTGGTGCAGGACGGCCGCGTCGTCGCCGCCGCCGTCCGCGACATCACGGTCCGCAAATCCGGCTTCGAGCAGTTCATGGCGACCGCGGCCGAACATTGGTCCTTCGCCTATGGTCTGGTAGCCATTGCCATGGCAGTCGCTATGGGTTGGGCCGCCGGGGCGATCGCACGCCGGGTCTGATGGCGGTGGGCAAAGGATTGCGCTGAGACCATTAGTCAGACTAAAAGCACCTAGGGCGGCTGGGGAACAGGCATGGGCATCGATACGCACGACGCGCCAGGGGACTTTCTTCGCCTGGCCGATCGCAGCCATCCCCTGCGTGCCTCGCTTTCGCGCGAGATGCACATACGCAAGATGCCGCCCCTGCGCGCGCCTGCCCGTATGCTCCAGTTCGTGATGCAGGTGGACGAGCACGAAGCCCGGCAGAGCGTCGCAGCCATGACCGCTCTGCTCGCAACGGACGGCATCGCCGCCGCGCCCGCCGAACGCTTTTTTACCTGCCGCCTGGGCGACCTCGGCTTCGCCTGGGAACGGCATACGGAGTTCATGACCTACAGTTTCACCTTGGCAGGCGACGGCGCACCGTTCGACTTGGCGCCGTTCGACCGGGTGCCCGACTGGATCGCGCGCTTGCCCGGCGTCATCCTCCGCTCCAGCCAGATCGCGCTGGTCGATGCGCCGCCGGCGGAGATGGACATCGCCCGCTGGTTCTCGCTCGACGACCTCGTCATATCGGACGTAGCGCACGGCCGCGCCCGCATCTGGAGCGATTTCCGCCTCCACCCCCGTGGTTTCGGCCAGTTGCTGATCGAGGACCGGGGGCTGGAAGGGGCGGAGACGGCGCAACTTGTCCAGCGGCTCCAGGAACTCGGCAATTACCGCAAGATGGCTCTGCTCGGCCTGCCGGAAGCACAGCAGGCGACCCCCATCGTCACCGACCTGGAGCAAAGGTTGACCGCGATCACCACGCAGGTCGCGGAAAAGGAGGCCGATCCCGATCAGGTGCTCGATCGCCTTTCGGCCCTCAGCGCCGAACTGGCGCAGATCGTCGCCCGCACCCGTTACCGCATGAGCGCCACCCGCGCCTATGCCGACATCTGCTTCGATCGGCTGCGTCGGCTGGATGTCGCGCCGGTGCGCGGCTATGGCTCACTTGACGATTTCACCGAACGTCGGCTGCTGCCCGCAACCCGCACCTGCGACGCCTTCACCCGCCGGCTGGAGGATTTGTCGCAGCGCACCGCCTGGACCAGCGCCATGCTGCGCACGCGTGTCGACACCGCTCTCGCCCGCCGCAACCGCGATCTGCTAGCGTCGATGGACCGGCGGACCGGGCTTCAGCTACGCCTTCAGCATACGGTCGAAGGGCTGTCAGTGGTCGCGATCAGCTATTATGCGCTGGGCCTGCTCCATTATGTCCGCGAAGCGCTGGAGCATCAGGGGCTGCATTGGCCCAGCTGGCTCGACCTCGTGCTGATCCCGTTGACTGTCGTCGCGGTGGGGCTCGGTCTGCGCCAGATAAAGAAGGTGAAACGACCGCTCCGCAGCGAAGCCGATCACTGACCCGCGCTGATTATCTCAGCGAACAGCCCCGGATCGACGTTGCTGCCTGACAGAACGACTACGCTCGCCCCGTCGCAGGGCGGTGCGATGCCGCTCAGCATCGCCGCCAGCGCCACGGCGCCGCCCGGTTCGACCACCAGCTTCAGCACCGAGAAGGCGAACCGCATCGCGTCGCGAACCTGTTCGTCGCTGACCGCCAGGCCGCCCGCCAGCAAGGAGTGGTTGATCGGAAAAGTCAGCGCCCCGGGGCTTGGCGCCATCAGCGCGTCACATATGGTGCGCGCATCGGGGGCCACGCTTTCCCGCAGCCCGCTCGCCAGCGAACGCGCCGTATCGTCATAGCCGGCCGGCTCGACCGTGTAGATGGCAGTCGCGGGATGATGCGCCTTTACCGCCGTCGCGATCCCGGCGGTCAGCCCGCCACCGCCGCAACAGACCAGCACCTGCCCTATGATTGCACCAGCCTCCCTCGCCTGTTCCACGATCTCAAGCCCGGCCGTCCCCTGTCCGGCGATGATCCATGGATCGTCGAAAGACGGCACCAAGGTCGCCCCCCGGCTCTGCGCCAATGCGGTGGCGATATCCTCACGGCTCTCCCGGTGCCGGTCATAGGTCACGACCTCGGCCCCCAGCGCGCGCGTGTTGGCGAGTTTGATGGCGGGCGCGTCGGACGGCATCACGATCATCGCCGGCATGGCGAGCAGCCGCGCGGCCGCCGCGATCCCTTGAGCATGATTGCCCGACGACCAGGCGACCACCGCCGCCGCCCGCTCTGCGCCAGTCAGCCGCGCAAGCCGGTTGTAGGCGCCGCGAAACTTGAACGATCCGGTGCGCTGCGCGCCCTCGAACTTCAGCAGAACCCGGCGCCCGCAGCGTACATTCAGCACGCCATTTTCCAGCAGAGGCGTCCGCACGGCAGCCGGCGCGATAACCCGCGCCGCGTCGATAATGTCGTCCAGGTCGATCATGCGGGTCTCCTTCGCTACCTGCCCTAAAGCGCTGCGCCGCTCATCGCCATAGCCGCTTGGCCGCCAATGGCCGACATAAAGAAGGGCGCGCCCGGCGTTTCCGCCACGCGCGCCCTTGAGGCTTGGGAGAAGAGGGGTTCAGCGCGAGGCGAACTGGCGGCCCCGGTTTGCGATGGCCCAGCGCTGCGGCGTCGCGCCCGGGGCGGATTCGCGCACGAAGCACTGCCCCTTGTTCGACTGGATGATGCGGCAGGCGGCCTGCGCGTCACCGCGATTGGCAAAGCCGCTGATGGCGAGGCGGTGATAGGCCTTGCCCTTGACCGTCGCCTGGCTGGTGAGGACCGGAAAGGCGGCCAGCGTGGCGTTGCGGCCAGCCATGCTCAGCCATTTTTCCTTGGCGATCGCCGGGCTGTCATAAGCGCCCAACTGGACCACCCAACCGCTTGCGCCGTTGGCGACGGGCTTGAGGAAGGCGACCTGTTGCATCCTGGCGGCAGGTGCGGGCTGCGCCTTGGGCATCGACCTGACGGCTGGCTTCAGCACTGGCTTGGCGGCCTGGCCTTCGACCACCAGATCGCGGGCAGCGACACGAACGGGGGTTTCAGGCGCCTTGATGGCCGGCGCTTGTTCGACAGCGGGTTCAGGCGCGGGTGCGGCCTCAGCTACGGCAACCGGCGCTTCAGGCTCGGCTGCGGGTTCCGCCGCGGCCTCCGCCATCTGCACCGGCGTGTCGGCGGCCGGCGCGGCAAGCGCCAGCGCGACCGGCTGGCCCGGATCAGCCTCGTTCAGCGTCACGCCCATCAATGCCGCGACGCGCAGCGGCGCGAGCGACGGTTCGGCGATCTGCGCCCAGTCGGAAATGCGCTTGTTGGCGGCCAGCGGCTCCATGTCCATGCCCACCATCATGCGCGCGTCCTTCCAGCGGCCCGCCAGCGCGAAGGCATAAGCCAGGTTCTGACGGGTGCGCGCGGTGGCGGAAGGCTCCTGGATCGCTTGCGTGAGGATGCGGACGCCCTCGACCGGGTCGCCTGCCATCGCCATCGCCAGACCATAGTCGCCAGCCGGGACAGTGCCGGCATTGGCGGAAAGCAGGCTGCGTGCTTCGTCGGCGCGGCCCTGCGCCACCTTGACCAGTGCCAGGCTGATGATCGTGCTGGCATCGCTGCTGCCCAGCGTCATCGCGTCGCTCAGCGCCGTGTCGGCCGAAGCGAAGCGGCCGGCGAGCACATAGGCGCGGCCCAGCATCTGGCGATAGGCCGCGTTCTGCGGCGCGAGCCGCACGGCGGCTTCGGCGGCATCCACCGCCTTGCCGGCGTTGCGGGCGGCGAGTGCGCGCCCTGCCTCCTCGGCGAATTTGGCCGGATCAGCCTTTGGCTGCACGGCGGACGTGCGCGGATGGAAAGCGGCACCGGTGCAGCCCACCATGGTCGTGGCGACGATCAGCGATGACAGCGCCGCCTTTCCGAGATTGTTGCGGTTCATATGTCTACCCACCCTTCATTCACTGGCCGTCGCGCGTCAGCGGCAGCTGCTTGGTCAGCCGGTCGATCTCCGGCAGGTTGTCGAGAAATTCGTCCAATGCTTGCGTCACGATCTGTTGCGCCGACCGCCGCGTGACCGCGACAGCCAGCCTCAGCTTCAGGTGCCGCTCGGCGTCGAGCCGCAGCGTGAAGGCAGCCTTGCGCCCGGCCGGGGCTGGCGCGATGGTCGCGGCGACCCGCTTCGCCAACTGCTTGCGCTCGGCGACGACCGGCGGCACGGCAGCGGCCGGTGCGGGCATCGGCGTCAGGCCGATCGGCACGGGCGCTTCCTCGACCGGCTCGGGCGTCGGCTCGACGTCGAAGCCCATATCGTTCCAGCCCAGGTCATCCTGCTGCACCGCACCCGCCGTCGCCCGGCCAAAGCCCAGCATCGGACGGCGCATGGCGGGCTGCGCCGCGCCCTTTCGCGCCAGCAGGCCGGAGGTGAGCGAGGCCAGCGGTTTCGGTTCGGCCATGACTTTCGCGCTCCCTTACTGGCCGATCACGCGACGACCGAAGCCGCCGCTGGACGGGCGGGTCGCGACGGTGCCAACGCTGCCCTGGGGCACGGAAAAGACCGTGCGGCGGAAATTCTTTTCGAGTCGGTCGGAGATATAGGTCCACAGCGCCCCGACTTCGGCCGCCGAGCGCCCCTTGGGATCGACCTCCATCACCGTGCGCCCGTCGATCATCGAGGCGGCGAAATCGGTGCGATGGTGCAGTGTCACCGGCGCGACCGTGCCATGTTGCGAGAGGGCGACGGCGGCCTCGGACGTGATGCGCGCCTTTGGCGTGGCGGCGTTGACGACGAAGATCAGCGGCTTGCCCGCGCGCTCGCACAAATCGACGGTCGCGCCCACGGCGCGCAGGTCGTGGGGGCTGGGGCGGGTCGGAACCACGATCAGCTCGGCGACCGAAATGACGCTCTGGATCGCCATTGTGATGGCGGGCGGGGTGTCGATAACGGCCAACTTAAAGCCCTGCTGGCGAAGGATCTCTAGGTCGGCGGCAAGCCGGGCGACCGTGGTCTGGGCGAAGGCGGGAAATTCCGCCTCGCGCTCGTTCCACCAGTCGGCAAGGCTGCCTTGCGGGTCGATGTCGATCAGCACGACGGGGCCAGCGCCGGCGATCTGCGCCTGCACGGCGAGATGGCCCGACAGGGTGGTCTTGCCCGATCCGCCCTTCTGCGAAGCCAATGCCAAAATCCGCACGCTATTCCCCCCAGGAAATCCACTTCCTTTGCGGGATGCCATGGCTGCGCCTAAAATTCGGTTAACCGGCAAAGTCTTTGCCAACATGGGACAGACGCCCTTACGAACAGCGGCTATGCTAACAGGACTTTAACCTTGAGAGATGATAGAAGCGGGCGACATCATCTCGCGCGGGAGCTTTGGGCGCATGAAGCAGTTTTGGGGAATGGCGGCTGCGGTCGCGGTGCTGGGCCTGGGCACGCCTGCATCGGCGGACGTGAAAGCGGGCGTCGATGCCTGGCAGCAGGGCGACTATGCCAAGGCGGTGGGCGAATGGCGGCCGCTGGCGCAGGCAGGCGATCCCGACGCGCAGTTCAACCTGGGCCAGGCGTACAAGCTGGGGCGCGGGGTGCAGCCCGACCTCAATGTCGCGCTCGACTGGTATCGCAAGGCGGCGCAGCAGGGTCATCTCCGCGCAGAGGATAATCTGGGGCTGCTGATGTTCCAGCAGGGCGACCGAGCCAACGCGATCACCTATTTGCAACGCGCCGCCGCGCGGGGCGAGCCGCGGGCGCAATATATCGTGGGCACGGCCCTGTTCAACGGCGACCTGATCGGCAAGGACTGGGTCCGCGCCTATGCGCTGATGACGCGCGCGTCGGCGTCGGGCCTGCCGCAGGCCGCGACCAGCCTGGAGCAGATGGACAAATATATCCCTGAGGACCAGCGCAAGCAGGGGCTGGCGCTGGCCGCCAGCCTGGAGAAGTCGGGGAGCGGGACGGCGCTGGCCGCGGCCCCCTCGACGCCCGCGCCGGTGCGGAGCGCGCCGTCGTCCGTCCGCACGACCGACCTGCCGCCTTCCACGCCCTATCAGCCGGCACCGACGCCGCCGGCACCCAAACCGGCGCAAGTGGCAGTCGCAAAACCCGCCCCCCCCAAGCCCGCGCCACCCGCCCCCCGCCCGGCTGCCCCGGTCGCGGCCCCTGCGGCCGGGGGTGGCTGGCGCGTGCAACTCGGCGCGTTCGGCGAGGAAGGGCGCGCCCGCGCTCTCTGGAGCGAACTTAGCCGAAAGGTCGGTGGCCTCTCCGCCTACCAGCCCTATCTGGTGAAGGCCGGCCCCGTCACCCGGCTTCAGGCTGGCCCGGTCGCCAGCAGCGAAGCTGCCGCGCGGCTGTGCGGTGCGATCAAGGCTGCCGGCGCGGACTGTATGCCCAAGAAGATGTAGGCATCAGCCCCGCGCCTGCTCCACAATCCAGTCGCGGAACAGCGCCATCGGGCCGGTCAGCGCCTCGCGCGGATAGACGAGATAATAAGCGCGCTCGCTCGACAGCGGGCGGTCGAAGGGGATGACGAGCGTCCCGGCGTCCAGCTCCGGCCGGATCAGGAAGCTTGGGATCAGCGCGACCCCCGCCCCTGCCGCCGATGCCTGCGCCAGCATCAGGAAATGCTCGAACGCCGGACCGGGCCGTAGGCGCGATGCGTCCACGCCCGCCGCGCTCAGCCATCGCGGCCAGGCGTCGCGGCGCGAACTTTGGCTGAGCAGCGGCACGTCGAGCAGGTCGGCAGGCGTGCGGAGCGGATGGGCGGCGAGCCAGTCGGGCGCGCAAACGGGCACCGCTTCCTCGCGGAACAGGAAGTCCATTTCGACGCCCGGCCAATCCTGTTGAACACCGAAATGTACCGCTGAATCGAACTCTTGATCGGCGAAATCGAACGGTTCCGACCGGGCGGCGAAGTCCACGATCAGGTCGGGATGGCGCGCCGTCATCTGTGGCAAGCGTGGCGCGAGCCAGCGCATCCCGAAGCTCGGCAGGGTGGCGACGCGCAGGGCGCGCTGTGTCGACCGGGCCGCGGCGCGGGCGCTGGCTCGGCGGATGCGGTCGAGCGCGGGGACCAGTTCCTCGGCAAAGGCGCGGCCGGCCTCATTGAGACGGACGCGGCGGCCGATCCGGTCGAACAGCGGCGTCCCCAGCATCTCTTCCAGCTGCGCGATCTGGCGGCTGACGGCGCTCTGCGTCAGGCCGATCTCCTCCCCCGCCTGCGAGAAGCCTCCCAGCCGCGCCGCCGCGGCGAAGGCGGTCAGGGCGCGCATAGGAGGCAGTCGACTCGCTCCGTTCTTCATTCCGTTCTCGCATCTGCATATGCGCTCTATCGATTTTGAAAGCAGCGCAGGCCATGCCATATAGGAGGCTCTATCGGGAGCCTATCATGTCGAATGCGAATATGGGACATTTGAATGCGTTGCTCGTTCACGCGCTGGGCGAGGACCGTGCGCGCGCGACGTTCGACATGCTGGTGATCGATCCGGCTCTGCGCGTCGATCAAGGGCCTATGGTGTCGCGCGCCGCCTTCGCGATGGCGATGAACGTGGCGCTGTTCGACGATCTGCTGCGCCGGGTGCCGAGCGGGGCGGCCTATGTCGCGGATACGCTGGCGCGCGGCGGCAAGGTGGTGTTCGACCATGGCGCGCTCCGGACCGTGCGCTTCCCCGAAGGACCGACCGGCGCGCTGCCCGGCGGCGAGGACGCCTTCACCCGCATCTTTCTGCCATTGGGTTATGAGATGGCGGCGCTCTACCCGCTCGACCGGCTGAAAATGACCGGGCGCGCCTATCGCCACCGCGATTTTCCGGAGGCGATCCCGCAATTCTTCCTGTCCGAACTCCATGTCGATCGCTTTGACCCCGAATTTGCCGAGGCGGCGCAACGGGTGTTCGGCTCCTCGCGCGACCCGCTCGACGCGGCGGCGGAAGCGCTGCTGGCGCGGTTCGCGGCGGACGGGCAAGCGCCTCTCGCTGAGGCCATGGCGTCGCTACCCGCGATCCTTGCCGCCTTCGACCGCCAGCATGACGCGCCCGATTTCGCGGATTATCAGTTGCTCCTGTCCCGCTCCAACGAAGCCGCCTGGATCGCGACCGAGGGCAATGCCTTCAACCATGCGACCGACCGGGTGGCGGATGTGGCCGCGCTTGCCGATCGGCTGAAGGACGAAGGCCGGCCGATGAAGGAGCGGCTGGAAATCTCCGCCAGCGGTCGCGTGCGCCAGACCGCTTTCCGCGCCGACAGCGTCGAACGCGCCTTCGCCGGCGGGGATGCGCGGCAGGTGCCCGGCTCCTTCTACGAATTCATCAGCCGCGATATCGACCCCGAGACGGGTCGGCTCGACCTTGCCTTCGATACCGGCAACGCAACCGGCATCTTCGCGATGACCAGCGCACAGGCGAAGGGATGACCGCGATGCTGCAATCCTTCGATCCCGCCTCGCGCGAACTGGTGTGGGAAGGGCGGCAAGCCGACGCCGCCGCCTGCAACGCCGCCATCGCCGCCGCCCGCGCGGCCCTGCCCGGCTGGCGGGCGCTGCCGGTCGAGGAACGGATCGCCGTCGCGCGCCGCTACTCCGCCGTGCTGGGCGAGCGGCGTGCGGCACTGGCGGAGTTGATTTCCCGCGAGACCGGCAAGCTGCTGTGGGAAAGCGACGCCGAAGTGGGGTCGATGATCGCCAAGGTCGAGGTATCGATCCAGGCCCATGCCGAGCGCACGGGCGAGCGCGCCGCCGACATGCCATTCGGCCGCGCGGTGCTTCGCCATCGCGGCCATGGCGTGATGGCGGTGCTCGGCCCCTATAATTTCCCCGGCCACCTGCCCAATGGCCACATCGTCCCAGCGCTGATCGCGGGCAATGCCGTCGTCTTCAAGCCGTCCGAGATCGCGCCCGCGACCGGCGCGGCAATGGCGGACGCCTGGGCGGCGGCAGGGCTGCCAGACGGGTTATTACATGTCGTGCAGGGCGGCCGCGCGACCGGAGAGGCGCTGGTCGCGGGCGATATAGACGGGTTGCTCTTCACCGGATCGGCGGGCGCGGGCGCGGCGCTGAGGCGTGCGCTGGTCGACCGGCCGCATGTCATCATGGCGCTGGAGCTGGGCGGCAACAACCCACTGATCGCGTGGGATTCGCCGGAGGCCGCCGCATCGATCATCGTCAATTCGGCCTTCATCACCACCGGCCAGCGCTGTTCCTGCGCGCGCCGGCTGATCGTGCCGGAGGGGGCGGTCGGCGACGCCATCGTTGAAGCGACCGCCGCCCTGGCCGGTCGCCTGCCGATCGCCGCTTGGAACGAGCCGGGCGCGGCGTTCATGGGGCCGTTGGTGTCGGACCAGGCGGCGGCCGGCGCGCACCGCGCCGTCAGCGACCTCATCGCGCGCGGCGCGCGGGTGATCCGCCCGTTTACAGGCGTGGAGGGCCGCAGCGCCGCCTTCGTCGCCCCTGCCCTTCTCGACCTGACCGGGGTGAATGCGCCCGACGCGGAGATTTTCGCGCCGGTGCTGTCGGTCATCCGCGTGCCCGATTTCGACGCCGCGATCTCGGTCGCCAACGCCACCGCCTTCGGCCTTTCCGCCGGCCTGATCTCGCAGGCCGAAGCGCTTTGGCGGCGCTTGGTCGAGGAAAGCCGCGCCGGCGTCGTCAACCGCAACCGGCCGACGACGGGCGCGGCAGGCAACATGCCCTTCGGCGGCCTCGGCGCATCGGGCAACCACCGGCCCAGCGCCTATTATGCCGCCGACTATTGCGCCTATCCCATCGCGAGCTTCGAAGCCGACGGGGTGGCGGCGGTGCCGGTTAGCGGGGTGGCGGCATAGGGGTGGGTGGCGGAATGGCGGCTTTTGGAGAGATGACCGGCGATAGCTGACCTAGCGCGTTAAAAGATCGTTCGGCAACAATCGCACCAGCTTCGGCCATTCACTCTGGCTCTGGTGCGCCATAAATATCGAGATCGAGGCACAAACCCCGATCACCAAGACGAGCGAGAGTTTCAGAACGGAGGGCAACGCCCTCGTTGCTATCTTCAAGAAACAGGCCGCAAAATACGCGACTGCTAAACCGCTGCGAGAACATCCGCCATGATACGATGTCATCCGACAAACTATCTAACAGATCATTGATTTGTCGATCAAGATCAGCTGGTTGCTGATCTTTTGCTGACACCCGCCATGACCCAGTGTGGGCTATCTTGTCCCTGCCGCCGGGCGTTTGAAATGTGCCGCCCATCTTGACGGCGACAGTTGGCTCACCAAGCCGCTCTGTTATCTCAGTCGGGTCGAGATCGTCTCCATAGAAGCCTATTGATGCAGCCGATCGGTGTAAGACGCCCATATCGCAGCCTAACATGAGCGGTGGCTTTCCGCCAGATTTCGTCGCTCAGCGTCCGATGTGCTATCTGCATGAGCGGCCGGTTTCAGGGATGCGTATGACATTAGCGAGCGACGAAGAATGGTCGATAGTTGACCATCCGCCTCACGAACTCCGGTTGCCGTCAGCGCAGGCTCACGCGCCATCACCGCAAATCACGCAAGCCTACTCCGTCACAACCCCAGCTTCGCCCAGAAATCGTCCGGCGTGATGCTGTTGGCTGGTGCTTTCGCTTCGGCGCGGCGCGTCCACGACGAATGGGGCAAATGGTCGCCTGCGATTGTCGGTGCGGCGCGGCGGTGGGGGCGAGAACGTCTGGCGGGGCGGGTCATGTGTCTTCTCCTGCTCTGAGAGGAACACGAAACCTGCGTGGTCGCATCGGCGCCGTGCGCTTTAGCCGTTGGTGACGCGGAGCAAGCTGACATCCATCAAAAGCCGCGGAGCGAAGCGCTCGCAACTATATCTACCCATCAACTAGAGAATGTCGAAATAGCTTTGCTTGCAGCCCTGGCAGCGCGGCTTGACCGTCGCCGGACGATGTTCGGGCTGCAGACGGCCGGATCAGGTGATGATGCTGTAGAGGAACCAGCCCACGATCAGCAGGCTGGAGACGATGCAAATACGATCACCAAAAATGTCGATACGCGACATTGCCGAACATCCTTCCATTCAGCCGATCTTTGCCGGTCTGTATGAAAGGCATTACACCGATTTTCACCTAGAAGAAACAGCAAACATAAGTTGAGGCGTTCAATCAACGCGGTGAACAGATGTTTGACAGGGGTTGAATTGACGAGAGCGGTACTGGGAGCGCTAACATTGCCTATGTGCCGCCCGTTAACGACAATCGGGCCCTCGTCGTTGCTGAAAGGCGCGAGTCGCCTCCTGCGGTCCCCTATAGGCTTCCTGATGCTCCGCGCTCCAATAAGTGAGTTCGTCGATCGCGATCCGTTCGCCCGACACGGCGCACAGCACGAAATTGCCTGGCCGAACCACGTCGAAATGGGACGGCCCATATTGAAGGATCGCGAGCCCCTGAATGTCCGCTGCCATCAGTCGCCCGTCAGGATACGGTCGACCAGCTGCTTGACCGTGGGCACGAAGCCGTTGGAGTAGAAGGGGTCCTGCTTGAACTTGTACGCGCCATGGCCGGCGAAGAGCAGGTTCTTGTCCAGATCACCGCCATGCACCGCCTGTTGCAGGGATTTCTGGATGCAGAAGCTGCGCGGATCGGCGAGCCGGCCGGTCGAGTTGGTCTCGCTGTCCATCCAACTGGAAAAAGCGCATTGGGACAGGCAACCCATGCAGTCGGTCTGATCCTTGCGGATCTCGTCGCGTTCCTCGACCCCGACGAACACCAACGTATTGTCGGGCGTCTTGAGCGCGGAGACGAACCCCTGCCCCACCCATTCCCGCGCGCGCTGAAGGTCGCCGCGCGTCACCCAGAAATTCTTGCCCTTCACCCCCGCGTCGAGCTGGTGCGTATGATCGCCCGCCTGCTCGGTGCTGAACGGAATCTGCCGTTCGGACCGCGCCTCCAACTCGCGCAGGAAGGGGTTGCGGACCGCCGAGCTGTAGAAGCCGGTGGGCGAAAAGCGATGCAGCAGCACGTCGCCCGGCTCCAGCTGCATCAGCCGCTCCTTCCAGAGCGGCGGGATCGGGCTTTCCTGCGTCAGCAGGGGACGGGTGCCGAACTGGAACATGATCGCGCCCAGTTCCGGGTTGTCGATCCAGTCGTTCCAGTCTTTTAGGTGCCACACCCCGCCCGCCATCACGATCGGCACATCGTCCGATATGCCGCCCTCCCGCATGGTCGCGCGCAGGTCGCGGACGCGGGGATAGGGGTCTTGCGGCGCTTTGGGGTCTTCCGCGTTGGACAGGCCATTATGGCCGCCGGCCAGCCACGGGTCTTCATAGACCACCGCCGCCAGCCATTCCGACGCCTTGGAATAGGCACGTTTCCACAGAGCGCGGAAAGCGCGGCCCGATGACACGATCGGCAGATAGTTGACACCGTAGGACGCGGCGATTTCGCTGAGCTTATAGGGCATCCCCGCGCCACAGGTGACGCCGGCCACCATGCCGCGCGTCTTTTCCAGGACGCCGTGCAGCACCCGCTGCGCCCCGCCCATTTCCCACAGAACGTTGATGTTGATCGCGCCCTTGCCGCCCGCGATCTCGAAGGCGCGCTTCACCTGCTCGACGGCCCCGTCGATGGCGTAGGCCACCAGTTCCTCGTGCCGGTCGCGGCGGGTGCGGCCATGATAGATTTGCGGGATCACGTTGCCAAAACTGTCATAGCTGTCGGCGTTTACCGCCGAAACCGTGCCGATGCCGCCGGCAGCCGCCCAGGCGCCGGAACTGGCATGGTTGGACACGGCGACGCCCTTTCCGCCCTCGACGATCGGCCACACTTCGCGGCCACCATAGACGATGGGCTTCAACCCCTTGAACAACGACATCTCCACATGTTCATCCGGTCATCGGACCGGGTAAAATCGACCCTATAGCAGCAATTGCCGTGTATGACGAACTTCGCGGCCCCTAGCGTAAAATATGGGGACGTGCCAGAGCCCCGCCATAAAGCACGGCATAGGCGTTCACCATCGCATCTTCGGCATAGTCGCGCTGCGCCCGCGCGCGGTTCGCCGCGCCGAGGCGGGCGCGCAGATCGGCGTCAGCCGCCAGCGTGCCGAGCGCCTGCGCCAGCGCCGCTTCATCGTCGACGACGAAGGGCCGGTTCTCCGGCGCGACCATGTTGGCGACGTCGCCTACGTCCATCGACGCCGCCGGCACGCCCGCCGCCATCGCCTCCACCAGCGAGATCGGGAATTGCTCGCTGTCGGACGACAAAGCGAAGATGTCGAACAGCCCGACGAAGCGCCACGGCCGGTCCATGAAGCCCGCCATGTGCAGATCGTCCATACCGTGCGCGGCGGCCTCGGCCAGGATCGCGTCACGCTCCGGCCCCTCGCCTACCACCACCAGTTGCAGCCGGTGCTTGTGCGCTGCCACGGCACGGACCAGGCGCGGGATATTCTTGACAGGGCGCAGCCCGGCGAGCGTCCCGACCAGCATCTTGCCCGGCGATCGGACGAGGCCAGGGATGGCATCGGACGCGGGCGGTTGTTCGTAGCGGGCGACGTCGATGCCGTTGCGGATCAGATGCACCTTGTCCGCCGGTTGTTTCCAAACCTGCCGCGCGATCCCCTCCAGCCGCACCGAAGGCACGACCAGCGCGTGGGCGCTTTTCAGCGCCAGGCGGCGGAACAGGTTGCGCTTGGTCTTGAGGCCGTTTGCCTCGTCAGCGTTGAACCCGTCCTCATGATGGATCAGCGGCGGCATTGCCGCGCCCCGCCCTGCCAGCCGATGCGCCATCACCGCGTCCATCGACCCCCAGTTATAGGTGAGGACAAGGTCGAAGCGCTTGAGAAACGCGCGAATCTCCCGGTAGCGGGCCGGCCCCGGCTTGCCCGCGAAGGACGGGCCGTCGGGGAACTCGACATCGACCGAAGGGTCTATCGCGTCGCGCGCGCCCATCGCTTGGCGGTCGGCGCTCATGATGCTGTGCCGCGCCTTGTCGCCCCAGATGTTCATCAGGCGCACGGCTCGGGCTTCCTTGCCGCCGAGCGAGAAGCTGCCATGGACGTGGAGGATATGGGGCGGCTCAGCCATGCAGCACGCGGGCGAGCAGCTGGTCGATCGCCGCGATGCTCTCCGGCTCGTCGAGGACGGGCGCATGGCCGACGCCCGATACCGTCACCAGCTCGGCGCTGTCGCCGATCTCGCGCGCCATCCGCGCCGCATTGGCTTGGCTCAGCAGGTCAGACCGCGCGCCGCGCAGCAGCAGCGTGGGAATATCGCGAAAGGCGGGCATCACCGGCCACATGTCGACTCCGGTCTCGCTGCCCATGGCGCGGATCGGCTCGGCGATCTTCATGTCGTAATCGAGCACGATGCGCCCGCCGCTATTGAGGCGATAGAGGCGCTTCGCCATCGCCAGCCAGCGTTCCAGATCATAGCCGGGATAGACGTCGCCATTGGCCTCCGCCAGCGCGCGGGCGGCATGGACCCAGGTGGGGTGCGACTGGCCGACGCCGACATAGGCGCGGATACGATCGAGCCCCGCCTTGTCCAGTTCCGGCCCCACATCGTTGAGCACCGCGCCTGCGAGCCATTCCCGGTGGGTGGCGGCGATCAACATGGTGATGATGCCGCCAAGCGACGTGCCGATCGCGACGAAGCGGATGACGGCAAGGTCCGCCAGCAACCGGCTTATGTCCTGCAAATAGGTGAGCGGGACATAGGTCATCGCGTCCTTGGCATAGGCGCTTTCGGCCCGGCCACGCATGTCGGGGCAGATCAGCCGCCATTGCCCCGCCAACCGCCCGGCGAGCGGCTCGAAATCGCGCGCGTTGCGCGTCAGCCCCGGCAGGCACAGCAAGGGCGGCCGACCGTCGCCGCCGCCGGCATAGTCCCGATAATGGAGCCGCAGCCCATCGGGTGACCACCAATATCCGTCCTTATAGCCGCTCAAGCTTGATCCTTCGGCTGCCCCACCCCCATATCGCCGCATGAGCCAGCCCCCGCAAGCCGCCAAATATCGTCCCGCCACTCAAATCGACGCGCTGATGCCCGACATCGCCGCCCCGGTCGCGGCGGCGGATTTCCCGCAGACGATCCTGCGCTTCCGCAACGACCGCGCAGCGACGACCGTAGGGCTGGACGCGATCGGTGATGACGAATGGATCGCCCATTTCGGCCGCTTCGCGACGCTGGAGGGCAGCCTGCCGCAGCCGCTGGCGCTGCGTTATCACGGCCATCAGTTCCGCCATTACAATCCCGATATCGGCGACGGGCGCGGCTTCCTGTTCGCGCAACTGCGGGACGATCGCGACCGGCTGATGGACCTTGGCACAAAGGGGTCGGGCCAGACGCCCTATAGCCGTTTTGGCGACGGGCGACTGACGCTCAAGGGCGGCGTGCGCGAGATATTGGCGACCGAGATGCTCGAAGCGCTCGGCGTCAACACGTCCAGGACTTTCTCCCTGATCGAAACCGGCGAGGCGCTGGAGCGCAACGACGAGCCGTCCCCCACACGCGGATCGGTGCTGGTGCGGCTCAGCCATTCGCACATCCGCATCGGCAGCTTCCAGCGCGCCGCCTTCCATAACGACACGGCGCTGCTGGAGCGGCTCACGGATTATGCGCTGACGCACCTTTATGGCGATACGCCCGGCGACAATCCGCCAGCGCAACTGCTCGGCCACGTGGTCGAGCGCACCGCCGATCTTGCCGCCAGCTATATGGTCGCGGGCTTCGTTCATGGCGTGCTCAATAGCGACAATATCAATGTGACGGGCGAGAGCTTCGACTATGGTCCTTGGCGCTTCACCCCGCTCTGGGACGCGGGCTTCACCGCCGCCTATTTCGACCATTCGGGCCTCTACGCCTTTGGGCGGCAGGCGGAGGCGATCCATTGGGACGTGGCGCAGCTTGCGGTGTCGCTGCGGCCGTTGACGCAAGCCCCGCCGCTGGTCGAGCAGCTCGAACGCTTTCCCGCCCTCTATGCAGAGGCGATGCAGCGCCGCTTCTGCTGGCGGCTGGGCGTCGTGACAGGCGGCGATCCCGCACCGATGATCGAGGCGGCGGTGCGCGGCATGATCGCGACAGCGACGCCGATCGACCGCTTCTTCCACGACTGGCGTGGCGGTGAGCCGCGCGACCCGAGCGCCTATGCCGGCGCGGACTGGGCGCTGTTCCGCGAAGCGATCGCCGGCGTCGCGACCATCCCTGGCGCGCGCGACCATAACTATTGGTCGGATGATGCCCCCTGCTCCATGCCTATCGGGGAGGTCGAGGCGATCTGGAGCGCCATCGACCAGGCCGACGACTGGACTCCCCTCCATGCCAAGGTCGCGGCGATCCGCCGCATGGGCGAGGCGCATGGGACTTTCGAAACCGCCTAGCTCAGTCCTTGCCGTAGTCCCCGGCAAAGAAACGCTCGATCACGTCGCGCGCCAGCCGTGCCGGGCGGAGCGTGCTGGCGTCGACACAACACCAGCTCGACTTGACCTCGGCCAGCACGTCCTCGCCGCGGCGGATCACCGTTTCATAGAAAGCGCGCGCGCCCTGCACCTTTTCCAGAAAGACGGTGGCGATCACTTCGTCGTTGAGGAAGGTGGGCTTGCGATAGGTGATTTCGTGCTTGAGCGCGACCCAGAGATGCTGCGCGACCGCCTCGGCCGGCGCCAGCGCGCGCCAATGGTCGAGAACGGCATTCTGCACCCATTTCAAATAGCTGGCATTGTTGACATGACCCATGAAGTCGATGTCGGCGGGATCGATGCCAATGGCATAATCATGGGGAATCGCGTTACTCACAATCGTGTAAATAGCAGTCCTGCAAAGCGGCCGATAGGGCGCCATGAATAAAAAGGGCCGGATCGCTCCGGCCCCCTTTTCGTTGGTTGGATCAGAAGCGCCAGCCGACGCTCGCCACCACCTGATGCCGGTCGGTGTCGACGTTGAAGCGCTCGCTGGTCGCGCCATTGGGGAAATTCAGCTTGCCGTCGGTATAGTTGGAATAGCGATATTCCACCTTGGCGAAGGTATTGGCGTTGATCGCGCGCTCCACGCCGCCACCGATGCGCCAGCCATCGAGCTTCAACGACGTGTCCGTCGTCTCGTTGGTGTTACCCGCCAGCACATTGAGCTTGCTGTTGGTATAGCCGCCCTTGACGTAAACCAGCGTCGCCGGGTTGGCGAGGATGCCCGCGCGCGCGCCGACATAAAGGTCGCGGCCCTGGCTCACCCGGCCGAAGCCGAACTGGTCGGTGGGATCGAAGCGGTCGCTCTTGGCGGTGGAGTCGGTATATTCACCCTCGACGCCGACGACCGCGCTGCCAAGGTTCACGTCATAGCCGACGCCGACACCATAGAGCAGCCCGTCGATCGACTGGTCGTCGCGACCATTGTCATTGTCGAAATCGCTGCCCGCTCCGACATGGTCATAGCCCAGGATCGCCTCGACGCGGGGGCCGGTGAAAGTGGGGTTGACGTCCTGTGCCATGGCGGGTGCGGCGACCGTTACACCGGCGAGAAGGCTTGCGACCAGAATCTTTTTCATTTGGGTAACTCCGTTGTTCATCACCCCCGCGGGAGTGAGACGACGAAAGCAACGGCACCCCGTCCGGGTTTCATGAACGCCAGATAAACAACTGATTATGTGGCATCATTGCCACAATTGCGGCTCGGCTGAACCCATCTTTGGTCATTTGAAGCGGCAGACCGTTCTGATCTGAATCAACATTCAACCACGTTGACGGCCAATCCGCCGAGCGAGGTTTCCTTGTACCGGCTCGCCATGTCCTCGCCGGTCTGGCGCATCGTTTCGATCACCGCGTCGAGGCTGACAATGTGGCGGCCGTCCCCCTGGAGCGCGAGATAGGCGGCGTTGATCGCCTTGACCGCGCCCATCGTGTTGCGTTCGATGCAGGGGATTTGCACAAGGCCGCCGATCGGATCGCAGGTCAGGCCGAGATTATGCTCCATGCCGATTTCGGCAGCATTTTCGACTTGCCCGTTGGTGCCGCCCAGCACCGCGGCGAGCCCGGCGGCGGCCATCGAACAAGCGACGCCGACCTCGCCCTGACAGCCCATTTCGGCGGCGGAGATGGAGGCGCGCTTCTTGTAGAGGAAGCCGATCGCGGCGGCGGTAAGCAGGAAGCGGCGCTCCCCGTCGCGGTCCGCGCCGGGCACGAAACGGCGATAATAATGCAGCACGGCGGGGATGACGCCCGCCGCGCCGTTGGTCGGCGCGGTGACGACCCGGCCGCCCGCCGCATTCTCCTCGTTCACGGCCAGCGCGAACAGGCTGACCCACTCGAAGATCTGCGCCGGGCCGAGCGCATCCTGTTGAAGCCGCAGCCGCTGATGGATGGCACGCGCGCGGCGGCGTACCTTGAGCCCGCCGGGCAGCAGCCCCTCCTGCTCCAGTCCCCGGTCGATCGAGGCGGACATCGCATCGATCACGGCATCGAGGAAGGTCTCCGTCTCGCCCTGCGTGCGCCATGCGCCTTCGTTGCGAAGGACGAGCGTAGCGATGGAAAGACCGCTGTCTTCACCTTGCCGCAGCATTTCAGCGCCGGATGAAAAGGGATAAGGCTGGACGACATTGTGGCCGAGCGGCGTGTCGTCGCCCACCGGCACGTCGCCCGCCAGCACCGCGCCACCGCCGATGGAATAATAATCGCGCACCACCGGCTCTGCCGCATCCTGACCCCAAGCGGAAAAGCGCATCCCGTTGCTGTGCGCTTCGAGGAATTCGCCCATGCGGAACAGAAGGTCGCGCTCTTCCTCGAAGAGCACATGGCCGCCCAGCGCGCTCCCGAAGCGGATGCGGCCTTCCTTGCGGATGGACGCCAGGATCGCCGGGATGCTGTCAAGATCGACGCCCTCGGGCGTGTAGCCCGACAGGCCGAGCAGGATCGCGCTGTCGGTTGCATGCCCCCGCCCGGTCAGCGCCAGCGAACCGAACAGTTCGCACTGGACGCGGACGGGTTTCGCCACAAGCGAGTCCATGAACATCAATGCTGCGCGCATCGGGCCGACCGTGTGCGAGCTCGATGGACCGATGCCGATGGTGAACAGGTCCATCACGCTGATCGCGGTGGCGGCGTCGATGCGGCTGCCGGTCATGGATCAATAATCCTTCGACACGCGCACGTTCGCGCTTTGCCGCCCGAGCGTGGAGATCGCGCCCAGCAGCGACAGCCAGCGCGTCACCTGATATTCGATCCGTGTGGCGCTGTATCCCTGCCCGTCGGTGATGAGTTCGACATAGGTCTTGCGCGTCAGATATTTGCCCGCCGCGATCGACGTGCCCTGCCCCTGAGTCGGATCGGCGGCGATGATGCGGAGCCGGTCGAGCCCCGCCGCCTTGCGCACCGCGTTGATCGGGTCCAGCCCGCCGCCGCCCTGGAGCGATCCCACGGCGGAGGCAAGTTGCAACGCTTCGGGCGCGGACAGGTTGGTGATGGAGGTGCCGAACAGGATTCGCGAGAGCAGCTCGTCCTGCGGCAGCGCGGGCGTGCTGGTGAACGTAATGTCGGGTTTCAGGCCGGTGCCGCCGACATGGATGACCGCGCTAAGGTCGCTCACATCCGCCTCCGCGCTGATGTCGAGCGTGGGGTTGGTGGGCACCTTGCCATCGAACTGGATATTGCCTTCGCGCAGCTCGAAGCGGCGGCCGGCAAATTCATAGCCGCCCCGCACCAGCTCGGCCCGCCCGGCAATGGCCGGATTGGTGACGGTGCCGCCGATGTCGAGATTGGCGCGCCATTCGCTGTCGAGACCAAGGCCGGTGACGATCAGCCGGTTGCGCGCCCGCGCCTTGATCGCGAGCGCCCACGGCACGGTGGTGCGCGGCCGCTCAATCTCCTCGCCGCGCCGGTTGATCTCGATCACCTTGAGCTCCGGGATCTGCGCTACAGCCGCAGCGCGGCCCAGGGTGAAGCGGCTACGGTTGAGGACCAGGTCGCCGCCGATCGTACCGCCAACGCCATCGGATTTGAGAGAGATCGGGCCGGTTACGGTCGCGGCGATATCATCCCGCTCCAGCAGCGCGGCATTGTCGGCCTGGAGCGCCAGATCCATGCCCACCCCGGCGATGCCGTTGAAGGTGAAGCGGCCAGTGCCAGTCACACCCCCGCCATTTTGCGCGGTCGCGGCGAAGCTGGAAATGACAAGCTGCGCGCCGGAGAAGCGCCCCCGCGCCTTGACCCCGCGCAACCGCATTCCGGTCACGGGGCTGTTGATCGTCGCAGCGTCTGTGACCAAGCTGCCGGTGATGACCGGCTGGCCCAGCGTGCCGCGCATGTTGGCCGACACCGCCACCATGCCGCCGATGTCGACGATCTCCACGCCTGTCAGCCGCCAGAGCGTGTCGGCGGTGCCGTTATAGCGCAGCTGCGCGAAGAAGGGCGCGCGGTTCAATCGCTCGACAAGGCCGCCACTTTGGCCCAGCGGATTGAGCAACGCCTGCGCCTGGCCGATTGTCCGACCATCGGCGACGAAAACCATGCGGGTCGCCAGCCGATCCTGCGTCAGCACGGCGTTAACGCCGACATCGACGGGACGCGAACTCAAGGACAGGCCGGAGCGGGACAGGCCCCGGATACGCAGTTCCGCTTTGCCGGTGGGCATCCCGCCGCCGCGTGGATGGACGAAGGTGAGGGAGCCGGTCGCCATGCCGCCCAGCCCCAGATTATCATATGCAATGTCGAGCAGCGATAGCGGCAGCTTTTCCATCCGCGCCTCGATCCGGGTCGTGGCCACGCCCAGTTCGCCCGCAAGTTGGAGCGATCCTCCGGCATAGCTGATCGTCGCGGGCGACAGCCGCCAGCCATCCTGCGTCCGGGTGAACAGCGCCGCGCGGTCGAGGCGGATGGCGCGCTTGTCGATCGTTCCGCCGGCTGACAGGCGGATGCGGTCGCGCTCCACCTGCGCCTCGCCCTGGATGTCGAACAGCCGTCCGCGCTGGCCCGACAGGCTCCCGCGCACCTTGCCGACGCCGTCCACCAGATCGGCATTGGCGACGAAACGGCCGAGCAGCACGCCGCCTACGCGCAGTCCACGCGCCTGCGCCGTCATGGTGACGCTGGTGCCCGCCGGGTCGAGCAGGATCATGCCATCGAGCGTGCCGCGCCGCACCGCGATAACGGTCGGGCCATCGAAGCTGGCGTCATTGGCCGTCAGCTTCAGCTCCACCTGCTGCACGGCGTTGACGGGCTTGAAATTGATGTAGCCGCTGACCGGGCCGGTGACGCCGAGTTGGCCGTCGAGGCCGCCGGTGACCGGGCGGATGTCGCCGCTGGCGGTTACGCCCGAAACGGCAAGATTGGCGACGCGCACCACTGCCTGCCCGCCCGGCGGCAGCAATATGACGCCGCGCCCGGTGAACGGGCCAAGGGTCGATCCGCCCTCCGCGGTGTAGCTGTAGCCTGCCGCATCGGGGACGAGGTGCGCGCGCACGTCGCGCAGGCCGAGCGCGTCGAGCGGGCGTTGCAGCAACAGGTGGATTTCCGGCCGCTCGATCATCCCGTCGAGCGTCAGTTGCAGCGGCCCGTAACGCTGGTGCCGCCCGCTCGCCTCTATATGTAACGTCTGATCGGGGTTGCGGATGCCTGTGCCGGCGAGCATGAGCAGTGGCGAATCAAGCTTTAGGCCGGTGAGCGCGATCCGGCCGTCCGGAAGCAGCTCTATGTTGCTGCGGGCATTCGGCAAGCCACCGCCCAGGGTCCGCAGAAATTCATTGTCGAGCCGCCGGACCTTCGCCGCGACGACACCGCTGAGCCCGAAGCCGCCGTCGCGGCGCGGCACGGCCTTCAGCTTCGACGTGATGTCGACAATGCCAAAGTTGCGAATGAAGAGGTTGTTCAACTGCCCGTCGAGGCCGAAATCATAGCGGCCGCTCGCAAGGTCGATCAGCATCACCAGCCGGCCGCGCAGCTTGTCCGATCGGAACGGCATGGGGTTGCTGATGATCTGCTGGCCGTTTAGCTGAAGCACGCCGTCGATCTGGAAATTGCGGACGATCCCTTCGACCAGTTCGCCCTGTCCGTCGAGGCGGCGGGCGCGCAGGCTGATGGGGATCAGCGCCGGCCCGCGCTCGGCAATGCGGCCCTTGCCCTGCGCGCGCACGTCGCGGATCACCGTCTTGTCAAAGGCAATGTCGCGCGCGGTCAGCAGATAATTATAGCCGAGCGAGGCGAACGCTCCGTCCAGCCGGGCTTTGAGCGCCACATCGCTGCCGCGCATGGTTTTGATCAGCGCCTGCGGGCGGGCGAGCCGTACTGCCAGTTGCACATTGTCGAGCGCATTGTTGCGCAGGTCGATCGCGCCATCGGCGCTGAGGTCGAAAGCCGCCGATTGCAGCGTCACGTGCCCGTCGAGGACGCGGTCGATCAGGGTTCCGTTCGCCCGTACCGCCAGGCGCGGGTCGGCCATGCGGCGCAGCAGGCCGTTGCCCGCGATCGCCTTGCCCTCGATCGAGCCGCGCGCCGAATAAGCGCCGCTGCGCGCCGCCAGCACGAAGTCCGCGACCGGCTGGGCGTCCAGCGTTGCGGAGAGACGGCCATCCCACTGCGTCCAGCTGCCCTTGCCGCCGATCCGCAGATTGGCCGCTTGCTTGAGGCCCGCCATCGCCGCCAGCACGCCGCCCTTCGGCGCGTTGACAGTGACGTCCAGCGAGAAGCGATCATCGTCCGGCCGGCTGTCGAGCGCGATGGCTAGCGCGTCGCCGCCGTCGACGGTGCGCGCCGACAGGTCGATGATCGCCCGGCCGCCGCGAATGTCGGCGTCGCCCGTCATCGTCGCGACCTGCTCCTGCCCCGTGACGCCACGCGCGATCGTCAGGCGGCCGACCGAAAACTGCATCAGCCGAATGTCGAAGCCGGGCAGGATCGGCCCCTGCCGCCGGGTGGGATTGAGGCTGGGCAATTTATGCAGCGTCGCGCGCGGGATGGACAGCCGGTCGATGTCGAGCCGGTTGGACAACCAGGCGAAGGGCCACCAGTCCAGCTCCACACGGGGCGCGTCCAGGAACAGGCCCTTGGGGTCGGACAGGGTCAGATTGTGCAGGACCGCCTTGCGATAGATGCTGCCCTCGATCCGGTCGACATGGATGCGAAGGCCCGAGGACGACTTGATCGTGGCGATGCGCGACGCGAGGAACCGGTGCCCCGGCCCCGTGTCGAGCCATAGCAGTGCGCCGACGACGATCCCCAGCAGGGCGAGCAGCACGCCCAGCAGCCAGCGCTGCCACCGCCCGTCCCAGGCGCGGCGCGGGCGGGGCGGCGGCGGCACGGTTGGCGCGAGCGGCTCCTCCGCCATCAAAAGGCCTGCCCCAGCGAGACATAGACCGCGATCTTGGGATCACCCGACTGCGGATTGAGCGGCGTGCCGACATCGACACGGATCGGGCCGAAATTGCTGTAGTAGCGCACGCCCATGCCCGCGCCGATGCGCAGGTCGCGGAAGCGGGGCAGGAAGCTGGTCGAGATATTGCCCGCGTCCACGAACGGCACGACGCCGAAATTGCCGAAGCGGATGCGCCCCTCCAGCGAAAATTCGGCGAGGCTCTTGCCACCCACCGGATCGTCGTCCGGGCCGTAACGCGGGCCGATCGCCTGATAGCCATAGCCGCGCACCGATGCGCCGCCGCCGGCATAGAAACGGCGGGAAGGCGCGATCCTGTCCACCGTCGATCCCAGGATGGTGCCGAAGCGCGCGCGCGCCGCCACCACGACCTTTTCCCCCACCGGCTGGTACAGGCTGCCGTCCAGCTGCACCCGCGCATAGCCGAACGTGCTCCCCTGAAACGACAGTTCGGGACTGACCCGCCCGCCCAGGCGAAAGCCCTTGCTGGGGTTCAGCAGGTCGTCGCTGCCGTCATAGGTGAGGCTCAGCGGCACCGCGCCGATAAAGAAGGTGCGCCGCGCGCCGCCGGAAAAAGCATCCGCCTCGTCCGATGCGATCAGTTCCGCGCCGACCCGCCAGACCCAGTTCTTCTGGAACAATATGTTGGTCTGGCGCTCCAGCCCGCCCGACAGGGTGATGGTCCGCGCGTCATAGGCGTCGCGCCGGATGTTGCTGACGGACACGAGCCCCGTCAGCACATTGTCGCGCCGATGAAAATTGTTGCGACGATAGGTGAAGGACGCGGTCTGCTCCTGCGTGCCGACGACCCCGCGCACCGTCACCGAACCTTCGGGCGGGAAGAGGTTGCGATGCTGCCAGCTTACCTCGGCGCGATAGCCCTCACCCGTGCCATAGCCCAGTTCGCCCGCGATCGTCCTGAGCGGCGCGGGGCGCAGAGCGACGTCGAGATCGACATGCTCGCCGTCGCCTGCATCCACGGGCTTGAGCGTCACCGACGAAACCAGCCCGGTCGCCACGATCGCGCGGCGCAGATCCTCGACATCCGACGCCATATAGGTATCGCCCGGATCGAAGCGGGCGATTTCCTGCACATGGTCCGCGCCGAACAGCCGGGTGTCGTCCATCCGGATCGTGCCGAAGCGGCGGAACCCGCCCGGCGCGACGATGAGGTCCAGGTCTCCCTTGCGCTCCTCATGGTCGATGCGGACCTCGGGCTCGTCCACGCGGGCGAAGGGGAAACCGCTCTCGGCGAGCTTCGTCGCCAGCGCATCGCGACCCGCCAATATCGCGTCGGCATCGACCGGATCGCCGGGCTTGGGCGGGAAGGCGGCGCGCAGCCGCGCCTCCTGCCCGGCCGCTTCGGCCAGCCCCAGCACATCGACCGACGCCAGCAGATATTGGGTGCCGGGTACGATGTCGAAAGCGACCGAGAGCCGATCGCTGCCGGCGGGCGGCGCGGTCACGGCGCTGCGGATGCGCGCGGCATAATAGCCCTTGGCCCGCAGCAGCCGGTCGAGCAGTTCGCCATCCTCTTTCATCCGGCGATTGATCTGGGCGAGGTTGGCGGCCTTGCCCTCCCCCTGTTGCAGAACCGAAAGCTCGTCGAAGCGCTGCGTGAACTGGGCGTCCGCGATGGCGTCCACCCCGTTAAGCTGAACGCTGTAGCGGCGTTCTTCGCCCGTGTCGGCGAAGCTTGCAGCTTCCTCGACTGGTTCCTGCGCCGATGCGGGGTCGGCCGGAAGGGGGGCGGCGTCCACGGCCTGCGCCGCCGGATCGACCGGATCGTCGGGTAGTGGAGCGACGCTGTCGGGCTGGGCCATGTCGGGCCAATCCACGCCGATGTCGGGCATGGCGTCGAGCGGCTGCGCGACATCAGGGCTATTGCCAGGCGGCGCGGCCTCTTGCGCGCGCACGGCGACCGGCGCGGTCGCCAGCAGGGACGCGATCAGAAGGCGGGCGGCATCCGGGCAGCCAGAGACGCGGCGTTGGAACCGCAAACCATCGGTCATGGCGTGGGTCTAAACCAGATTCCCGTTCAAGCGCCAGCCCGGAAACGGCCGGCAGACCTGCCCTTCAGAACGCCTGGCTCAGCCGGTCGAGCAGCGCGCGAGCGGGGCTGATCTCTTCCACCCTACCCTGCCCCATCATCATGTCCATCCTGTCCTGAAGGCGCGAAACGCGATCGTACAGTTCCTGGCTGGCGTCGATCAACGCGCGGGCGGTGAAGGGGAAAGTCGCCGCCAAGTCAGCGTCGCTCGGGCTTGCGCGGCCGAGGCGATATTTCTCGTCGGCCAGGTCAGCATCGCCAATTTCGCCTCGCTGCCAGGCGCGCTGGCTCAACAGCCAGGCGATGATGTGCATCAGCCGGGTCGTGACCTTCAATGATTCGCAGGCGAAGGCAACGCGCCGCAGCGGGTCCGCAATGCCGTCGTCCAGCGACGCGCTCCCGTCGAAATAGGTGCGCGCCTCATCCGCCATAACCATCGCCTCGACATAGAGGCCGTCGACCAGCCGGCGGTGAAGTCCGCGATCAAGAAGGGCTGCGCTTGGCATCCCGCCTGACTGCCATATTATGGCAATCTTGTCAGGCCCGTTACGGCGCCTCTCCAGCGGCTGTCCCATTTGGGATCGGTTAGCGCGGCGTTAACCATGCCGGGGCCTAGCGAGGATACTCAGGCGATGATGTCGGGGACCAGCGCGTCCTCCAGCATCGCAATCTCGTCGCGCAGGCGCAGCTTGCGTTTCTTGAGCCGCGCGATCTGCATCTGGTCGCCGCCACCTCCCGCCGCCAGCGCGCCGATCGCACTGTCCAGATCGCGATGCTCTACGCGCAGATGCTCCAACCGGCGCATGATGTCTTCCCGGCTCACCGCGCCCTCGATTCCCCGTCACCAACCCTGACTGCCCCTGATAGCGAGGCAGGCCGATGCGGGCCATCGCAAATTTCCAAGCGGCCCATCGCAAAGCGATCCAGGGGGCGAGACAAGCCCGGCGAATCATGATCTAATCGGTCATCCATCGCCCCTGTAAGGAGATTGTCATGGAAAATAGCCACATTTCAGCTCTTTCGGCAAAGCATGCCGGTTTGGAAGCGCGAATTAAGGCGGAGACGAGTCGGCCTATGCCCGACGACATCCTCGTCGCGTCGCTCAAGAAGCAGAAATTGCGGCTCAAGGAGGAGATAGCGCAGCAGCATTGATGCAGCGCCCGATCGGCCCGGCGGTCATGCAGTGACCGCCGCCAGCCCGATCCCTCTCCTTTTCATATGACATGAAAGCCCCGGTGACCCAGTGGTCAGCGGGGCTTTTTCATAGGACAAAAATATCGAGAGCGCGGCTCAGCGACGCGGCAGGCGGTGCTGGGCGGAACGCAGATAGTCGGGGATGGCCGGCTGCTGGCCGTTGCCGGTCACCGGCTTGCGGGCGAGTTGGGGGTCGATGGGTTCATCGAAAGCCAAGCCGATCTTGTCCTCGCGCGACCAGGCGACGGTGCCGCTGATCTGGCCCACCCCGCGCAGATCGCAGATGATGTGCGCACCAGCCGGGACCGGCCGCTCACAATCGGCCATCAGACCAGTCGCCGACAGGTTACGCACCCGCGCCTTGCCCAGCGGCGCGCCGTCGGGCGTGGTCAGCGTGGTGAGCAGGAACAGGCTGTCACGCGGCGCGGCGCGCGCCGGTCCCCGGTCAGATATGTCCTGATTATCGTCCATGCACCAACCCGCGTGAATATTGTCTCTGGATGACCAGCATTCTAACCGCGGGGTGATGGAAAAAGGGTTAATCGTCGCGCGAAATCTTTTCCTGCCGTTCGTGGCGTTCCTGCGCCTCGACCGTCATAGTCGCGATCGGGCGGGCCTCCAGGCGACCGAGCGAAATGGGTTCGCCCGTCACTTCGCAATAACCATATTCGCCCTCGTCGATGCGGCGGAGCGCAGCGTCGATCTTCGATATGAGCTTCCGCTGGCGGTCGCGGGTCCGCAGTTCGATCGACCAGTCGGTCTCGCTCGACGCGCGGTCGTTGAGGTCGGGCTCGCGCAGCGGCTCATTCTGGAGCACGGCGAGCGTGCCTTCCGCCTCGGCCAAAATCTGCTTCTTCCATGCCCAGAGACGCTGGCGGAAATATTCCAGCTGCATCGGGTTCATGAACTCTTCGTCGGCCGACGGGCGGTAGTCTGCGGGAAGCGTTACAGTCGATTTCGGCGGCTTTTCACCGTCTTTATCGGAATTCAGCACCGATGCCATCTGGCTCTCCGACTCGTAAGACCCCGGCGCTTTTCTCTTTGTCCGGGCGCCTATGACTTTGATTGCGCGCCTCATAGCCATCGGCACGAGCCGACACAAGCGGACATTCGTCGCACCCGCCGCCCCTTTAGAGTCCTCCGCCGCGTGCGGTCTCGCTGCTGGAGAGCAAGTGCTCTTAACGTAGCGCAAGCCGGCCGTGCCAGAGTGGGACGTTAACCATATTCCTTGATCAGACAGCAGCTTTTCCCTCGACTTGGAGGCCAGATTCAGAGTTAACGGCATTGAAGTTAACCCTTCTTTTGCGTTCTTAGGCACAGGAAGTTTCCGACACCCACCAGGCGCAAGTCACGGCGGGTCCAGCGGCAACAAAGATAAGAGTGGATCCTATGTCGGTACGGATGGCTTTGGCTAAATTGTGCGCCTGCACCTGTGGCGGGGCGATCATCGGTGGCGGCGCAGTCCATGTCGCCGAAAGCGCTCGGCCGGCGGTGGTCCACAGCAGCAAGAGCATGAAGGCGGCGCCCAAGAAGCGCTACGCCGTGCGGACGGTCAAGCGCAAGGTGGTGCGCACCGTGACCGCCTGCGCGCCGCAGACCGTCACCGTCACCAGCCAGCAGGCACCCGTGCCCCTGCCCGCGCCGATCCCCATGGCCCCCGCCGAAATGCCGGTGATGTCGGGCGGCGGCGGCGCGGTGCCGATCGTGATGGGCGGTGGCGGCGGCTTCGGCGGCGGCGGTTTCATCGGCGGCTTCTTCGGCGGCGGTGGCGGCGGCAGCGGCGGATCGGTCGTGATCTCGTCCACCAGCAGCTCGACCGGCGGCATCAGCAGCTCGACCTCGACCGGCGGGAGCTCCAGCTCCTCCTCGTCGAGCAGCAGCTCGTCCTCCTCTTCCTCGTCCAGTTCCTCTTCGAGCAGCTCGGGCGGGTCGAGCGGCGGCAAGCCGGGCAAGCCCGATCACCCGCACAAGCCCGATCATCCGTCCAGCTCCGGTTCGAGCGGCAGTTCGGGTTCGAGCGGGTCGTCCAGCTCGTCCTCGTCGAGCGGCTCGTCATCCTCGTCGGGTGGCTCGTCCAGCTTCGGCAGCACCGGGTCGAGCGGCAGCAGCTCGTCGTCCTCGTCCAGCAGCAGCTCTTCGAGCAGTTCCTCTTCCAGCAGCTCGAGCGGGGGCTCGAGCAGCACCGGCGGCACGGATGTTCCCGCGCCGCCCATGGTGCTCCTGTTCGGCGCGGCGGCGGTCGCTCTGGTCGCCCGCCGGCGCTTCGCCGAGCGCAAGGCACAAAGCGCGGCCTGACCGGCGGCCCCGAACGGACAAAAGGAAAGGGCGGCCCGCGCGAGCGGGCCGCCCTTTCCTTTTGCGCCAGTCGACTCAGCTGGCGGCGATCAGCTTCTCGATCTCGGGCACCGGATGGTTGGTCAGATCCTTCGCGATCTCGCCCACCAACCGGTCCTGCACTTCCTTGTGCAGATGCTTGCGTATCTCGCCCAGCGCTGTCGGCGGCGCGACGATGATCAGCTTCTCATAATCCTGGGCGAAGGCACGCTGCTTGAGCAGATCAGCGGCCTGGGCGGCGAATCGCTGTTCCTCCAGCTCATGATAATTATTCTCGCCCATCGTGCCGGACTGGGTGCCGGTGCTGGAAGACTGCCCCGCCTTGTCCGACGCCTGATCGAGATGGGATGGATTATCCTGCTGCTTCACCGCCTCGGCTTCCAGGTTCGGATAGTCGCCGTCGCCCTTGTTGCGGAAGAAGAGCAGCTTGCGCCCGTCCGCCACCAGCACCATCGCGTCATGATCGATCCGCATCACCTTCTCTCCTTTGTCTTGGTGTAGTGGACACCCAACGGACAGGAGTACGCAGGGTTGCGCGGTTCGCCGCGCGGCGGCATAGCGCTGCCCCATGCACGACATCCGCTTCATCCGCGAAAACCCCGCCGCTTTCGACGCTGCTCTCGCCCGCCGCGGGCTGGCACCGCTGTCGGGGGAGATATTGGCGATCGACGAGCGGAGCCGTGCGATCAAGACGGAATTGCAGCAGGGCCAGGCCCGCCGCAACGAAGCCAGCAAGCTGATCGGCCAGGCGATGGCGGCGAAGGACGCCGCGACCGCCGAAGCGCTCAAGGCCGAAGTCGCCGCGCTCAAAGACCGGCTACCCGCGCTAGAGACCGAGGACCGCGAGACTGGCGAGGCGATGACCGCGACACTCGCCGCCATCCCCAACCTCCCCGCCGACGATGTACCCAATGGTGCCGACGAAGCGGACAATGTCGAGCTGACCCGCTGGGGCGAGCCGCGCGCGTTCGACTTCGCGCCCCAGGATCACGCTGACTTCGGCCCCGCGCTAGGGCTGGATTTCGAGGGCGGCGCGGCACTCTCCGGCGCGCGCTTCACCGCGCTGCGCGGGCAGATGGCGCGGCTGCACCGGGCGCTGGCGCTGTATATGCTCGACACGCAGACCGCACAGAACGGGTATGAAGAAACAGCCGTGCCGCTGCTGGTGCGGGACGAAGCGCTGTTCGGGACCGGGCAACTGCCCAAATTCGCCGAGGATCTGTTCAAGACCACCGATGGCCGCTGGCTGATCCCGACCGCCGAAGTCTCCCTCACCAACCTCGTCGCGCAGCAGATCGTCCCGGTCGAGAGCATGCCGCTCCGCCTGACAGCTCTCACCCCCTGCTTCCGCTCCGAAGCGGGATCGGCAGGGCGCGATACGCGCGGCTTCATCCGCCAGCATCAATTCGAGAAGGTCGAACTGGTCGCCATCTGCGCGCCGGACGACTCCCAAGCCGAGCATGAACGGATGTGCGCCGCGGCGGAGGGCATCCTTCAGGCGCTGGATCTCCCCTATCGCAAGATGCTGCTCTGCACGGGCGATATGGGCTTTGGCGCGCGCAAGACCTATGACCTCGAAGTCTGGCTGCCGAGCCAGCAGACCTATCGCGAGATCAGCTCCGTTTCCAATTGCGGCGATTTTCAGGCGCGCCGGATGAACGCGCGCTACAAGCCGGAGGGCGAGAAACAGACGCGCTTCCTGCATACGCTGAACGGTTCGGGCCTCGCCGTGGGCCGGACACTGGTCGCGGTGCTGGAAAACTACCAGCAGGCGGACGGCAGCGTTACCGTGCCGGACGCGCTCGCCCCTTATATGGGTGGCGTCACCGAACTGCGTCCCAGATAAGCTTTCCCGGAGTGACCCATGCGTATCCTGCTGACCAATGACGATGGCGTCCATGCTCCCGGTCTCAGGATATTGGAGCAGATCGCGCGGCGCTTTTCCGACGATATCTGGATCGTCGCGCCGAGCGAGGAGCAGTCGGGCGCTGGGCACAGCCTGACCCTCACGCGCCCCTTGCGCATCCGCAAGCATGGGGAGAAGCATTACAGCGTCACCGGCACCCCGACTGATGCCGTCATGATGGCGGTCGGGCACCTGATGAAGGATGCAAAGCCCGACCTCATCCTGTCGGGAGTCAATCGCGGCGCGAACCTGGCGGAGGACGTCACCTATTCGGGCACCGTCGCCGCCGCGATGGAAGGCGCGATCTCGGGCATCAAATCGATTGCCTTGAGCCAGGTCTATGCCCGTGAGGGAATGGGCGACGCCGTGCCCTTCGCCGCCGCGCTGGCCTGGGGCGAGCGGGTGCTGCGCCCCTTGATCGACATGCCGCCCAGCCCGCGCCTGCTGTTCAATGTCAACTTTCCCGCCATCGATCCCGAAGCGGTCAAGGGCGTGCGTGTCGTGCGGCAGGGCTTTCACGACGTCGATCGCACCCGCATCGTCGAAAGCACCGACCCGCGCGGTTATCGCTATTACTGGTTCGGCCTTGGCTCCAGCGACGCGGTGCCGGAGGGCAGCGATCTTGGCGCGATAGCGGCGGGCTATGTCACAGTGACACCGCTCCATTACGACCTGACGCAGGACAGCGCCATGGCGGCGACGACGGCGGCGTTCGCGGGAGTGGATGGTTAAGGGCTGGCAAGCATCGCGCGATGCGATACACAACCGCGATGCAGCGCTTGTTCCTTCTTATTATGCCGCTCGGTCCGCTGATGCTGTCCGCCTGCATACCTAACGAATCCAACCGCGCGCAGCCGCAGCCCACCCCTCCGCCCCGACTGGATGCCGACGCCTCGGCGGTCGATCTGGCAGAGCCCGAGCCGGTATGGACGGCGCAGCAGGTGGTGCCCAATGCGCGGCCGGTGAGCGCGTCGAGCTATATCGTTCAGCCCGGCGACACGCTGCGCGGGATCGGCAACCGCACTGGCGCGGGATCGGAAGCGATCGCGCGCGCCAACGGCCTGTCCCCGCCCTTCACCATCCGCGCGGGGCAGCGGCTGTCTATCCCCGGCGGCCGCTACCATCTGGTGGCGGAGGGCGAGACGGGGATCGCCATCGCGTCGGCCTATGGGGTGGCGTGGAGCCGCATCGTCGCGGCGAACGGCCTTGCCGAACCCTTTGTGCTAAGGCGCGGCCAGCGGCTGCTGCTGCCCGACGACACGCCCGCCCGGCCGCCCGGCATCGAACAGCGTGCCGCCGCCTTTCGCATCGACATTGACGATGTGCTGACCGGCGGCCAGCCGGCGGCGGCGGACGATGCTCCTACCCCCGCCGCCTCCTCGCCGCGCCGGCCGCTTCCGACGAATGTCCCGATCGCGCCGCCTGCCCGCTTTGCCGGCAGCTTCGCCTGGCCGGTCAGGGGGACGATCCTGTCCCGCTTTGGACCCGGCGAAAGCGGCGCCCGCAACAATGGCATCGACATCGCCGTGGCGATCGGGACGCCGATCCAGGCGGCGGCGGACGGCGTCGTCGCCTATGCGGGCGACAAGGTTGCGGTGTTCGGCGGGCTGGTGCTGCTCAACCATGGCGGCGGCTGGGTCAGCGCCTACGGCCATGCGAGCCGGGTCGACGTGGTGCGCGGGCAGAAGGTCACGAAGGGTCAGGTCATCGGCCTGACTGGCGACACCGGCTACGCCAGCAAGCCCAAGCTGCATTTCGAACTGCGCAAGGACCGCGCGCCGGTCAATCCGCTGGGCCAGCTGCCGCCGGCATGAGGATCAACGACCCGCAGATAAGTCCCGACAAGGCCGGCTTTCTGCGCCGCCGCTCGGCGCTGCCGCTCTGGGCCGACCTTGCTTGGCGATTGGCGCTGGTGTTCGGGCTGATCGCGATCGTGCTGGCTCTGCACTGGTTCGGGCGCGATGGCCTGAAGGACAATTACGACAACGCCATCAGCTTCATCGATGTCCTGTATTTCACCACGGTCACGGTCACGACCGTGGGCTATGGCGACATCGTGCCCGTGACGCCGGAGGCCCGGCTGTTCGAATCGATCTTCGTGACGCCGATCCGGCTGTTCGTCTGGCTGATCTTCCTCGGCACGGCCTATAACCTCTTTTTCCGCAACATCCTCTACAGGTGGCGCATGGCGCGTATTCAGGCCGATCTGCACAATCACATCGTCGTCACGGGCTTCGGCACCAGCGGGCAGGAAGCGGTGAACGAACTGCTGGCGCGCGGCGCCGACGCGCGCGAGATCGTGGTGATCGACGGTAGCGAGAAGGCGCTGGCCGAGGCTGAGGCGCTGGGCTGCAACATCCTGTGCGGCGATTCGACCCGCGACCGCACCCTGAAGGACGTGGCGATTCACCGCGCCCGCAGCATGATCGTGTCCGCCGGGCGGGACGACACCTCGATCCTCATCACGCTGACCGCGCGGCACCTCGCCCCGCGCCTGCCAATCAGCATCGTCGTGCGGAACGAGGATAATGAGTTGCCCGCGCGGCAAGCGGGCGCGACGACGGTCATCAATCCCGTCAGCTTCGCCGGACTGCTGCTGGCCGGCAGCACCAGCGGCAAGCACATCGCCGACTATATGGCGGACCTTGCCGCGTCGGGCGGGCGGGTGAAGCTGAATGAGCGCCCGGTGCTGCCTGAGGAAATTGGGGGGCCGCTGTCCGCTATCCGAACCGGGCTTGGCGTGCGGCTTTATCGTGGCGACCGACCGATCGGCTTCTGGGAGGCGGAGGCGCAGAAACTCCAGACTGGCGATTGCATCATCGAGATCGTCGAGGGCGCGGGCGCAGGCACGGAAGGCTGACGCGCCTACCCCGTGACATTCGCGCGCAAAATCCCTATGTGCGCGGCGATCATGGCAACCAAAATCCCGCAAGCGCCGAAAGTCGGCATGGTGTCGCTCGGCTGTCCCAAGAATCTGGTCGATAGCGAACGCATCCTCACCAAGCTGCGCTCTGACGGCTATCAAATGTCGCCCGACTATGCGGGGGCGGACGTGGTGCTGGTCAACACCTGCGGTTTCCTCGATTCCGCCAAGGAGGAGTCGCTCGAAGCCATTGGCGAGGCGATTGCGGAGAATGGGCGCGTCATCGTCACCGGCTGCATGGGGGACGAAGCCGACGTGATCCGCGCGAAATTCCCGCAGGTGCTGGCCGTTACCGGCGCGCACCAATATGAGCAGGTGGTCAACGCGGTGCATGACGCATCGCCGCCAGTGCCCAACGCCTTTGTCGATCTGGTGCCCGAGGGCGGCCTCAAGCTGACGCCCCGCCATTACAGCTATCTCAAGATTTCCGAAGGCTGCAACCACCGCTGCTCCTTCTGCATCATCCCCTCGATCCGGGGCGATCTCGTCTCCCGCCGCATCGACGCGGTGCTGCGCGAGGCGGAGAAGCTGGTCGCGGCCGGCACCAGGGAATTGCTGGTCATCAGCCAGGACACGTCGGCCTATGGCGTCGATGTGCGGCACGAGCCACGACAGTGGAAGGGACATGAGGTCCGCACCCACATGACCGACCTGGCCCGCGAACTGGGGCAGCTCCGCACCGCGGAAGGGCGCGCGCCCTGGGTCAGGCTGCACTATGTCTATCCCTATCCCCATGTCGATCATGTCGTGCCATTGATGGCCGAGGGGTTGCTGACCCCCTATCTCGACATCCCGTTCCAGCACGCCGCGCCGAGCGTGCTGAAGGCGATGAAGCGCCCGGCCAACGAAGCCAAGGTGCTGGACCGCATCCGCAAGTGGCGGAGCATCTGCCCGGATATAGCCATCCGCTCCAGCTTCGTCGTCGGCTTCCCCGGCGAAACGGAGGCCGATTTCCAATATCTGCTCGACTGGCTGGACGAAGCGCAGCTCGACCGGGTCGGCGCGTTCCGTTTCGAGCCGGTGGAAGGCGCAGCCGCCAATGACCTGCCGGGCGCGGTGCCCGAAGAGGCCAAGGAAGAACGCTACCAGCGCATTATGGAGAAGACCGCCGCGATCAGCGCCGCGAAGCTCGCCGCCAAGGTCGGGCGCGTGCTGCCCGTCATCATCGACGAGGTCGGCGAGCCGGACGAGGAGGATGGCTCGATCGGCGCGACCGCGCGCTCACAAGCCGACGCGCCGGAGATCGACGGGAATGTCTTCCTGCGCGACGTCGGCGCGACATTGAAGCAGGGCGACATGATCGACGTCTGTATCGAGGACGCCGACGACCATGACCTGTATGGAGTGCCGGTTTAGACCCCGATCGCCAGGAATTTGTCGGCGCGGTCGGTCCGCAGCGCATCGGCGTCCATGGCGACGAGCGCGTCCAGTTCCGCCTCGATCGCGGTGCCAAGGTTGGCGATCGCCTGCACCGGATCGCGATGCGCGCCGCCCACCGGCTCGGGGACAATGCGGTCGATCACGCCGAGCGTTTGCAAATGCTGCGCCGTCACCTGCATCGCGGTTGCAGCATCGCTCGCCTTTTCGGCGGTGCGCCAAAGGATCGAGGCGCAGCCTTCGGGCGAGATGACCGAATAAACGGCATGCTCGAACATCAAAACACGGTTCGCGGCCGCAAGCGCGATCGCGCCGCCCGAACCGCCCTCGCCCACGACCGCCGAAACCATCGGCACGCCCAGTTTCAGACAGGCTTCGGTCGAACGGGCGATGGCTTCTGCCTGGCCCCGCTCTTCCGCCTGCACGCCTGGGAAAGCGCCCGAGGTATCGACCAGCGTCACGACCGGCAGGCCGAACCGATCCGCCAGTTCCATGAGGCGGATCGCCTTGCGATAGCCTTCGGGCTTCGCCATACCGAAATTATGGCGCACCCGGCTCGCGGTATCGTCGCCCTTTTCATGGCCGATCACGACCAGCTTGCGCTCGCCAAGCGTAGCGAAGCCGCCCAGTATCGCCTGATCGTCGGCAAAGGCGCGGTCACCGGCCAGCGGCATGAAATTGTCGAACAGGCCCGCGACATAATCCTTGAAGTGCGGCCGGTCGGGATGGCGCGCGACCTGGGTTTTCTGCCAGGGCGTCAGTTTCGCGTAGGTGTCCGCCAGCAGCTTGGCGGCGCGCTGCTCCAGCGTAGCGATCTCGCCGTCGATGTTGATATCGCCCACGCTGGCGGTGGCGCGCAATTCCACAATGCGCGCTTCCAGTTCGGCGATCGGCTTCTCAAATTCCAGAAAGCTTACCATGGGCGCTGCGTTAGGGCGCTGGCGGCGCGGCGTCAACGCGGTCGCGCGAGGCCATGGTCGCGAGCGGATGGCGCTGGTTGACCAGCTCGACCAGGCGGCGGCTGTCGACATGGGTGTAGATCTGCGTCGTGCCGATATCGGCATGGCCGAGCATCGTCTGGAGCGCGCGCAAGTCGGCGCCGCCCTCCAGCAGGTGCGTGGCAAAAGCGTGGCGCAGCACATGCGGGCTGACCCGTTCCGGCGCGATCCCGGCGGCGGCGGCAAGCGCCTTCACCAGCTGATAGAGGCGGATGCGGCTGAGATGATTCTTGCCCGATGGGAAAAGCCAGACGCTGTCCCCCGGCACATGCGGCAGCCAGGTGGCGACGGCGTGCCGTGCCCGGTCGGATATCGGCACCAGCCGCTCGCGCCCGCCCTTGCCTTTCAGGATCAGGAACGGCCGATCCGCCGCCAGCGCCCGGCGCGGCAGCGACACTAGTTCCGTGGCGCGCAGCCCGGAACCGTAGAGCAGCTCGATGAGCGCGGCAAGGCGGAGGTCGAGCGAGGCTGGTTGCTCAGCCCCGATGCGCTCGGCGATTAAAGCGAACAGTCTGTCCACCTCCGCCGTAGAGAGAATTTTGGGCAGAGGCCGGCGCGTCACAGGACGCGGCAGGGCGGCGGCGGGATTGTCCTCGCGCAGCCCTTCCTCCTCCAGAAAGCCGTAAAAGGCGCGCAGGGCCGACGCTTTGCGCGCCACCGACGAGGCCGCCAGCGACGCCCACTCCGCTGCCAGCGTGCCCACCGCGTCCTTGCTCGCGCCTCCAAGGCCGCCCATGATCGCCCCCGCGCCGGTCAGGTCGGCGCGATAGGCCAGCAAGGTGTTGCGCGACGCGCCCCGTTCCGCCGCCATCATTTCGAGAAAACGGTCGATCAGGGCGTCGTCGTCCTGCCCCATCAGACCCGGCTGAGCGCCTCGGCCGCGATCATCCGCGCTTCGGGATCGAGGCCGACGCGATGCAACGCCGCGACGATATGGTAGAGATGCGTCGGCGGCAGCCTGCCCCAGTCGCTGCCTTGCATGCCGACCGCGGCGAGCAGCGCGACCGTCGCCTTCTCGCCACGCTGCGCCGCGCCGCCGATGGCGCGCGCCCAGCGGCTGTTGGCGGCCAGGGTGAAGCCATTGTCCTGCGCCAGCGTCGCCGCGTCTCCCGGCGACAGGCGCGCGAGGCCAGCCAGCGCCGCGATCAGCATTCGTCCCTTGTCGACGCCTGCATCGCCGACATAGCTTAATGCCCGACCGCTGCTGATCTCCACCACCGGGCTAGGCGCGCCCACGGCCAGCAAGGCCCAGAATTGCGATGCGCCTGTCCCGCTCAATTGCCCATCGGCGCGCGCCCAGCGGGCGGCGTTGCGGTCATAGCCAGCGGTCAGCATCGACGCGACGAGATTGGCGGCGTCCTGCGCGTCCGCCTGGGCCACCGGCAGCGCGGCGGCCGCGCGCGCGGTGGCGATCAGGCCGACATAGTCGGGCTTGGCCCCATCCTGCCACCAGCCGCGCATCGCGCCGATCCGGTCGCCCACGGTCGCGCCGGCGTAGGCGGTCCGCAGCGTATCGATCCTGTCCGAAAGATCCGCCGGAACGTCACCGTCGCTGCGGATCTGCCCGTAAAGGCCGACCAGCGAGGCGCTCGACAGCACACCCAGCCGCGCAGCGACGTCCGCCCCCGCCCGTCGCCGCAGCGGCGTCAGCGCCGGCGCGCGGGCTTCCCAGGCGCGGACATGCGGACCAACGGTGGCGTAGAGCGTATCAGGGATCTCGACGTTAAGGGCGGTCGCGAGGCCGAATCGCCAGGCGGTCAGCCGGTCGACGCCATCCCATTCGATCTTGACCGATCGGCGCGCGTTGAATCCGGTGCCGACCACCTTTTCCGCCAGCCGATAATCGACGCCGCGCACCACGCCGCGCCGCTGCGCCTGATTGAGCGCGCCGCTCGCCGTGCCCTGATCGCCCGACAGCGCCGGGCAGATGGCGCGGGTCATGTCCCAGCCGGGGGCCTTGCTGGTCCGCAACGCCCCTTCTGACAGCGGGCAGAGGCCGGCCGGATCGGCGGTCGCCAGATAGGTTTCCATCGCGACGGCGTAGAGGCGCGGACTGAACTGATCCGAATCGACGCTCTGCACCATGAGGCGTGCGCTGTCCGCCTCCCCCATTCGCAGCAGCAGCCAGGCGCGCTCGGCCGCCCAGTCCGCGCCGTTGACGTCGCGCGGCGTGTCGGTTGCGGACAGCAAGGCGCGCCGCAGCAGAATGGACGCCCAGCGTGACATGATCGGCGCGCGGGTTTCGCGCATCAGCGCGGCGAGGAACTTGCCCTGCTGGTTGCCGAACGCTGTCGGTTCAAAACCCCGTGTTTCAGGCGTCAGCGGTCCGATCCGATCAAGCGAGCGGCGCGCGCTGTCAGGCAGGTCGTATTTCGCCTTTTCCGCCGCCAGTTCCTCGGGCGTCATCTCCTCGGCGGCGTTGCCAGCCTCGGCCAGCGACAGATCGGGTGGAGTCGCGGGGTCGAGCGGCTGCACCATCGGCGCGCCTGCCGTCGGCGCAGGCGCACCGGGGGTCGGCCGCGCGGGCGGAGGCGTTGGCGCTGGCGCTTCGGGCGGGTCGCCGAAGCCGGGCGGCAGCAGCGATTCCGGCGCCTGCTGCGCGACCACGGGCAGGGTCAGGGCAAGCGCGAAGCTGCCCAGCGCCCATCTGGCGTTCCCCCTCGGCCAGCGCATCCGCGTTACTGGCCCAGCTTCTCTTGCGGGATGACTTTCTCGACGCGCTGCTGCGGCTGCTCCCCGCCGCGCGACCAGAAGAAGGCCAGCAGCGCCACGACCAGCAGCACGAGGACGAGGGGGATGATCGGCAGCCGCGGGCTGCGGCGGCGCGCGCCGCCTTCGAAACTGCTGAAGTTGCGATTATTCTTCATAAGTCCTTGGCTTAAAGCTGATCCGCCCGGAGTCAGGCCGGACAAGAGGGGAAAGATGCGATTTGCCTCTCTGACGGCTGGCTGTATAGCCCCGCAGGCCATGCAACGAAACAGCAAAATCCCCGACAGTTCGGCGAGGCGCGGCCCGATCGTGCTGGTGGGCATGATGGGCGTGGGCAAATCGACCGTCGGCCGGCGGCTGGCGGCGCGGCTGGGCCTGACCTTCGTCGACGCCGACGAGGAGATCGAGAAGGCCGCCGGCATGAGCGTGGCGGAGATTTTCGAGCGCTATGGCGAGTCCCACTTCCGCGACGGCGAGCGGCGTGTGATCGCCCGGCTGATGGACGGCGCGCCCAAGGTGATCGCGACCGGCGGTGGCGCCTTCATGCAGGAAGAGACTCGCCAGCTGATCCTGGAAAGCGCGACCGCCGTGTGGCTTGACGCGGATATCGACATATTGGTCGACCGGGTCGGCCGGCGCGACAGCCGCCCCTTGCTGAAGAATCGCGATCCGCGCGCGGTGCTCACCGAGCTGGCGGCGGTGCGTAACCCCGTTTACGCGCTCGCGCCCATTCACGTCAAAAGCATCGCCGCGCCGCACGAGATCGCGGTCGAGAAGATCATGGAGCAATTACCGCAATGGCCCTAGTCCGTGTCGCGCTGGCGGAGCGCAGCTACGACATCGTGATCGAAGAAGGCGCGCTCGACCGGGCGAGCGACTGGCTAGTCGGCCATGCGCGCAAGGGGCGGCTGGTGGTCGTCACCGACGCCCATGTCGCCGCGACCCAGTTCCCGCGCCTCGACGCGAGCCTGCGCGCCGCCGATATCGCCGTCGAACCGATCATCCTGCCGGCGGGCGAGAAGACCAAGAGCTGGCACCATCTGGAACAACTGCTCGACGCGCTGCTCGCGTTGGAGATCGAGCGGGGCGATCATATCGTCGCGCTGGGCGGCGGTGTCATCGGCGATCTGGTGGGCTTTGCCGCGTCGATCCTGAAACGCGGCTGCCACTTCATTCAGGTGCCCACGACCCTGCTCGCGCAGGTGGACAGCTCGGTCGGCGGCAAGACCGCGATCAACACCCGCGCGGGCAAGAATCTGGTTGGCGCCTTCCATCAGCCTTCGCTGGTGCTGATCGACCCCTCGACGCTCGACAGCCTGCCGCCACGCGAGACGCGGGCGGGCTATGCCGAAGTAGTCAAATATGGGCTGATCGACGATCCCAACTTCTTCGCCTGGTGCGAGAGTGACGGACACCGCCTGCTTGCCGGCGATTCCGCAGCCCGCGCCTACGCCATCGAGAGGAGCGTCCGCGCCAAGGCCGCGATCGTCGCCGACGACGAGCGCGAAACGAGCGGCCGCCGGGCGCTGCTCAACCTGGGGCATACATTCGGTCACGCGCTGGAGGCGGATACCGGCTTTTCCGACACGCTGCTGCACGGCGAGGCGGCGGCGGCGGGCATGGCGCTCGCCTTCCGCTACTCAGCGCGGCTGGGCTTGTGTCCGCAGGCGGACGCTAATCGCGTGACGGCCCATCTGAAGGCGGTGGGCCTCCCGTTCGACCTGGCCTCCGCGCATGTGAAGGCCAACGGCGCGGCGTTGGTCGCACACATGCTGCACGACAAGAAGATGGCGGCGGGAACCCTTCCCTTCCTGCTGGCGCGGGGCGTCGGCCAAACCTTCCTTTCGAAGGACGTGGCGCTGGACGATGTGGCGGCGTTTCTGGACACGGATCGGGCGGCAGGCTGAGCGGGGGCGCCTAAGGCCCCTGCACCCATTTCCGCCCCTCCTGCCGCCAGAAGCGCGGCTCCACGCCGCCCGTCTTGCTCAGCGCCCGCCAGCTTGCCCGCGCCCCATCGATCGTCGCTGCATCGAAGAAATAGAAGGCCCGCTCAAACCCCAGCGCCTCCTCCCGCCAGACCCCGTCCGCCAGCGCCACATGCCGCGCGCCGTTCGCCGCCGCGCAGCTTTCGCCGAGCAGGATCGGCTGGTGCACCTCGCCGCCCTCTCCCGCCATCCCATGCGCCAGGAAGCTCTCCGGCGGCCCGGCCCACAATCCCTGCGAGATACGGGCGCGCTGCGCGTCGTCCTGCGCCACCACCAGCAGCCGCGCGCCGAGATCGAGCACGCGCGCCGCGATCGCGGGGAGCACCTGTTCGACGGGATCGCGGCTCAGCTGGTAGAAGTCGACCTGCATTATGTGCCCGTCAGCGCTCGAACCGGTCCGCCACCAGCCGGTCGAGCAGCCGCACGCCGTAACCCGTCGCGCCCTTGTCCCAGGTGCCGCCCGGCTTGTCGGCCCACACCATGCCGGCAATGTCGAGATGCGCCCATTTGACGCCGTCTTCGACGAAGCGCTTCAGAAACTGCGCCGCCGTGATCGACCCGGCATAACGCGGGCCGATATTCTTCATGTCGGCGATCGGACTGTCGATCAGCTTGTCATAGGCGGCCGACAGCGGGAAGCGCCACAATTGGTCGCCCACCGCCTGCCCGGCCGCCGTCAGGTCCGCCGCGAGCGCATCGTCATTCGAGAACAACCCGCCATATTCATTGCCGAGCGACACGATCATCGCGCCGGTCAACGTGGCGAGATCGACGATCACCTCCGGGCTGTAAGTCCGCTGCGCCCAGGTGAGCGCATCGCACAGCACCAGCCGCCCTTCGGCGTCGGTGTTCAGCACCTCGATGGTCTGCCCCGACATGGAGGTGACGATGTCGCCGGGGCGCTGGGCATTGCCATCGGGCATATTCTCGACAAGGCCGCAGATGCCGACGACCCGCGCCTTGGCCTTGCGTCCGGCAAGCGCCATCATCGCGCCGGCGACCGCACCCGCGCCGCCCATGTCCCACTTCATGTCCTCCATGCCGGCGGCAGGCTTGATCGAAATGCCGCCGGTGTCGAAGGTCACGCCCTTGCCCACGAACACGACCGGCTTGTCGGCCGTGCCTCCCGTACCGTCCCATTCCATCGCCAGCAGCCGCGCCTCGCGCGGCGAGCCTTGCGCCACGCCAAGCAGCGCGCCCATGCCCAGTTCCGTCATCGCCGCCTTGTCGAGCACGCTGATCTTGACGCCCAGCGCCTCCAGCGGCCGGCAGCGTTCGACGAAGCTTTCGGGGTAGAGGATGTTGGCCGGTTCCGACACGAGTTCGCGGGTAAAGGCGACCCCGGCGGCGACGGCGGCCTGCCGCTCCCACGCCGCGTCCGCACCCGTCGCGACCAGCGTCAGCGTCTGGAGCGTGGGCTTGGCTTTTTCCGGCTGCCGGGTGCGATAGGTGTCGATGCGCCAGCCGCGCAGCCGCGCGCCGAACGCCAGCGCCGCCGCCTGATCGGCGCTCGCCCCACCGAAAAACTCGACCGCCGCATGGATCGCGCCGCTCGTCGCCAGCTTGGCGGTAAGCGCCGCGCCGGCCTTCTCATAGTCCTGATCGGTCTTGCCGCCTACCCCCAGCAACAACACGCGCACCGTCCTGCCGCCTTCGTCGACGAAGCTCTCGAAGCTGCTTCCGGTCTCGCCCGCAAAGCGCGATGCGTTCGCGCCCGCAGCCAGCAGGGGCGCGGCGGCAAGCGGCAGCGTGTCGAACCCGCCCTTGGGAACAACGAAGACCAACGTATCGGCGGCGGGGCGGGTCGGGCTGAACTGAATGTCCATTGGGGCGGTTTTTCCTCTTATAGGGCCAGCGGCGGACGCCGCGCTCATCCCTGCCAGATAGTGCGCTTTTAGGCGCGGGCAAAGCGGTTCGACCGATTTTGCGGCGCACCATGCGCCGCGACCGATTGCGGAGGCCGCATCAGTGCGATAGGCGGAGGCGATCACGCGCCCGTCGATAAGGCCCAGACCGCTTGCGAAACGCCCTTCTTTCCCTGCCCTTCCGCGCGGCTATGCTGGGGGGCGTCGCGTGCTGCGCCGCCGCGCCGGCGTTCGCGCAGCGGCTCAACGAGCCGCAAACCCCGATCAGCGCGCCCGACGCTCCTGTGCCCGCCAGCGACGACCAGATCGGCTTTGCCGCCGATGCGCTGGAATATGACAGCAACAGCGAGGTGGTGACCGCCAGCGGCAATGTGCAGCTGCTGCGCGAGGGCAATCGGCTGCGCGCCGACAAGGTCGTGTGGAACCGCACGAGCGGCAAGGTGGAGGCGCAGGGCAACGTTTCCGTCACCGATCCTGACGGCAACATCGCCTATGGCGACCGCTTCGACGTGACCGACACGCTGAAGGACGGGGCCGTCGATAACATGCTGCTGGTGCTCCAGTCGGGCGGACGGCTGGCGGCGGTCAAGGGCACGCGGGTCAATGGCATCTACACGCTGAACCGCGCCGCCTATACCGGCTGCGCGGTGGAGGACAGCGAGGGCTGTCCCAAGGAACCGACGTGGCAGATCAACGCGGTGCGGGTGATCTATGACCCCAATCGTCAGCGGGTCACATACAAGAACGCCAATATCGAACTGTTCGGCCTGCCGCTGATCCCGTTGCCGGGCCTTAGCCACCCGGTCGGCGAGGGGGGCGGCGCTGGCCTGCTGGTCCCCAATCTGCGCTACGACCGCAACAACGGGTTCGAGATCGCGCTGCCGTATTTCTTCAAGCTCGCGCCCAATCGCGACCTGACCATCACCCCGCATGTCTATTCGGACACGCTGCCGATGCTGGAGGGCAATTACCGCCATCTCTACGATCGCGGCGCATATCAGATCACCGGCTATGCCACTTATGGCCGGCGCGTGGGGATCGGCGATGCGGCGGGGACCGGCCCTGCCGACGCCGAAAAGGATATTCGCGGCTATCTCGACGCCAACGGGCAGATGCAGCTATCGCCCGAATGGAGCATCGACGGGTCGATCCGCATGGCGACCGACCGGACCTTCCTGCGCCGCTACGACATCAGCCGGGAAGACCGGCTGCGCTCGACCATCGGCGCGCAGCGGATCGGGCAGAACAGCTACTTCTCGATTCGCGGCTGGGCGGTGCAGACGCTACGCCAAGGCGATTCGCAGGGGCAGACGCCGATCGCGCTACCGGTGATCGACTATCGGTTGCGGATGAAAGACCCGTTGCTTGGCGGAGTGCTGCAATTGCAGGCGAATACGCTCGCCATCACCCGCACCCACGGGCAGGATACGCAGCGCGCCTTCGCCGCCGCCGAATGGAATTTGCGGACGCTGACCGGCATGGGGCAGGAAGTGACCTTCACCGGCTATCTGCGCGGCGACCTCTATCACAGCATGGACAATCTGCTGACATCGGTCGTCAGATACGCCGGCAGCCCCGGCTGGCAGACGCGCGGCATCGCCGCCGCCGCGATCGACATGCGCTGGCCTTTCGCCGGCGAAGCCTTTGGCGGGGTACAGCGGATCGCGCCGCGCATCCAGATCGTCGCCGCCCCCCATCTCGCCAACCTGTCGCTGCCCAACGAGGACGCGCGCGCAGTCGACCTGGAGGATAGCAACCTCTTCGCGCTCAACCGCTTTTCGGGCTATGACCGGTTCGAGGACAGCTCGCGGGTTGTCTATGGCCTAGAATATGGGCTGGAACTGCCCAACATCTCGCTTCAGTCGATCGTCGGCCAGAGCTATCGCCTCGACAGCCGTGAAAGCATCCTGCCTGACGGTACGGGCCTGAGCGACCGCACATCCGACATCGTCGGGCGAACCACCATCCGCTACAAGGATTTCGTCAGCTTCACCCACCGCTTCCGGCTGGACAAGGACGGTTTCGCCGTCCGCCGCAACGAAATCGACGCGACGGTCGGCTCCAAAAAGACCTATGCGATGGTCGGCTATCTGCGCCTCAACCGCGACGCGCGTTCGGGGCTGGAGGATTTGCAGGACCGGGAGGAATTACGATTGGGCGGCCGGGTGCAGTTCGCCCGCTTCTGGTCGGTGTTCGGCTCGACCGTTCTCGACCTCACCGATGCGAAGGAAGACCCGATCAGCATATCCGACGGCTATCAACCGGTGCGCCATCGCCTGGGCATCGCCTATGAGGATGACTGCCTGACGCTCGGCGTCACATGGCGGCGCGATTACCAGACCAATGGCGACGCGCGACGGGGCAACAGCTTCCAGCTACGGCTAGCTTTCCGCAATATTGGTATATAAGGAACAGGCTCCCGCAACCCCGTCAGGGCCGGTTAAGGCGGACCCGCGCATCAGGCGCGGGACCGAGTGGAGATTTTTGCCGACGATGCTGCCCGCCGTTTCCCCGTCCAGCCGCCTGATCCGCGGCGCGCGCGCCATGTTCTTGTCCTCCGCCCTGCTCGCCACCGGATTGCAGCCGGTATGCGCGCAGTCGGTCGATGACGACGGCGGAGTCGCCACGCAGCAGCTCAATATCCCCAATGACGTCACCGTCTTCGGCAAGAGCGACCCCAATGTCCGCAAGGCGACGGCGATCGTCAACGGCCGCATCATCACCGGCACCGATGTCGACCAGCGCCTGGCCCTCATCATCACCGCCAATGGCGGCAAGGTGTCGGACGAGGAAAAGGAGCGGCTGCGCGTGCAGGTGCTCCGCAACCTGATCGACGAGACGCTCCAGATCCAGGAAGCCGCCGCCAACGACATCAAGATCGATCCGGCCGAGGTCAACCAGAGCTACGAACGGGTCGCGGGCAATTTCCGCCGCTCGCCCACCCAGTTCGACGCTTACCTGCGCACCCAAGGCAGTTCGGCCGCGAGCATCAAGCGGCAGATCGAGGGCGAGCTGGCATGGAGCCGGCTGCTCCGCCGCAACATCCAGCCCTTCGTCAACGTGTCGGAGGAGGAAGTGAAGTCGGTCGTCGATCGGTTGAACGCCGCCAAGGGCAGCGACGAATATCGAATCGGCGAAATCTATCTGTCGGCGACGCCTGAAAACCAGGACCAGATTATCGCCAACGCGCGCAATATCATCGAACAGATCCAGAAGGGCGGCAGCTTTCAGGCTTATGCCCGCCAATTTTCCGAAGCATCGACGGCGGCGGTCGGCGGCGACCTTGGCTGGGTGCGCCCGGCGCAGCTCCCGCCCGAACTCGCCCAGGCGGCGACCGAGATGCAGGTCGGCCAGATCGCCGGGCCCATCCCCGTCGCCGGCGGCGTGTCTTTGATCTACGTGATGGACAAGCGCAAGGTGCTGACCGCCGATCCGCGCGATTCGCTCCTCAGCCTCAAGCAGCTGTCGGTTCTCTTCCCGCAGGGCACGACCCGCGAGCAAGCCAGCGCCAAGGCCGCAAGCTTTGCCGCCGCGATCAAGGAGATCAAGGGCTGCGGCCAGGCCAACGAGATCGGTGCCAAGGTCGGCGCGGACGTGGTCGACAATGACAATGTGAAGGTCCGCGACCTGCCGCCCCAGTTGCAGGAAATCCTGATGAACCTTCAGGTCGGCGAGGCGACTCCGCCCTTCGGATCGATCAACGAAGGTGTGCGCGTGCTCGTCGTCTGCGGCCGCGACGACCCGCAGTCGGCCAACGCCCCCAATGCCGAGCAAATCCAGGCGCAGCTTGAAGAAGAACGGGTCAACAAGCGCGCCCGCATCTATCTGCGCGATCTTCGCCGCGATGCCGTCATCGAATATAATTGACGCGCCCCTCCCGCCCTTCGCCGTTCCGCTCGGCGATCCGGCGGGCATAGGGCCGGAAATCGTCGCCAAAAGCTGGGTGATGCGCGAAGCGCGCGGCCTGCCGCCCTTCTTCGCGGTGGGCGACGCGGCTTCGCTGCGCGCGGTGTGGCTGGGGCCGGTCGCCCAGATCGATTCGCCTTCCCAAGCCGCCGCCTTGTTCGGGTCCGCCCTCCCCTGCCTTCAGGTCGCCGACGCCGGGCCGATCGTGCCGGGCACCCCCAGCATCGACGGCGCGCGCGCGGCGTTCGAGGCGCTTGAGGTCGCGGTCGGCCTCGCCCGGTCGGGATCAGCGGCGGGGATCGTGACCGCACCGGTGGGCAAGGAACAGCTTTATGGCGTCGGCTTTACCCATCCGGGCCAGACCGAATTCATCGCCGAACGTTGCGGCGTCGCGCCCCATAATGCGGTGATGATGCTTGCCGGCCCGTCCTTGAAGGTCGTGCCGATTACTATCCATATCGCGCTTGCCGACGTTTCCGCCGCGCTCACCATCGACCTGATCCGCGCCCGCGCCCTGACCACGGTCAAGGGTTTGCAGCGCAATTTCGGCATTGCTCGTCCCCGCCTCGCCGTCGCCGGCCTCAATCCCCACGCCGGCGAAAATGGCGCATTGGGCCGCGAGGAGATCGAGGTGATCCGCCCGGCCGTGGAGCAACTGCGGGCCGAGGGGCTGGATATCGTCGGCCCGCTCGCCGCCGACGGCATGTTCCACGCTCGCGCCCGCGAAACCTATGACGCAGCGCTCTGCATGTATCATGACCAGGCGCTGATCCCGATCAAGACCCTGAATTTCGACGAAGGCGTCAACATGACGCTCGGCCTGCCGATCGTGCGGACATCACCCGATCATGGCACCGCCTTTGGCATAGCCGGCAAGGACAGCGCCAATCCCGGCGCGATGATGGCCGCGCTCAAAATGGCGGCGGAATCGGCGCGCGCGCGCATCGTCCATGGCTGACACGCCCCCGGCCCGCAAGCCGGACCTGCCGCCCATCCGCGACGTGATCGCGCGCCACGGGCTCGCCGCCAGCAAGGCGCTGGGGCAGAATTTCCTGCTGGACGAACAGTTGCTGGCCCGGATCGCCGCCATACCCGGCCCGCTCCAGGACGCCCCCGCCTTCGAGGTCGGCCCCGGCCCCGGTGGCCTCACCCGCGCGATCCTGCGCGCCGGCGCGCGGCTGGTCGTGGTCGAGCGCGATGACCGCTGCCTTCCTGCCCTCGCCGAATTGCAAGAGGCGTTTCCAGGCCAATTGCGGGTCATCTCCGGCGACGCGATGCAGGTGGACGCTCGCGCCGAAGCGGGGAATAGCGCGCATATCATCGCCAACCTGCCCTATAATGTCGGGACGCCGCTACTGGTCGGCTGGCTGTCGGCAGCATGGGAACCTCTGCCCTGGTGGGCGAGCCTTACCCTCATGTTCCAGATGGAGGTTGCCGAGCGCATCGTCGCAAAGCCGGGCACGGACCATTATGGCCGGCTCGCCGTCCTCTCCCAGTGGCGCAGCGACGCCCGCGTCGCGATGAAGGTGCACCGCAGCGCCTTCACCCCGCCGCCCAAGGTCAGGTCGGCGGTGGTGCACATCACCCCCAAGCCCTCTCCGCAAGGCGTGGACCTGAAACATCTCGAACGCCTCACCGCCGCCGCCTTCGGCCAGCGCCGCAAGATGCTGCGCCAGAGCCTCAAGGGCCTCCCCGGCGCGCTCGACGCGCTGGCCGCGCTCGGCATCGATCCCCAACGCCGCGCCGAAACGCTGAGTGTCGAGGAGTTTGTGGACGTGGCGCGGGTACTGAGCCGTTGAACGCGGTACAAACATCCTCCCCTGGCAGGGGAGGTGTCTGGCGCAGCCAGACGGAGGGGTGTGGACCTATCGAGGGGGCGACACCCCTCCGTCATCGCTGCGCGATGCCACCTCCCCTTGCTGGGGAGGATGTTTGTCACCCATGCCCCGGCTGATCCTGTTCAACAAACCCTATGACATGCTCTCGCAATTCACCGACCGGGGCACCGACACGGCGCGCGCCACCCTCTCCGACTGCATATCCGTCCCCGGCGTCTATCCCGCCGGCCGCCTCGACCGCGACAGCGAGGGGCTGTTGCTGCTGACCGACGACGGGCGGCTCCAGGCGCGAATCGCCGACCCGAAGTTCAAGCTGCCCAAAACCTATCTGGTCCAGATCGAAGGCGCGCCGGACGACGGCGCGCTGGACGCGCTGCGCCGCGGCGTGACGCTGAAAGACGGCCTCACCCGCCCCGCCGAAGCCGACCGCATGGACGACCCGCACCTCTGGCCGCGAGATCCCCCGATCCGCGTCCGCAAAAGCGTGCCCGACTGCTGGCTCCGCCTCACCATCCGCGAAGGTCGCAATCGGCAGGTCCGCCGCATGACGGCGGCGGTCGGCCACCCGACGCTGCGGCTGGTGCGCTGGTCGGTCGGCGACTGGACGCTGGACGGCCTCGCGCCGGGGGAATGGCGGGAGGTGAGCGTTTAGCTCAAATTACCCCTCTTCCCAAGGGAGAAGGGTACAAAGACTCGGCAGCGTGCTGCTTGGTCGTAGCCGGGTGAGGGTGAAGCGACGTCAGGAAATACCCGAACGCCCGCCCGATCCCCTCATCCAACTCCGCCTGGCCGCTACGCGGCGAGGCTTCCTATCCTTCTCCCCCGCCGGGAGAAGGGAAGTTAAGGCGTTTCGGTCGGCGCGACCTTCGGCGCGGGCACGGGACTCGTCATCGCCACCGCCGGCGGCCCCTTCTGGATCGCGGCGGCAAGCTTGCCGACGGGTGCGCAATTGCCCTTGCAGAGCGCTTGCGCCTGCGCCAGCACATCCTTCGCCTTCGCGATCGCGCCTTTCTCCACCATAGCCTCGCCCTGCCCGGCCAGCGCCACGACATCGGTAGGGTCGAGCAGCAGCGCTTCCTTGTAAAGCCGGATTGCCTTGCCCTGAAGCCCCTGCGCGCGTGCGACCTCGGCCAGTTCGACATAGGCGGCGCGGTTGCGCGGATCGAGCGCCAGCGCGCTTTCCAGCGCGTCGGTAGCGCCGGTCAGGTTGCCGGCTTGCCGCGCGGCCTCGCCCGCCTTCTGCCATTCGATCGATTGTGGACTGATCTGACTGTCGGGCTTCTGGCTGAGCCCGACGCTCGAAACGGTGGTCAGCACGGCGGCGAGGGCAATCGAGGCAGGGGTAAAACGCATCACAAACTCCAGCCATGTTTCAGGCGTTGATTCCCGATCCTCGCCATTTTGCAGGCCCATGTCCATGCCTGTTTAAGGCGCTTTCCGCCGCAAACGCGCGAAGAAGAAACCGTCCGTCCCGTCATGCCCCGGCGTCAGCAGCCATCCGCCGCCATGCGGCCGGCCGATCGGCAGGGCCAGCGATTCGCTCTCCCAGCCACCATGACGAGTAAGAAATGCCTCCACCTGATCGCGCCCCTCCCGATCTATCAACGCGCAAGTGGCATAGACCAGCGCGCCGCCCGGCGCCAGCAGCGGCGCTGCAAAGTCGAGGATGCGCGCCTGCTCCGCCACCAGCCGGTCGAGCCGCTCCGGGGTCAGGCGCCAGCGTGCCTCCGGATTGCGCCGCCAGGTGCCTGTCCCGGAACAGGGTGCGTCCACCAGCACAAGGTCGGCCTGCCCCTTCAGGCTCTCCAGCCCTCGCGCCTCATGGCTCTGGTCGAGCAGCAGCGTCTCGATGAAGGTCGCGCCCGCCCGGTCGGCGCGAGGGCCAAGGCGCGCCAGTCGCGCGCGGATCGTGTCGGCGGCGATCAGCGTTCCTTGCCCCCCCATAGCGGCCGCCAGCGCCAGCGTCTTGCCCCCGGCCCCCGCGCACATATCGACCACGGTCATGCCCGGCTGAGCCGCGCACGCCTGCACGATCATCTGGCTGCCGGCATCCTGCACCTCGACCAGCCCCTGTTTCCAGGCGGGATTCTGCTCGATCGGGAAGCCTTCGGACAGGCGGCGCGCGTCGGCCAGGCCGGGAATGGGATCGGCGTCGGGAAGCAGCGCGGCAAGATCGGCCGGGCGGGCTTTCAGGCTGTTGACCCGCAGGTCCACCGGCGCGCGGCTCAGCAGCGCATCCTGTTCCACCAGCGCGGCGAGCAGCGGCGCGATCCAGCCCGGCACCGCGCCCGGCGCGGCGGCCGGCTCGCCCGCCACGATGGGCGCGGGGCCGTGCGGCGATCCGTCGAACTGGGCTGCAATTTCGGGCAGGTCACGGGCCAGGCCCACCATCGCGGCCCGGCCGTTATCGGGCCGCTCAGCGGCGCGGCGGATGGCGCGATAGACATGCTCGCGCACGGCCCGCCGGTCACGCGATCCGGCATAGCGCCGGTCCTTGAAATAACGAGCGATCAGCGTGTCGGCGGCAGGGCCGCCGTCACGCGCGGAGAGGATGATAGCGTCGAGCAGTTCGATCGCCGCCTGGATGCGAGCCGATGGTGTCATTATGGTCGGGCACCCTGTTCCGGGTGCGTTACAAACAGGTTAACGGGTCGGATAATTGGGTGCTTCCCGGGTGATCGTCACGTCATGGACATGGCTTTCGGACAAGCCCGCATTGGTGATCTGGACGAAGCGGGCGCGCTCCTGAAGATCCTTGATCGTGCGACTGCCGGTATAGCCCATCGCCGCCTTCACCCCGCCGACGAGCTGGTGGATGACATCCTTGGCCGGCCCTTTGAACGGCACTTGCCCCTCAATGCCTTCGGGCACCAGCTTCATCTGGTCCTTGATATCCGCCTGGAAATAGCGGTCCGCGCTTCCCCGCGCCATCGCGCCGACGGACCCCATGCCACGATAGCTCTTATAGGCGCGCCCCTGATAGAGGAATGTTTCGCCCGGCGCTTCGGCGGTGCCGGCCAGCAGCGACCCCACCATGACGCAGCCCGCGCCGGCGGCCAGCGCCTTCGCCACGTCCCCGCTGGTGCGAAGGCCGCCATCGGCGATGACGGGAACGCCATGCTTGTGCGCTTCCTCGGCCGAATCCATGACGGCAGTGAGCTGCGGCACGCCCACGCCCGCGACGACGCGCGTGGTGCAGATGGAGCCCGGCCCGATGCCGACCTTCACGCAATCGGCGCCCGCGCCGATCAGCGCCTTGGTCGCTTCGGCGGTGGCGACATTGCCTGCGACCACCTGGACATGGTTGGAGAGGCGCTTGACCGCTTCGACCGCGACCGCGACCTGCCGGCTATGGCCGTGCGCGGTGTCGATGACGATCAGGTCGCACTCGGCGTCGATCAGCGCTTCGCTCCGCTCCAGCCCCTTGTCGCCCACGGTGGTCGCGGCGGCGACGCGCAGCCGCCCGGCGGCGTCCTTGGTCGCCTGCGGATAGGTGACGGCCTTCTCGATGTCCTTGACGGTGATGAGGCCGACGCAATGATAGGCGTCGTCCACCACCAGCAGCTTTTCGATCCGGCGCTGGTGCAGCAGCCGGCGCGCCTCGTCCTGACCCACGCCGGCCTTGACCGTCGCCAGATTGTCCTTGGTCATCAGCTCGCTGACCGGCTGGTTCGGGTTTTCGGCGAAGCGCGTGTCGCGATGGGTCAGGATGCCGACCAGCTTGCCCGACTGCTCCACCACTGGAATGCCGCTGATCTTGTGGCGGGTCATCAGCATCTGCGCGTCAGCCAGCGTCGCGCTCGGCAATATGGTGATGGGGTTGACCACCATGCCGCTCTCGAACCGCTTGACCGCGCGCACCGCCTCTACCTGTTCTTCGACCGACAGGTTGCGGTGCAGCACGCCGATCCCGCCCAGCTGCGCCATCACGATCGCCATGTCGGCCTCCGTTACCGTGTCCATGGCGGAGGACAGGATAGGGATGTTGAGCCTGATCTCGCGCGTCACCTGCGTGCTGGTATCCGCCTGGCTGGGCAGCACGTCCGATTCGCCGGGCTGCAAGAGCACGTCGTCAAAGGTGAGGCCAAGGCGGATATCCATGGGGCGAGCCACTTTCTGATGCGGGACATGGCGGCATGTCCCAGGGGATTTGTGGCGGCCCATGTAACCACTTCATGGGGGAACGGCCAGACCCTATGGCGCATTTTGTTGCGCGGGTGCGAAAGGTCGGCGGACATGAAAAAGGCGGGCCGCCAACGCAGCCCGCCCCGAAAAATCCTGGGCGGCGAGATTAGTTCGCCGCGGCGACACCCTGCTCGGTCATGAGCTGTTGCAACTCGCCCGCCTCGTACATTTCCATCATGATGTCGCTGCCGCCGACGAACTCGCCCTTAACGTAAAGCTGGGGGATGGTCGGCCAGTCGGAAAAGGCCTTGATCCCCTGCCTTATGCCTTGGTCCTGCAACACGTCGACCGTGTCGTACGCGACACCCAGATGCTCCAGTATCGCGATCGCCCGGCTGGAAAAGCCGCATTGCGGGAAAAGCGGCGTGCCCTTCATGAACAGCACCACGTCATTGCCCTTGACGATCTCGGCGATCCGCTCCTGCACGGCGTCGGTCATGTCTGTCTTGTCCAATCTGTCTGGCGACGCCATGCGGGCGGCGCGAATGTCTCAAACCGGTTAATTGGGAACGGCGGTGGTCAGTTGCAAGGCGTGGAGCACGCCGCCCATCCGCCCGCCCAGTGCCGCATAGACCGCGCGCTGCTGCGCGACCCGGCTCATGCCCCGGAAGCTCTCCGCCACCACCCGCGCGGCATAATGGTCGCCGTCGCCGGCCAGATCGGTGATCTCGACCTCAGCATCCGGAATAGCGGCGCGGATCATGTCCGCTATCTCGTCGGCAGCCATCGGCATGGAATGCGCCCTTATTCGATGAACATACGGCGCGCGATTACCGCCTGCTCGTCCAGCGCGGCGCGCACGCCTGCCTCATCGATGTCGACGCCGGCGGAGGTCATGTCTCCTACCAGCTTGCGGATGACATCTTCGTCGCCCGCTTCCTCGAAATCGGCCTGCACGACAGCCTTGGCATAGGCGTCGGTCTCTTCGGGGGTCAGCCCCATCTTTCCCGCGGCCCATTCACCGAGCAGCCGGTTGCGCCGCGCCTGGATGCGGAATTCCATTTCCTGGTCGTGGGCGAACATATTCTCGAACGCTTTTTCGCGGTCGTCGAAGGTGGTCATGCGTCAAGAACCCCGTTTGGATCGATTATCATGTGATAGGGAGCACGGGCGGATTACGCAACGGCGGCGGGTACGAGCCAGGGCCGTTCGTGCGCCTGCCGCGCCTCGTAGCGGCCGATCGCGCCAGCGTCGCCCAGCGTCAGGCCGATTTCGTCGAGACCGCCGAGCAGACAATGTTTGCGAAACGGGTCGATTTCAAAGGCGAAGCGATCCTGGAACTGGGTCGTGACGGTCTGCGATTCCAGATCGACATGGATAGGATCGCCGCCGCGAGCGACGTCCAGCAGCCGGTCGATCGCGTCCTGCGGCAGCGCGACGGTCAGGATTCCGTTCTTGAACGCGTTGCCGGAGAAGATGTCGGAAAAGCTCGGCGCGATCACCACCTTGATGCCCAAGTCCGCGAGCGCCCAGGCGGCATGTTCCCGGCTCGATCCGCAGCCGAAATTATCGCCCGCGATCAGGATCGGGCTACCGGCATAGGCGGGATCGTCGAAGACGTTGCCCGGCTCCTTGCGCAACACCTCGAACGCGCCCTTGCCCAGACCCGATCGCGAGATGGTCTTGAGCCAGTGCGCCGGGATGACGATGTCGGTGTCGACATTCTTCATCCCGAACGGATAGGCGCCGCCTTCGACGGTGGTCAGCTTCTCCATCAGCGCGCCTTCTTGGCCTCGGCGGCGGCGGGCGTATCTTCGGCGCGACCGAGCGTCGCGGCCATCGCGGCGCTGGCCAGCGCCCCCAATGTCAGCAGCCAGAAAATCTTCTTCACAGCGCACCCCCCTCATTCTCGTTCATCAATTCGCGCACGTCGGTCAGACGTCCGGTGATCGCGGCGGCGGCGGCCATGGCGGGCGACACCAGATGGGTGCGCGATCCCGGCCCCTGACGGCCCATGAAATTGCGATTGCTGGTCGACGCGCAGCGCTCTCCGGCGGGCACCTTGTCCGGGTTCATGCCCAGGCACGCGGAACAGCCCGGCTCCCGCCACTCGAACCCCGCTTCAAGGAAGATGCGGTCCAGACCCTCTTCCTCGGCCTGGCGCTTGACGAGGCCTGAGCCGGGCACGACCATGGCGTGCTTGACGCCAGGCGCCTTGGTCCGTCCTTTGAGCAGAGCGGCGGCGGCGCGCAGATCCTCGATCCGGCTGTTGGTGCAGCTGCCGATGAAGATATGCTCGATCGCCACATCCTGCATCCGCTGGCCGGCGGACAGGCCCATATAGTCGAGCGACTTGCGCGCGGCGGCCTGCTTGCTGGGGTCGGTGAAGCTGTCCGGATCGGGCACAATTCCCGTCACCGGCACCACATCCTCCGGGCTGGTGCCCCAAGTGACGGTGGGCACGATGTCGGCAGCGTCGATCACGACCGTCTTGTCGAAGGTCGCGCCTTCGTCGGTGTGCAGCGTCCGCCAATAAGCGACCGCCGCGTCCCAGTCCGCGCCCTTGGGCGCCAGGGGGCGGCCTGCCAGATAAGCAAAGGTCTTCTCGTCCGGCGCGAACAGGCCCGATCGCGCGCCCGCCTCGATCGACATGTTGGCGACGGTCAGCCGCCCTTCTATCGACATGTCGCGGAACACGGAACCGCGATATTCCATCACATGGCCGGTGCCGCCCGCCGTGCCGATCCGCCCGCAAATGGCGAGCGCCACATCCTTGGGCGTAACGCCGGGTGCCAGTTCGCCCTCGACCACCACTTCCATCGTCCTGGATTGCTTGAGCAGCAGCGTCTGCGTCGCGAGCACATGCTCGACCTCGGACGTGCCGATGCCGAACGCCAGCGCCCCCAGCGCGCCGTGCGAGCTGGTATGGCTGTCGCCACAGACCAAAGTCGTCCCCGGCAGGGTGAAGCCCTGCTCCGGCCCGATCACATGGACGATGCCCTGCTCGATATCCGCGTCGCCGATCAGGCGCACACCGAATTCCGGCGCGTTCCGCTCCAGCGCGGCGAGCTGCTGCGCGCTTTCGGGGTCGGCGATGGGGATGCGGTTGCCCGCAGCGTCGCGTCGCGGGGTGGTGGGCAGGTTATGGTCGGGCACCGCCAGCGTCAGGTCGGGCCGGCGCACCGCGCGGCCGGCCAGACGAAGACCTTCGAACGCCTGCGGGCTCGTCACCTCATGAACGAGGTGGCGGTCGATATAGATAAGACAGGTGCCGTCCGGGCGGCGCTCGACGACGTGCGCGTCCCAGATCTTCTCATAGAGGGTGCGGGGCTTAACCATGATGCCCCTCCCCCTAGACCCGTCCGCCCGATCAGGAAAGGGGCGGGGCGATAGAAAGCGGCGGTTTTTGTCATCGGCAGGGCAAGAAAGTTACACCGCCCATCCGTCGCCAATCTTCCTGTCACGCTGCTCGAAGGTTTATAAGCTGTTCCCCGGCGAAAGCCGGGGCCCAGGGCCACACGCGCAGCGCCTCGAACCCTGGACCCCGGCTTTCGCCGGGGAACAAGCGGGTGAGGCGATCTACACCGCGCGATAGTCGGCCACGATCCGCCCCGCCGCGCCGATATCCGCCTCGTGGCTATCCTCGCGCCACGTCTCTGCGAGCGCTTCTGCCTCCCACTGCTTCATCGCGGGGTGTTCGAGCATATGGTCCACCCAACCCTGTCCTATCGGACCGACATCAAGGCCATAGGTCCGCACCCGGAAGGCGACGGGGGCATAGAAAGCGTCGATCGCGGTAAAGATCGCCCCGGCAAGATAGGGCCCGCCGAAGCGATCCAGCCCCTCCTCCCACAATTCGCGCAGGCGAGCGATGTCGCGGTGGAGCGCGGGAGAGGGCATATGGGGCTCCACCCTGACGCCAACATTCATGGCGCAGTCGCTTCGCAGCGTGCCGAAACCGCTGTGCATTTCCGCGACGGCGCATTGGGCAAAAGCGCGCGCCGCCTCGTCCGCGGGCCAGACGCCGGAATGACGATCGGCAAGATACAGGGTGATGCCGAGCGAATCCCATATCGTCCGGGCACCATCAATGAGCGCGGGCACCTGTCCGGTCGGCGAGAAGCTGCGGAAGGCGGCATAGTTGGTGGCGGACGCGAACGGCTCGATCCGGCCCTCAAAGGATATGCCCAGCGCCGTCATCAATAGCCAGGGCCGCAGCGACCAGCTGCTATAATTCCGGTTAGCCGTGATGAGCGTATAGGACATGGCGCATCTCCCGTAACTGACGGGGGCGCCTTATCCGATCGTGCAGCGGCGATACAGGCGGAACCGCTATGGGGTGTCATAAGCAAGGCTTATGAAAAAACGGCCCGGCGGTGCGCCGCCGGGCCGTCCAGTCCTTCCACCCAAGCGCGCGGCGCGTCTGCACAGCGCCACGCGATGGCTCGCAGCAGCCTGTCAGGCCGCGAACTGGTTCCCCCGCGGCCTGTCAGGCTGCAAACTGGTTCATCGTGTTGTGCGCGCCGCCGGCCTTTAAGGCGGCCTCCCCGGCGAAATATTCCTTGTGATCGTCGCCGATGTCGGAGCCGGCCATGTTCTGATGCTTGACGCAGGCGATGCCCTGGCGAATTTCCTCGCGCTGGACCTGCTTCACATAACCCAGCATCCCCTCCTCGCCGAAATAGCGCTTGGCGAGATTGTCGGTGCTGAGCGCGGCGGTGTGATAGGTCGGCAGGGTGATGAGGTGGTGGAAGATGCCCGCCTCGCGCGCCGCGTCCTTCTGGAAGGTGCGGATGCGCTCGTCCGCCTCGATGCCGAGATCGGTGCCGTCATAGTCAACGCTCATCAGCCGCGCACGGTCATAGGCGGACAGGTCCCGGCCTTCCTTCTCCCAGGCGTCGAACACCTGCTGACGGAAGTTCAGCGTCCAGTTGAAGCTGGGCGAATTATTATAGACCAGCTTGGCGTTGGGAATGACCTCCCGGATGCGGGTGACCATGCCGCCGATCTGGCCGATATGCGGCTTTTCGGTCTCGATCCACAGCAGGTCCGCGCCGTTCTGGAGCGCGGTGATGCAATCGAGGACGCAGCGATCCTCGCCGGTTCCGGCACGGAACTGATAGAGATTGCTTGGCAGGCGCTTGGGCTTGAGCAACTGACCATCGCGGCTGATGAGCACGTCGCCATGACCGACCGCGGCCGGATCGACCGGATCGCAATCGAGGAAGCCGTTATACAGGTCGCCGATGTCGCCCGCCGCGCGGGTGTAGGCGATCTGCTTGGTCAGGCCAGCGCCCAGGCTGTCGGTGCGCGCGACGATCACGCCGTCATCGACGCCCAGTTCGAGGAAGGCGTAGCGAACGGCGCGGATCTTGGCGAGGAAGTCCTCGTGCGGAACCGTGACCTTGCCGTCCTGGTGGCCGCACTGCTTTTCGTCCGAGACCTGATTCTCGATCTGGATGCAGCAGGCGCCCGCCTCGATGAATTTCTTGGCGAGCAGATAGGTCGCCTCAGCATTGCCGAAGCCGGCGTCGATGTCGGCGACGATCGGGACGATATGGGTTTCGTAATTGTCGATCGCGTGCTGGATGCGCTGCGCCTCGACTTCGTTGCCACCGTCTCGCGCGGCATCGAGGTCGCGGAACATCATGCCCAGTTCGCGCGCGTCAGCCTGCCGCAGGAAGGTGTAGAGTTCCTCGATCAGTGCGGGGACGCTGGTTTTCTCGTGCATCGACTGGTCGGGCAGCGGCCCGAATTCGCTGCGGAGCGCGGCGACCATCCAGCCCGACAGATAGAGGTAGCGGCCCTTGGTCGTGCCGAAATGCTTCTTGATGCTGATCATCTTCTGCTGGCCGATGAAGCCGTGCCAGCAGCCCAGCGATTGGGTGTAGTTGGCCGGGTCCGCGTCATAGGCCGCCATGTCGGCGCGCATGATCTTCGCGGTGTAGCGTGCGATGTCGAGGCCGGTGTGGAAACGGTTCTGGAGGCGCATCCGCGCGACTGATTCGGCCGCGATGCCGTCCCAGTGGCTCTCCGCGCTGATGACGTCGCCGGCCTTCGTGATTTCGCTGTGATAGGTCATGTCTGCTTCCTCGGGTGAACCATTTGTACAGCGAGCTAGACAGTTGTTTGGGCATCGCGAAGACGGGGCGCGGTTCAGTTGTCGATCTTTACAGAATATTCGTGTAAAGTTGTAAAGCTCGTACACAGGAGAACGCGACATGGCAAAGGACCGCCCCGTCTATATGGGTCCGCGGCTGCGGCGGCTGCGACGCGAGCTGGGGCTGACCCAGGCGGACATGGCGGCGGACCTCGACATTTCGGCTTCCTATGTCGCGCTGCTGGAACGCAACCAGCGGCCGCTGACCGCCGACATGCTGCTGCGCCTGGCGCGCACCTACAAGCTCGACATGGGCGAAGTCGCGGGCGACGGCGGCGCGGAGCAGACCGCGCGACTACAGGCGGTGCTGCGCGATCCGATGTTCGCCGACATCGACCTGCCGGCGCTGGCGACCGGCGATGTCGCGGTCAACTATCCGGGGATCACCGAAGCGCTGCTGCGCCTTTATACCAGCTATCGCGAGGAGCATCTGGCGCTGGCCGATCAGAATGCGGGCGGCCCGGCGCAGGAGGATGCGGCCGATCCCGTCGCCGAGGCGCGCCGCTTCCTCGCCGCGCGCCGCAACTGCTTCCCCGCCCTCGACGATCTGGGCGAGCGCCTGGCGTCCGAAGCCGAAGCGGAGGGGGGCCTAACGGGATGGCTCAGGGCCAAGCATAATCTGCGCGTGCGACGGCTGCCGTCCGACGTGATGGCGGGATCGATGCGGCGGCTCGACCGCCACCGCGACGCGGTGCTGCTCGACGATGCGCTCGACGGGGCGAGCGCGCAGTTCCAACTTGCGCTCCAGATCGCCTATCTGGAAATGCGAAAGAGCTTCGACATGCTCCTGAAAGACGGGCAATTTTCCGGCGAGAGCAGCCGTCGCCTCGCGCGGCGCGCGCTGGCGAGCCATGGCGCGGCGGCGATCCTGATGCCCTACGCCGCCTTCGCCAAGGCGGTGGAGACCCGCCGCTATGATGTCGAGGCGATCGCCCGCCAGTTCGGCGTCAGTTTCGAGCAGACCGCCCACCGCCTCACCACGCTGCAAAAGCCGGGACAGGAGCGCATCCCCTTCTTCTTCCTGCGGGTCGATCCGGCCGGCAATGTCAGCAAGCGGCTGGACGGCGCGGGCTTTCCCTTCGCCCGGCATGGCGGCTCCTGCCCGCTCTGGTCGGTGCATCGCGTGTTCGAACGGCCGCGCGAGGTGGTGACGCAGTGGCTGGAACTGCCCGACGGACAACGCTTCTTCTCGATCGCGCGCACCGTGACGGCGGGCGGTGGCGGCTGGGGCGCGCCCAAGGTCGAACGGGCGATCGCGCTGACCTGCGCCGGCGAACATGCCCATCGGCTGATCTACACGCAGGACAGCGCGCCGCCGGAGCCAACGCCGATCGGCGTCACCTGCCGCCTGTGCCACCGCGCCCAGTGCATGGCCCGCTCCGCCCCGCCGATCGGACGGGACATGCTGCCCGACGATTATCGGCGGACGCGGGCGCCCTTCGGTTTCGAGGGGTAAGCTACCCCTCCACGAAGTCCAAATAGGCGACCACGTCATTGTCGGTGGCGAGGAAAAGCCCATCCTGCACCTCGGCCGGCTGCTGCTCCGCGACGCGTAGAGCCTCGCCCAGCGGGCCGTACATCAGGGTCGTCGCGCCGCCGTCGTCGCCCAGATGATAGAGGCGCACCGTCGCGCTGTCATAGGTGGTTCGCATCGCCATAGCCTATACCGAAGCGGGGGAACGAAACCTATAGTTTGCTGTCTCCGGCCGTCGCCAAGGTCGCGCCCGCGCCGGGGCGACGCCATGCGCCGCGATTGACCCGGCGCCTCAACGGGATGAACCCGCCCTTTGGGCCAGCTTGGGAGCCAGGCGGCATCTCGTCCATTGAAGGGCGATGCCCATCCTCATCCCCGTCCTTGGCGACCAGCTAAGCCTCGATCTGGCCTCACTGCGCGCGGTGGACAAGGCGGACGCGATCGTCCTGATGATGGAGGTCGCCGACGAAACGACCTATGTGAAGCATCACAAGGCCAAGATCGCCTTCATCCTGTCCGCCATGCGCCACCATGCAGAGGCGCTGCGCGACGCGGGATGGACGGTCGATTATGTCAGGCTCGACGATCCCGACAACAGCGGCTCCTTCACCGGCGAAGTCGCGCGGGCCGTCGAGCGCCACGCGCCCGACGCCATCCACGTCACCGAAGCGGGCGAATGGCGCGTCCGGGCGATGCTGGAAAGCTGGCAGGACCGCTTCGCCATGGCCGTCACCATCCACGAGGACGACCGTTTCCTATGCTCCCATGCCGATTTCGACACATGGGCGGCGGCGCGCAAGCAGATGCGGATGGAATATTTCTACCGCGACATGCGCCGCAAGACCGGGCTGCTGCTGGATGACGAGGGGCAGCCCGAGGACGGGCAGTGGAATTACGACGCGGATAACCGCAAGCCCGCCCCTGGCCGCGACCTGCTGATGCCGCAGCCGATCCGCTTCCGCCCCGACGCCATCACGAAAGAGGTGCTGGCGATGGTGGCCGATCGCTTTTCCGACCATATCGGCAGCCTCGACCATTTCGCCTTCGCCGTGACCCGCGCCGATGCCCTGCGCCAGCAGAAGCGGTTTCTCGATGAAGCGCTGCCTCGCTTTGGCGACTATCAGGACGCGATGCTGACCGACGAGCCGTTCCTGTGGCACTCGATCCTTTCGCCCTATATCAACGCCGGGCTGCTCGACCCGCTGGGCCTGTGCCGCGAGACGGAGAAGCGTTATCGCGCCGGCAAGGTGCCATTGAACTGCGCGGAGGGCTTCATCCGCCAGATCATCGGCTGGCGCGAATATGTGCGCGGCGTCTATTGGCACGAAGGGCCGGACTATGGCTCCCGCAATGCGCTGAACGCCACGCGCGATCTGCCTGCCTTCTACTGGACCGCCGAGACCGACATGCATTGCATGGCCCAGGCGATCGGCCAGACCATCCACCATGCCTACGCCCATCATATCCAGCGGCTGATGATCACCGGCAATTTCGCCCTGATCGCCGGGATCGACCCGCACCAGGTCCATATCTGGTATCTGGAAGTCTATGCCGACGCGTATGAATGGGTCGAAATGCCCAACACGGTCGGCATGGCGCTGTTTGCCGACGGGGGGCTGCTGGGGTCGAAACCCTATGCGGCGGGCGGCGCCTACATCAACCGGATGTCCGATTATTGCCGCTCCTGCCGCTATGACGTCAAGCAGCGGGTGGGCGAGGACGCTTGCCCGTTCAACGCCCTCTATTGGGATTTCATCGCCCGCAACGGGAAGATATTGGCGCGCAACCCGCGCATGGCGATGCCGTATCGCACCTGGGAAAAGATGGCGGAGAAGGACCGCGCCGCCATCCGCGAGGCGGCGGCGCGGTTCCTCGATAGCCTGGCCTAGCCCACCCCGCACAATGTCAGCATCCGCGACGCCAGCTCGCGTTCGCCCATCACGATATGCGGCACGCCCAGCGATTCGAGATGCGCGACCTCCTCGTCGCTGTGCGCGCGGGCGATCACGTTCAGGTTGGGGTTGAGGTGGCGCGCATGTTCGTGGATCGCGCCGCCCTCGAAACCCTCGGGCACGGCGATCAGCATGTTGCGCGCCTCGCCGATTCCCGCCGCGCGCAGATGCCGGTCCTCCAGCGCATTGCCGCGCACGACGATATGTCCCGCCTCGCCGGCTTCCTCCGCCTTTTCCTTGTCGCCCTCGACGACCACGAAGTCGACGCGCTTGGCGGCCAGTCGCGCGGCGATCAGCTTGCCGACGCGGCCGTAGCCGACGAGGATCGTATGGCCCATGGCCTGGGCGACCTGCTCGTCGGCGGCCGACGGCACATCCTCTTCCTTGCGGTGGCCGCGGACGATCATCGAGAAAAGGATGGGGTTGAGGAAGATCGACACCATCGCGCCCGCCAGGATCAGGTCGCGCGCATCCGCCGGCAGAACGCCCAAGCCCGTGCCGAGCGAGGCGAGGATGAAGGAGAATTCGCCGATCTGCGCGAGGCTGGCGGCGATGGTGAGCGCGGTGACATTGGCATGGCCGAAGGCGCGGACGATGCCCCAGGCGGCGATGGACTTTCCGATGACGATGATCAGCACGGTCGCCAGCAGGGGAAGCGGCTGCTCAACCACGATCGCGGGATTGAACAGCATCCCCACCGACACGAAGAACAGCACCGCAAAAGCGTCGCGCAGAGGCAGCGTCTCCTCGGTCGCGCGGCGGCTTAGCGGGGTTTCGCCCAGGATCATGCCCGCAAAGAACGCGCCCAGCGCGAAGGACACGTCGAACACATAGGCCGCGCCGAACGCGACGCCGAGCGCGATGGCAAGAACGGCGAGCCGGAACAATTCCCGCGATCCGGTATGCACGACCCAGTGCAGCGCCCAGGGAATGATGCGTCGACCGACCACCAGCATGACGACGACGAAGCCCACCACCTTGAGCAAGGTGCCAAGCAGCGGCGCGAGCAGCGCTGAGGCCCCGCCCCCATCCGCGCTGGTCATGACCGCGGCCAGCGCCGGCAGCAGCACGAGCGCCAGCACCATCACCAGATCCTCGACGATCAGCCAGCCGACCGCGATCCGCCCGCGCCGCGTATCGACCAGGTCCGCGCCCTGCAAAGCCCGCAGCAGCACGACCGTGCTGGCGACCGACAGAGCGAGACCGAAGACGAGTCCGCCCATCAGCGTCCATCCCATCAGATGCGCCAGCCCCATGCCGAGCAGCGTCGCTACGGCGATCTGCACCAGCGCGCCGGGCACCGCGATATTCTTGACCGACAGCAAATCCTTGAGCGAGAAATGCAGCCCCACCCCGAACATCAGCAGGATGACGCCGATTTCCGCCAGTTCGTTGGCAAGGCCGGCGTCCGCCACGAAGCCCGGCGTGAAGGGGCCGACCATGATGCCGGCGATCAGATAGCCGACCAATGGCGAGAGTTTCAGCCGATGGGCGATCGAACCCATGAGGAAGGCGACGACGAGACCGGCGACGATGGTCCCGATCAAAGGTGTATGGTGAGGCATTGTTTTTTCTCTTCAAGCGGCCGGACGCGCATGTGCGCGTCCGGCCCTGTTCACGTCATTCCACGATGCTGATCATGGTCATGGACAGCATGGCGGCTGCAAGTCCGAGGCCGGTCATGACCGCGGGCATGAACCACCAGGGCGGACGGCGCCGGGAGCGCTCATCCAACGGGTCATCGTCATGGGGCATGGTGTCCCTCCTGTGCCGACGAAAGCTCGCGCCGGGCGAGCCGCTTCAAATCGTCAGGCCGCGATGGGGGGCGCGCGGGACCGGCCGGTGCGGCGAAGAGAGGCAGGAACGGAGGCAGACGCGCGCCGCCGCGTGAAGAAAGCCGGCATGACGAACGGTGTCAGGGCCAGAATCGGCAGCACCGCCAGAATCCCGACGAACGGCACCGCCTTGCCATCGGGCAGCCGCTCCGGCCGCGCGTCCGCGCGGACCGCCGGGCGTGTCTTGAGCACCACGTCGCTGGTCGCGGGATTGAAGGCGGAACCCCGCGCCCGGCTCAGCGGCGGACCGAGTGGCGCGAGGGCGGACAGGAGCGTGACGGCAATCAGGGTCCAGAGCGCGGCGAGAATCGCGGGGCGATGACGCCCCTTGCTTCCCTTCCGTCGGTCTGCACCGTCCTGCCGCATCGTCGCTCCTGCCCGGGCCTCGATAGATCGGGCCTCGATAGATAAGGCGCCGGTCCTGCCAAAACCACCCCGCAAAACCGTGCCGGATCGGTTGACAGCGCCATGTCCTTCCACTAACGGGCCACATTCCCGCGCGGGTCGAGAGGATTTGCTCCTCGATGATCTGCGTAAAGCAGATTTGAACGAGAAGAGACAAGCCATGTTCGCTATCGTGCGTACAGGCGGCAAGCAGTATCGCGTCGCCGCCGGAGACAAGATCGTCGTTGAGAAGCTGGCCGGTGAAGCCGGCGACAAGGTCACGCTGGGCGACGTCCTGTTCGCCGGCGAAGGCAGCGACGTGAAGGATGTCTCGAAGCTGACGGTCGCCGCCGAAATCATCGCGCAGGCGAAGGGCGAGAAGGTCATCGTCTTCAAGAAGCGCCGCCGCCACAATTATCGTCGCAAGAACGGCCATCGCCAGAATCACACGATCCTCAAGATCGTGTCGATCGCCTGAGCCGCAGCGCAGCAGAATCAAGGAGTTTAGGTCATGGCACATAAGAAAGCTGGCGGTTCGTCGCGCAACGGTCGCGATTCAGAGTCGAAGCGCCTTGGCGTCAAGAAGTTCGGCGGTCAGGACGTGATCGGCGGCAACATCATCATTCGCCAGCGCGGCACCCGCGTCTATCCGGGCCGCAATGTGGGCATGGGCAAGGACCACACCCTCTTCGCGCTCGGCGAAGGCAAGGTGGTGTTCCACACCGGCAAGCTCGGCCGCAAATATGTGTCGGTCGACGCAATGGCCGAAGCGGCCGAATAACGGACGACCGATGACGGGTCGTCCTTCAGGGGCGATCCTCCCGGCGTTTGGATGACTATTCCGACGCCGGTGTCCGAGGGAACAAGGGGCGCTCCTCACCAGAGGGGCGCCCCTGTTCGCGTTGGGCGGCATTTCCCCTCAAATTCCCTCAAGTCACTGGAACTAAGCGGCTTTTCGCGCGTCATGCGAGCAAAGCCGATAGCCCAGGAGCAGCGTCGTCAAGCCGTCATCATGGGCGGCTAACGGCGCACCCAAGAGGAGAGACGAGAATGTTCGCCCGCACCCCGCGCCTGCTGCTGCGTCCCGGCTGGATGGAGGACGCGCCCGCGCTGGCCCACGCCATCAACGACCCTGCCGTCGCGCGGAACCTGTCCCGCGTGCCCAGCCCCTATACCCGCGCCGACGCCGAGGCATTCCTGGCCTTGCCGCAGGATACGCGCTTGCCCCGGCTGCTCGCCTTCACCCGCACCAATGGCGCGCCGCGCCTCGTGGGCGGGTGCGGCGTGCATCTGGATGAGGAGGGTCGCCCGGAACTGGGCTACTGGATCGCGCGGCCCTATTGGGGCCTCGGCTTCGCCACGGAGGCAGGACGCGCCGTGCTGTCGATGGCGCGCGCGGCCGGTGTCGCCGACATCCGGGCAAGCCATTTCATCGACAACCCCGCGTCTGGCAACGTCCTGCGCAAGCTCGGCTTCCGCCATGACGGCAAAACCCGGCCGTTGTTCAGCGTCGCGCGCGGTGCGACGGTCGAAAGCCTGATCTTCGAGGAAGGCGACGTCGGGCAGTTGAACGACGACCCGGCGATGGCTGTTTACGCAGACGCGCTGCTGGTGGCGGCCTGAGCGGGGCGGCGTCTCGGCCGATCGAAAACCCGCGTCGGCCTGCCGCCATAGTCGGCGTCGGTCAATGCCGCAAAGCCGAGCTTTTCGGCGACCTTGATCGACGCGGCATTGTCCGGATCGATGATGCAGCGGATCGACGGCGCGTCGACATGGCCGTCCACCCAATCGAGCACCGCCGCCATCGCTTCGGTCGCGATGCCCCTCCCCCAGGCGTCCGGCCCCAGCACCCATCCCGCTTCGGGCACGCCCTCCAGTTCAGCAAGGCCGCGTTCCGCGTTCAACAGTCCAGCCTCGCCCAGCATCGCTCCGCTCGCCCGGTCCTCGACCACCCACATGCCATAGCCGAGCAGCGCCCACATGCCGGCGTAGCGCAGCAGGCGGAACCAGACCGCCTGCGCCTCCTGCGGCGCGCCGCCGATGAAGCGGACGACATCGGCATCGGCCCAGAGGCGGCGACAGGCGGCATAATCGTCTAGGCGATGCGGGCGAAGGATGAGGCGGGCGGTTTCGAGGACGGGGGCTTCAGGCATGGGGCGATAAAAGAGCGCGCCCGTCCCCTCGTCAAGCGGGGGAGACTATGTCCCCGGTCACCCGCGCATCGGCATAGGGCGTATCGGGAAGAGCAATGAGCGCGCGGTCGTCCACCGCCCACGGATGAAAGCCCGGCAGGAAATAACCCGCCCAGGGCAGCGCTATGCGGCGAAGGATGCCGGGCCGCACCAGTGCGTAGCGAAGCAACCCGCCCCACGCCCGCCCGTCGGTGATCCCGTCCTGCCGCAACAGGTCCATCATGCCGCGCGCGCGATGATGCAGGAAATGCCTGGTGACGATCAGCATCATCAGCGTCCTGACCCACCAGCGCTTGAACCGCGTCCAGTCGCGGGTGGCATGAACCCATGTGTCATGCGCGACGCCCTTATGCTCGATCTCCTCGACCGCGTGCCAGCGCCAGAGCGCCGCCAATTCCGGGTCCGCTCCGTCCAGATGGCTGGGATCGCGCAGCAACTCATGCGCCAGGATCGCGGTAAAATGCTCCAGCGCCATGGTCGCGGCAAGCCGCACGATCGGCGGGCGTCCGTAGGCGAGGTCCAGCACCAGCGTCACATCGTCGTCGAGGCGCGACACGTCATACCCCTGATCGGTCATCTGCCGGTTGAACGCCAGATGCTCCCGGCCGTGCACCACCTCCTGCCTGATGAACGCGGCGATCTCCCCCGCCAGCTTCGTCGGCACATCGTCGCGGAAGGCCCGGACGGAATCGATGAAGAAGGCCTCACCCCGCGGAAAGGTGATCGACAGCGCATTGAAGAAAGCCGTGGCGATCGGATCATTGTTCAGCCAATGTCGCCCGCGCGCACGGTCCCGTCCAAAGCGGCGATCGCGCGGAGTGATGGTGAGGTCGGTGGGTGTCACGGGACGCCTCCTTCGCTTACTTACATTGATGTAAATACGAGCTACTGACACTGATGTCAATAATCCGCGCGCGCCTCACCCCCGACGAAAGCCGCCTCGCCGCCGTCGAGGCTGCGCGGACGCTCCTGATCGAAGCAGGCCCGCAAGCGGTCACGCTCAAGGCCGTCGCGGCGCGGATCGGGAGAACGCACGCCAATCTGCTCCACCATTTCGGGTCTGCGGCGGGCCTTCAGAAGGCGCTCGCCGCGCATCTGGCCGACATGATCACCGCCAGCATCGGCGAAGCGGTGGACGCGGCGCGGCGCGGCGAAGTCAGCCCGCGCACCATCGTCGACATGACCTTCGACGCCTTCGACGCGCAGGGCGCGGGCGCGTTGGCGAGTTGGATGCTGTCATCGGGCAACGAGGATGCGCTCGATCCGGTGGTGGAGGCGATCCACCGCCTGGTCGAAAAGCTCGCGGCAAGCGCGCTGACCCCGAACATGGGCGACATCATTCGCGAAAATACGCTGATGCTGGTGCTGCTGGCGCTGGGCGATTCGCAACTCGGCGGGCCGATGGCCGCCGCGATCGGCCTGTCTCGCGAAAAGGCGCGCGAGATCGCGACGCGCAGCCTCACGTCGGCGCTGCTTCAGGAGGCAGCGACCTTTGCCGCGCAGGCCAAGGTTTAACTTTGCCGCATATGGCGTTATGGGCGCGCCATGCATTTCCTCGATCAAGCGAAAATCTACATCAAGTCCGGCTGGGGCGGCCCCGGCGCGGTCAGCTTCCGGCGCGAAAAATATGTCGAATATGGCGGCCCGGACGGCGGCAATGGCGGCAAGGGCGGCGACATCATCTTCGAGGCGGTCGCCGGGCTCAACACGCTGATCGACTTCCGCTACACCCAGCATTTCAAGGCGCAGCGCGGCCAGCCCGGCATGGGCAAGAACCGCTATGGCGCGGGCGGCGAGGATTTGGTCATCAAGGTGCCGGTCGGCACGCAGATCCTGTCCGATCCGGTTCCCGTCGAGGGGACGGAGGACGCGGAAGACGGCACGATGGAATATGAGCAGGAGCTGCTCGCCGACCTTACCGAAGTCGGCCAGCGGCTGGTGCTGCTGCGCGGCGGCGACGGCGGGCGCGGCAACCTGTCCTACAAGACCAGCACCAACCGCGCGCCGCGTCAGCATGGCACCGGATGGCCGGGCAAGGAAATGTGGGTTTGGCTGCGGCTGAAGCTGCTCGCCGACGTGGGCCTCGTGGGCATGCCGAACGCCGGCAAGTCGACCTTCATCAACCAGGTGACGAACACCAAGGCGAAGGTCGGCGCCTATGCCTTCACCACCACCAAGCCGCAACTGGGCGTCGTGCTGCACCGCGACCGCGAATTCGTGCTCGCCGACATCCCCGGCCTGATCGAGGGCGCGGCGGAGGGCGCGGGGATCGGCGACCGGTTCCTGGGCCATATCGAGCGATGCCGGGTGCTGCTGCACCTGATCGACGCGACGGCGGACGACCCCGTCGATGCCTTCCGCATCGTGACCGACGAACTGGCGGCCTATGGCGGCGGCCTTGACGAAAAGCCGCAACTGGTGGTGCTGAACAAGGGCGACCTGCTGGGGCAGGAACTGATGGAGGACATCGCCGGGCAGCTGCGCGAGGAGGCGGACGTCGAGGATGTGTTCATCATCTCCGGCGCGACCGGCGAAGGCGTGGGCGCACTGCTGGACGCGGTGCTGCCGCTGCTCGACGAACCGGCCGAGGCGGACGAGGAGGACGCGCCCGAGGCCGAAAAGCCATGGTCGCCGATCTGACCTCCGCCTGAATCCCCGAACGGATGTTGAGTAAGTGACCCACCCCCTTTCCGGCTTCCCCCCTGCCCTCATCCGCCGCCTGGTCGTGAAGATCGGGTCGGCGTTGCTGGTCGATCCGGCGGGCGAGGTCCGCACCGACTGGCTCCGCACGCTCGTCGCCGACGTGGCGGAGCGGCACGCGGCGGGGCAGCAGGTCATCATCGTCTCCTCCGGCGCGATCGCGCTCGGCGCGCGGCGGCTGAAACTGCCCAAGGGCGGTCGCGCCAGCCTGGAGGACGCGCAGGCGGCGGCGGCGACCGGGCAGATCGCGCTGTCGCAATGCTGGGCCGGGCTGCTGGCCGAACGCGGCATCACCGCGGCGCAGATGCTGGTGACGCTGGACGACCTTGAAAATCGCCGCCGCTACCTCAACGCATCGGCCACGCTGGAGCGGCTGATGGCGCTGCGCGTCGTACCCGTGGTCAACGAGAATGACAGCGTGGCGACCGCCGAAATCCGCTTCGGCGACAATGACCGGCTCGCGGCGCGCATCGGACAGGCGGCACGGGCCGACGCGGTTGCGCTGCTGTCGGACGTGGACGGGCTTTACACCGCCAACCCGCACGTCGATGCGGATGCGATGCTGATCGAGACGATAGAGACGGTAGACGCGGCGGTCATGGGCATGGCCGATGACGGCTCGGCGTCCGGCATGGGATCGGGCGGCATGGTGTCGAAGATCCAGGCGGCGAAGATCGCCACCGGCGCGGGCGCGCACCTCGCCATCCTGTCGGGCAAGGTGGATGCGCCGCTGTCGCATTGGGCGAAGGGCGGGCGTGGCTCGATCTTCATGGCGGCGCAGGGCAAGGGCGCGCGCAAGGGCTGGCTTGCCGGACGGCTGACGACGCGCGGGCGGCTGGTGATCGACGCGGGCGCGGAAAAGGCGCTCGGGCGCGGCAACAGCCTGCTCCCCGCCGGGGTCGCCAGCGTGGAAGGGCTGTTCGAGCGCGGCGACGTCGTGGACATCGTCGCGCCGGACGGCCGGGTGATCGCGCGCGGCCTGGTCGAATATGACAGCGCCGCCGCCGCGAAGATCGCCGGCCGCCGCAGCGAGGAGATCGCCGCCCTTCTGGGCGAAATGCCGCGCTCCGTCCTCGTCCACCGCGACCATTTGGCGATGATGTGAAGCCCGTGCCGTTCAGGATTGCCATGACGGGTGCGACCGGCTTCGTCGGGACCGAGGTGCTGGAGCAGGCGCTGGGCGAAGGGTTTCGCGTGAACGCCCTGACCCGCAAGGCGCAGCCGCCCCGCGCCAGGCTCAAATGGGTGCCGGGATCGCTGGAGGACGCCGCCGCGCTCGATACGCTGGTGCGCGACGCCGACGCCGTGATCCATATCGCCGGCGTGGTGAACGCGCCCGACCGCGACGGGTTCGAGGCAGGCAATGCGCGCGGCACGGTGGCGGTCATCGACGCGATGCGGCGGCGCGGCATCAGGCGGCTGGTGCATGTCTCCTCGCTTGCCGCGCGGGAGCCCAAGCTGTCGGACTATGGCTGGTCCAAGGAACTGGCCGAAAAACATGTCAAGGCAAGCGGCCTCGACTGGACGATCGTGCGCCCGCCAGCGATCTACGGCCCCGGCGACCGCGAGATGCTGGAACTGTTCCGCATGGCGAAGCGCGGCATCATGATGCTTCCGCCCGGTGGACGGCTGTCGGTCATCCATGTCGGCGACCTCGCCCGGCTGCTCCTCGCCCTGGCGCAGGAGAAGGAGAACAGCCTGACCCGCAGCTACGAAGTCGATGACGGCGTGGCCGGCGGCTGGGACCACAAGGATTTTGGCGCGGCGATCGGTCGCGCGGTCGGGCGCAATGTCCGCGTGATGGCGACGCCCGAATGGCTGCTGTGGATCGCGGCGCGCGCTGACCGGCTGGTGCGCGGCAAACGCGCGAAGCTCACCCCCGACCGCGTCGACTATTTCTGCCATCCCGACTGGGTGGCCGCGAAACGCAAGCAACCGCCCAAGCGGCTCTGGCTGCCGCAGGTTCCGACCGAAGAGGGGCTGAAGTCTACGGCGGCGGCGTATCGGGAGAAGGGGTGGCTGTAGCCGCTGAGGGCGCCCAAACTGTTGGATGGCGGATTTGGGTGGTTAGCGGCCGCCTGCTTCCGTCTCTCCTACCCTAATTAGCCAACAGCCGGATTGTAAGAGGAGACCGCCCTCCGTCCATCTGAGGCAGCTAGACGGCTCGTCCAGTGGTTCCGCTAAGACAGAATTCGCGTTTTATCTCCAAGAATTTGGGTAAACGCTCCACCATCTCCGTCAGCTGTGAATTTGATCGATACCTCGACGGTTCGTTTGCAGGCTTCGATCGGCCAGACTTCAGTCCAACTGCCGGAGTAGCGAATTCCAAAGACATTTTTACCGACGCTCGCCTCCCCAACCGCAATCCGTGTGACTCCCAAAATCGTCTTTTCGTTGGAACTGCACGTAACGCCCGCTCGCTCGAGAGCAATGGTTGCGGCAAGTTGAGCCGCCGGGAGCGTATCGCCAATCAGCGAATCCCATGCATAGGAAATCCCGCGGTTCACGCGGACTGTGCGTAAGCTATTGTCAGCGTTCTGCAGGACCATAAAGCGCATGGGTGCCTGCTCACAACCCGGCAATTTCGCGGTTACGAACCAGGCGTTCCTCAACGCTTTTCGTAAGATGGCATTGAAAGCATATCGATCGGCAGTTGCGGGTTCGATCGTGTCGATTGCAATATCCGAACTATTGCAATCGGCCTTCCCGCCATAGATTTCGCCCGCTTCTCCTCGAATCTCTGTTTTCAAAATCTCATCGGCAGGGACGGGCGCGGCGGCGTTCCATTCATTAAGTCTCGCCAAGATCATCGGATGTTGAGCATCCAAGGGGGCAAGAGGGACAAAAAGGGCCATCAGTAAGGCCAAGCATCTACCGTTCATCGCTCATATCCATCATCAGAATTCCGTGCCAGTATATACTCGTAGCCTCTGATTGCTCAAATGGCGCCGACGCGATATCCGCAATCTGGAGACAGAAATAGCTAATCTCCCGTCCGCAACTAATCGATACGCAACACGCCCTCAATCTACCCTTCCACCGCCGGCTTCTTCGCCCGCTGCTCCGCCAGAAATTCGCTGATCGCCTGCCCGCTGGCGTTGAGCAAAGGATAGGTGCGCGCGTCGCTCAGCCAGTCGGGACGGCGCGCCGCGCTACCGTAGAAGGTGTCATAGACCAGGCTGAAGGCAAGGAAGACCAAAGTCGCGCCGATCAGCCCCTTGACTGCGCCGAAGCCTGCACCCAGCACCCGGTCCACCGGCCCAAGCACCGACTGGCGCGTGCGGCGGCCGATGGCGTGGGCGATCAGCTTCCCCGCGCCGAAGGTGACGCCGAACACCAGCACCAGCGCCAGCATCGCCGCGCCGCTGCTGTTGCCGACGAAGGCGCTGAGCAGTTCGGCCGCCGACGCATGGAACAGGCGGATGGCGAAGATCGCCAGCACCCAGGCGATCAGCGACAGCGTTTCCAGCACGAACCCGCGCATGAGGCCGAGAACGGCGCAACCGCCGATCGCGAGCAGGACGAGAATGTCGATGGCGTTCATGCCGCGCGTGGCTATCCCCGCCCGAGCATCTGGTCAACAAGCTGACTCAAGGTGCGGAAGCCGCTGACGGCGATCCCCTTGACCCCGTCGGCCGCCGACGCAGGGATGAAAGCGCGGTTGAAGCCCAGCTTCGCCGCTTCCCGCAGCCGCAGCGGCGCATGGGCCACGGGTCGAATCTCGCTCGACAGCGCAATCTCCCCGAACAGCACCACATCGGCCGCAACCGGCCTTTCGGACAGCGCGGAAATCAGCGCGGCGGCGACGGCCAGGTCGGCGGCCGGATCGCTCAGCCGATATCCCCCCGCGACGTTCAGATAGACTTCCGCCGTCGAAAAGCTGAGGCCGCAACGCGCCTCCAGCACGGCAAGGATCATGGCGAGCCGCCCGCTGTCCCACCCCACGACCGCGCGCCGGGGCGTTGCCCCGCTGGACAGCCGCACCACCAGCGCTTGAATTTCGACCAGCACCGGCCGCGTCCCCTCCAGCGCCGGAAAGACCGTCGCGCCCGTCACCGTTTCGTCCCGATGCGTCAGGAACAAGGCGGACGGGTTGGCGACTTCCTCCAGCCCCTCCGCCACCATGGCGAACACGCCGATCTCGTCCGTGCCGCCAAAGCGGTTCTTGATCGCGCGCAGGATGCGATATTGGTGGCTGCGCTCGCCCTCGAACGCCAGCACGGTATCGACCATATGTTCGAGCACGCGGGGCCCCGCGATGCTGCCGTCCTTGGTCACATGCCCGACCAGGATCAGCGCCGTGCCACGCTGCTTGGCGAATTTGATGAGTTCCTGCGACGACGCCCGCACTTGGCTGACCGTGCCCGGCGCGCCTTCGATCAGGTCGCTGTGCATCGTCTGGATCGAATCGATCACCAGCAAGGCGGGCGGCGGCCCCTCCCCCAGCGTCGTCAATATGTCCCGCACCGACGTGGCGCTCGCCAACTGCACCGGCGCATTGCCAAGGCCAAGCCGCTGCGCCCGCAACCGCACCTGATCGGCCGCTTCCTCGCCGCTAATATAGGCGACGCTCAGCCCGCGCGCGGCGATCCGCGCCGCCGCCTGAAGCAGCAGGGTCGACTTGCCGATGCCGGGATCGCCGCCGATCAGCGTCGCCGATCCGCTGACGATGCCGCCGCCCAGCGCCCGGTCGAACTCGGCGATGCCGGTGGAGGTGCGCGGCGGCAGTTCGACCTGGCTGTCGAGGCCGACCAATGTGATCGCCCGCCCGCCCCCTTGCAGGTCATGCCGCGCGGAAAAGACCGTCTCGGCCGCTTCCTCGACGATGCTGTTCCATTCGCCGCAATCCTCGCACTGGCCCTGCCACCGGCCGGTGACGGTGCCGCATTGCTGACAGACGAACTTACGCTTTGCCTTGGCCATGCCACAGCTATGCCGGGGCATGGCGAACAATGCAAGAACATCGCACGAGACTCTGGAAACATCCGCGCCGCTGGCGCATTGATCCGGCATGACAACGATCCGCGTCGCGAGCTACAATATCCGCAAGGCCATCGGCACCGACAGGCGGCGGGTTCCCGAGCGGGTGCTGGAGGTGTTGAACGAGGTCGATGCCGACGTCATCGCGCTTCAGGAGGCGGACCGGCGCTTTGGCGTGCGCTCGGCGGCGATCCCGCCGCACCTGATCGAGAAGGCGAGCGATTACAAGCCCGTGCCGCTCAATGTTCAGGTCGATTCGATGGGCTGGCACGGCAATGCGCTGCTGGTCCGCAAGGCGGCGGAGATCGGCGCGCATGACGTGCTGCACCTGCCCTATCTGGAGCCGCGCGGCGCGACCATGGCGGAGGTCGGCGTGAATGGCGCAGCCCTGCGCGTGTTCGGCATGCATCTCGACCTGTCGGGCCTGTGGCGGCGCAAGCAGGCCGCCGCCGTCATCCATGCCGCTGGCCAACGCGACGCGATGCCGACGGTGCTGATGGGCGACCTTAACGAATGGAGCGCGGATCGCGGCTGCCTCGCCGATTTTGCGCGCCATTACAGCTTCGCCCCATGCGGGCGCAGCTTCCACGCGCGCCGTCCGGTGGCGCGGCTCGACCGGATCATGCATTGCGGTCGGCTGACGCTGAAGGATTGCGGCGTCCATGAAAGCGCGGCCGCGCGCAAGGCGTCCGATCATCTGCCGATCTGGGCGGACTTCGCGATTGGCTAAGGCCCCCTCGACAATCCGCCCACCCTCTGCGACGGTTCCTCCATGAAGGAGAGGGAGCTGCGCCTGGCGCTGGTCTGCTATGGCGGGATCAGCCTGGCGGTCTACATGCACGGCATCACCAAGGAGGTGTGGCGTCTGGCGCGGGCCAGCCGGGCCTTTCACGACCATGCGCCGCCGAGCGAAGGCAGCGAGGCGGTGTATCGCGGCGTGCTGGAGGCGATCGAGGCGCACAGCGGCATCCGGCTGCGCGTCATGCCCGACATCATCGCCGGGGCGAGCGCGGGCGGGATCAACGGCATCTTTCTGGCGCAAGCGATCGAAACCGGTCAGTCGCTGGAGCCGCTGACCGACCTGTGGCTCGACAATGCCGATGTCGACCGGCTGCTCGATCCCGATGCCCGCCCGGCACGCGCGCTTACCAAATTCTGGGCGACGCCGCTCGTCTGGATGGCGGCGCGACGGCCGGGCGATGCGGTCGAACGCACCGTCGCGCCCGACACGCGCGAGGAAGTCCGCATGAAGCTGTCCCGCTTCATCCGATCGCGCTGGTTCGAGCCGCCCTTCGGCGGCGAGATATTCACGACCATGCTGCTCGACGCTTTCGAGGCGATGGGCGTGGCGGAACGCGGCCCGCCGCTGTTGCCGGCGGGGCATCCGCTCGATCTGTTCGTCACCGTCACCGATTTTGAAGGTCATCCGCAAAGCCTCAATCTCAACAGCCCGGCGCAGGTCATTGAAACCGAGCATCGGCTGTCGATCGGCTTCCGCGCGCGTGGGCGCGACAGCCGCGCCTTCGCCGATCCCGTCGAACTCACCTTCGCCGCCCGCGCGACGGCGAGTTTTCCCGGCGCCTTCCCGCCCTTCACCGTGCGAGAGCTGGACCGGGTGCTCAAACGCCGCCACCGCAGTTGGCCGACCCGCGACGCCTTCCTCGCCCGCGCCCTGCCCCGCCACGCCGCGCGCGGCACGGCGGAGGACGCGGTGCTGATCGACGGATCGGTGCTGGCGAACGCCCCCTTCGCGCAGGCGATCGGCGCGCTCCGCAACCGGCCCTCGCGGCGGGAGGTGGACCGGCGCTTCGTCTATATCGATCCCAAGCCCGGCCATCGCTCGATCCGCCTCAACCGCGAAGGCGAGCAGGAGGACGCGCCCCAGGGCGAGGGCGCGCCGCTCCCCGGCTTTTTCCGCACCATCTTCGGCGCGCTGTCGGACATTCCGCGCGAACAGCCGATCCGCGACAATCTGGAGGCGATCGATCGCCATTCGGCGCGCATCCGCCGGATGCGGCGCATCCTCGACGCGCTGCGCCCCGGCATAGAGGCGGAGGTGGAAAGCGCGATCGGCAATATGCTGTTCCTCGACCGGCCCAACCCCGCACGCCTGTCCGCGTGGCGCGCGAAGGCGCAGCAGCGGGCGGCGAGCGCGGCGGGCTTTGCCTATCCCGCTTACGGGCACCTCAAGCTCTCGGGCATCGTCGAGGCGCTGAGCACGCTGCTGTTCCGCCTCTCCGGCGAAGACAGCGCGATGATGCGCGAAGCCTATCGCCAAGCGATCTGGGCACAGGTGCGGGCCGTCGGCGCGGACCAGCTGACCGAGGCGAGCGGCTCTGCCTCCGCTCCGGTCGCCTTCTTCCGCGCGCACGATCTCGCCTTCCGCATCCGGCGGCTGCGCTATCTGGCGCGGCGGCTGGCCGACACGCTGGAACTGGAGACGGAGGCCGACGATCCGGCGGTGCAGGCGATGCACGACGCCATCTATGGCGCGCTGGCGCTCTACGCCGAATGCGAGGAAGCGGACTTCCACGGCCCGGCCGTCATCGCGGCGGCGCAGGATGTGCCAGGCGACGCGGCCGCCGCGCTCGACGCCGTGGCGCAAGCCCGCGACCTCAAAGCGCGCGACGAGGCCGCCGACCGGATGCTCGCCGACGCCTTCGCCGCGCTGCCCAAGGCCGGGCGGCGCACCATGCTGCTCGCCTATCTCGGCTTTCCCTTCACCGACATCGCCACCCTACCGTTGCTTCAGGGTGACACTCTCGACGAATATGATCCGGTGAAGGTCGACCGCATTTCGCCCGAAGACTGCTCGGCGCTGCGCGGCGGCGGCGCCAATGCAACTTTGAAAGGTATAGAATTCAATAATTTCGGAGCCTTTTTTAGTAGGGCTTACCGGGAGAATGACTATCTCTGGGGCCGGCTGCACGGGGTCGAACGGCTTCTGGACATCGTGAATAGTGCAACACCCGTGGCAAGCCGTCTTTCCCCCGACATGGTCCGCGATTATAGGCGGGCGGCGTTTCTGGCGATCTTGGACGAGGAAGAGTCGCGATTGCCCCTCATGGGCGATCTCATCGCCAGCTTGCGGGAGGAGATCGGGTGAACGGGCGTGCAAGTCTGGGTCCGGTGGTGCTGATGCTGGCGTTGCTCGCCGGCTGCCGCGACACATCCGATGACATGGCCCAGTCCAATGCTGCGCCCGCTCCGGTCGCCGTCGCCGCGCCTCGGCCCGCGCCCCAACCGGCGCCGGTCGTTTCGGAACCCGAACCTTTGCCAGCCCGTCCGGGCCCCAAAGTGACCGTGCGCGCGCAGCCCGCCCCCTTCAATCCGCTGGACCTGCCCCCGTCGCAGAACAGCGCCAGCGTCGAGCCCTTCCCGCAGGAAGTCACCGCCTTCATGGTCGATCGCGATGGCTGCGACCATTTCCGCGGCGAGGAGCCCTATGACGCTGAACGCCGCGCCTATATTGCGGAAAATGTGGCGGAACTCTGCACCGGCACCGACGCGCGCCTCGCCCTTTTGCGCCGGCGCTATGCGGGCGATCCGTCGGTCATCGCCGCGCTCAAGGGCTATGAGGACCGGATCGAAAGCGGCGGCTACTAGGCCCCCAGCGCCTCGATCGACTTGGCCAGATAAATGTCGCGCTGCGACAGCCCACCCGCATCATGGGTGGTGAGAAGGATATCCACCCGATTGTAAACATTGGACCATTCAGGATGATGGTCCGCCTTCTCCGCCAATATCGCGACCCGGGTCATAAACCCGAAGGCGGCGTTGAAATCGGTGAAGGTGAAGCGGCGCGTTATCCCGTCCGGCTCCATCACCGGCGTCCAGAGCGGCAGGTCGGCAAGCGCGAGCGCGCGCTCTTCATCGGTCAATTTCGCGATCATGTCCCTATCCAAATCCTGGGGCTTTGGCGTATGTGGCAGCCATGTTAGCCAACGGTCAACCGCCCCGCTTCGCTCCCACCCGTGAGGAGATCGAGACGCTGGCGCTGGAGGCGCTGGGTCGCCTGCCCGCGCCCTTTGCCGAGCATCTGACCCATGTGGTTCTGTTCGTCGAGGAATTCGCGGATGAAGCGACCCTAAAGGCCATGGATCTGGAAGACCCGTTCGAACTGACCGGTCTCTATACCGGCCGCAGCGTCGGGGAGGAGGCGCAGACCGGCGACACGCCGCCCACCGTCCATCTCTACCGCCGGCCCTTGCTCGACGAATGGGTCGAAACCGGCGTCCCGCTCGACGCGCTCATCACCCATGTCGTCGTGCATGAGATCGGCCATCATTTCGGACTGTCCGACCTCGACATGCATGTGCTGGAGGATATGGTCGCGCCATGACGCCCGCGCATCTGCGCCTGTCGGACGTCGCCTGCCTGCGCGGCGGGCGGCTGCTGTTCCGGGGCGTGTCGCTGGCGCTGGAGCCGGGCGGCACGGCGCTGCTGACCGGACCTAACGGCGTCGGTAAATCCAGCCTGCTGCGGCTGTGCGCCGGCCTGCTTCGCCCCTTTGCCGGCACCATGGAGGCCGTTGGCCGCATCGCGCTCGCCGACGATCGGCTGGCGCTCGATGCCGACCGGCCGCTGCGCGATGCTCTGGGCTTCTGGGCAGCGCTGGACGGCGCGGATGTCGCGGCGGTCGCGGGATCGCTCGACGCCATGGCGCTCGCGCCGCTGGCCCAAGTCCCCGTGCGGATGCTCTCCACCGGCCAGCGCAAGCGCGCCACGCTGGCGCATGTCATCGCCAGCGGCGCGCCGATCTGGTTGCTCGACGAGCCTGGCAATGGCCTCGACACCGCCTCGCTCGACCTGCTCGGTGCGGCAATCGCCCGGCACCTCGCGGCGGGCGGCATCATCCTCGCCGCCTCGCATCAGCACCTGCCCATTGCCACGCCGGTTACGCTTTCGCTGGCCGACCATCAGGCGGAGACGGCATGAGGCTGCTCTACCTCCTCGCCGCCCGCGACCTGCGTCAGGCCTGGGCGTCAGGCGGCCTGTGGCTTCCGGTCGCCTTCCTGCTGCTCGTCGCCAGCCTTTACCCCTTCGCCGTCGGCCCGGACGCCACCGTCCTGCGGCGCACCGGCGGCGGGATGATATGGATCGCGGCGCTGCTCGCCAGCCTGCTCCCGGTCGACCGCCTCGTCGCGCCCGATGCCGACGCCGGCATCCTCGACCAGATCGCGCTGCGCGGCATCGGCGAGGAAATGCTGGTGAGCGCACGGCTCCTCGCGCACTGGTTCGGCTTCGGCCCGCCGCTGATGATCGCCACCCTGCCCGCCGCCGCCCTGCTGAAACTGGAAGGGCCGACCATCGCGACGCTGGAACTCGGCCTGCTGATCGGCACGCCGGCGCTCGCCGCGCTTGGCCTGCTGGTCGCGACCCTCACCGCCGGGCTTCGCTCCAGCGGCGCGCTCGCCGGGCTGCTTGCGCTACCGCTCGCTGTCCCGCTGCTGATCTTCGGCGCGGGGACGCTGGGCGACGGCAGCGGCGCGGCCTTCAAATTTCTCGGCGCAGCGTCGCTGCTGCTGGTGGCGATCACCCCGATCGCCGGCGGCGCGGCCATCCGCGCCGGCCGGGACTAAAGCCTACCACTCATAGGCCTTGGGCAGCGACCCCTCGGTCGGCGTGGCGTAGCGGTCGCGCAGCCGCGTCTGGCGGTTGTCGAGCGGCTGCTGCACCCCGTCGATCCACACCGCCACCGGGGCGGAGGTCATTTCCAGTGGATCGCCGTCCCACAACACCACGTCGCCCGCGCGTCCGGCCCGGAGCGATCCGAAACGATCGCCCAGCCCTATCGCCTCGGCCGGCGCGGAAGTGATCGTCCGCAGCGCCTGCCCCCAGCTGAGTCCGGTCGCCCCCGGAACCTTGGTCAGCGCGACCATATTGCCCGCCTGCTGCGTTGCCGCGCGCAGCTGCAAGGCATCGTCGCCGGTCAGCATTCCCATTGATACGCTGACCCCCGCCTTCACCAGTCGCCCGACATTGCTCTGCGTGGCAGCCAGTTTCTCGAAGCTCGACGGCAGGTCTTCAAGGCCCGCCGTGATGACCGGCACCTTGGCCGCGGCAATCTGGCTCGCCACCATCCAGCCTTCCGTCGCGCCGGCCAGGACCAGCTTCAGCGCCGAAAATTCCTGCCGCAGCGCCAGCACCGCCAGGATATCGCGCGCGCTTTCGGCATGGACCATCAGCGGCATCGCACCCGTCACGACCGGCACCAGCGCCTCGGCATCGACGCGGTTCAGCAAGGCGTCCTTGCTGTTGCCGTCATAGCTGGCGGGCGCCCTGGCGAACTCCTGCGCCTGCCGCAGCATCATGCGGAAGGTCAGGATCATCGCCGCGCGGCTGCCGCCCGCCTCGGCCGAACCCGTTTCCCCCATCTCGACATATTGGAAGGCGCGCGCCTTGGTGATGGGATTGAGGTCCGATCCCAGATCGACGACCGCGCCCTGCCCCGCAAAGATGCTGCTGCCCGTCGCCGGCGCGACCACCGCGCGGGTGATGCCGGCGGTCCGGCTGATCGCGATCGGGTTGGCGAGCGGGTTGATGACGGGCGCGACATCGATCGCGGCGGAAAAGGGCGACCGCCCGGCGCTGGTGTCGTTGGTCTCGCGCACCGCCGGCACTTCGGCCAGCCCCACGCGCGAGAAGCCCGATACGATCCCCGGCGTCACCCATTTGCCGCCCGCATCGACCGTTGTCGTTCCGGCAGGCACCGCCACGCCGGCCCCCGCCGCGACGACCCGCCCCGCGCTGATGACCACTGTCCCGCCCTTGATCGGCTCCGACCCGTCGCCGATCGCAAGGGTGGCGTTGGTGATCGCGACCGACTGGGCGAGGGCCGGGGCCGTCGCGAATCCCGCAGCTACCACAAACCAAACTGCCGTTTGTTTCGAGCAGCTTCGAGCGAAGCCGAGAAGCGTCGGTCGGGAACGGCCCGCGTCAACGGTTCTCGACAAGCCCGAACGGAAGGGAAGGATAAGCGCGTTCGTCTTCATTTCACGTCTCCCGCGCCGATCTGTCCCAGCTCGAAATCGACCACGCCGCGGCGCTTGGGGTCGGTGCTGTCATAGAGCAGCGCCCCGTCGATCCACACTTTCTCCGGCCGGGTATAGGTGCTGAACGGATTGCCATTCCACAGCACAACGTCGGCCATCTTCCCGACCTTCAGGCTGCCGGTCCGGTCGGCGATTCCCATCGCCCGCGCGGGATTGATCGCCAGCCAGGTCCAGGCCACCTCGTCGCTGATGTCGATCCCCATGCGCCGCCCCGCGCCCAGCGCCTTGGCCGCTTCTTGGTTCAGCCGCTGTATGCCGTCCTGATCGTCGCTATGGACGATGGCGCAGGCACCCGCGCGATGGACCAGCGGGACATTTTCCTTGATCCCGTCATAGGCTTCCATCTTGAAGCCGTACCAGTCGCCCCACATCGCCGAACAGATGCCGTTCTCGCGCAGCAGGTCGGCGATCTTGTAGGCTTCGACCGCATGGTGGAAAGTCGAGACCTTGTAGCCGAACTCCTTGCTCATATCGATGACGTTGGCCATCTCGTCGGCGCGATAGCAATGGTTGTGCACCAGGATCTTGCCCTCCAGCACGTCGGCCAGCGTCTCCATAGCAAGGTCACGGGTCTGGTCCTTGCCCGCCGCCCGCTTCTTCTGATATTCGCGCGCCTTGATCCAGGTCTGGCGGTTGACCGCCATATTGCCCATGCGGGTGGAAGGTTCGCGGCCCTTGCTGCCATAGACGCGCTTGGGATTTTCGCCGCACGCCATCTTCAATCCTTGCGGCGCACCGGGGAATTTCATCCCCTGCATGGTGCGCGCCGGGACATTCTTGAGCGTCACGCTGCGCCCGCCAAACAAATTGGCCGATCCCGGCAAAATCTGGAGCGAGGTGACGCCGCCATTGGCGAGCGCGCGGGTGAAGCCGGCATCCTGCGGCCATATGCTGTGTTCGGCCCAGACGTGCGGGGTGACGGGCGATGTCGCTTCATTGCCGTCCGACAGCGCATCGACGCCGGGCGAGGGATAATCGCCCAGATGGCTGTGGATGTCGATCACGCCCGGCGTCACATATTTGCCCTGCGCCTCGATCAGCAGCACGTCGGCCGGGATCGGCGTGTCCGGTCCGCCGACCGCCGTCACCTTGCCGTCCGACAGGAACACGACGCCATTGTCGATCCGTCCGCCTTCGCCGTCGAAGATCGTCGCCCCGCGCAGCACGGTCGGCCGGCCCGGATAGGGTTTGTAGGTGGACGGATAGGGGTTCTCCGGCTCGGCCGACGATCCCTGGCTGGCCGGCGCCTCCTCCTTGTCCTTCTTCGCCGCGAGCGGGCCGGCGACACCCGCCAGCAACGTCGCGACCAGCAGCATCCTGCCCGTCCTGTTCATGCCTTTTCCTCCGCGCCGATGCTGTCCAGGTGCATCATCCGTTTGACGAAGGGGGAAACGAGCAGAACCAGCCCCCCCACCACCACGGCAAACCAGCCGATCTGCGTATAAACGTCAAGCACTTGGGCCACGTCGCCCGCCTCACCGCTGCCGGTCGCGCGGGCGATCAGCCCAGCGATGAAATTGCCCGCCGCCATCGCGAGAAACCAGGTGCCCATGACCAGCCCCACCATCGAAGAGACCGACAGCCGCGTCATGGCCGACAGGCCCACGGGCGAGAAGCAGAGTTCCGCCATGGTGTGGAACAGGTAGATCAGGAATACGAAGAGCACCGGGGTCAGGCTCTCCCCCGCCATAGCCGCGCCCGCCACCAGCACCAGGAACCCAGCGCCGCACAGGATGAGGCCGATGCCGAACTTCGCCGGCGAGGACGGCTCCAGCCGGCGCTTGTCGAGGATCGTCCAGAGCACGGCGAACAGCGGGGCGAGCAGGATGATGAAGATCGAATTGACCGACTGGAACAGCGATGCCGGCACCTCCCACCCCAGGATCGCGCGATCGACATTGCGGTCGGTGAAGATGTTGAGCGACGACCCGGTCTGCTCGAACAACCCCCAGAACAGCGGGTTGAGCGCGATCAGGAACAGCGCGGCGAACATCCGGTCGCGCTCGACGCGCCGCAGCGTCATGACGCTGCGCCAGACGATGTAGATCAGCGTCGCGGCGGCGAAGATCAGCAGCGCATAGCCCAGCAATTCGGCGTAGCGGATCACCAGCCAGATCGCGAGAACCCCCAGCGCCGCGCCAAGATAGATGGTCCATTCGCGCGACAGGCCGGTCCCGGTGCGTTCGCGCAGCACTTGCGGCGCTGGCGGCTCGCCCTTGCCGAGCAGCCATGGCTTCAGCCACACGAACCCCGCAAGACCCAGCAGCATCCCAACGCCCGCCGCGCCGAAGCCCCAGCTCCATCCCCATAGCTCGCCCAGCAGCCCGCAGACGATGGGCCCCAGCATCCCGCCCATGTTGATCCCCATGTAGAAGATCGAATAGGCCGGGTCGCGCCGGGCATCGTCGCGCGGATAGAGTTCGCCCACCAGCACCGAGACATTGGCCTTGAGGAACCCGGTGCCCACGATGATGCTGGCGAGCGCCAGATAGAAGCCGTTGAGGAAGAAGGGCTGCTGCCCGCCCGGCCCTTCGGTGATGGCGATCAGGAAGTGGCCGATGGCGATGAACACGCCGCCAGCCGTCACCGCCTTGCGCGGTCCCAGGAACCGGTCGGACAGATAGCCGCCGATGACCGGCGTGATATAGACCAGCGAAGTGTAGGCCCCATAGAGCAGATAGGCCTTGTCCTCGCCGAACAGGAAATGCTTGGTCAGGTAGAAAATCAGGATGGCGCGCATCCCGTAATAGGAGAAACGCTCCCACATTTCCGCGAAGAAGAGCAGATACAGCCCGCGCGGATGGCCGAGCCAGGTCTTGCCTGCCTCGCCCGCAACGCTATCCGAAGTCGCCATCCGGCACCCTTTATATGTGTTCTGTGTCGGCCCTCCGCGATCGGCGGCCGCATGATGGGCGCAGCCTAGAACCATGTGGATCATCCTGTCAAAAGGCGCGGTGCGCCCTTGCGTCGCTGGGCCGCCCGCGCCATGTCTGGCCGCGATGTTCAACGATCGCTCCACCCCGCTCTCGCTCCTCCAGACCCGTCGTTCGGGCAAGCCGCGCGACCTGATCGCGCCCGGCCCGGACGACGCGCAGCTGCGCCAGATTTTGGAGGTGGCGCTCCGCACCCCCGATCATGGCAAGCTCGCGCCGTGGCGCTTCGTCATCGTGCCGCAGGACCGGCGCACGGCGCTCGCCGCGCTGCTGGAGGCCGCCTATCGCGCCGAAAAGCCGGACGCGGGACGGCTCGAGATCGAATCGATGCATCAATTCGCGCATCAGGCGCCAACCCTTGTGGTCGCCCTGTCGGCGCCGGTCGCGGGCAGCAAGATACCTGTGTGGGAACAGCAATTGTCGGTCGGCGCGGCGATCATGAACCTGCTCCACGCCACCCATGCGCTGGGCTTCGCTGGCGGCTGGCTCACCGGCTGGCCGACCTACAATGCGGATGTGCGCGCCGCTTTCGCCCGCGATGGCGAGGCGATCGCCGGCTTCATCTTCATCGGCACGCCTGGCCGTCCGCAGGAAGAGCGCCCCCGGCCAGATTATGACTCGATCGTTTCGGTGTGGGACAGATAATTACCCAGACAAATGGATCGGCGTAATTTGCAAACTTGACCCGCATGGCTGTATTATGGCACTGATGCACTATGGCCGACGACTCCAAACCCGTCTATCTCCGCTTGCGGGAGATCATAGCCGCTTCGATCCTGGACGGGGAATTCGCCGATGGCGACCTGCTTCCTTCCGTGCGCGCCTTCGCCGCGACGCAGGGCGCGAACCCGCTGACCGTCGCCAAGGCCTATCAGAGCTTTCAGGATGACGGCATAGTCGTGGTGAAGCGGGGCGTGGGCATGTTCGTCGCCAACGGCGCGACCCGCCGCCTGCGCGAAGCCGAACGCGAGCGTTTTCTCGAAACCGTCTGGCCCCCCGTGGCCGCCCAGATGCGCCGCCTTGGCCTCCGTCCCGCCGACCTGGACCTGGCGAAGGCGTAAGGCGCCCTCCTACTGATGTGGAACCGGTGCTCCTGCGAAAGCAGGAGCACGGAAGTTCAATCACATCAGGACTGTGACGCCTACAGCGCCCTCAGCGCCTCCAGCGCCTCATCCCGCCCGGCGAAACCCGGTGCGCGCGCTGCCCGGCCCAGCGCCAGCTTCGCCTCCCCCTTCCGTCCCGCCGCCGCATAGGCCTGCCCCAGATGCATCTGGACCGCTGGCGCGCCGGGGACCAGCGCCACCGCCTTTTCCAGCAGGTCGACCGGCGCAGCCCCCTTCTCCCCCGTTCGCAACAGCACCCAGCCCAGCATGTCCGCCGTCACCGGATTGCCCGGCATCAGCCGGTAGGCGTGCGCGGCATAGGCCCGGGCGGCGTTCCTGTCCCCGCTCTCCAGCGCCGCACGGGCTAGGTCCGCCATCAGCACCGCGTCATTGTCGCCGATCCGCGCCTGCACCGCGCGCAGCAGCCGCAGCGCCCCGCGCCAATCTTCCGCCTGTAAGGCCATCGCCCCGGCCAGCCGCTGCGCCTCCACGTCATTGGGGTTCTGCGTCAGGAACAGCCGCACGACCTGGCCCGCGCGCGCGGGATCGCCGGCACGGCCCCAGGCCGCCGCCAGCCGCAATGCCGCTGCCCGATCGAACCGGATATTCGCCGCCGCCTCATAGGCGCGCGCCGCATCGCCCGCCTGCCCCGCCGCGCCCAGCGCATCGCCCAGGATCAGCCAGGCGTCGGGCGCGCCCGGATTGGCGCGGCTCAGCAACCGCGCCCGCTCCACCGCCTCGGCGCTCCGCCCGCTGCTCAGCAGCGCGCGGATATAGGGAATATTGTCGCGCGCCGTCGCGACATCGGCCGGGGGCGGCATATCACTTGGCGCCATGAACGGATCGGCCGCCGCCCGGACCGGCCAGGCGGCGCGCGCCAGCATGTCCGCCGCCATAACCCGGTCGCCCAGCGCCTCCTGCGCCCGCGCCGCCAGCGTCAGCACATAGGGGTCGGCGTCGCGCTGCGCCACGATCGGGGCCAGACTCGCGGCGGCGGCCGCGTAATCGCCGTTCAGATAATGCGCCTTGCCCAGCAAAGTCCGCGCCGCCCGGTTATCAGGCTGCCCTTCCACCAGCGGCGCGAGCGCCTCGGCCGCCAGCACCGCATTGCCCTCGCCCAGATGGAGCACTCCGCGCAGCAGCCGCGTCGCCGCCTCGCCATCCAGCCGCCCTTGCGTCCGCTCCAGCAGCTTGCGCGCGAGATCCTCCTCCCCGGCCCGCGCCGCCATCACCGCCTGAAGCATCCAGGCGCGCGGGTTCGCCGGATCGAGCGCCAGCAGACGGCGGCTGAGGCTCAGCGCCTTGCTCGCCTGCCCCGCATCGGCCAGCGTCGCGGCATATTGCTCCAGCGTCGGCACCGCATCGGGATTGGCGACAAGCGCCCGGTCGAACCAGGGCAGCGCCGCCGTGAGGCCATATTGCGCGCGCGTGAGTTCGCCCCGCAGCGTCAGCGCCTTGGCGCTGCTCGGCGACAGCGCCACCGCCCGGTCGGCCGCCGCGATCGCACCAGCCTGATCGCCGATCGCCAGCCGGAACCGGCCCAGCTCCACCCATGTCTCGGGATCGTCCGGCGCGGCCGCCAACGCCTTCTCCAGCGACCGCCGCGCACCCGCCGCATCCTCCAGCATCAGCGCCGCCCGCGCCATCACTCGCGCCGCCGCCACGGCCTGATCGGGTGGCAGATCCCCCGCCCGCGCCTCGCGCAACGCGCCGGCCGCATCGCCCTGCAGCAACAGCGCCTGCGCCATGATCGCGCGCGTCTCCGCCGCAGGCATCCCCAGCGCCCGCGCCCGCGCGACCTCGGCCTGGGCACCCGCGCCATCGCCCAGTTCGACCAGCGCCGCCGCTTGCGCCGCACGCGCCCTTGCCGATCGGGGATCGCCCTTGATCGCGTTCATCAACTCGACCCGCGCCGTCCGCGCGTCGCCCTTCTCCAGCGCGGCCATCCCCCGCGTCAGCGCCGCGCTGCCGTCGCGCTCATGCGCGCGCCATTGCCACAGCCCCGCACCGCCCAGCGCCAGCGCCGCCACCCCGGCGATCAGAAACAGCCGCGACCGACGCATCAGCCCTGCCCCTGCATCTGATATTGCTTGAGCAGATCATAGAGCGTCGGCCGGCTGATCCCCAGCATCTTGGCCGCGCCCGATATATTGCCGTCGGTGCGCGCGATGGCGCGGCGGATCGCGCGCCGGTCCGCCATTTCCCGCGCCGCCTTCAGGTTCACCACCTCGGCCCCCTCGACCCGTTCCTCGTCCAGGTCGAGGTCGGCGGCGGTGATCAGCTTGCCGTCCGCCATGATGATGGCGCGCTTCATCCGGTTCTCCAGTTCGCGCACATTGCCCGGCCAGCCCCAGGCGTCGAGCGCGGCGAGCGCGTCGGGCGCCAGCCCCTTGACCTGCGGGTTGAGGTCGCGGGCGAAACGGGTCAGGAAATGCCGCGCCAGCAGCGCCGGATCGCCCGGCCGCTCGCGTAGCGATGGGATACGCACCACAATCTCGGCTAGCCGATAATAAAGATCCTCGCGAAAACTGCCCGCCGCGATCATCTCCTCCAGATTCTGGTGCGTCGCGCACACGATCCGCGTATCCACCGCGATCGGCGTCCGCCCGCCGATCCGCTCGATCACCCGCTCCTGCAAGAAGCGCAGCAGCTTCACCTGAAGCGCCAGCGGAATGTCGCCCACCTCGTCCAGGAACAATGTGCCGCCCTGCGCCTGCTCGATCTTGCCCGGCGTCGTCTTGACCGCGCCGGTGAAGGCCCCCTTCTCATGCCCGAACAGTTCCGATTCCAGCAACGTCTCGGGGATCGCCGCGCAATTGATCGCGACGAACCCGCCGGAGCGGCGGGGACTGGCGTCGTGCAACCCTTGCGCCAGCAACTCCTTCCCCGTCCCGCTCGCGCCCAGCAGCAGTACGGATACATTGGCGCTCGCCACCCGCTCGATCGTGCGGGCGACCTTCATCATCTCGGGCGCGCCGGTGATGAGGCGGCCCAGCACGCGCCCATCCTCCGGCGCTGTGTCGGCGAGCCGGGCATTCTCCCGCTCCAGCGCATGGACATGGAAGGCGCGCCGCACGATCAGGCCCAGTTCGTCTATATCGACCGGCTTCTGGTAGAAATCATAGGCTCCGCCCGCGATCGCATCCAACGCGCTTTCCCGCGCGCCATGGCCCGACGCCACGATCACTTTCGTGTCGGGCTTGATCTTCAGCATCTCGGCCAGCGTGGCAAAGCCTTCGCTGGTGCCGTCGGGATCGGGCGGCAGGCCCAGGTCCAGCGTGACCACGTCGGGCGCCTCGGCGCGCAGCATCTCGATCGCTTCCTCGCGATCGCCGGCGATGAAGAGCCGATAATCCTCATAGGCCCAGCGCAACTGCCGTTGCAGCCCCGGATCATCCTCGACGATCAGCAATTTGGGTCGCGTGTCGCTCATCAGGCGGCCTTCTCTCGTGTCTCGCTCGCTGTCTCGATCGGCCATTGCGGGGCGAGCGGCAGGCGGAGCGTGAAGCGGCTGCCCTGCCCCGGCTGGCTCTCCACCTCGATCCGCCCGCCCATCGCCTCGGCCAGGCTGCGCGCCTCGAACGCGCCCAGGCCAAAGCCGCCTGCCTTGCTGGAGGAAAAGGGCTTGAACAATTCCCGCCGCACATAGTCGGCGCTCATCCCCCGCCCCCGGTCGACGATCTCGACGATGGCATGCTCCGCGTCGGCGGACAGGCGCAGCAGCACCGGCTGGTCGGGGGCGCTGGCATCGATCGCATTTTGCAGCAGATGGACGATGATCTGTTCGACCCGCGCGGGATCGGCCAGCGCCATCGGCGCGTCGCCGCTGACCTCCACCCCATGCTGCCGCCGCCGACTGCGCGCCACCTGCTCCAGCAGCGCGCGTAGCAGCATCGGGCGCGGCTCTTCGGGGCGGCCCTTGTTATGCTGGGACAGGCGCGCGAGCATGTCGTTCATCTTGCCCACCGATTCCTTCAGCGTCAGCACCATGTCGGCGCGGAATTCGGGATTGTCGGCATGGCGCTCGGCATTGCGCGTCAGCAGCGACAGCTGGCTCACCAGATTCTTGATGTCATGCGCGATGAAGGCGAAACGGCGGTTGAACTCGTCGAACCGCTGCGCGTCGCTCAACGCCTGCTGCCCCTGCGCCTCGCTGATATGGGTCGCCGCCTGCCGCCCGGCGGCGCGCAGCATGTCCAGATCCTCCCAGTCGAGTTGCCGGTCCACCGGCGGCCGCGCCAGCAGGATCGCGCCGATCAGCCGGCCATAATGCAGCAGCGGCGCCAGCGCCCAGACGCGCCGGTCATGCACCATCCATTCAGGCAGGTCGATGATCCGGTCCGTGATCGGCAGCCGCGCGAAATCGACGATCCAGCCGCTCTGCTCGATCGTCGCGGCGGCCTCCGGCGAGACCGGCCCCGCCTCCGCCAGATCGCCGCCCCAGTTCCACCCCGTCTCGACCGACAGGCCCCCGCGCTCGTCACGCAGCAGCAGCATCGCGGCGGGGCTGTCGGTGATGTCGGCCACCGCCTTGGCCACCCGCTCGCCCAGCGGCGCGGCATCCTGTCCGGGCCGCCCGATCGTCTCGCCAAAGCGCATCCATTCGGTGCGATAATCATAGCGATGCTGGAAGAAATGCTTGGCCACCTGCACCTTCCACAGCGCCCGCAACCGCGGCGATGGCAGCAGCACGAGCGCGCTCACCGCCGTGAAGAAGACGGCGGCGATCTCCACCACCCGCGCATAGGGGCCGGCGATGAGTTCGATGAGAACCGCCACCGCGCTCAGCGCCAGCACATAGAGGCAGGCAGCCATGACCGACAGCGACTGAAAGGTGATGGCGCGCGACAATTGCAACCGCCCCCGGACACCCTTCCGCAGCCCCACCGCGATGACCGGCGCGAGCAGCGCCATCAACAGCCCGCGCATCGCGTATAGCTCGCCGACATGACGCGGCACGAAATAGCAGATGGCGTAGAGATTGAGGTCATATGTCCACATCGCCGCCAGCGCGCCCAGCACCAGCGTGATGCCGCCCCGCTCACGCGAGGGCCAGTTGCTGTAGAGATGATGGACCAGCAGCAGAGTGCCGATAGCGGTCATCATCCGCAGGATCAGCGACGTGACGACCAGCGCCTGGTGCAGGTCGCTTTCGACCGGCAGGCCGCGCCAGACCAGGTCGGTGAAGGTCTGGAGCAGGATCAAGCCCGCGACGGCGGCATAGAGCGCCACCACCGGCCGGCTTATGCCGCTGCGCCCCGCCGGCCCGCGCCGCAGCATCAGGAACAGCGCCAGCAGCCAGGCGGCGTTGCGGATGCTCTCGCAAATCCCCGACAGCGGCTTCGACACCCCGCCGAACGAGACATAGAGCGCCCAGCAGGACGTCAGCAGCAGCGCAACCGCCAGCAGCCGCATGTCGGCCGCATCCTCGCGCCGGCGCAGCAGGAATATGCCGAGCGCCGCGAACAGGACGGCCGCGAGCGCATGGCCCCAGTCGCCGACAAATTGCAGGAGCACGCCCATCGGCCGCCGCTCCTCAGCGCGCGCCGTCGGGCCAGAGGATGACCCGCACCGTCTGGATCAGGATCAGCAGGTCCAGGAAGGGCGTGTAATTCTTGGCATAGTAGAGATCATATTCCAGCTTGTGCCGGCTGTCCTCGATCGACGCGCCATAGGGATAGTTGATCTGCGCCCATCCGGTGATGCCCGGCTTCACCATGTGCCGCTCGGCATAGTAACGCAGATGCTGCTCCAGATCCTCGACGAACTGCCGGCGCTCCGGACGCGGACCGACGAAGCTCATCTCGCCCTTCAGCACCGTCCAGGTCTGCGGCAGTTCGTCGATCCGCAGCTTGCGGAGCCAGTAGCCGAGCCGCGTGATGCGCGGATCGTCCTTTTCCGCCCATACCGCGCCGGTCGCGACCTCGGCATCCTGCCGCATGGTTCGCAGCTTCACGATCCAGAATTCCTGGCCGAAGAGGCCGACGCGCTGCTGGCGGTAGAAGGCCGGCCCCTTGCTGTCCATCTTCACCAGGATCGCCGCGATCAGGATGACCGGCCCGGTCAGCAGCAGCAGGATCGAACTGGCGATGATGTCGAACAGCCGCTTGGCGATGCTCGACAGGCGGCGGCCGGCGGAAAAGCCGTCCGAAAAGATCAGCCAGCTGGGATTGACGCTGGCGAGATCGACCCGCCCCGTCTCGCGCTCCAGAAAGGTCGAAAGGTCGTTCACATGGACGCCCGTGGTCTTGATGCGGAGCAGATCGGCCATGGGAATCGCGTTTCGCCGTTCCTCCAGCGCCAGCACCACTTCGCTCGCGTTCAGGCGGACCACGAAGTCGGACAGGTTGAAGATCGCGTCGCGGTTGATCGCCTCCGGGATCACCTGCGGCCCGTCGTTCATCGCGATATAGCCGACGACCAGAAAGCCGGACCCGCGCCGCTCCTCCAACTGCTTGATCCGGTTGGCGCGATTGCCCGCGCCCAGCACCACCAGCCGCCGCTTGAACGCCTCGCCGCCCAGCATCGACCCCAACAACAGCCGCACCATGACCAGCAATGCCAGCGCCAGCCCCATCGCATAGAGCGAATTGGATCGCCACAGGGTCATGCCCGGCAGCAGGAAATAGAGCACCGACAGAAATATGACGCCCAGCGATATGGCGACGATGAGGCGGGCGAACGCAAAGCGCAGCGACTGAAGCGATTCGGTGCCATAGACGCCGACCGCGATCATGGCGGTCTGAACCGCGAACGCAAAGCTCAGAAGCGGGCCGATCCGGGTCGTGACATGCTCGATATCCATGCCGATCTGGTTTGCGCGCAGCACCCATCCGGTCTCGGCCGCCCCCAGCAACAGCACGAAATCAAGCAACCCCAGCAGCAGCACCGCATGGGGCACATAATGTTTGAACAGCCTGATCATCGTCGCCAAGTCCCGCGAGCGGCCGTGCTGGCGCGCCCTTCCATGCCGGGCATCAGCTTACAGGCGGGTGTAAGATTATCCGACATGGGGCCACCCTGCCGGAAAATGGCAAAGAAATGCTGAACAATCGGCCGATGCGACGCGACTGCGACGATCCGCGGTCAGTCGGCGCGGAACAGATTCAGGCGGACCCGGTTCTTGTCGCCCTTGTCGCGCAGCCCGTCGGCGGCCTCCCTGGCCGCATCGCCGACGTGCCTTGCCGCGTCGTCCAATGTGCCGGCCGCCTTGGTCACCGCCTCGGATCGGCGATCATCGCGCGTGTCGCTCGTCAGATAAAAGAAGATGATCGCCAGGATCAACGCGATCGCCACAATCGCGAACACCACTCCGCTGCCACCACTGTCCCTGTCCACAGGGTCCGCGGCGTCGGTGTCCCGTCGCACGGGGTCGTCGGTCATGATGCGTCTCCCGGCCCCCGCAATCAGCAGCCGGCGACCGCGCGCGGCGCCGGTCGTCATTGTTCGTCGGATGCGCCCGCTGTACCGATGCTCCGGCCGCGGCTCAGGCGGTCGACATCTTCCATGATCTCGTCGAGCACGGCGGTTTCCGTCGTTTCCTGCGTCCGGCGGGACGGCAGGTCGCCATTCTCCATGATCTGCTCCAACGCAGCGCGCCCGCGCGCCACCCGGCTCTTGATCGTGCCGACCGCGACGCCGCAAATCTCGGCGGCTTCCTCGTAGGCGAAGCCGCCCGCCCCCACCAGGATGAGAGCCTCCCTTTGCGGCTGCGGGAGTTGCAGGAGCGCGCGCTGCATGTCGCTCAGTTCCACATGCTTGTCCTGCCCTGCCGGCGCGGCGAGGATACGGTCGGCGGTCAGATCGTCCCAGTCGCCGCGAAAGCGCGAGCGGCGCATCTGCGACAGATAATGGTTCCGCAAAATGATGAAGGTCCAGGCGCGCATATTGGTGCCCGCCTGAAACCGGGCGCGCGCGGCCCAAGCCTTCAGCAACGTCTCCTGCACCAGATCGTCGGCCAGGTCGCGATTACCCGACAGCGAGCGCCCGAAGGCGCGCAGATGCGGGATCACCGCAGCAAGCTCGCGCTTGAAGTCCGAATCGGACAGTTGCGCCCGCTCCTCGAACGGGCTGATTTCGGTTACGTCGTCATCCATCGCAGCATTCCCTGCGCCGATCGTCGCTCTCGCTGCATGAACCGACGTTGTCAAAGCCATATAAGCGCCCGCACCCTGAACCATATAGTATAGAATTGAAAGCCCTGCTCGTCCGGCGACTTAGCGCCAGACGACCAGCAGCAGCATGGCGATGACCGCCAGCGCCAGCGATACGCCAAGAACGTAGCGCACGATATGCGGCGTTGACCCCGCGCGCGCCTCCTCGGTGGAGACATGCTGTTCCTGTTCGGCCATCGCCCTTCTCCCGATCGTTACGCATCATTAACGCGGCGGGCAAAGGGCGGTTCCCGATTATCTTGACGGCCGCCTCAAGCCGGCGCTGTCGCCTCGTCAAAGAACAAGGCCTGCGAAATCGCGGCCTTGACCGTGGATCGCTGAAACGGCTTGGTGATAAGGAAGGTCGGCTCGGGCCGCTCGCCGGTCAGCAGGCGTTCGGGGAAGGCGGTGATGAAAATCACCGGCACCGAAAACTCGGCAAGGATATCCTTGACCGCATCGATGCCGCTGCTGTCGTCGGCCAGCTGGATGTCGGCCAGCACCAGGCCGGGCCGATCCGCCATCGCCTCGCGCACGGCGTCCTCGGCGGTGACCGCGATGGCGGTGACGTCATGGCCCAGATCACGGACGATCGTCTCGATGTCCATCGCGATGATCGGCTCGTCCTCGATGATCAGCACCTTGGCGCGGGTCTGCGCCTCGATCTCGCTCAGCGCCTCCTCGACCAGCGCCTCGACTTCATTGGTGTCCATGTCTATCAGGTAGGACACGTCGTCGACGGTGAAGCCTTCCAGCGCCGTCAGCAGCAGCGCCTGACGCGGCAGCGGGGTCAGCCGGGCCAACCGCGCTTGCGCGATCGCCTCACGGCTGCCACCCAACGACACCGGCACATCCTCAAGATGCGACGACGACCAGATCGCGTGGAACGTCTTGTAAAGGCCGAGGCGCGGGTCGACATCGGCCGGAAATTCCTCGGGCGCCGCCACGATCGCTTCCAGCGTCGCGCGCACATAGGCGTCGCCATGCGCCTGGCTCCCGGTCAGGGCGCGGGCATAGCGGCGCAGAAAGGGCAGATGGGGGTGCAGTTGCTGTCCAAGCGACATCGTCAAATCGTCTCCCTGCCCATGTCGGGCGTCCTCGTCCCGCAGCATGGACGGCGACGGCAAGGATGGAATGTGAATGCAGCCATGGCAAGCCCCCCGTCCCCCTCATCGCCGCCCGCTCACGGGCAGCGCAAAAAATGCTTGAGATGCCGGAACCAACGAAGGAACGATTTGTTTCGCTTCCATATGGTTTTTTTGCGATGCCGCGCCTATCCGGGATGGGTAACGTCAAATTGACCTGACCGGTTTATGTCGCACAGCGGGCGGCCGCGTTTATAGAGATTGTCACAGAGGGGCTGATTTTGGTTTCTTCAATCAGGGAGCGGGACGCGGGCGGTGACGGTAGCGAAGCCGGCGTCGCGGCGTCGGAGCCGAAGGCCAAGGCCCTATCTCCCCGGAAAAAGCGCGCCCCCACCAAGGAAGGCGGCCATGTGTCGCAGGCGCTCAAGACCGTCTATCAGCGCGCGGTTGACGAGGATATTCCCTCCGAAATGCTGGACCTTCTGAGCAAGCTGGACTGAGCCGGTCATGAACGGGGGCAGCCTTCCTCCGGCAGCCCGCTCCGAGCCGGGATCGCTGCTGCGTTTCTTCCAGTCCACCGGCGTCAAGATGTTCCTCATCCTGACGCTCGCGCTGCTGCCTCTGGGGCTGATCGCGCTCGTCGCGTCCCTGCAGGCGATCCGCAGCGCCGATCTCGAAAAGGAGGCTCTGCTCCGCGTGGCGGCGACGCAGAGCGCGAGGAAACTGACGTCCGACCTTCAGGCCGACCGGACCGCGCTGCAACTGACCATCAATGCCATCGCCAACAATCGGGCGGATGGCGCCATGTGCCAGAGGCTGCAATTCTTTCTGACTGCCCAGAATGACGATGCGCGCTTTTATATCTATGACAGGGGCGGGCGGCGCCTGTGCGGGTCGCCGCAACCCGAGCCGCGCGGTATCGCGCCGGATCGCCGTTTCGATTGGTCGCCCGCGCTGCTTCTGCCCGCGGAGCAATTTTTGGTCACGCGGGTCCGCAGCGGCAATGGCCGCCTGGTCGCGCTCACTTATTATGACCGCGACCATCTCGAAAGCATCGCCGATCCGGCAACCGCGCTCCAGAACCGCCAACTGGTGCTGAGCCAGGGCGCTCGCCGCCTGGTCATCAGCCGCCCCGGTCCGATGCGCGACGGACACGGCGTCAGCCTTTCTGCCCGGCTCGATCCGCCCGACATCGTGCTGACCATGACGATCCGCGACCCGCCCGCCACGCTCGCACGGATGCTCTCGCTCTTCCTGCCGCTGGTAATGTGGTTCGCGGCGGCGGCGGTCGGCTGGTTCGTGGTCAACCGGCTGCTCATCCGCCCGCTGGTCATCCTGCGACGGGTGGTTGCCGCCTATGAGCCTGGCGAAGTGCTCGAACCGATGCAGCGCGTCCGCACGCCGGCGCAGGAGATCATCGCATTGGGCGACACGTTCCGCGAAATCAGTCAGGACGTGGCGACGCACGAGGCGGAGATGGCGGAAAGCCTCGAAACCCAGCGCAAGCTCACCCGGGAGGTTCATCACCGCGTCAAGAACAACCTCCAGATCATCGCCAGCCTCATCAGCCTCCATGCGCGCGGCGCGCACGATCTGGAGGCGATCGAAGCCTATGCCTCGATCCAGCGCCGGGTCGACGCGCTCTCCGTCGTCCACCGCAACCATTTCGCCGAGCTGGAGGAAAATCGCGGCGTCGGCGTGCGCGCCCTCGTCAGCGAACTGTCCGCCAGCCTGCGCGGCACCGCGCCTTCCCACGCCCGACGCTTCGCCATCCAGATCGAAAGCGACAATCTGCACATCAGCCAGGATGTCGCCGTGCCCGTCGCTTTCCTGGTCACCGAACTGGTCGAACTGGCGATGATCCTCTCGCCCGGCGGCAATATGCGGATCAGCGTGCAGCAGGATATGGAGCGAGACGATCGCGCTATCCTGGCGATGCAATCGGCGGGGCTTCAGGAATCGGACGAAAAGACCCAGCTTCTATCCGAACGCTACGGCCGCGTCCTGACCGGCCTCTCGCGCCAGCTCCGCGCCCCGCTCGACTATGATGGCGAAAGCGGGCGGTACGCCATCGCCATCACCGTCACTTCCTAAACCCGCCGATAATCCTGTCGGAACGCCGCGGCGAAGGCGGCAAATCGCCCGGCAGCGATATTCTCGCGGATCGCCTGCATCAGTTCCTGATAGAAATGGATATTATGCTGGGTCATCAGCATCGCCCCCAGCATCTCGCCCGCCTTGACCAGATGATGCAGATAGGCGCGGCTCCACGTCGCGCATACCGGGCATCCGCATCGCGGATCGATCGGCCCCTGATCCTCGTTGAACTTCGCGTTGCGGATGTTGAGCGGCCCCGCCCAGGTGAATGCCTGCCCGTTCCGCCCGGACCGGGTCGGCAGCACGCAATCGAACATGTCGATGCCGCGCTCGACCGCGCCGACGATGTCGTCAGGCTTGCCCACGCCCATCAGGTAGCGGGGCCGGTCGGCCGGCAGCATGTCCGGCGCGAAATCGAGCGTGGCGAACATCGCCTCCTGCCCCTCGCCCACCGCCAGCCCGCCCACGGCATAACCGTCGAAGCCGATCTCGATCAGCTTCTCCGCCGACACCCGCCGCAGCCCTTCGTCCAGCGATCCCTGCTGGATGCCGAACAACGCCGCCCGCTGCGCATGGTCGCCGCCCGCATCGAACCCGTCGCGCGACCGCCTGGCCCAGCGCATCGATCGCTCCATCGACCGCCCGGCCTCGTCATGTGTGCAGCCATTTTTGGTGCATTCGTCGAATGCCATGACGATGTCGCTGTCCAGCAGCCGCTGGATCTCCATCGACCGCTCGGGCGTCAGCATATGCTTCGACCCGTCGATATGGCTCGAAAAGGCGACGCCCTCCTCGCTCATCTTGGTGAGGGCGGACAGGCTCATCACCTGATATCCGCCGCTGTCGGTCAGGATCGGCCGGTCCCACCCCATGAAGCCATGCAGCCCGCCCAGCCGTGCGACCCGCTCGGCGCCGGGGCGCAGCATCAGATGATAGGTATTGCCCAGGATGATGTCGGCGCCCGCCGCGCGCACTTCGGCCGGGCGCATCGCCTTGACCGTCGCGGCCGTTCCGACCGGCATGAAGGCCGGCGTGCGAATGTCGCCCCGGCGCATCCGTATCGTGCCGGTGCGCGCCTTGCCGTCGGTGGCGCTGATGGAGAAGGAAAAACGTGGTCTGATCATCGCGGCCCTCTACCGGCCCGCGCCGCCGCATTCAAGGATGTGGCTCAGCCCGCCCGGCGCACGCCGTCGAACAGGGCCATGGCGTCGATATGGAAGCCCTCGACCCGGCGATAGGGACCGATGAAGCGCAGGCAATCGGCTGACAGCCGCAACGGCCATGGCTCGCCCTGCGAATCGTGCAGGGCCAGAGTTACCGGAGGAGAAGGACGGCGCACTTGGGTCATGCCCCGCTCATAATTAATAAAGGTTAACAAAGGCCTGCACGGCGAATCTTACATATGTCAAACATGTGTTTTTGTGACTTTTGCGCAACATCCCCGCAATTTGACCTGCTTTATGGCTGCTGCGATGCAACAGTCATCACCAAAAATGGTTAATGGCCTGTCAATCATGTTTCGATTGGTTGCATCCTGCCACCCGCGCTTGTTGTGGTTTCGCCACACAAGAAACGGGGACGCATATGATTGATTCTGGACGGTTTCATCCCGACCGAGATGATGTGGAGCAGGCATCGGTCGAGCATCTGGTCGAATTGGGCGACCGGCCGCCGCTTGCCGCTGCGGAAACGCCGCTTGCCGCCGCCTTTCGCCAGTCCACCCTGTTCGATCTGGGACAGATCGACGTGCGCTGGGACGCCGACCTGTCGACCCTCTGGGCCTTCATGACTCCGCATGACCGCCCCAATTCCAACCTCGGCCTGATCCGCGACACCATGGCCTGGCAGCGCGAGAGCCGCCGCGTGTTCGGGGAAAAAGGCGGGCTGCTCAAATATATGGTGCTGGGCTCGCGCTTCCCCGGCGTGTTCAACCTGGGCGGCGACCTTGAAATGTTCGCCGAATGCATCCAGCGCCGCGACCGTGATACGCTGCTCAAATATGGCATCGCCTGCTGCGAGATCGTCGATCGCATCTGGCATTGCAACGACATGAACATCATCAACATCGGCCTGGCGCAGGGTGACGCGCTGGGCGGCGGGCTCGAAGCGCTGATGTGCTTCGACGTCATCATTGCCGAGCGGCAGGCCCGCTTCGGACTGCCCGAAGTGCTGTTCGGCCTCTTCCCCGGCATGGGCGCCTATTCGATCCTCTCGCGCAAGGTCGGCCCGGTTCAGGCCCGCCGGATGATCACCGACGGGCGCATCTACACCGCTGAGGAGATGTGCGACATGGGCGTCGTCACGCAAGTGGTCGATACCGGCGAAGGCGAAGCGGCGACGGCCGCCTGGATTCGCGATCATATGCCGCATCATGCCGGCTATGTGGGCATCAACCGCGCGGGCCGCCGGGTCAACCCGATGACGCTGGAAGAATTGATCGACATCGTCGAAACCTGGACCGACACCGCGCTTGCGCTTTCGGATCGCGACCTTCGCATGATGCGCCGCCTCGCCGCCGCTCAGACCAAGCTGCGGCACTGACGGGCAAGGGGACCGCGGCCCGTCGGTCCCTGCCATCCACGGCGCGCGTTGCCTGAGCTTCGCCCTTGGTCCCCGGCCTGCGCCGGGGAACCACGCGCTACATCTGTCCTGATAGAGCTCTCACGCCCCAAAGCCGCCGTCGATCGTGTGCATCGCGCCAGTGACATAGGACGCCTCCGGCCCGGCCAGATAGGCGACCAGACCGGCAATCTCCTCCGCCTTGCCATAGCGCTTGATCGCCAGGAATGGCTTGACGACCTCCGCGATCCCGCCGTCCGCCGGGTTCATGTCGGTATCGACCGGGCCGGGCTGAACGATGTTGACGGTAATCCCGCGCTCGCCGAAATCACGGGCCAGGCCGCGCGCCATCCCCTGCAAGGCCGATTTTGTGAGTGAGTAGGCCGCAGCCCCGGCAAAGCCGGTGCGATCGCCATTGATCGATCCGATCACGATGATCCGCCCGCCGTCCGGCATTTGCCGCGCCGCTTCGACCGCCGCATGGTACGGCGCGCGGACGTTGATGTCGATCATCCGGTCCACCGCGTCGGGATCGAAGCTCAGCGGATCGCCGATCATCGCGACGCCGGCATTGACGACCAATATGTCGAGCGGCCCCTGCTCGGCCACGACCCCGATCACCTGGGCGCGATCGGCCGCGTCGGACTTCACGGCGCTCGCACCCGTCTCCGCCGCTACCGCCTGCGCCGCGTCATGCGATCCAGAGTAGGTGAAGGTCACGCGCGCTCCGTCCTTCGCGAATCGGCGCACGATCGCCGCACCGATGCCACGGCTTCCGCCGATGATGAGCGCACTTTTGTTGGTCAGGTCGGTCATGATGGTCATCCTTGAGAATTTCTGTACCGATCGCTATATAAATAACAGCCCCCGCCGTTCAAGGATTTACTTAGTGATCGATACAGAAAAAATAAGAAAGCGCGGCCGCCCCCGCGCTTTCGACCGCGACGCGGCGCTGGCGTCAGCGCAGGCGCTGTTTCACGCCCATGGCTATGAAGGCGTCGGCGTCGCCGCGCTGGCCGAGGCCATGGGCATAAACCCGCCCAGCCTCTACGCCGCCTTCGGCAGCAAAGCCGCGCTCTATGACGAAGTGCTCGCCCGCTACGGCCAGTCCGCCCTCCCGGTCGACGGGCTGCTGATCCCGGAAGCCGACACCACCAAAGCGCTCCAGGCGCTGCTGCGCGAAGCCGCGCGCCTCTATACCGGCGATCCCGTCACGGTCGGCTGCATGGTGCTGGAGGGCGCGCGCGGCGTGGATGCGGACGCGGCCCGTTGCGCGCAGAATCGCAAGGCCGCCGCCCACCGGCAACTCGCCGATTTCATCGCGCTCCATCACCCGGACAAGGCCGACCTCGTCGCCGATTATATGGTGATGCTGATGTCCGGCCTCTCCGCCGACGCCCGCGCCGGCACCCCGCCCGACCGTCTGCGCGCCGTCGCCGAGATGGGCGGCCTCGCGATCGAGGCGATGCTGGGCCGCGCCTAGGGTCGATGCCCCTTGCGCCACTTGGTCCACAAATGCCGCGCCAGCATCATCGGCGGCATCCGCAGCAGGTGCGATCGAATATAGAAAGCGAACGCCAGCGCCTTGCGCGTCTCGCGCCCCCACCCGTCGCGCGCCAGTAATCGCGCCCGAACGATCCGGTCCCACAGGCCCAGCGTCGCCCCCTCGCCATAGAGCGCCGCCGCCAGCCTCCCTGCCTGCGCCACATGCGGCCCCAGCCCGTGCAGCCGGGCCCGCGCCGCCAGCCGCGCCGGGTCCCCATCCGGCAACAGGCAGTATATGTCCCACAGGTTCCTCAGGCCGCCCTGCAAGTCCCCGTCGGCCAGCATATGCGCTGCTGCATGAACGACCCGATCCTCGGGCGACAGCACCCATAACCCGTCGGCCACGGGGACGGCCTCCGCCAGCATCGCCGCCGCATCGGGTTTCGGCCGCGCCGTCAACGGCAGGATCGTGTGATGCACGTCGATCATCCGGTCGCGCTCGACATGGATCATCGGCGGCAGTTCGTGCATCCAAGTGCGGTAATAGGCGGCGTCATAGGCGTCTTCCTTGACCCACTCCCATCCCGCCGCCATCAGCGCGCGCTCGACCGCCGGCATCGCGTCGCGCGGCACCAATATGTCGAGGTCGCCGATGAACCGCCCCTCGCCCGCCTTCAGTCCCGCCGCGACATAGGCCGTGCCTTTCAGCAGCACGACCCGCACGCCCAACTCCCGCAGCGCCAACGCCGCCCGGTCCGCTTCCCACAGCGCCTGCCGCGCCTCGGTCGCCGCCTCGCGCCGCGCATCGTCCAGGATCGGCCCCGCCGCATCCGGCACCGCCATCCCGGACAGCCGGCAAGCGAGCGTCCCGATCAGCCGCTCGGCCCGCGCCGCCGCAATCAGGCCGTTCCACCCCGCAGCATCCAGTCCCGCGACCGACCCCGGATCGCGCAAGGCGCGCACCAGCAGCGCCGCGCTCACGCCACCTCGCTCCACAGCCGCTCGACCATCGCGATCGCCGCCTCGCCGCTCGGAAAGTCGATCGCCCGCGCCGGCACTTGCCGCACGAAGCGGGTGAGCGCGGCAAAGGCCGGTTCGCCGAGCGCCACATAATTGGTGGAAGCCTGCGTCAGCCGCATGAAAATCTCGCCCTGTCCCACGTCCCGCACATCGGCATCATGGCCGAAACGCGGGAAGAGAAGCAGCGCCGGCTGCCCTCCCTCGTCCATCCGCGCCACCGCCTCGCCGCGCGGCGCCATATGGCGAATGTCGCCCTTCGCCGTCGCGCGCAGCAGCGGTCCCATCCGGCCCTCGCCGACCTCAGCCGCCACCACGTCGATCGCCCGGTTCTTCAGGCTGACGAGGCGGGGAAAGGGCAGGATCGCGCCCGTCGCCATGTCGAGCAGCGCGAACTCGTCCCCCATCAGCCGCCAGCCCCGCTCGCCCAGCAATGCCGCCAGCGTCGACTTGCCCGACCCGGATTCGCCGGTCATCACCAGCACCCGCCCGTCCTTCTCGGCGCTCGACGCATGGAGCAGCAGGTGCCGCCGCCACCCCAGCGCCATCTGGAGGTTCATCCCCATTTCCGCCGCCAGCAGCCCGTGCGCCAGGCTCATCGGCGCGGCGTCGGCCAGACCATGATCGCCGGTGATAAAGATGGAGGGCCGCACCCACCGCCGCAGCAGGCTCGTCGGCTGCAACCGCACGGTGAAATCGGCGATCGCGCCGCCGACGTCGGGATAGCCGGCATAAAGCCGCGCCAGTTCATCGATCGGCTTGCCCCAGGCCGACCCGATGCGAAAGGTCGCCGGCCCGATCCGCAGCGTGATGCTGTGCTTCATGCCGGCCTGACCAGCCCCAGCGCCACCAGCGCGTCCAGATGCGCCCCGATCTCCGCAATCGCCGCATCCCGTTCGCCCAGGTCGAAGTCGCGCGCCAGCCGGTCATGCATCGCTTCCGCGTCCACCGCCGCGCCGTCGGCCATCCGGTCCAATATCTCGGGCACGGGGCTGATGACCATATGCGTCTGGCCGGATGTCCTATGGTATAATAATACCATGTCATCGAGCGGGCAGGCTATGACCTTGTCCCCCTCATCCCGGCGATAGCCTGTCTCCACCCGTGGCCCCTGCCATTACGCCAAACAACTGTACAGATCGCTGTACAACGCGCCCGCCGCCACGCCCGGAAAAAGGCGGATCAGCGCGGCATCTGGAGCGAGGCGTAGCAGGTGAAACCGCTCGTTCCCCGCTGCAACCGGCGGATATAGTTCAGATAGGCCTGGTTCTGCTCGTAGCTGGTGCCCGGCAACGGCCGCCCGCGCATCGCCTGCTTCACCTGCTCGCCGGTGAAGCTGCGCCCGGTCCCCGGAAACGCGCCCGGCGTGCCTGCCGGCACCACCTGTCCGTTGGGTGCGATCGCGCTGCCCGCCCGCCCCTGATCAGGCACGGGAATGGTGCAGTTCAGCACCGATGCCACCGTGTTCGCCAGCGCCGGCCGGATCGACACGATCGCCGATGCCGCCACCGCCCCGCCCATCAGCAGCTGGCGGCGCGAGGGCGCAGGCAATCCGGCCTTATCGGCTCCGGTCTCCTGGCTCTGCGGATCGGGCGTCGCCTCGCTCATCTCGTTCTTGTCCGTTGCTTGCGCTTGCCAAAGCGTCATGATTGGCCGCTATTGGAAACAGACATCGCAGCAAATGCGCGACAAATCCAGCGCGGTAACCATGAATCGACTGACCATTTCGCAGATCACGGCATCGCTCGCCACCCTGCTGCTGGGGGCGGGCGGCGCTCTGATCCTGGGCTCCCCGCTGCTGCCGCTGGCGCTGCTGACGCTGGTGGGGCTCGCCATCCTGCTCATCTGCGCGGGCGACGCCGACCCGCCGCCCGCCGCCGAACCAGCACTGGTTCTGCCCGACGCCCTCGACCTTATCGGCCACCCCGACTTCGCCAGTCTGCTCGAAGGGATATCGGACCCGCTGATGCTGGTCGAGCGCGGCCGCATCCGCCACGCCAATCGCGCCGCCCAGCGGCTGCTCGGCAGCCATATCGAGGGCGAGGACGCGCGCATCGCCATCCGGCACCCCGCCGCCGCCGAACGGCTGGCCAGCCCCGCCCCGCTCGCCGACCCGGTCATGATCGAGCTGGTGGGCCTGGGCGCGCGCGACCAGCGCTGGCAGATGCGGATCGCCCCGGTGGGCGCGGTCGCCGACATGCGCCGCCTCGTGCACCTTGCAGACCATAGCGGCCCCCATGCCGCCGAAAAGATGCGGGTCGATTTCGTCGCCAACGCCAGCCACGAACTGCGCACGCCGCTCGCGGGCATATTGGGCTTCATCGAAACGCTGGCCGACCCGGAAATGGGCAAGGATGTCGAAACCCGCGAACGCTTCCTCGCCATCATGGAACGGGAAGCGCGCCGGATGCAGCGCCTGATCGACGACCTCATCTCCCTCTCGCGCATCGAATCGGAACGCTATCGCCTGCCCGACGCCAGCGTGGACATGTCCGAACTCACCGCCGAGGTCGTCGGCGTCATCCGCTCCAGCCATGGCGATCGCGGCCGCGACGTGGAAATGGAGATCGCGCCGCAACTCGCGCCGGTTCAGGGCGACCGCGCGCAATTGTCGCAGCTGCTCCACAATCTCATCGGCAACTCGATCAAATATGGCCGCCCCGGCACCCCCATCCGCGTGTCGCTGACCGAAGGGCCGAGCGGCATGACCCGCCTCATCGTCGCGGATGAAGGCGAGGGCATCGGCCCCGATCATCTTCCCCGGCTCACCGAACGCTTCTACCGCGTCGATTCGGGCCGCAGCCGTGCGGTCGGCGGCACCGGCCTCGGCCTTGCCATCGTCAAGCATATCGTCGAGCGGCACCGCGGCCGGCTCGACATCGCCAGCACGCTCGGCAAAGGCACGACCATCACTATCCTCCTGCCTCCCCCCGTCGAGGAAAGCCAGGGCCGGCAGGACGAGAAGAAGCGCCCGTCGACGCTTTCGGACGCCGTGTCATGAAACTGCAATCTATCCGTCACAAAGGCGCGATGGTCCGCGACTAGGCCGCCCTTCCAGGGGGGGCAGCGATCAGAGCGACTCGCGGCCGCATGATGGAGGTTTCCCGTGAAGACGTTCGCCCTGCTCGCCGCGACGACCGTGAGCGTGCTCGGCCTTGCCGGGTGCACCGACGAGGCCGGCAGCGCCAGCACGCGCGATCAGATCCGCGCCGTGGGTTCCTCCACCGTCTATCCCTTCGCCACCGCAGCCGCCGAACTCTTCGTCCAGGGCAATCCGGGCATGAAGTCCCCCATCATCGAAGCGACGGGCACGGGCGGCGGCATCAAGCTGTTCTGCACCGGCGTCGGCGCGCAATTTCCCGATGTCGCCAACGCCTCGCGCCGGATGAAGAAGGCCGAGTATGAGCAGTGCGCCGCCAATGGCGTCAAGCAGATCGTCGAAATCCAGGTCGGCGTTGACGGCCTCGCCTTCGCCGAATCGAACAAGGGCCCCGGCCTCAAACTCACGCCCAAGATCGTTTACGAGGCGCTGGCCGCCAATCCCTATGGCAGGGGACCGAACAAGACGCAGAGCTGGAGGGACGTGGACCCCAGCCTTCCCGCCATCCCCATCTCGGTCTTTGGCCCGCCCTCGACCAGCGGCACCCGCGATTCGCTCGCCGAACTGATCCTGGAGAAGGGCTGCCAGAGCGACCCGGCGATGAAGGCGCTCAAGGAACAAGACGAGGATCGGTACAAGGCGACCTGCACCCGCGTCCGCGAAGACGGCAAATATGTCGATTCGGGCGAGAATGACAATCTGATCGTCCAGAAGCTGAACGCCAATCCCAACGCGGTCGGCGTGTTCGGCTTCAGCTTTCTCGAAGAGAATAAGGACAGTTTGAACGACGTGCCGATCAACGGCATCCAGGCGACCTATGAAACCGTTTCCACCGGCCAATATCCCGGCGCGCGTCCGCTCTACATCTATGTGAAGAAGGCGCATATGCAGGCCATTCCCGGTCTCAAGCTGTTCCTCGACAGCTTCGCGGCGAACTGGGGGCCGGGCGGCGTGCTCACCCGACGCGGCATGGTCGCCGCGCCGGACGATGTGCGCCGCAAAAGCGCCGATACCGTGAAATCGCTCGCCGTCCTCGACGGCGCCGACCTCAAATAAGCGAAAGGCCCCATGACCGGACCCGCTATACTTCTGCTGTTGGCAGGCCTCGGCGCGATCGCCTGGGTCACCGCCCGCGCTCGCGCGCTGCGGCTTCAGGCGGTTGCGCGCGACACCGGGCGGCGGGACGCCGTCCACAGCCTGCCGGGCTATCATGGCTGGTACGTCGCGCTCTGGACGCTGATTCCGGCGGGACTCTTTCTCGCCGTCTGGGCCAATGTCTCGCCCGGCCTCGTTACGCAGTCCGTGCTGACGCAGCCGGCCGCGCAGAGCCTTCCCGCCGACCGCTTCGCCCGCGCCGCGATATTGGGCGAAGCGCGCGCCATCGCATCGGGCGCTCAGGCCGCCGCCTTCAATCCGGCGAGCGAGCCGCTGGTCGAACCCTATCGGCAGGCGCTCGGCACCTATGGCCTCGCGGGCGGCGCGCTGGCGCTGATCCTTGCCTTTGCTGGCGGCGCTTACGCCTTCACCCGCATCCGGCCGGACTTCCGCGCCCGCACCAGGGTCGAACGGCTGGTGATGGCGACGCTGCTCGTCGCCTCGCTGCTCGCGATCGTGACGACTCTCGGCATTGTCGCGTCCCTATTGTGGGAAAGCTTCCGCTTCTTCTCGATGGTGAACCCCATCGACTTCCTCTTCGGCCTTAAATGGAGCCCGCAGTCGGCCGCCATGGGCTATGGCAATGATGATGCGTTCGGCGCGGTGCCGCTCTTCTGGGGCACCATCTTCATCGGCGCCATCATCGCCATGATCGTCGCCATTCCGCTCGGCCTCATGAGCGCTGTCTATCTGACGCAATATGCCAGCCCCACCATCCGCAAATGGATGAAGCCGATGCTGGAGGTGCTCGCCGGTGTACCGACGGTCGTCTATGGCTATTTCGCCGCGCTGACGGTTGCCCCCGCGCTGCGCGACTTCGCCGTGGCGATCGGCATCAGCGGCGCTTCCTCCGAAAGCGCGCTCGCCGCCGGTCTCGTCATGGGGGTGATGATCATCCCCTTCGTCTCCTCTATGGCCGACGACAGCATCGCCGCCGTGCCGCAATCGATGCGCGACGGCAGCCTCGCCATGGGCGCGACAACCAGCGAAACGATCAGCCGCGTCCTCATTCCGGCGGCTCTCCCCGGCGTCGTGGGCGGCGTTCTGCTCGCGGTCAGCCGCGCCATCGGCGAAACGATGATCGTCGTCATGGCCGCCGGCCTCGCCGCCAACCTGACCCTCAACCCCTTCGCCAGCGTGACGACAGTGACGACGCAGATCGTACAGCTGCTCACCGGCGACCAGGAATTTGACAGCGCCAAGACGCTCGCCGCCTTCGCGCTCGGCCTCGTCCTGTTCGTCGTCACCCTGCTGCTCAACATCGTGGCCCTGCGGGTCGTGAAGAAATACCGTGAGGCTTACGAATGAGCGTGCCCGAACGCCTCCCCACCGACTGGAAGTCGGACGCGATGCGGCGCCGCATCGCGCGCCGCTACGCCGCCGAGCGCCGCTTCAAGCTGGCCGGTTTCCTCGCCGTGCTGCTCTCGGCCGCGTTCCTGACCTTCCTTCTCGCAACCATGATGGGCAACGGCCTGCGCGGCTTCACCCGTACGGAAATCGCGCTCAAGGTCGATTTTCCTGCGACACGCCTGCCGCTCAATCCCTCCGCCATCACCGATATGGCGCTGGTTAACGCCAACCTTCCGGTAGTCACGGCCGAGATTGCGGAGAAGTCGCTGGGCAAAGATGCCGACACCCTGCTCGCGCCGACTGCCTGGCTCAGCCTGCGCGACGCGATCAAGGCCGACCCGACGATCCTCTCACGCACCGAAACGATCCGCGTGCCCGCTTCCACGGGGCTCGACCTGGCTGCAAAGAGCGACGGATCACCGGAATTTGAAGCCAGCTACGACCGGCTTCGCAGCCAAGGCATAGTCCATACCGGCTTCAACTGGAACTTCCTTGGCTCCAGCGACGGCACCGATCCGGTCCAGGTCGGCATCTGGGGCGCGTTCAAGGGTTCGTTGCTGACGATGTTGGTGACTCTGCTGCTCAGCTTTCCGATCGGCGTCGCCACTGCCCTCTATCTGGAGGAATATGCGCCCAAGACCTGGTGGACCGACATCATCGAGGTGTCGATCAACAATCTGGCGGCGGTGCCCTCGATCATCTTCGGCCTGCTCGGCCTCTCGATCTTCCTCAATTTCCTGCATCTGCCGCGCTCCGCCGCGCTGGTCGGCGGCATGACGCTGGCGCTCATGACCATGCCGGTCATCGTCATCGCCGGCCGCAACGCGATCAAGTCGGTGCCGCCCAGCATCCGCGACGCCGCGCTCGGCATCGGCGCGTCGCCGGTGCAGGTCGTGTTCCAGCATGTCCTACCCCTCGCCCTCCCCGGCATCCTCACCGGCACGATCATCGGCATGGCGCGCGCATTGGGCGAGACCGCGCCGCTGCTGATGATCGGGATGCGCGCCTTCATCGCCACGCCGCCCGGCGGCGTCACTGACCCCGCCACCGTCCTGCCGGTGCAGATCTTCCTCTGGTCCGACGAAGTCTCCAAAGGCTTCGTCGAAAAGACCTCCGCCGCCATCATCGTCCTGCTGCTCTTCCTGCTCGCGATGAACGGCCTCGCCATCTACCTCCGCAACAAATTCGAGAAACGGTGGTAATCGCCATGACCGAAGAACAGAAAAATCTCGCCCCCGCCAACCCGAAGATGACCGCGCGCGACGTCAAGGTCTTCTACGGCCCCAAACAGGCGATCAAGGGTGTGTCGATCGACGTCGACATGGACAATGTCACCGCCTTCATCGGCCCGTCGGGCTGCGGCAAATCGACCTTCCTGCGGACCCTCAACCGCATGAACGACACCGTCGCCTCGGCGCGGGTCGAAGGAGACATCACGCTCGACGGGGAGGATATCTATGCCCCCTCGATGGACGTGGTGCAGCTCCGCGCGCGGGTCGGCATGGTGTTCCAGAAGCCCAATCCCTTCCCCAAGTCGATCTACGAGAATATCGCCTACGGCCCGCGCATCCACGGCCTCGCCGCCGGCAAGGCCGACATGGACGTGATCGTCGAAAAGTCGCTCCGCCGCGCGGGTCTGTGGGATGAAGTCAAGGATCGCTTGCAGGACAGCGGCACCGCGCTCTCCGGCGGCCAGCAGCAGCGCCTCTGCATCGGCCGCGCCATCGCGGTCGAACCCGAAGTCATCCTGATGGACGAGCCCTGCTCGGCGCTCGACCCGATCGCGACCGCCAGGATCGAGGAACTGATCCACGAACTGCGCGGCCGCTACGCCATCGTCATCGTCACGCACAATATGCAGCAGGCCGCCCGCGTGTCGCAACGCACCGCCTTCTTCCATCTGGGCGAACTGGTCGAATATGGCGTGACATCCGACATCTTCACCAATCCAAAGGCGGAACGGACCAAGGATTACATCACGGGACGCTACGGCTGAGACACCCCCACCCCATTCGGTTCGATAAGCCCTATCGAGACCAGTTCTAGACAGGCTCGAACCGAACGGCGGAAGCACAGCGCGCGCGGCGCGCAACGGAGCTTATGATGGCAGAACATACGATCAAAGCATTTGACGAGGATATCGACCGGCTGCGCGGGCTGATCGCCGAAATGGGCGGGCGCGCCGAAGCGGCGATCGAGAATGCGATGCTGGCGCTCCAGCGGCAGGACCAGGCCCTCGCCGCCGAAGTCGTAGCCGACGACAAGCGGATCGACGCGATCGAGGCGGAGGTCGAGAAACTGGTGATCCAGGTCATTGCCCTGCGCGCGCCGATGGCGAACGATCTGCGCGATGTGATCGCCGCGCTCAAGATCGTCAACGTGGTCGAGCGGATCGGCGACTATGCGAAGAACATCGCCAAGCGCGTGCCGCTTGTCGCCACCAATACCCGCACGCTCGAACCGATTTCGCTGCTCCCGTCGATGGGCCAGGTGGCGGGCGAGATGGTGCATGATGCGCTCAACGCCTTCGCCGCGCGCGACCCCGAACTGGCGCTCGCGGTGGTCGAGCGCGACACCGTGGTCGACGATTTCTATAACAGCGTCTTCCGCACGCTCGTGACCTTCATGGTCGAAAATCCCAAGACGATCAGCGAATGCGCGCACTTGCTGTTCATCGCCAAGAATATCGAACGCATCGGCGACCATGCGACCAATGTCGCGGAAATGGTCTATTACGCCGCCACCGGCCAGACCCTGCCGGAACGCGAGCGCGGCGCCGACATCCAGCCGGAGGACTGAGCATGGCACGGGCGAAGATGCTGCTGGTGGAGGATGATGCGGCGCTCGCCGAACTCCTGATCTGGCATTTCAAGCGCGAGGATTTCGACGTCGCTCACACGGTCGACGGCGAAGAAGCGCTGCTGATGGCGCAGGAAAGCACGCCCGACATCGTGCTGCTCGACTGGATGGTCGAAAGCCTGTCGGGGATTGAGGTCTGCCGCCGCCTGCGCCGCATGAACGGCACCGCCAATATCCCGATCATCATGCTCACCGCGCGTGGCGAGGAAGAGGACCGCGTGCGCGGCCTAGAAACCGGCGCGGACGATTATGTGACCAAGCCCTTCTCGCCCCGCGAACTGGTGGCACGCGTCGGCGCGGTGCTGCGCCGCGTGCGCCCGGCGCTCGCCGGCGAAACGCTGACCTTCGCCGATGTCGAGATGGACACGGTCGGGCACAAGGTTCGTCGCGGCGGCCAGGTCATCCCGCTCGGCCCGACCGAATTCCGCCTCCTGAAGCATTTTCTGGAGCATCCCGGCTGGGTCTTCTCGCGCGAACGGCTGCTCGACAGCGTCTGGGGGCAGGACAGCGACATCGAACTGCGGACCGTCGACGTCCATATCCGCCGCCTCCGCAAGGCGATCAACGCCGACGGCCATTATCAGGACATCATCCGCACCGTTCGGTCGGCCGGCTACGCGCTCGACACCGACGGCATGGGGTGACCGCTCAACCCGCCGCGGGATAGGCGTGAAGCTGCGGAAAAACCTCTTCCATCGCCTTCACGTCGGGCAGGACATAGACATAACCGCCCTTCTTGCGGAACAACGGCCCGATCTGGGCATAGGTGCGTTTGGGCAGGTTGATGCAGCCGAAGGTGATGCGATTGTCGGCGACGTCGGGCGACAGCATCCGCTCGCGACGTTTCTCGCTCGCCGTTCCCGGCGGGATGGTGTGCAGCGCGACCGAGGTCGCATAATCGACCCACAGCACCCGCGTTCGCCCGGCCGCAACCCCGAACTTCGCCAGGAATCGGCCGGCCGGCGTCGTCTTTTCCGCCGGGCCGATCTCCGCCAGCGACTTGGCCCCGACCCCCGGCGTCGCATCGTCCCCCGGCGCGATCCCGATCAGCACCGGTGCGTCGGCGATCCTCTGGCCCTTGGCGTCATAAAGCCACAGCCGCGCCGCCGCCTTGTCTATGACCGCATAGGGCAGCGCGCCATGATCCCCGGACGCCGCGACCCAGCCCAGCAGCCGGGCTGCCGAAGGCGTCGGATCGACCCGCATGTCCATCGCGTCGGGCGCCTTTACCGGCTTGGCGATGTCTTGCGCCGCAAAGACCGGCTTTGCGATCAGGAGAGAAAGAACGGACAGCGCCAGCCGCGACGGGATCAGCATCGGGTAAACTCACTCCTGGGGTTGCCATGGCCGGCGCGCGCACGCCGGCCATGGGGAATTGGGGTCAGTGGCGCGGCCGCTTGCGCTGCGCTTCGACCATCCGCTGCTCCACGCTGTCGACGCGGGCGTTGAGCTGATCGAGCCGCTGCCCGTTCTGCTGCGCCTGCCCCGCGGCCGAACGCGCTTCGCCGAGCGCCTGCTGCGCCGTGCCGTCGGTCGTCTGGAGCCGCTGCTCCAGCGCATCGACGCGCTGGCTCACCGTGGCGACCTGCTCGCGCACGAAGCCCTTGGTGGCGCACCCGCCCAGGCCCAGCGAGCCGATGAGCACGACCGACAGGGGTAGAATCTGCTTGATGGATAGCGACATATTTTCTCCTCTTCTTGAACCAAGCGGAGCGGACAGAGCCGAGCCCGACATTTCCGACAAGCAACATTCCGACAGATTGTGCAGCAGGCCGGACCAGCAGAGGCAGATGAACGGATTGAAAGAAAAGGATTTTTCGCGCGTTTCAACGAAAAACGCCCCGACCGCACGGGTCAGGGGGTTGCTTTATCTATGCTTTTCGATGGCGCGTCAGGCCGCCTTGCGCGCCTTCGCCAGCTTCTTGAGCAGCATGTCGCGTTTCAGCCGCGACAGATGATCGATGAAGAGAATCCCCTCCAGATGATCCATCTCATGCTGGAGGCAGGTGGCGAGCAACCCTTCCAGCTGCTCCTCATGAATGCGGCCATCCCGGTCCATCCAGCTCGCCCGGATGACGGCCGGCCGCTCGACCTCGGCAAATTGGTCGGGCACCGACAGGCAGCCCTCGTTATAGACCGATTGCTCGTCCGAGCCCTTCAAAATCTGCGGATTGATGAAGACCAGCGGCTTCTTGACCGGCGGCGCGCCTTCCTCGTCCGATTCGGGCTCCTGAAGGTCGATCACCAGCACCCGCTTGGGCACGCCCACCTGGATCGCCGCCAGCCCGATGCCGGGCGCGTCGTACATAGTGTCGAACATGTCGTCGATCAGCGTCTGGAGATCGTCATCGATCGCCTCGACAGGGGCCGAAATGGTACGCAGGCGCGGGTCGGGCGCTTCCAGGATGGGACGAATAGCCATGGCACGAACATAGGCGGAACGTGCGCGATTATCAAGCTCAGCCGATCGGCCGCCGCGCCCGCAACGCCTGCGCCAGCGTACCCTCGTCCAGATAGTCCAGTTCCCCGCCGACCGGCACCCCATGCGCCAGTTGCGTCAGGCGAATGGGGAAGCGCTCCAGCCGTTCGGCGAGATAATGGGCGGTCGTCTGCCCCTCCAGCGTGGCGTTCATCGCCAACACCACTTCATCGATGCCGCCAGCCTCCACCCGGCTCACCAGCGCCTCGATCGTCAGATCCTCGGGCCGCACCCCCTCCAGTGCCGACAGCCGCCCGCCCAGCACATGGAAACGGCCGGGGAAGAGTCGCGACTTGTCCAGCGCCCACAAGTCCGCCACATCCTCGACCACGCACAGCGCCCGCGCGTCCCGTCGCGGATCGGCGCAGATGCCGCAGGGATCGACCGTGTCGACATTGCCGCAGATGTGGCAGCTCACCAGCCGTTCGTTCACCGCCTCCAGCGCGCGCAGCAGCGGCGCCATCGCGCCCTCGCGCTTTTTCAGCAGATGCAGCACCGCGCGCCGCGCCGATCGCGGTCCCAGTCCGGGCAGGCGGGACAGCGCTTGCGTCAGCGCCTCGATTTCCGGTGAAGCCATATGCCGAGATAAGGGGTTGCAACCGGCACAGACAAGGGGTTTGAGAGGCCGTCATGGATATCGTCTATATGGGCACCCCCGATTTCGCCGTTCCCGCGCTCGATGCGCTGGCGCATGCCGGGCACCGGATCGTCGCGGTTTACAGCCAGCCGCCTCGCCCCGCCGGCCGGGGCAAGGCGCTGCGCCCCTCCCCGGTCCATCTGCGCGCCGAACAACTGGGAATGGAAGTCCGAACCCCCGCCTCGCTGAAGGACGCCGACGCGCAGGCCGCCTTCGCCGCGCTCGGGGCCGATGTCGCGGTGGTCGCGGCCTATGGCCTCATCCTGCCGCCCGCCATATTGGCCGCGCCGCGCCATGGCTGCCTCAACATCCACGCTTCGCTGCTGCCGCGCTGGCGCGGCGCCGCGCCGATCCAGCGCGCGATCCTGGCCGGCGACAATGTGACTGGCGTCACCATCATGGACATGGAGGCGGGCCTCGACACCGGCCCGATGCGCGCCAAGCACGTCACTCCTGTCGAGGACAAGACTGCCGGCGCGCTGACCGCCGAACTGGCGCAGGCCGGCGCGGAACTGATGGTCGAGGTGCTGGACGACCTGTCGCTCCACCCGCCGATGGCCCAGCCCGATGAGGGCGTCACCTACGCCGCCAAGATCGACAAGGCCGAAGCGCGGATCGACTTCACCCATGGCGCGCACCACGCCGAACGGCAGGTCCGCGCGTTCAATCCCGTCCCTGGCGCCTTCTTCGCCTATCGCGGCGAACGCTTCCGCATCCTCGCCGCCCAGTGCGAGCATCATGCCGGCGAACCGGGCCTGCTGCTGGACGACAGCCTTTTGATCGGCTGCGGCGCGGACGCGCTGCGCCCGACGCTGATCCAGCGCGCGGGCAAGGCGGCGATGAGCGCGGGCGAGCTGCTGCGCGGTTTCGATATGCCCGCGGGCAGTCGCGTCGATCCCTGATCGCCATGACCCGCTTTGCCTTCACCGTCGAATTTGACGGCCGGCCTTTCATGGGCTGGCAGCGGCAGGCGCATGGCCCGAGCGTGCAGCAGGCAATCGAGGATGCGATCTTCGCCGTCACCGGCGATCGCGCGATCCTCCACGCCGCCGGCCGGACCGACGCAGGGGTCCATGGCCTTGCCATGCGCGCCCATGCCGATATCGCCAAGCCGATCGCGCCCTTCCGCCTGATGGAGGCGATCAACGCGCATCTGCGCCCCGCCCCGGTCGCGATCCTCGCTTGCGAAAGCGTGGCGGACGATTGGCACGCCCGTTTCTCCTGCACCGGCCGCGCCTATGTCTATCGCATCGCCAACCGCCGCGCGCCGCTCACCTTCGAGCAGGGCCTGGTCTGGCGCGTCATCCAGCCGCTCGATGCCGAGGCAATGCACGAGGCTGCGCAGCAACTGATCGGGCGCCACGACTTCACCACCTTCCGCTCCGCCCATTGCCAGGCCGAAAGCCCGGTCAAGACGCTCGACCGGCTGGACGTGGTGCGCCACGGCGACCGCATCGCCATCCATGCCGCCGCCCGCTCCTTCCTGCATCATCAGGTGCGATCGATGGTCGGCTGCCTGGTGATGGTCGGCATGGGCCGCTGGTCCGCCGCCGACCTGAAAGCCGCGCTCGATGCCCGCGATCGCGCCGCGCTCGGCCTCAACGCCCCGCCCGACGGCCTCTATTTCGTGCGCGCGACCTACGCCGATTCGCCGCTCAGCTAGGGCGAGCCACCCGCACCCGGTTCTTCCCCGCCTGCTTGGCGCCGCGCATCGCCTCATCGGCGCAGGCAACCAGCCTGTCGAGGTCGTCGGGCGCAGCCTGACCCATCACGGCCAAGCCGATGCTGCCGCTTATGCCGCTACCACAATCGGCCAGAGCCGCGCGCACCCGCTCGGCCGACGCGCGGGATGCCCCATCGCCAAGGCCCGCCGCCATGATCAGAAACTCGTCGCCCCCCAGCCGAGCGACCACGTCGCCCTCGCGCGCTGCCGCCCGCAACTGCCCGGCCACCGCGATCAGGCAATCGTCGCCAGCGGCATGGCCCAGATCGTCGTTCAGCTGCTTGAACCCGTCGAGGTCGAGGAACAGCAGCGACACGCCCGCTCCCGCCCGCGCCGCTTCGCTCAGCAGGTCGCGTCCGCGCGCCTCGAAGCCACGCCGGTTGAGCAGGCCCGTCAGCGGGTCGTGCATCGCCTCGAAACTCGCCTGCCGCAGTTCCGACAGATCCTCGACCACCGCGACATAAAATTCGGGCTCGCCGGCGTCATCGCGCGCCATCGCGACCGTCAGCTTGACCCAGATGATCGTGCCGTCCGCCCGGACATAGCGCTTCTCCATCGCGTAACGCGGCAGTTCGCCGGCATATAGGCGCGCCAGCAGCGCCTCGTCGGCGTGAAGGTCATCGGGGTGCGTGATCTGCCGAAATCCGGTGCGGATCAGCGTATCGGCGTCATACCCGCTGATTGCGCAGAAGCGCGGATTGACCTGGATGAAGCTGCCGTCGAGCGCCACATGGGCGATGCCGACCGGCGCGTGATGAAAGGTCGCCTCGAACCGCCGCTGCGCCCGCGCCAATTCGGCTATCACTCCCGGGCCAAGCAAATCCCGCTCCGCCGCCAATGGCAAAGCTTTGCCGGGATCGATCGCGAAATCGCCTTGCATCATCCTGCTCATGCGGCGCTTCTGCACGCGCAATCGTAAAGGGATGCTTTACCCTGATCGGAAATTTAGAGGCGGGCGCGGAACGGGGTGAAGTCTGTCCCCTCGTCGTAAATGTCCAGCCCCTCGCGCCGCTTGACGAAGCCGACCACGGCATAGGTGACCGGGGTCAGCAGCGCTTCCCACCCGACCTTCATCGCCCAGTTGGTGACCATCACGGTCAGCACCTGATCGCTGGTCCATATGCCCCAGAAAGCGAGCGGGTAGAAGATCAGGCTGTCCACCCCCTGCCCCACGACCGTCGATCCGATCGTCCGCATCCAGAGGTGCCGGCCCTGCGTCCGCAGCTTCATCCGCGCCAGCACGAAACTGTTCGCCAGCTCGCCGGCCCAGAAGGCGACGAGCGACGCGAACACGATCCGCCAGGTGCTGCCGAACACGGCCTCATAGGCTTTCTGGTCGGGCCAGCCATCGGCCGGCGGCAGCGCCACCACCACCCAGCTCATCAGCGCCATGAACAGCATTGCGCCGAACCCCGCCCATACGCACCGCCGCGCGCGGGCATAGCCATAGACTTCGGTCAGCACGTCGCCCAGCACATAGCCGAGCGGGAAGAAGAGAATGCCCGCGCCGAACGTGAAGCCGCCGACCGTCGACAGCTTGGCCGCGCCGATCAGGTTGGACAGCAGAAGGATCGCGACGAACGCCGCCATGAAGAAGTCATAATAACGCAGCGGCCGCGCGCCCAGCGCGCCTGCATCGACCTTCCGAACCGCCCCGTCGTTCATGCGCCCTGCTTATCGCGTCGGCAGGCGATTGCAACCCGCCCGCCCGCCCGCTATCGCGGCGAACGCACGGCCCCGTAGCTCAGTTGGATAGAGCATCCGCCTTCTAAGCGGATGGTCGCAGGTTCGAATCCTGCCGGGGTCGCCAGTTGCCTCCATGGCTTGACTGTTCACCCGACTTGGCTGCTGGCATAGTATTTGTCTTTGCCGAAGGCCAAGACCATGCTACGGTTGTGCGATGCAATATACGAGCTTGAGAGGCGACCGCCTTCGCGTATCCCGCGTTGGAATCGGTACATTCAATACGGTGTCGCGCCAGGCGGATATGAACGTGGTCGTTGATGCGGCGTTGGATGTAGGAATTACTCTGTTCGACACTGCCGAAAGCTATCGCAACGGCGGCATGGAAAACATGCTCGGCAAGGCGCTGGGGGGCAAACGCGATCAGGCGATCATCGCTACTAAATGGGGGCTGAAGGAAAGCGAATTGCCCGCCAGTTCACCCAACTATATCGTTCAGGCATGCGAGCGTAGTCTAAAACGGCTGGGAACTGATCGCATCGACCTCTATCAATATCATCATTTCGACCGCTCCGTGCCTATAGAGGACACGCTGGGTGCGCTGCAAGCCCTTCAACAGCAGGGCAAGATCATCGAATACGGCCTTTCCAACGTGAAAGCTCCGCTTTTCAAGAAGGTCGTGGCCGAAGCGAAGCGCGCCGGAGCGCCGCTGCCCGTGACTTCACAGGAGCATTACAGCTATCTTCACCGGGACGTGGAAGAGGATTTTCTCGCCACACTGAACAAGGAACAAGCCTGTCTTCTGGCCTATTATCCGCTTGAGGCGGGATTGCTGACTGGCAAATATCGACAAGGTGAAACGCCGGCCAGCGGCACTAGGTTAGGCCGGAAACCCGACGCGCCGGCGGTGCAGAAGAGACTGCAAGGCGCCGATTGGCCCCGCATCGCCGAACTGGACGATTTCGCCTCATCACAACGGGTTACGGTGGGCCAAGCCGCCTTGGCGTGGATTTTGAGGAAGCAAGAGGTGGCAAGCGTTCTTGCCGGCGCGACTTCGGCGGAACAAGTAAAGCAGAATGCTGAGGCGGCTGCATTGGCCCAAACGCTCGAGTTTCCCGATTAAAAGTGTCGCTTGGGCGCAAAAATAATGTAAAAAGCTAAGCATGACGGTAGAGAGTCGGTAAGGTCGTATTCGAGACGGATTTGTTAGGGGAATAGGAATGAATCAAGCGGATTTGAGGGCGCATATCGAGCAGAAGATCCGGTCGGCCCGGCTGGAGATCCTCCCTTTTCCTCACATGATCATTAATGATTTCCTGCCTCAGGAAGTCTATGACAAGGTGTTGGAGTATAATCTTTTTACCACCAACGATGGAACGCCCTGGAACTCCGGGTCGGGCAAGACGACGACACGATCGATCAACGCGACGCCCTATCAGCTTCGCAGCCAGATCAACTTCCACAAGCGTGCGCCGGAATTCGAAGCCGCGCCAGAGGTTACCGAATTTTGGGACATGATCCAGAGCACCTTCTTGTCAGATACCTGGTTTCCTCGCACGATCTTCTCGAAGTTTCCTGAATACTTCTATCTGCGGTTTGGCGAGAACGCGGAACGCGACGATTTTTGGACGATCTGCCGCAAGGCGCTTTTCGTACAGCGGCACAAGATGGGCTATGATCTTGGGCCGCACACCGATATTCCTACCCGCATTTTCACCTGCCTCTTCTCCTTCCCGGAGACTGCGGGCTATGAACAATATGGCACGGCGCTGCTGCGGCATACGACGCCCTACACCATTTCGACCGGGCATCGGCATCACAGCTTCGACGGCTTTGAAACCGTCAAGATGAACGAGTATAAGCCGAATAATTTCATGTGCTTCTTTAAGACGGTGCACGCCTTCCATGCGGTGCCGCCGATCAAGGAAGAATTGCCGAACCAGCGTTATGGCATGCAGTTCCAGTTCCATGAACCGCTAAAGGGTCTGCTTCAAGAACTGGGCGCTTCGATCGCGCCTTCGGCTCAGGAAAAGATCGCCGCCAAACGTGCCGAACCGGAATCAGTTACGATCTCCGCCTGATGAACGCTCGATGGAGGGCTGCGGACCAGCAGCCTTCCATCGTCGCAGACGATATGCGGCGTTTGTAGATCCCGCTGGCGCGCCCCGTCGCATATTCCTTCCCGACTGGCCGGGAGCACCCCGTTGCACTTGATTTACGAAGACCGGCATGTCGAAATCTATCACCAGCCTGGCCCCAGCCCGCGCGCTATGGTGATAACCTTCAATAATATGCAGATGGTGGCGAGCGGGGACACATTCTGGGGCAAGCCCGTAATGGAAAAGCTCGGCCTCCCCGCCATAGGTGTTATGAGTCGCGCCCGCAATTGGTTCCCGATGGAATCAATGGACTCCGCAGCCCCCGTCGTGCGCCGTCTTGCCAAGGAGTATTCCAACGTCATCGCCTATGGTGCGTCGATGGGCGGCTATGGGGCGCTCAAACATGGCAAGCGGTTGGGAGCAACCCATTCCGTCGCTTTTTCGCCGCAGCACTCGATCGATCCGGCCCAAGTTCACCCCTGGGACAAACGTTACTCGCGCTATTATGACAGCGCGCTGCACGGCCCCGCCATGCAAGTTGAAGGGCTTGATATGACAGATCGGGCCCATATTTTTTTCGATCCGTTCCTGCCCCCTGATCATCGGCATGTAAGAAATCTAGTTGCTGAAAACGCAAATGTCGCGCTGCACAAACTTTTCTGTGCCGGTCATGAAGCCGTTTCTCTTTTTGCCGGTACCAAGACGATCGACACGTTAATAGAAGGCGTAACGAGCGGAGACTTGAACGCCATCCATGGTCAAATCTCTCAGCTACGCCGTACCCACAAAAATCGCCGCTTTCATCTTCTGAAGACACTCCTTTTCCGCAAAAGAGCGTCCAATCTCCATTCGACTCTGCTGGAAAATGCCGATACCCTCGACCCTGCGCTGCTGGCTGAGTTGATGGCGATTTCAGCCCGCTACGCCATGTATCGCAAAGACATCGGCGCTGCATATAAAAGTATACTTAAGGCGGTCGAAATCAATCCGCAGCACCAGACCTATCGAAAGCTCCGTAAGGAGATCGAAAGCCGGCAGCTGGCACAGCCCGCTTTTGTTGACTGAATGCAGCCGAGCTTAGCTGCTCCGGCAGGCGCTAAGCAAACATCACCCCGCCCGTCATCGGTACAGGCGCGCCGGTCGTGCCGGGGAAGCTGATCGGCAGGCCTTTCATGCTCCGCACCGCCATATAGGCGAAACCCTGCGCCTCCAGCGCGTCGCCATCCCAGCCAAGCCCGTCGACGGGCAGCACCTGCGCGCCCGTCCGCTCCGCCAGCATCGCCATCAAGGTCAGGTTGTGGCGTCCGCCGCCCGCGACATGGATGGTCGCCGGGCGCGCGGGAAGATGGTCGATCGCGCGCGCCACGCTGGCGGCGGTGAAGGCGGTCAGCGTCGCCGCGCCGTCCTCCAGCGGCAGGCCGTGCACCGCCTCGGTGCCGAAGCGCTCCCGGTCGATGCTTTTGGGCGGCGGCGCGTCGAACCACGGGTCTGCCATCATCGCCGCCAGCCGCTCCGCATCTACCGTGCCACGCGCCGCGCATTCCCCGCCCGCGTCGAAGGCGACGCCGCCCCGCGCCTGCATCCAGTTATCGATAAGCCCGCTCGCCATCCCCGTGTCGAACGCGATCAATGTCCCGTCGGCACCGACGAAGGTTATATTCGCCACCCCGCCCAGATTGAGCACCGCCGCCGGCTTCTCCAGCCCATCGGCCAATGCCCGGTGATAGACCGGCAGCAGCGGCGCACCCTGCCCGCCCGCCGCCACGTCCGCGCTCCGCAGGTCGCCCACGACCGGAATGCCGAACGCCCCGGCGAGCGCCGCGCCATCGCCGATCTGCCACGTCCAGCCCCGCTCGGGCCGGTGCGCGACGGTATGGCCGTGAAAGCCGATCACGCCCACATCCTGCGCGATATGCCCGCTCCGCCCCAACAGGTCGGCGATGGCGCGCACATGCAATTCGGTAAGGTCCGCCTCCACCGACGCGATCAGCGGCTCGAACCCCGGCGCCTCCATCGCCATTGCCCGGGCGCATGCTTCGGCCAGCCGCAGCCGGAAGCCCTCGTCATAGGCCATGGCGTGAAATTCGACCGGCCGGACCGTGCCTTCGCCATCGGTCTCGATCAATGCCGCGTCGATCCCGTCGCGCGACGTGCCCGACATCAGGCCGATTGCGAGCATGGGTGAAAACTCCGCCTCTTTTACACGAACAATCGCAATGCTACAGGCGCGCGCCATGAGCAACTACCAGTCCGACCTCCTGCGCCTGCTCGACGAGCGCGGCTACATCCACCAGTTGACCGACGCGGCGGGGCTGGATGCCCTGGCGGCGCGTGAAGTGGTGCCGGGCTATATCGGTTTCGATCCCACCGCGCCCTCGCTCCACGTCGGCAGCCTGGTGCAGATCATGATGCTGCGCCGGATGCAGCAGGCGGGGCACAAGCCGATCGTGTTGATGGGCGGTGGCACCGGCAAGATCGGCGACCCTTCGCTCCGCGACGAGGCGCGCTCGCTGCTGACGGTCGAGAAGATCAACGAGAATGTGAACAGCATCAAGCACGTGTTCGAACGCTTTCTCACCTTCGGCGACGGGCCGACCGACGCGATCATGGTCGATAATGCCGGTTGGCTCGACGCGCTCGAATATATCCCCTTCCTGCGCGACATCGGCCAGCATTTCTCGGTCAACCGGATGCTCAGCTTCGATTCGGTCAAGCTGCGGCTGGACCGGGAGCAGTCGCTCAGCTTCCTCGAATTCAACTATATGATCCTGCAAGCCTACGACTTTCTCGAACTGTCGCGCCGCGCCGGCTGCCGGCTCCAGATGGGCGGGTCGGATCAGTGGGGCAATATCGTCAATGGCATCGAATTGTCCCGCCGCGTCGATGGCACACAGGTGTTCGGCCTCACCTCCCCGCTCATCACCACCGCGGACGGCGGCAAGATGGGCAAGACCGCCAAGGGCGCGGTGTGGCTGAACGCCGACGCGCTCTCGCCCTATGATTACTGGCAATTCTGGCGCAACACCCAGGATGCCGACGTCGGCCGTTTCATGCGCCTGTTCACCGACCTGCCGCTCGACGAGATCGCGCGGCTGGACGCGCTGGAAGGGGCGGAGATCAACGAGGCCAAGAAAATCCTCGCTCACGCCGCGACCGCCATGGCGCATGGCGAGGAAGCCGCCACCGCCGCCGCCGAAACCGCCAGGCTGACGTTCGAGGAAGGCGCATCGGATACGAACCTCCCGACCGTCAGCCTGGGGACCGACAGCCTTACCGTCGTCCAGGCTACCACCGCGCTCGGCTTCGCCACCTCCAACAAGGAAGTGCGCCGCAAGCTTGGCGAAGGCGCGATCCGCGTGAACGGCGATGTCGTCACCGATCCCGCCGTCACGCTCAAGGCCGGCGACAAGCTCAGCTTCGGCGCGAAGAAACACGGCCTGATCGTCGCCTGACCGGCAAAGAGCGTTAGCCTTCCGTTAACGCTCTTTCCTATCAAACCGTCCATTTTCAGCAGCTTAGGCTGCATCCATGTCCACATCCTCGGTCTTCGCCAATCTGGGTCATGTTCTGCGCTCGCGCGATCCTGCGGTGGATCAGCGCCGCGCGAACCGCGACCTTGTGGATATGGTCAGCCACGCGACCTTACGTGGCCGCAGCCAGGGCGTGCGGATCATCAACATCTCCGCGCTCGGCCTTATGTGCCGCAGCGACACGGACCTGATCGCCGGCGAGCGGATCAGCATCTGGCTCCCGGTTCTGAAAGACTATCCGGCCGAAATTCGCTGGGTCGAGGACCGGCGCGCGGGCATGGAGTTTTTCGAGCCGATCCCGCCCCGCATCTATGACGCGATGCTCGCGCTCATCCCGCCGCGCCGAACCGCCTGGTAGCGGCCCAGGGCGGATCGATTTCCCGGACGCCGGAACTGAACGGCTGGACCGGCGGACTTTGCCGCTTGCCGCGCATCGCGCCCGCGCGCTAAGGCATCGGCCATGATCCTCGTCATCGACAATTATGACAGCTTCACCTGGAACCTCGTCCATTATCTCATGGAACTGGGCGCGAAGGTGGAGGTCGTGCGGAACGACGCCATTTCCGCCGGCCAGGCGCTGTCCACCGGCGCGAAGGCATTTCTGCTGTCGCCCGGTCCCTGCACCCCCAATGAAGCGGGGGTCAGCCTCGATCTCGTCGCCGCCTGCGCCGATGCGGGCGCGCCGCTGCTGGGCGTGTGCCTCGGCCATCAGTCGATCGGCCAGCATTTCGGCGGCAAAGTGGTGCGCGGCGGCCTGATGCATGGCAAGACCTCGCCGGTCAGCCACGATGGCACCGGCCTCTTCGCCGGCATCCCCTCCCCCTTCACCGCGACCCGCTACCACTCGCTGATCGTGGAGGATATTCCGGACAGCCTCGTCGTCAACGCGACCAGCGAGGATGGCTCGGTCATGGCCTTCCGCCACGCGACCCTGCCGATCCACTCGGTCCAGTTCCACCCGGAAAGCATCGCCACCGAATATGGGCATGAGATGCTGGCGAACTTTCTGCGGATCGCCGGCTTCCCGGTGCGCGGCCGCGCCGCCGCCTGACGGGTCAGGACAACCCCGTCCCGATCAACGTCTTTGCGCTGTCACGTCGCGCCCCTATATGGGCGCTTTCGCGCGTCCCGGCGCGGGCAGATGAATGGAGAAAAGATTGAGCAAGGTTCTGGTCATCGGCGCGGGCGGCGTCGGCTCTGTCGCGGTTCACAAGATGGCGATGAATCCCGATATCTTCAGCCACATCACGCTCGCCAGCCGCCGGATCGTCAGCTGCCAGAAGGTCGCCGAATCGGTAAAGGCGCGCACCGGCGTCACCATCGACGTGGCTCAGGTCGATGCGGACAATGTGGACGAGACCATCGCGCTCATCCAGAAGGTGCAGCCCAAACTGGTCGTGAACCTGGCGCTTCCCTATCAGGATCTGGCGATCATGGACGCGTGCCTCGCGACCAAGACCGACTATCTCGACACCGCCAATTACGAGCCGCGCGACACCGCCAAGTTCGAATATAGCTGGCAATGGGCCTATCAGGATCGCTTCAAGGACGCCGGCATCATGGCGCTGCTCGGCTCCGGCTTCGACCCCGGCGTCACCAGCGTCTTTGCGTCCTACATCAAGAAGCATCTGCTCGACCGGATCGACACGCTCGACATTCTCGACTGCAACGGCGGCGACCACGGCCAGCATTTCGCGACGAACTTCAACCCCGAAATCAACATCCGCGAAGTGACCGCGCCCTCGCGCCACTGGGCGAACGGCGAATGGGTCGAAGGGCCGGCGCTCAGCCACAAACAGGTTTTCGATTTCGATCAGGTCGGCGAAAAGAACATGTACCTCATGTATCATGAGGAACTGGAAAGCCTTGCCACCCACTATCCCGAAATCAAGCGCATCCGCTTCTGGATGACCTTCGGCGACGCGTACCTCAAGCATCTCGAAGTGCTCCAGAATGTCGGCATGACCCGGATCGACCCGGTCATGTATAATGGTCAGGAGATCATCCCGCTCCAGTTCCTCAAAGCCGTGCTGCCCGAACCGTCCAGCCTCGGCTCCACCACCAAGGGCAAGACCAACATCGGCGACATCGCGACGGGTCAGAAGGACGGTCAGGAAAAGACCGTCTATGTCTATAATGTCTGCGACCATGAGGACGCCTATGCCGAAACCGGCAACCAGGCGGTCAGCTACACCACCGGCGTCCCGGCGATGATCGGCGCGGCGCTGATGCTGACCGGCGCGTGGAAGGGCGAAGGCGTGTTCAACATCGAACAGTTCGATCCCGATCCCTTCATGGACATGCTGAACAAACACGGCCTGCCCTGGCAGGTGAAGGAACTGGACGTGCCGCTGGACTTCTGACGACTTTAGTCGTCACCCCGGCGAAGGCCGGGGTCTCGTGCGGCTGGGTCGTGCCCTATCGCCTGAGACCCCGGCCTTCGCCGGGGTGACGGGAGAAATACAATCATGGAAACCCGCGCCGGCGATCCCGCCGCCTTCGCCCGCTTCGATCTGTATCGCGTCCCCTCGCCCGCCTTCGTGGTGGATGAGGCCGCGATCCGCCGCAACCTCGCCGTCCTGCGCGACATCGGCGACCGTGCGGGCATCAAGGTGCTGGGTGCGCTCAAGGCGTTCTCCATGTGGTCGCTTGGGCCTGTCGTCGCCGACTATCTCGACGGCGTCTGCGCGTCCGGCATCTACGAAGCGCGCCTTGGCCGCGAGGAATATGCCGGCACCCATAATGACAAGGAGGTCGCGACCTACTGCGCCGCCTACAAGCCCGACGATCTCGCCGAAATCCTCAAGATCAGCGATCATGTGATCTTCAACAGCCCCGGCCAGATCGCGCGCATGAAGCCCGTCATCGATGCGGCACGCAGCAACGGTGTGAACTTCGACATCGGCCTGCGGCTCAACCCCCTCCATGCCGAGGGCGACGTGCCGAAATATGACCCGTCGCAGCCGCACAGCCGCCTGGGCTTCCCCATCGACCAGCTTCGCCCCGAGCATCTTGAAGGCGTCGACGGCCTCCACATCCATAACCTGTGCGAACAGGATTTCCTGCCGCTTGCACGAACCTGGGCCGCGATCGAATCGCGGGTGATGCCCCATGTCGCGGAGCTCAAATGGCTGAACTTCGGCGGCGGCCACCATGTCACCCGCGCCGACTATCAGATCGACGACCTGATCGCCTTCTTGGCAAAGATCAAGGTGCAGACGGGCCTGGAACTCTACATCGAACCGGGCGAAGCGATGGCGCTCGACGCCGGCATATTGGTGGGCGAAATCCTCGACGTGATCGACAATGGCATGCCCGTCGCCATCACCGACATCAGCGCCACCTGCCATATGCCCGACGTGATCGAGGCGCCTTACCGCCCCGCCATGCTGCACGAAGCGAGCGAAGGTCCGGTCACGAGACTCGGCGGCCCCTCCTGCCTCGCCGGCGACATCATCGGCGACTATCGCATCCCCGGCGGCGCGGAGCCGGGGGCGCGCATCGCTTTCCTCGACCAGGCGCATTATTCGATGGTCAAGACCAACACGTTCAACGGCGTGCCCCTTCCCGCCATCTGGCTGTGGAACAGCGAAACCGATCAACTCACGGAAATCAAATCCTTTTCTTACGCCGACTTCAAGGCTCGTCTCTCCTGACGCACATTTCGTAGCGGACCGCGCAACAAAATTTACGCATGCGCTTTACAGGGGGGACCCCTCCGCATATATCGACCGTCCGCTGCCCCATGGGACTTCCACCGCAAGGCAGCTTTTTCGCCTGAACTACACTGGAGGTCCCTTGAGTTGCACAAGCATCATAGCGCGCTGGGGGTAGCGACCGCCCTCAAACCGGCAGCACCGGTAACGCTGATTCGTCCCGACGCCGCGGCTCGGGCTGCCCGCTTCTTTGTCGAGAAGTTTCCGGGGCGGTCCCTGTATGCGGTGAAGGCGAACCCGTCGCCTGACCTGATCCGCACGCTCTACGCCTCGGGAATCACGCATTTCGACGTGGCCTCGATCGCGGAGGTGCGCCTGGTCGCCGACGCGCTCGCCGCCATGGGCGCGCAGGCGAAGCTCTGCTTCATGCACCCGGTCAAGGCCGAGGAAGCGATTGCCGAAGCCTATCATGCCTATGGTGTCCGCACCTTCTCGCTCGACAGCATGGACGAGCTGGAAAAGATCATGCGCGCGACCAGCGGCGCGACCGATCTGGAGCTGTGCGTTCGCCTGCGCGTGTCGTCCGAACATAGCGAACTCTCCCTCGCGTCGAAATTCGGCGCTGAGCTCGGCGAAACCCGCGAACTGCTGATGGCCACCCGCCAGGCCGCCGACGCGCTCGGCATCTGCTTCCATGTCGGCAGCCAGGCGATGAGCCCGCAGGCCTATAGCGACGCGATCGAGCGGGTCCGCGCGGCGATCGTCGACGCGGCGGTCACGGTCGACATCATCGATGTCGGCGGCGGCTTCCCGTCGGTCTATCCGGGCATGGAGCCAGTCGCGCTCGAACATTATTTCGAGGCGATCCATCGCGGCTTCGAAAGCCTGCCGGTCAGCTATTCGTCGGAACTCTGGTGCGAGCCGGGCCGGGCGCTGTCCGCCGAATATAGCTCGGTCGTGGTGCGCGTGGAGCGGCGTCGCGGCAACGAACTCTACATCAACGACGGCGCCTATGGCGCGCTGTTCGACGCGGCGCATATCGGCTGGCGGTTCCCGGTCGAGCTGCTGCGCGAGGAGGCGAGCATCGAGCCGATGGAGGCTTTCTCCTTCTACGGCCCGACCTGCGACGACATGGACCATATGGTCGGCCCCTTCCTGCTCCCGGCGGACGTGAAGGCGGGCGACTATATCGAAATCGGGATGCTGGGCGCTTATGGCGCAGCGATGCGGACCGGCTTCAACGGCTTCACGTCGGACGCGACGATCGAGGTGGAGGACGAGCCGATGGCCAGCCTCTACAGCGAATCCATCGCCCCGCGCCGCCGCGCCACGATCATCAAGCTGGGCAAATAAGGCCCAAGCCCCCCTTTGGAGAGGGTGCCTACCCCCATCGCGAAAGCGATGGGGGTTTTTTTTTATCGCCGGAATATCCCGACCAGCTCGACATGGGTGGACCAGCGGAACTGCCCCACCGGCCTGACGCTCTCAAGGCCGTAGCCGGCGCCCACCAGATGCGCCGCATCCCGCGCGAAACTCGCCGGATTGCACGAGACATAGGCGATCACCGGCACCGCCGCCTCCGCCAGTTGCAGCACCTGCTCCCGCGCGCCCGCGCGTGGCGGATCGAGCACCACGGCGGCAAAGCGGTTTAACTCCTCGGGCACAAGCGGTCGCCGGAACAGGTCGCGATGATCCGCCGCGACCCTGCGCTGCGCCCGCCCCGCGCCAGCCTTCAGCGCCAGCACGACATCGCGCGCCCCCTCCGCCGCATAAACCGGCCGCCCGCCGCCGATCGCCAGCGCAAAGGTGCCGAGGCCGCAGAATAAATCCGCCACCGCGCCCGCCTCCGGCAAGGCATCGCGCACCGCCCCCACCAGCGCCGCCTCGCCGTCGGGCGTCGCCTGAAGGAAGGCGAAGGGCGGAAATCCGACCGCCACGCCCCCGAAGCTCACCGTCGCCGCCTCCGGCTCCCACCGCGTCTGCGGCCCGTCGCCCTCGTCGATCGTCAGCCGCGCCAGCTCCTGCGCCTGCGCGAAATCCCCCAGCGCCTCGTCCGCCGCCAGCCCCTCGACCCGCACGCCTTCCAGCAGCAGATCCACGCCCTGGTCGATCAGCGACATCTTCACATGCGCCGCGCGCTTGTCGGGCAGGATCTTCGCCAGCAGCCTGCGGAGCGGCTCCACCAGCGCGAACAGCCGCTTGTCCATCACCGCGCACATCTGAAGGTCGATCAGCCGGTGGCTCCCCTCCTCGGCAAAGCCGATCGTCACCCGCCTGCCCGCCCGCGCCGCGCGCAGCGCCACCCGCCGCCGCGTCATCGGCGGCGAGATATGCGGCGGCAGCACAACGGCGGGCGTCACCCCCTGCCCCGCCAGTGCGCCCACGACCCGCCCGGTCACGAAATCGGCATAGCTGTCCTCGTCCAGATGCTGGAGCTGGCACCCGCCACAGGCCGGAAAATGGACGCACGGCGGCTCGACATGATGCGGGCCGGCATGCACCGTCCCGTCCGCCGCCACGCGATCACCCGGCGCGGTCAGGGGAACATGCCGGCCATCGGCGGTCACGCCGTCGCCCTTGGCCGCGATACGGATGATGGTCTCTGGGTCGGTGCCTGTCACAATCGCGCGGCGATAGCCGCTGGCAGCGCGCGGAGCAAATCATCCGCGATGAAGGCCGCGCCGCATCGCCGCGCCGCCTCCCCATGCAGCCACACCGCCTCGCATGCCGCGCGGAACGGATCGCCCGCCACCGCCAGCCGCCCCGCCGCCAGCCCCGCCAGCACATCGCCCGTCCCGGCGGTCGATAGCCAGGGCGAAGCGCCGTCCGCCACCCGCGCCTGTCCATCCGGGGCGGCAATCACCGTATCCGCGCCCTTATACACCACGACCGCGCCGGAGCCCCGCGCCGCTGCCACCGCCCGCTCGATCTTGCTCCCCGGCATCTTGCCGAACAGCCGCCCGAACTCCCCTTCATGCGGGGTCAGGATCGCGCCGGCAGGAATCGCCAGAGCATCGTCCCGCCCGATCAAGGTCAACGCATCGGCGTCCAGCACCAGCGGCCGTCCCGCCGCCAGCGCCACCCCCAGCCGTGCCACCGCCTCCGCATCCAGCCCTAATCCCGGACCGACCAGCAAAGCCCTGATCCGCTCGTCCTTCAGTTGGTCGGCAATCTCCTCGGGCCGCTCCACCCGCCGGTTGATGATCGCATACGGCCCCGCCGCCGGCATATCCTCAGCGAAGCGCCGCACCGACCCCGCGCCTGAATGCGCCGCCGCCACCGCCGCGAGCATGCTCGCCCCCGGCATCCCGCCACCGATGACCGCCACCAGCCCGCGCGTATATTTATGCGCGTCGGCGTCGGGCGCGCGTAACGCAGGCGCCTCAAGCCGCCGCACCCTGCTCTCCACCGCGATCCCGAGATCGGCCAGCACCAGCCGCCCGATCCGCCCCGCCGCCGGATGCAGCAGATGCGCCGGCTTATACGCCCCCAGCGCGATGCAGACATCGAAGCGCGGCACCGGCGACAGCAAAGCCCCGCCATCGGTCTCCACCCCGCTCGGCAGATCGATGGCGTAGCTGGTCGTCGCCGCCTCGGCCAAAGCGCCCAGCCGCCCCGCCACATCCGCGTCCAGACCCCTAGCCAGCCCGGTCCCGAACAGCGCATCGACCAGCTGCGTCGCTGGCTTCGCACCCTGTAAATCCTCGACCGGCCCATCCCACGCCGCGCGCGCCCGCCGCGCCGACTCCGTCCGGCTCTCGCCCAGCGCCGCCACCCGCACCGGCACGCCCCGCGCGCGCAGCAGCCGCGCGATCACATAGCCGTCGCCGCCATTATTGCCCGGTCCGCACAGGACCAACGTGTCGCGCCGATGCCCCGCCCGCCAGATGATCTCCGCCGCCGCCGCGCCCGCTGTCTCCATCAGCGCATAGGGATCGACGCCCTTGTCGAACGCCGCCTGCTCCGCGTCCCGCATCTGCGCCGCCGTCAGGATCGGCGCCCCGCTCATCGCGCGCCGGCGACCTGCGCGGGCAGCCGGTATCGGTCCGCGCCCGCCGTCACCTCGATCTGGCGGTCGCCCACGATCTTCACGACCGCCGGCTCGGCCCCGTCCGCCGCCTCCAGCCCGCGCCCGTCCGCCAGCACGCGAAAGCGCCGAAACCCGCCATCGGCATGGCGGATCGTCAGCATGTCGCCTTCGCGCTCGACCAGGCAGTCGCGCGCCCATTCCTCCGCCCCGTCAATCCGACAATCGGCCTTGCCGTCATTCACCGGCACCGCCTCGGTCTCTTCGGCTGCGCCGATCAGATTGCCGGGCTTCGACGCCTCCCCGCCGCACCCCGCCAGCGCAACCAACGCCACTATTACAGCGCCCCTCATGCCAAGCTGCTCCGACATTCCAGCACCACCGGCCCCAATATTCCCGCAAACCGCGCCTGCCCGGCCGCGTCGCCCACCAGATCCTGCCGCATCTCGATCCCCAGATAGGGGATGCCGTTCGCCTCGGCATGGCGGTTCATGGTCGCGTTGAGCAGCGCGCCCGAATAGGGCTGCTGGTCCCCGACGATCAGTCCCGCCGCCTTCAGCATCGGAATGGCGATCCGCGCCGCGCGATCGTCCTTGTTATACAGCACCCCAATCTCCCATGGCCGTGTCTGCCCCGGATCGCTTGCCAGACGCGGGGTGAAGCTATGCACCGACAGGATGAAGGGCGACGCCATGCCGGCAAGCAGCGCCGCGATCCGATCATGATAGGGATGATAGAAACGCCGCATCCGCACGCCCAGATCGGCCGAGCGGTTCCCCGCAATGGCATGGCCGTCGCTCATCACCGGCAACAGCCCCGGCGCGTCCTCTTCCCGGTTGAGGTCGATCACCAGCCGCGACACGCCCCCCAATATCGCCCGGCACCCCAGTTGCGCCGCCAGCAGCCGGCTCACCGCCGCCGCCCCGATATCGACCGCGATATGCTCGCTCAGCAGTGCAGGATCGATGCCGAGATCGATATCGGCCGGTACATGAGCCGACGCATGATCGGCGACGATCAGTAGGTCCAGCCTGCCCGCGCCGACATCCTCATAGGCCTCGCTCATCCGCGTCTGATCCTCGTCTGCATCACCCACCATCCCGGATGCGCGGCCTTGATCCCCGCAGCCGCGCCCGCGCAAGCGGCGTCGTCGCCAAACAGCGCGAAGCACGTCGCCCCGGATCCCGACATGCGCGCGATCAGCCGTCCGTCCTGCCCATCCAACGCCTCCAGCGCTCCCGCAATTTCGGGCGCTACCGCGATCGCCGGCACTTGCAGGTCATTGCGCCCCCGCTCGATCAGCGCGGTAAGGCTCCCGGCATCCAGCGCCCCGCGATCCAGCCCGTCCCAACCGCTAAACACCCGCCCGGTCGGCACCGCCACGCCCGGATTGACCAGCAGCATCGCCAGCCCCTCAAGCCCGTCGACCGCGTGGCGCGCCAGATGCTCGCCGCGTCCCGTCACCATCTGCGTGACGCTCGCCACACAAGCCGGCACGTCCGACCCCAGGTCCAGCGCCAGCCCCGCCAGCTCGCCCGCCTCGATCCGCACCTCCCACAACCGTGCCAGCAGCCGCAGAGTCGCCGCCGCGTCGGCCGATCCGCCGCCGATCCCCGACGCCACCGGCAATCGCTTGGTCAGCCGGATCGCCGCGCCGCGCTGCTCGCCCAGATAGGATTGCAGCGCCCGCGCGGCCTTCATCACCAGATTGTCCGGCCCAGCCTCCAGCGCGGCCCCGAACGGCCCGTCGATCGCCAGATCTATCGCCCCGTCATCGGTGGCGCACCCGGTCAGCCGGTCGCCATCCTCGGCAAAGACGAACAGGCTCTCCAGCGCATGGTAGCCATCGTCCCGCCGCGCCCGCACATGCAGCGCGACATTAACCTTGGCATAGGCGATTTCGGTCAGCGTTTCGGCCTGCGCCGCAGCGTCAGGGTGCGGCATATTCGGGCTTCATGCCTTCTCTGACCTTGGCCGCCAGCCGCGCCGCGACATCCCCCTCGGCATAGACCGACGCCGCCGCCCAGGCATAGCGCGCCTCATATCGCCGCCCGGCGCTCCACAGCGCGTCGCCCAGATGTTCGTTGATCGTCGCATCGCCCGGCGCGCCCGCCGCCGCGCGCTCCAGCACCGGAACCGCCGCGCCCACGTCGCCGGTCACATAATGCGCCCAGCCCAGCGAATCGGTGATCGCCGCGTCCTGGGGTTTCAGCGCGCTCGCCTTCGTCAGCAGCGCCAGCGCCGCATCGACATTCTGCCGCCGCTCGATCTGCGCGTAGCCCAGATAGTTGAGGATCAGCGGCTCGTTGGGCGCCAGTTTCGCCGCCCGCTCCAGCACCGCCCGCGCTTCGTCCCATCGCTTCGCCTGGTCGAGCGCGCTGCCCTCGAACAGCAGCAGCGTCCAGGGCAGCTTGTCCGGCTCATAGCCCGCCTGCGCCGCCCGGAAAGCCGCCGCCGCGCCCTGAAAATCGCGCTGCTCGGCCAGCAAGCGACCCAGCCGCACCTGCCGCTCCGCCTCCGCGCCCGGCACGTCCGCCTGCGCCCGCGCCAGCGCCAGCGCGCCCGCCTTGTCCCCGGACGCCGCCAGCGCGTCGATCAGCTCCGCTTGCCCCAGCGCCGCATACCAGCTTTTCGCCGGCACCCGCCGCGCCGCCTCGACGGCACCGGCCCCATAGCCCTGCGCCGTCAGCAGCCGCGCGGCGACGATCGCCGGCTCGGCCCCGGCCGGATCGGCAAAGGTCGCGATCCGCGCCAGCCGCAGCCCCATCGGCGCACCCGCCGGATCGGCGGCGATGTCGACCGCCAGCCGCGCCAGCAGCCGCGCAAATCCCTGCGCCGGCGTCATCGCCGCGCCCGCGGCCTTCAAACCCTTGTTCTTCGCAATGTCAGCCCGCGCCGCCGCGAAATTGGCGCTGGCGGCAGGCAGCAGCATCAGCGCCTCCGCTTGTGCCCCCTGCGCCGCCAGTTGCCCGGCAAAGGCGATCCGCAGCGCCGCCCCGTCGCTGCTCCGCACCGCCAGCGCCCGCCGGATCGCCGGCACCGCTGCCGCCACATCCTTGCGCCCCAAAGCCTGAAACGCCGCATGTTCGTCCGAATATCGCAACGCCAACGCCGCGAACTTGTCGCGGTCATTGATCTGCGGCGGCGCATAACGCCCCTGCCCGATCGCGATCCAGCTCTGCACGATGGGGGCGAGGAAGCTGAAATTCCCCTCCTCCGCCATCCGGTCGGTCAGCGACGCCGCGCCCGCCCAGTCCTTGCGCGCCAGCGCGTCCCCGATCCGCAGCAGCGTGCCGTCGCGCGGCAGCAGCCCCTCCCCGTCGAGCAGCATCGCCGACTTGAGCGCCAGCGCCCCGTCCCCGCTCTCGATCCCCTGGACATAGGATCGGCGGGCGATCTCCACCCGCGCCGGGTCCATCGTCAGCGCGTCGCGATAGCTCGCCACCGCTTGGGCAAGCGCCCCGTCCCCGTCCGCCAGCCGCGCCCGCGCATAGGCGTGCAGCGCCGCGTCGGGATCGACCGACGCACCGGCGGCCACGGGGGCCGCCAGCAGCAGCAACGGGACGATGCGCCTACATGTTCGGATAATTCGGTCCTCCGCCGCCTTCGGGCACGACCCAATTGATATTCTGGGTCGGGTCCTTGATGTCGCACGTCTTGCAGTGGACGCAATTCTGCGCGTTGATCTGGAACCGGGGATTGCCCTCTTCCTGACCGACCACCTCATAGACGCCGGCGGGACAATAGCGTTGCGCCGGCTCGTCATAAAGGGGCAGGTTGTAGGCGATCGGAACCGCCGGGTCTTTCAGTTGCAGGTGGACCGGCTGGTCCTCCTCATGATTGGTGTTGGACAGGAACACCGACGACAGCCGGTCGAAACTGATGACGCCATCGGGCTTGGGATAGGCGATTTTCGCGCACGCCTCCTTGCGCCAGATGCCTTCATTGTCCGGGTGGTGCTTCATCGTGAAGGGCAGCCCGATCTTCAGCGTCCGCATCCACATGTCGATGCCCGCCAGCACCGTGCCCAGCGTGTTGCCGAACTTCGCCAGCATCGGCCCGGCATTCTTGACGAGTTGCAGCTCGCTGTCGATCCAGCTTGCCCGCACCGCCGGCTCATAGTCGGCCAGCACATCGCTGCTCCGGTCCGCCTGCACTGCCGCGAACGCCGCCTCGGCCGCCAGCATGCCCGACTTCATCGCCGTATGCGTGCCCTTGATGCGCGGCACGTTCACGAACCCGGCCGAACAACCGATCAGCGCGCCACCGGGGAAGGCCAGCGTCGGGATCGACTGCCACCCGCCCTCGTTGATCGCCCGCGCGCCATAGGAGACCCTCCGGCCGCCCTCCAGATACTGCCGGATCGCGGGATGCTGCTTCCAGCGCTGGAACTCCTCGAACGGATAGAGATGCGGGTTGCGGTATCCCAGCCCCACGACGAAGCCCAAGGCCACCTGCCCGTTCGCCTGATGGTAGAGGAACCCGCCGCCATAGGCATCGGTCAGCGGCCAGCCCTGGGTATGGATGACGAGGCCGGGCTGATGCTTGTCGGGATCGATGTCCCACAGCTCTTTCATGCCCAAACCATAGACTTGCGGCTCGCTGTTCGCATCCAATGCGAACTGGCGCTTCAACACCTTGGTCAGGTGCCCGCGCGCGCCTTCGGCAAAGAAGGTATAGCGCGCATGCAACTCCAGTCCCGGCTGATAGTCGGGCTTGCGATTGCCCTCCCGATCCACGCCCATGTCGCCGGTCGCAACGCCCTTCACGCTGCCATCTTCATGATAGAGGATTTCCGCCGCCGCGAAGCCGGGGAAAATCTCGACGCCCAGCCCCTCGGCCTGCTCCGCGAGCCAGCGGCACAAATTGCCGAGCGACCCGGTATAGGTGCCCTTGTTGTGCATCCAGCCCGGCGTCATCAGGTGCGGCATCGCCATCTTGCCGCCCTTCGTCAGGAACCAGTGGCGATTGTCGGTCACCGGCACGTCGGCCAGCGGACAGCCGCTCGTGCGCCATTCGGGCAGCAGTTCGTCCAGCGCCTTGGGATCGATCACCGCGCCCGACAGGATATGCGCGCCGATCTCCGACCCCTTCTCCAGGACGCAGACGGCCAGCTCCTGCCCAGCTGCGTCCGCCAGCTGCTTCAGCCGGATCGCCGCGGACAGCCCCGCCGGACCGCCGCCGACGATGACGATGTCATAGGGCATAGATTCCCGTTCGCTCATTCCATCCTCCACCAGCGCGACCGGCGGGCTGCACCCCGCTGCATCCGATCGGCGCATTGTAACACCAGTTTGGCAAGGAAAGGCGATGGAGCAGCTTGACCCCCTCGTCAACCTCTGGCCCAAGGGATGGCGATGCGGGGTTCACTTATGGACAATGCGGCGGTTGCTGCCGACGCCTATCTGGCGTGGTGGCGGCTGGCCGGCGTGGAATGCGCCGTGGGGCAGGAGCCGGTCAACTGGCTGCGTCCCGCGCCCGTGCCCACGTCCTCCACGCGCCCGGCCACGCTCGTCGAACCGGCCACAGCGCCGCTCCCCGCCGATCTCGCCGCCTTCCATCTCTGGCTGGAAACCGATGCGTCCCACCCCGAACGACGCTGGCCGGCGCGCGCCATCTACCCGGCGGGTCCGGCCGACGCCCCGCTGATGGTGGTCAGCGACATGCCCGATCCGGCCGACATGGACGCGGGGCGGCTGCTGGCGGACAAGGCCGGCGCCTTGTTCGACGCGATGCTCCGCGCCATCGGCCTCGACCGCGCGCACATCTACGTCGGCTCGCTCTTCTTCGCCCGCCCGCCCGGCGGCATGGTGGAGGCAACCGACCTCGCCGCCGCCGCCGCCCGGATGCGAACCCACATCCATCTCGCCCGCCCGCGCCGGCTGTTGCTGCTCGGCGATCGGGCGACCCGTGCTCTGATGCCGACGGATGGATCAGACCAAGCCGTTGGTTTACGCGATTTTAATCATGATGGCGGCACTGTGCCTGCCGTCGCCACATTTCACCCGCGCCTGCTGCTGGGGCAGCCGACTGCGAAGGCGGAATGCTGGCGCACCCTGCAAAGCCTGATCGAGGAAGCCCGTCCGTGATTCGCGCCGCGACCCATTTGTCCCGCCTCGCCCTTCTCGCCGCGGGGCTGGCGTCCGCCGCGCCCGCGCTCGCCGACACAACCACCACCGATCTGCCGCCCACCGCCATCAACGCCGACGCCTCGCCGCTCCTGCTGAGCGATGGCGACAAGGCCCGCTACCGCGCCATCTTCACCGCGCTCGCCGCTCAGCAATGGACCGACGCGAAGGCGATGATCGCCGCGCTCGACCCGCAGGACGCCGTGCGCCCGGTCGCCCTCTCCGAACTCTATCTGGCGAAGGGGTCGCCCAAGGTCGAACTGTTCGACCTGCTCGACCTCGTCAACAAGGCGCCCTGGCTGCCCAAGGCGGACCAGCTTTCCCGCCTCGCGCAAAAGCGCGGCGCGACCATCCTGCCTAGGCTTCCGCAGATCCAGAAACTCGTCTGGCTCGGCTCCGCCCCCCGCCGCCAATATGTCGCCGCCACCAAGACCGATGTCGCCGCGCAGGCGCTCGCCGGCCAGATCCAGACCTTCGTCAAGAATGACGATCCGGTCGGCGCGGAGGCGTTGCTCGTCACCGGCGAAACCGGCCTGACCCCCGAAGGGCTGACCGAAGTGCGCCAGCGCGTCGCCTGGGCCTATTATATCGAAAATGACGACGCCAACGCCCGCCGCATGGCGGCCAAGGCGCTCGAAGCCCGCGCCGGCGGCGACTGGATGGTGCAGGCGCACTGGACAAGCGGTCTGGCAAGCTGGCGTCAGAATGACTGCCGCGCCGCCGCCCCCGCTTTCGCCAATGTCGCGGCGATGGCGGGCGACGCGGACATGCGCGCCGCCGGCGCCTATTGGGCCTCGCGCGCCTATATGGTCTGCGGCGAGGCGGACAAGGTCGAAAATTATCTGAAGCAGGCTGCCCGATCCGAAGAGACTTTCTACGGCCTGCTCGCCCGCGAATCGCTCGGCATGACATTGGGCGGCACCCCGGCCGCCAGCCGCTTCGGCGCGACCGAATGGCAGAAACTCAGGGCCAGCCCCAACGCCCGCGCCGCCATCGCCCTGTCGGCGGTCGGCGAAAATGGCCGCGCCGACGAACTTCTGCGCTATCAGGCGAAGATCGGCGGCACCCCGCAATATGACGCGCTGCTCCGCCTCGCCAGCGCGCTCAACCTGCCCGCGACGCAGCTTTACCTCGCCCATAACGGCCCGGCCGGCACCCAGCCCGCCAGCTTCGCCCGCTTCCCCGCGCCCGACTGGCGGCCCGACGGCGGCTGGCGTGTCGACCCCTCGCTTATCTACGCGCACACGCTTCAGGAATCGGGCTTCCGCACCGATGTCGTCTCCAGCGCCGGCGCACGCGGCCTGATGCAGGTGCGCCCCGGCACCGCCGGGGACGTGGGCCTGGCCGACGCTTCGCAGCTGTTCGTCCCCTCCACCAACATGGAATATGGCCAGCGTTATCTGGAGGCGCTGCGCGACATGCGCGCGACCGGCGGCCTGCTGCCCAAGGTGATGGCCGCCTACAATGCCGGCCCGCTCCCGGTCGAACGCTGGAACGCGCAGGTGAAGGACAAGGGCGATCCGCTGCTCTTCATGGAATCGCTGCCTTATTACGAAACCCGCGCTTACGTGAACATCGTGATGCGGAACTACTGGATGTACCAGATCCAGGCGAAGGGCAGCGCCGATTGCCTGACCGGCATGGCGCAGGGCCTCTGGCCGACCTTCCCCACCGCCAAGGGCATGAAGCTCGTCCGCCTCAGCCAGGCGGACAATGGCGGCGCGCTCGGCGGCGCGCACTGATGCCGATCGACGAAAGCCGGACATTCATCCCCGTCCGCATCGCCGTCCTCACCGTTTCGGACACGCGGGGCCTTGCCGAGGATCGCTCGGGCGACGCCCTGGTCGATCGGCTGGAAAGCGCCGGCCATATCCTCGCCGCCCGTTATATCGAGCGGGACGACAGGAGCGCCATCGTCGCCCGACTCCACGCCTGGATCGATGACCCGCAAATCGACGTGATCCTCACCACCGGCGGCACTGGCGTCACCGGCCGCGACGTGACGCCCGAAGCGCTCGCCCAGGTGCAGGACAAGGAAATCCCCGGCTTCGGCGAGCTGTTCCGCTGGCTCAGCTACCAAAGCATCGGCACTTCGACCATCCAGTCCCGCGCCACCGCCTGCGTCGCGCGCGGAACCTATATCTTCGCGCTCCCCGGCTCGACCGGCGCCGTCAGGGACGCCTGGGACGGCATCCTCGTCACCCAATTGGACAGCCGGTTCCGCCCTTGCAACTTCGTGGACCTCCTGCCCCGCCTCACCGAACGCTGAGCAACGATCCACGCAAAGGGCCTCTCGCCGGAGACAAGTTCTCGACTATATACCTGATAATAAACGGTATTTTCCCATTTCATTAGCATCCTAACGATTTTCGCATACCGATTCAGCTGTACAACTCGCTGTACAAATTGACACGGCGTTCCCAATATGTTCTCCTGACACCATGGCGATCGAAAAAGGCCGTGGCGCGACTCTGAACGGCGAAAGCTACCGCTTCAACCTGCCCCAGCGGCAGGCGGATGGCGACTGGCTCGACGCGGTCGAGACTCTGGATGGCCCGGTCCCCCGCCGCCACACGCAGGTGACGATCGAGCATTCCCGCACCATCCTCACCCGCAACGCCAGCCCCGACATCAATTTCGACCAGTCGATCAATGCCTATCGCGGCTGCGAACATGGCTGCATCTACTGCTTCGCCCGGCCCAGCCACGCCTATCATGACCTTTCCCCCGGCCTCGATTTTGAGACCAAGCTCTTTGCCAAGCCCGACGCCGCCAAGCTGCTGCGGGCCGAACTCTCGAAGAAGAGCTACCGGGTCGCCACCATCGCCATGGGCACCAATACCGATCCCTATCAGCCGATCGAAAAGGACTGGCGCATCACCCGCTCCATCCTTGAGGTGCTGGTCGAAACCCGGCATCCGACCTACATCACCACCAAATCCGACCGTATCCTCCACGACATCGACCTGATCGCCGACCTGGCCCGTGACGGACTGGCAGGCGTCATGCTCTCGGTCACCAGCCTCGACCCTGCCGTTGCCCGCACGCTGGAGCCCCGCGCCCCCCATCCGCTGCGCCGATTGGACGCGATCCGTCGCCTGGCCGACGCCGGCGTCCCCGTCACCGCCAGCATCTCCCCCGTCATCCCCGCCATCACCGATCATGAGATGGAAGCGCTGATCGCCCGCGTGGCGGAGGCGGGCGCCCGCGAAGTCACGTACATCCCCGTCCGTCTGCCGCATGAGGTCGCCCCCCTGTTCCGCGCCTGGCTCGACGCCCATTATCCCGACCGCGCGGCCAAGGTGATGGCGATCATCAACGACCTGCGCGGCGGGCGGGACAATGATCCGAACTTCGGCACCCGGATGAGGGGGCAAGGCGTCTGGGCCGATCTCCTGCGCACCCGCTTCCTCAAGGCCCGCAAGCGCGCGGGCCTCGGCGGCGAAAGGCTCGCCCTTCGAACCGACCTCTTCCGCCCCCCGGAAGGCGCGCAGATGCGGTTGTTTTGACGCATTGAGGAACTGCTGGCGCGGCGCGGTTAATCCGCGCCGCCAAGACCGGCCGCTTGGCGCGCTGCCGCCATGATGTCGTCGGACAGCGCCGGATCGCTGACGCCGCGCGCCAGGGCGACCGCGCCGACCATTTGCGCCAGCCGCGCCAGTGTGGCGGGGCGATCCATATCCGGCGCGGCGTTCTGGACTATCCCGGCAAGCGTTTCGAGGCCGGCGCCGAACGCTTCGGCCAGCGCTCCGCCCTGCCGCGCCGCGTCCGCGCAAAGGCCCACGAGCGCGCAGCCGGCTTCGGGTGAATCGCGATTGCGGGCGCTCAGATAATCGTCCGCGATCGCGCGGACCGGATCGTCGGCCTGCCCGGCCAGCGCGCGCCATCGCTCAGCGCTCTTGGCCAGCGCCGCCGCGCAGGCTTCGGCCGCCAAAGCCTCCTTCGACGCGAACTGGTTATAAAAGCCGCCATGGGTGAGCCCGCTCGCGCGCATGACATCGCCGATCCCGACCCCACCGACGCCCTGCGCCCGGAACAGGCGCGAAGCAGTGTGCACCACCGCTTCGCGATTGCGCGCGGCCTGTTCCCGACTGACCTTCATATCCGCTTCGCTCCGACTGGCATCTTGACCTTATATATGTCACTCGTAATTTAACGCCAGCCCGAAATCAGCCAAGGGGGATGCCCATGCTCTCGACCACGCTTGCCGCCAGCCTGTCCGCGCGGCGTATCCATTATGGATGGGCGGTCGTGGTCGCGACCTTCCTCACCATGCTGGTCGTAGCCGGCGCGGTCGGCGCGCCCGGCGTGTTCATCGTGCCGCTGCAAGAGGAATATGGCTGGAGCGCGGCCGACATCAGCGGCGCGCTCGCCATCCGTTTCCTGCTGTTCGGCGGCATCGGGCCGTTCGCCGCCGCCTTCATGAACCGCTTCGGGGTGCGGCGGATGATGCTCGTTTCGCTATCGATCGTCATCGGCGGGCTGCTCCTCTCGCTCGGCATGACGCAACTATGGCAACTCGTGCTGCTGTGGGGCGTGGTGATCGGCATCGGCACCGGCCTGACTGCGATGGTGCTGGGCGCGACCGTGGCGACGCGCTGGTTCGGGCAGCGGCGCGGGCTCGTCATGGGGCTGCTGTCGGCCAGCACGGCGACCGGCCAGCTCGCCTTCCTGCCACTGCTTGCAGGCCTCACCGAAAGACAGGGTTGGCGCGCGGCGCTGCTGCTGGTGTGCGGCGCGATCCTGATCGCGGCGCTGGTCGTGCTGCTGCTGATGCGCGATCGGCCCGCCGATCTTGGCCTTGCCCCTTATGGCGAGACCCAGGTTCAGCCCGCCCCGCCGCAACCAGCAAGCCTCGGCGCGCTGCTGCGGAGTCCGATCGCCATCCTGCGCGACGCGGCACGGGTGCCGACCTTCTGGATTCTCTTCTTCTCCTTCTTCATCTGCGGTGCCAGCACCAATGGCCTCGTCCAGACCCATTTCATCCCGCTGTGCGGCGATTATGGGCTGGCGGCGGTGGGCGCGGCATCCATGCTGGCGATGATGGGGCTGTTCGATTTCTTCGGCACGCTGGCGTCCGGCTGGCTGTCCGACCGGTTCGACAATCGCTGGCTGCTCTTCTGGTATTATGGCCTGCGCGGCCTGTCTCTCCTTTACCTGCCGTTCAGCGACTTCTCGCTCTACAGCCTGTCGATCTTCGCGATCTTCTACGGTCTCGACTGGGTCGCTACCGTGCCGCCGACGGTCAAGCTCACCGCGCAGCGCTTCGGCCCGGAAAAGGCGAATATCGTCTTCGGCTGGATCTTTGCCGGGCACCAACTCGGCGCGGCCAGCGCGGCGCTGGCCGGCGGCGTCGCCCGCACCGTCTGGGCAAGCTATATGCCCGCCTTCATCGGCGCGGGGCTGCTCTGCCTGATCGGCGCGGGGCTCGTGCTGCTGATCAATCGCGGACGGCAGTCGACGCTCGCCCCTGCTTGAACCCGGCGGCGGCTCAGCTAGTTTGGCGGGATGACAGCCCCCGCCCCCCCCTCACGCCGCCGCCATTTCCGCTGGTTCAGCATCCCGCTCAAGATCATCGGCGGCTTCATCCTCCTGTCGCTGCTGATGGTCGCGATCTACCGCTTCCTGCCCCCGCCGGTGACGCTGACGATGCTGCTCGATCCCAACGGCATCACCAAGGACTGGAAAAGCCTGGACGACATCGACCCCAATATGGCCCGCGCGGCGATCGCGGCGGAGGACGGGAAGTTTTGCCGCCATCACGGCTTCGATGTGGACGCGATCGCCAAGGCGGCGATCCATAATGCGAGCGGCGGGCGGATACGCGGCGGCTCCACCATCAGCCAACAGACCGCGAAGAATGTGTTCCTCTGGCAAGGTGGCGGCTTCGTCCGCAAGGGGCTGGAGGCGTGGTTCACGGTCCTCATCGAGGCGGTGTGGGGCAAACGCCGCATCATGGAAGTGTATCTGAACGTCGCGGAGACCGGCATCGGCACCTATGGCGTGCAGGCCGGCGCAATCCGCTATTTCCGCCATGGCGCGGGCAAGCTGACGCGGGCGGAGGCGGCGCGCATCGCCGCCGTCCTCCCCCTCCCCAAAAAGCGCGCCGCGATCGCGCCGAGCGGCTTCACCCGCCGCTACGGCAACAGCATCGCTCGCCGCATCGGCGTGGTCCAGGGCGACGGACTGGACCGCTGCCTCAAATGAAAAGGGCGGGGACATGCGCCCCGCCCTTTCGGTGCTTTGATATCGCTAAAAATCAGAAGCTGACGTGCACCGATCCCGACACGGCGCGTGGCGAGCCGATCTGTACGAAGCCGGGGCTGCCATAGACGCCCGTATTGACGGTGTAGGACTGGTTCAGACCGCCGCCAAAACCGCCAACGTAGAATTTGTCGAACAGGTTGCTAACGTTGAACTGGACCCAGGTGCCTTCCGCGCCGAACCGGGCGAGCGAAACGCGCGCGTCAAGATCGACCAGCGTGTAGGCCGGAGCCGCAGCGCCGTAGATCTGGACCGGGGTGAGCGCGCCCACGGCATTGCGGAATGTCGGCTCGTTGGTGTCGAACACGTATCGCTTGCCGGTGCGCTTCGCCTGCACGCCCAAGGTGACGCCCTCGAAATTCACTTCGGCCCGCCCACCCAGCGTATAAACTGGCGCGCCCGATTCCCGCTTCCCAGCGGTCGGAGCGTAGATTTCCTGGCCCACGGCGGTGCAGCCCGGAGCGGTCGTGTTGCCACAGACGCCGATCAGGATGTCGTCCTTGATCTTCGACTTGAGGTAAGAACCAAAGGCATAAACGGTGAAATATTCGATCGGCGTATAGCTGACGCTGCCATCGATGCCGTATTTCTCCACCGTGCCCAGGTTGCGATAGACGCTGGCATTGAGCTCCGGGTCGTATGACGATGCCAAGCGGTTCTTGTAGTTGGTGTACCACAGCGAAACCTGCGCCTGGAACTTGCGGCTGGTATAACGCGCGCCCAGATCGAAGCTGTCGGTCGTTTCAGGCTGCGGATTCGCGCCAGCTTCGTCACGCGGAAAGAAGAAGGCGTTGTAGAGCGAGTCCGTGCCGGGGACCGACAGGCCCTTGCTGTAGTTCGCGAACAGGCTGGCCTGCGGCGTGATCTTGAAGTTCAAGCCAGCGCTCGGTAGCACCTTGTCATATTTATAGGTGCGATTCTGGGGCGCGGCCCAGCCGGGGTTGAGCGTGCCGATATTGGCCGGGATGGTCGCGCCACTGCCGAAACATTCGACGAAGCCGGACGCGCTGCTGGTGAAGCAATTGTTCTGGAGCTTGCGCTTGAAGAAGGGCGCGCGCACGCCGGCCTGCACGGTCAGCTTTTCGTCCAGGAATTCACCCAGATATTCGGCCGAGACCTGATGCAAGATGGCATAGGACAACCGGTCCCGTTTCTGAAGGACCGACCCGTTCGCGTCCAGTTCCGGTGCATCAACCGGAAAAACGTCAAGGGCGCGGCCCGACGAGCCCAGCAGGCCGACTTCGCCGGTCTGGCGGTGGCGGCCGTGATCGAACGTGTAGGCGACGCGAACACGGTTGAATTCATTGATGTCATAGCGAAGCGAGCTGATGACGGCAAAACGATGGGTCTGCGTCTGGCTGGGCGCGAGGACATTGACCTGATCCAGAAGATCTCCGTCGCCATTAAGATCGCGCCCAAAATAAGGGCTACCCCCAAAATAGCCCGTTACATTCTGCACATTGGCGGCGCCAGAGGCCGGATTGATGTCGAAGAAGCCTTCGCGTGCCGTGGCCGTGCCGCCGCCGTTCGCCTTCACATATTGATAGCTGGGATCGACCGTCAGGATAAGGCCGTCCGCCAGCGTGAAGCGCGAATTAATGCGGATATTGCCAGTGTTCGACGGGTTGAAGCGGTAATCGAACAAAGTGCCGCAAGAGCCGGCTGCTTGGGCGCCGGGGCCGCCGGCCGGAAGCGAGCAGGCCGGAATGGTGTAGAAGCGCTCGGCGCGCTTAATCGGGTAGCGGTTGGTGGAAGCCGGACCGGCAACGCGCCCTTGATCGGTATCGACGCGCAGCGGCAACGACCCGAAGAAATTGTTGCGGTTGGCGTTCCAGTGCCCGGCGATCGAGACGAAGTCGCCGCTGCTGCCGATCGGCTGATAGATTTTGCCGTTATATTGTTGCTTGTCGATCTGGCCAACATTGTTGAAGACATTGTCGTTGCGCGTGGTCGATGCGGAGAACCACGCCTTCGTGCCAAACGGCGTGAACACGCCGGTTTCGATCAGGCCGAACAGGCGGAAGAAATCGTACGCACCCGCCGCGCCGACCAGCGTCGCCTTGAAATCGTCCGAACCGTTGATGGAACGGTAGTTCACGGTGCCGCCCGAGGCCGCCGCCGTAGGGCTGTCGACGTCAGTCGAGCCCAGATTGACGTTGATTTCCTCGATCAGCTCGGGGTCGAGTTGCTGATTCGAATAGATCGCATAGTTACCGGTGTCATTGAGCGGCATGCCATCGAAAGTCAGCGAGACGCGATCCGGGCCGAAGCCACGGATGTTCAGCGTACCGCCGGCCGAGCCATAGGGGTCGTTATTCTGGAAGCTCACGCCTGGAATCAGGTTGATGGCGTTCAAGATGGTGTTGCCCGAACCCTGCTTGGCGATGATTTCCTGCGTCAGAACGCCCTTTGCCTTGGTGGTGTCAGGCAGGACGACGCCGCTCACGCCATTGCTGGCGCGCGCGCCCGTAACGATGATGGTGTTCTCGAAATCTTGCGACCCCGTCGACTGCGCCATCGCGGCGGCAGGCATGGCGACGGCGATAATCGCAGCGCTGCCCATCAAAAATTGCTTCATGTGACCCTTGTCCCTTTTTCGTCGAGGGCACGGTCTCGCGCCCTTGGATGTCATGCTTTGTTCAAGCCGGCCGCCTCGTCGCGGCATCTGGCGACGCCCCTGTGATGCTGTGATTGCACTTTTGTTACAACGCGTCATGACAGCTGCCACAATGGAAAAACACCTGCCGGCCGCTGGTGCCGCGTATAGGGTAAACATACTATAAATAAGGCGATTTCAGCTACTTATACAGGCGTAAAATGCAAAACCTGCTCATGGTGCAATTTTGCAACGCGGCAAGAATTTTTGTGCGCTGCACGCGCCCGTAACGAAAAAGAGGCCGGCGATCGCCTCGCCGGCCCCTACTTCTAACCTATGTTGCCTGAGGTCAGGCCGCGTCTTCGGCGCGCTTGCCCTTGTCGCTGAACACGCGAATCGGCTCCTTGGTGCCGGCAACGACATCCTTGTCGACCACGACCTCGCCCACGCCTTCCATGCTGGGCAGGTCGAACATCGTGTCGAGCAGGATCGCTTCCAAAATGGAGCGCAGGCCCCGCGCGCCGGTCTTGCGCTCGATCGCCTTCTTGGCGATCGCGGTCAGAGCGTCGTCGGTGAAGCTCAGTTCCACATTCTCCATGTCGAACAGCTTGCCATATTGCTTCACCAGCGCGTTCTTTGGCTCGACCAGGATCTTGACCAGCGCGGCTACGTCCAAGTCTTCCAGCGTCGCGATGACCGGAAGGCGGCCGACGAATTCCGGGATGAGGCCGAACTTCAGCAGATCCTCAGGCTCGCTCTGGCGCAGCAACTCGCCGGTGCGCCGCTCTTCCGGCGCGGCGACATGCGCGCCGAATCCGATCGACTTCGCTTCTAAACGATCGCCAATGATCTTTTCGAGGCCCGCGAAAGCGCCGCCGCAGATGAACAGGATGTTGGTCGTGTCGACCTGAAGAAACTCCTGCTGCGGATGCTTGCGCCCGCCCTGCGGCGGAACGGAGGCGGTGGTGCCTTCCATCAGCTTGAGCAAAGCCTGCTGCACGCCCTCGCCCGACACGTCGCGCGTGATCGAGGGGTTCTCGGCCTTACGGCTGATCTTGTCGATCTCGTCGATATAGACGATGCCGCGCTGCGCCTTCTCGACATTATAGTCCGACGCCTGGAGCAGCTTGAGGATAATGTTCTCGACATCCTCGCCGACATAGCCGGCCTCGGTCAGCGTCGTCGCGTCCGCCATGGTGAAAGGCACGTCGAACGTCTTGGCGAGCGTCTGCGCCAGCAGCGTCTTGCCGCAGCCGGTCGGCCCGACCAGCAGGATGTTGGACTTCGCCAGTTCGACCTCGCCCGGCTTCGAGCCGTGGTTCAGGCGCTTGTAGTGATTATGGACCGCGACCGACAGCACCCGCTTCGCGCGGTTCTGCCCGATCACATAATCATCGAGCACGTCGCATATTTCCTGCGGAGTCGGCACGCCGCCATCCTTCTTGCCGACGAGACCGCCTTTGGTCTCCTCGCGGATGATGTCGTTGCACAGTTCCACGCACTCGTCGCAGATGAAGACGGTCGGCCCCGCGATCAGCTTGCGCACCTCATGCTGCGACTTGCCGCAGAAGGAGCAGTACAGCGTGCTTTTCGAGTCCGAACCGGTAAGCTTGGTCATTCGCTTTTTCTCTCTTCCCTGCCGGATGCTCGTGACGGAAACCACGTCCGGCAAGGGATTTTCTGGTCCAAAGGCCATCCTAGACCGCGGCGCGCCGGTTCCACAAGGGGAGAAAGTGACGCGCGGCGGTAAAGATAGTCTTTAGGCGTCGCTGGATTCCGCTGCGACAGGGCGGCGATCGAACACCTCGTCGACCAGGCCGAACGCCTTGGCTTCGTCTGCCTCCAGGAAGGTGTCGCGGTCCATTGCCCGCTCGACCGCCTCCAGCGTCTGGCCGGTATATTTGACGTAAAGATCGTTCAGGCGACGGCGAATCCGCAGGATTTCCTTGGCCTGAATCTCGATGTCGCTCGCCATGCCCTGCGCGCCACCCGAAGGCTGGTGCACCATGATGCGGGCGTTGCTCAGCGCGATGCGTTTGCCCGGTTCGCCGGCGGCAAGCAGGAAGCTGCCCATCGACGCGGCCTGGCCGATGCAGACGGTGCCGACCTGAGGCCGGATATATTTCATCGTGTCGTGGATCGCCATGCCGGCCGTCACCACCCCGCCCGGCGAGTTGATATACATCCAGATGTCCTTCTTCGGATTTTCCGATTCGAGGAACAGCAGCTGGGCGACAATCAGCGAGGCCATATGATCTTCGACCTGGCCCGTGATGAAGATGATCCGCTCGCGCAGGAGCCGCGAATAAATGTCGAAGCTGCGCTCGCCGCGGTTCGACTGTTCGATGACGATGGGGACCAGCGCGGCCATGGGATCGGACATGATATCGGTCATTGTTGCTCTTTTCCGGGTGATTGCTTTTGCCCGGACCCTACATCGGGACAAAAGCGACAGGGTTCAAGAGGGCTTGAGCCCCCGTCCGATCAGTCGCGCAGGGCGTAGTCCGACGGCGCGCGGAAAGCGAGATAGGCGAGCCGCCGCACCTCGCGCCGACCGCGCACCACCGTGTCGAGGATCAGTCCGCACATCACCGACAGCGTAGCCAGTATCATGAGGCCGGTGACCAGGATGGCGGTCGGGAAACGTGGCACCAGCCCGGTCTTCATATAGGTGAGGATCAGCGGCGCAGCCAGGCCCAGCCCTGCCGCCGCGAGGAAGGCCGCGATCACGCCGAAAAAAAGCACCGGCCGCTCGATGCGGTAAAGAGTGATGATGGTCCGCAGGATACGCCAGCCGTCGCGGTAGGTGGACAGCTTGCTGACCGATCCTTCGGGCCGGGCGCCATAGGCGGTCATGACCTCCGCCACCGGCATGGCGAGTTCGAGCGCATGGACGCTCATCTCGGTCTCGATCTCGAACCCGGCGGACAGGACGGGGAAGCTCTTGACGAAGCGGCGCGAAAAGACGCGATAGCCCGAGAGAATGTCGGTGAAGCTGCGCCCGAACAGTTGTTTCAGGAGGCTGGTCAGCGCCCAGTTGCCGAAACGGTGGCCGCGCCGATAGGCAGCCTCCACCTCGTCGCGACGCGCGCCGACAACCATGTCGAGATTATCCTCCAGCATGGCGGCGACCATGCGCGGCGCGGCAGCGGCTTCATAGGTCGCGTCGCCATCGGCCATGATATAGATATCGGCGTCGACATCGGCGAACATGCGGCGCACGACGTGGCCCTTGCCCTGCTGGCTGACGCGGCGCACGATCGCCCCCGCGCCCGCCGCCAGCTCCCGGCTGCCGTCGCTGCTGTTATTGTCGAAGACATAGATGTCGGCGGCCGGCAGCGCGCGGCGGAAATCCTCTACCGTCCGCACGATCGCCCCGGCTTCGTTATAGCAGGGCAGGATCACAGCAACGCGGGGGCTGGCGGTGGCGACCTCGCTGTTCACTGCCGGAAATTCCTTCATCGCCCTTTTACCCCTGCCCCGTCCATACGACGGACATGGCGCATCATGATTAAGATTCCGTCTGCCATGCCGCGCCCGAAATGAAAAGGCGCAGGCCGGCGGCACCGAAAAACCTGCCGTCTTTCTGATCCTACCCTGAGCGGGGAGGAGGGGAACCGCCACAAAGCGGTGGTGATGGGGTGCCGCCCTCCCGATCGCGAGACACCGCCCGTCACGCGCTCCGCGCGCGAGACGTCTTCTTGCAGGGAGGATGGCACTCAAACAAAAATACCCGGCTTCATCTGAAGCCGGGCGCCTTCGCTATACTGTCGATGCGTTATTCCGCCTTGGCGGCCGCTTTTTTGGGAGCGGCCTTCTTCTTAGGCTTCTCCTCGGCGGCCGGAGCCTCCTCGGTCACCGTCTCTTCCTTCTTGGCGGCGGCCTTCTTGGGCGAGGCTTTCTTGGCGGGGGCTTCGGCCTTCACCTCTTCGACGGCCGGAGCCTCGTCGGCGGCGGGTTCAGCGGCAGCTTTCTTGGCCGGGGCTTTCTTCGCCTTGGCGGGCTTATGGTCATGATCATGGTGATCATGGCCGCAGTCCGGACCATGGACATGGGGCTTGAGGTCGCCATCCTCGGCCTCGATCGCGGCTTCCAGCTCCTCGCGCGTCACTTCGCGGTCGGTGACTTCGGCCTTGTCGAACAGGAAATCGACGACCTTGTCCTCATAAAGCGGCGCGCGCAACTGGGCGGCGGCCATGGGATCCTGCCGGACATATTGGACGAAGCGTTCGCGGTCCTGCGGGCCATATTGCTGCGCGGCCTGCATGATGAGACGGTTCATCTCCTGGTCAGAAACGGTCACGCCATTGGCCTGGCCGATTTCGGAGAGCAGCAGGCCCAGTCGAACGCGACGCACGGCGATGGCGCGATAATCGTCCTTCTCCGCTTCCAGTTCCTTGAGCGCTGCTTCGGGGTCTTCCTCGTGGCTGGCTTCATGCTCCAGCTGCGCCCAGATCTGGCCGAACTCGGCCTCGACCATGCTCGGCGGCACGTCGAAGTCATGCGCGGCGGCGAGCTGGTCGAGCAGCTTGCGCTTCATGTGGGTACGGGTGAGGCCATTATGCTCCTGCTCGATCTGCCCCTTGAGCAGTTCGTTGAGCTTGTCGAGGCTTTCGAGACCGAGCGACTTGGCGAATTCATCGTCCAGCTTGGGCTTGTCGCCGTTCAGGACCGACTTGACCGTCACGTCGAAGGTCGCGGCCTTGCCGGCCAGATGCTCCGCGCCATAATCTTCGGGGAAGCTGACCTCGATGGTCTTTTCCTCACCCTTCTTGACGCCGGTCAGTTGCTCCTCGAAGCCCGGAATGAACTGGCCCGAACCAAGCTTCAGGCGGATGTCCTGCGCACTGCCACCGTCGAACGCCTCGCCATCGACCTTGCCGACGAAGTCGATCACCAGCGTGTCGCCATCGGCGGCGGCATGACCGTCTTCATATTCTTCCAGAGCGCCCTGCTGGCTGGCGATGCGGCCGGCGGATTCGGCGATCTGCGCATCGGCGACCGGCACGGTCAGCCGCTCCAGCTTCAGCCCCTCGATGCTGGGCGCCTCGATCTGCGGAAGCACTTCCAGCGCGACCTTCACCTCCGCGTCCTTGCCGAACTCGAAGCCTTCGCCGAGCTCGACCGAAGGCTGCATCGCAGGACGCAGCTTCTGATCGGCGATCAGCTTCTGCACGCCGTCCTGGATCGAATTGTTGAGCGCATCGCGCTGCAACGCCTCGCCGTGCATCTTCTTGACGAGATTGGCGGGCACCTTGCCGGGACGGAAGCCGGGCATGCGGACCTGCGGGGCGATCGCCTTCACTTCCTTGTCGACGCGGGCGTCGATGTCTTTTGACGGGATGGTCAGGGTGTAGGCGCGCTTCAGGCCCTCGTTCAACGTCTCGACAGTATGCATCTCTTCTCTCAAACGCTTTCTTCAGCTGAATCCGGGTGGCGCCTGCGATGCTCCGGGCCTGGCGCACTGGTGCGGGCGAAGGGACTCGAACCCCCACATCTTGCGATACCAGAACCTAAATCTGGCGCGTCTACCAGTTTCGCCACGCCCGCATCGGTCGCCGGTCGGCGCGGCATAGAGAAAAGCGGATGAAGAGGCAAGGGATAGTGGCGAACCCCCCGGAACCCCTCATCCACCCCGTGCGTAGCCCCTTTCCATGACAGAGGAGAGACATGATGGCGACCCGCCCCGACCCCGGCCCAGACGCCCTTCCCGGTCCCGACATCATCGAGCCGCAATCGCCGCAGGAGATGCCTGTGCCCTCCAACCCGGACGAGACGCCGATGGAGGAGCCTGACGAGATCACTCCGGTCGGCCCGGACTATGACCAACCCGACAACGCGCCGGCGGAGCTGCCGCCGCCACCGGACTGAACACCCCATCAGGGCAGCGGACGACATGAACTGTGCGCCGCCGGACACATATCCACAATAAATTTGCGTCGGCCCGGAACTTCCGGGCCGATTGTTAAAAAATGGCCTTCTGCCCGCTGGACAGCCCCCTGCAAGCATGATTGAACTATGACAAACAGAAGAAAGCAGGAGAGGCGCGGCTGACAATCAAGGGGGTCGACGTGCATCGGGTTCGGGCAAAGCTGGAATGGTTCAAGACCGTCATCCTGCCGCAGGAAGCCGCGCTGCGCGGCCGTCTCCGGCGCATCCTGCCCTCCACCCACGAGCTGGACGACATGGTCGCCGAAGTTATGACCCGCGCCTATGCCACGGAAAATTGGGAGAATGTGACGACGGGTCGGGCCTATCTGTTCACCATCGCCCGAAACCTCGTGATCGACACCGCCCGCCGCAACAAGGTGGTGAGTTTCGAAACGATCGCCGATCTGGAGCTGCTGGGTGGCGAGAACAATATGGAATCGCAACTGCACGCCCGCGAGGCGTTGCGGCAGGTCGAGGCGATCGTCGAGTCGCTCCCCACCCAGTGCCGCCGGGTCTTCATCCTCCGCCGCATCCAGGAAAAATCCATGCTGGAAATAGCGGAGGAAATGGCCCTGTCCGTTTCTACAGTTGAAAAACATCTGGCCAAAGCCATCGCGATAGTTATGCGGGCCTGGGCGGAACGTGAGGAAACGGACTTCGAACGTGCAGGCGTCGGGACCAGGTTCGGACAGCGCGGGCAGGATCGCGATCGAAGCGGAAGCCGCGCGCCTGCTGGCCAGGCTTAACAGCGACCCGACACCGCAAGACGAAGCCGCGATTTGCGCCTGGGTCGAATCGGACCCTGCCCATGGCGTCGCCTTCGCCCGCGCCGAGGCCGCGTGGGAAGCCGCCCAGCGCCTGAAGAGCGCGGCGGCCGAAGTCACCCTCCCCCCGATCGAGCAGATCGTCAGCGAAGAGCAACAGCGCCGCCTGTCGCGCAACATCTGGATCGTCGCTGGAGTCGCGGTGCTGCTTTTCATCATAGCCGCCATCGTCACCATCCGCACGTTCAACGGGGTAGAGCGCTACGAAACCGGGGTCGGCCAGACGCGCGACGTGGCCCTGGAGGACGGCTCCGTCCTTCACCTCAACAGTGACAGCGCGGCGGAGGTGCGCTTTACCGCCAATGGCCGCAAGGTCCGGCTGCTGAAGGGCGAGGCCGCGTTTGACGTCGCACATGATCCGACCCGCCCGTTCGACGTGGAGGCGCGCGCCGCCGTGCTCCAGGCGGTCGGCACCGCGTTCAACCTGCGGATGCGCCCGTCGCTGGTGGAACTCACCGTCACGAAGGGCGCGGTCAAGGTTCATTCGGGGGGCGTCGCCAGCGGACAGGTGGCGGCAGGTGGCGGCGCGGTGATCCAGCCACGCGCCATATCGCTGACCCGGCTAGGCCCAGGGCTGGTCGGCCAGCGCACCGCCTGGCGTGAACGCATGGTCGCGCTGGATGGCGAAACGGTCGAACAGGCGGCGAGCGAGTTCAATCGCTATCGCACCGCGCCGATCCTGATCGGCGACACGCGTGTGTCGGCGCTGCGCATCGCCGGCAGCTTCCGCACGACCGACAGCGCAACCTTCCTGCGCGCGCTTCAGACCAGGTTGCCGGTGCGGGTCGTCCACGGCGAGGACGGGTCGGTGATGCTCCTCTATCGCGACGAGCAAACCGGGCCGGTGCTAGCGGCGCGATAGGTCCGGCTGATGCCCGCCGCGGCGTTGCGCGGGCAAGACGCAGCGGCGATACGGGGGATTGCCCAGGCCGCGGGGGTCGGCTGCATCTCTTCCCCTATCCATTCCTTAACCCTTTCGCGGCATAGACTTATCCCCAAATGGTCGCTTCGCTCTCCTCGCATGAACCCGCCACCGGCGCGCTGCTTTGGCAAGGGGAGCCAGGCGATGTGAGCGCCGAAGTCGAGCGTGCGCGCAAGGCGTGGCCTAAATGGGCGGCGCAGCCCATCGCCTATCGCATCGAAACGCTGCGCCGCTTCGTCAATGTCGTGCGCCGGCATGAGGACAAGCTGGCCGACCTGATCGCCCGCGAGACCGGCAAGCCGCTGTGGGACGCGCGAAACGAAGTGCAGGCGGTAATGAGCAAGGTCGATATCAGCGTCGCCGCCTATTCGGACCGCACCGGTCAGCGGCGGCTGGAGGCCAATCTTGGCGCGCGCCAGTCGGTGCGGCACAAGCCCCATGGCGTGATGGCTGTGCTCGGCCCCTATAATTTTCCCGCGCATTTGCCCAACGGGCATATCATCCCGGCGCTCCTGGCTGGCAATGCGGTGGTGTTCAAGCCGTCAGAAAAGACCCCGGCAGTCGGCGAGATGATGGTCAGGCTGTATCATGAGGCAGGCGTGCCAGCCGATGTGGTGCGGCTGCTCCCTGGCGGTGCGGAGGTCGGCAAGGCGCTTACGGCGCACCCCGACGTCTGTGGCGTGCTCTTCACCGGATCGGCGCAGACCGGTATCGCGATCAACCGCCAGTTCGCCGCCCAGCCATCCAAGATATTGGCGCTGGAAATGGGGGGCAACAATCCCATCCTCGTCTGGGACACGCCCGAAATCAACGCGGCCGCGACCATCGTGGTCCAGTCCGCCTTCATGACCAGCGGGCAGCGCTGCACCGCCGCCAGCCGCCTGATCGTGCGCGACACGATCGCCGACCGGCTGATCGCGGAGGTGAAGAAGCTCACCGACCGGCTGATCGTCGACCACCCCCATGCCGACCCCGCACCCTATATGGGGCCGGTGATCGACAATCAGACCGCCGATGGGCTGACCGAAAGCTTCCTCTATCTGATGAGCAACGGCGGCCGGCCGATCAAGCATATGGTGCGGCTGAACAAGGAACGCCCCTTCCTCAGCCCCGCCATCATCGACGTGACCGCCATGAAGGAGCGGCCCGATGTCGAATTGTTCGGCCCGCTGCTCCAGGTGATCCGCGTCGGGGACTTCGCCGACGCTATCGCGGAGGCGAACAACACGCGCTATGGCCTTTCGGCTTCGCTGATCGGCGGGTCGCCGGAACAATATAACCAGTTCTGGTCCAACATCCGCGCCGGCATCGTCAACTGGAACCGCCCCACAAATGGCGCGGCTTCCAACGCGCCCTTCGGCGGCGTCGGCATATCGGGCAACCATCGGCCGAGCGCCTATTATGCCGCCGACTATTGCGCCTACCCGGTGGTATCGGCCGAGATCGAGACCCCCCGCGCCTCGATCGGCGTGGGGTTGAAGGATATAGATGTCGCCGCGATGGGGGACTGAGGGGCCAAACATTTCCTAGCCCCCGCCATACCCATTCTGAATTGAACATCGGATGTGCTTTCGCCATGTGGCGACCATGGCTGAAGCTGCACCTTCCATCGTCCATCTCGTGGGCGCGGGGCCGGGCGATCCCGACCTGCTGACGATAAAGGCCGCGCGCCTGATCGGCGAGGCGGACGTGATCGTGCATGACGGGCTAGTGTCGGCCGATATCCTTGCCCTCGCGTCGCCCGACGCCGACCTCATCTCGGTCGCCAAGCAGCGCAGCCGCCACAGCCTGCCGCAGGAAGCGATCAACGCGTTGCTGGTCGATCTGGCGCGCGAGGGGCGGCGGGTGGTGCGGCTGAAGGGCGGCGATCCCTTCATCTTCGGGCGCGGCGGAGAGGAAGTGGAAGCCTGCCGCGCGGCCGGCGTTCCGGTCGAGGTCGTGCCCGGCGTCAGCGCGGCGCTGGGCAGCGCGGCGCAGGCGCTGCTCCCCCTCACCCATCGCGCCGCCTCCAGCGCGGTCAGCTTTGTCGCCGGCCAGTGCAAGGGGCTGACGACACAGGACTGGTCGGGCCTTGCCGGCAAGGGTCGCACGCTCGTTATCTATATGGGCGTCGCGACCGCCACCGACATTGCCGAGAAGCTGATCGCCGATGGCGTATCGCCGGCTATTCCCGTTGCAGTGCTGGAGAATGGGACACGGCCCGACATGCGTTCGCTGCGGACGTTGCTTGCCGACCTGGGCGATATGGTCGCGCGCGAACAGGTGAAGAGCCCCGCGCTGATCGTCGTGGGCGATGTGGCGGCGTATGCGATCGCACAGGATGTCGCGACGTGCTGGGGCAAACAATTTGGTACGGAGATGCATCGGTGAAAATATTGACCGGCAACGACCTCGTGACCGGGGACGTCATCTGGTGGGCGGGGGATGGCTGGTCGCGTCAGGTCTCCGACAGCGTCGATGTCGGCGCGCAGGGCGATGATCTTGCCCGTACGGAGGAAGCCGCGCTGCGAGTGGTCGGCGCCTATGTGATCGACGCGACGCTGACCGACGACGGCGTTCGCCCGGCGCATATCAAGGACCGCATCCGCGCCCTCGGCCCCACTGTGCGCCCCGACCTGACATTGAAACCGAACGACGCCAACGCCGGCAACTGGGTGATCTGAACCATGTATCGTTATGATAGCTACGACCAGTCGATGGTGGACGCCCGCGTCGACGAGTTTCGCGAGCAGGTGGAGCGCCGCCTGACCGGCGCGCTGACCGAGGACCAGTTCAAGCCGCTGCGGCTGATGAACGGCCTCTATCTTCAGCTCCACGCCTATATGCTGCGCGTCGCCATTCCCTACGGCACGCTGTCGGGCCGGCAAATGCGGAAGCTGGGCGAGATCGCGGCGAAATATGATCGCGGCTACGGCCATTTCACCACCCGGCAGAACCTGCAGTACAACTGGATCAAGCTGGCCGACGCGCCCGACATCCTCGCCGCACTGGCGAGTGTCGAGATGCACGCCATCCAGACCAGCGGCAACTGCATCCGCAATATCAGTTCCGACCAATATGCCGGCGTCTCCGCCGATGAAGTGGCGGACCCGCGCCCCTGGGCGGAGCTGCTGCGCCAATGGTCGAGCTTTCACCCGGAGTTCACTTACCTGCCGCGCAAGTTCAAAATTGCGGTGATCGCATCGGACGACGACCGAGCGGCGATGCGGCTGCACGATATCGGGCTGAAGCTGGTGCTGCGGGACGGACGCATTGGCGCGGAAGTCTATGCCGGCGGCGGAATGGGACGGACACCGATGGTCGCTCCGCTTATCAGGGACTTTGTGGGCGAAGACGAGATCGTGTCGTATCTCGAAGCCTGCCTGCGCGTGTATAATCGCTATGGCCGGCGCGACAACAAGTATAAGGCGCGGATCAAGATCCTGGTCCATGAAATCGGGGTCGAGGAATATAAGCGGCAGGTGGAGGAAGAGTTCGCCCATATGCGGACGCTCGGCCTCAACCCGCCGGTCGAAGAACTGGACCGTATCCGCGCCTTTTTCGCGCCGCCCTCTTATGAGACCGGCCTTGCCGACGATATCGACCGGAGCGATCCGGCCTTCGCGCTTTGGGTCGACCGGCAGGTCGCGGCGCACAGGGCGCCGGGTTATGCGATCGTCAACATCAGCCTGAAGCCGCTGACCGGCATTCCCGGCGACGCCTCGGCCGAGCAGATCGCGCTGGTGGCGGACCTGGCCGAACGCTACTCGCTCGATGAAATCCGGGTGACGCATGCGCAGAACCTCGTCCTGCCGCATGTGAAGAAGGCGGACCTCCACGCCATCTGGCAGGCGCTGGACGAAGCGGGTCTGGCCGAAGCCAATCTCGACCTCATCACCGATATCATCGCCTGCCCTGGCCTCGATTATTGCGCGCTCGCCAACGCCCGATCGATCCCGCTGGCGCAGAAGATCGCGCAGCGCTTTGCGGCGGCGGAGCGGCAGGCGGAATTGGGCGAGTTGAAGCTCAAGATCAGCGGCTGCATCAACGCCTGCGGCCACCATCATGCCGGGCATATCGGCATCCTCGGCGTCGATCGGAAGGGCGTGGAGAATTTCCAGCTGCTGCTCGGTGGATCGGGCGCGCAGGACGCCAGCCTGGGCCAGATCACCGGCCCCGGCTTTTCCGAGGACGGGGTGGTCGATGCGATCGAGAAGGTGACCGACATCTACCTCGCCCAGCGGGAGAGCGGCGAACGCTTCCTCGATACCTATCGCCGCATCGGCATGAAGCCGTTCAAGGAGGCGATCTATGGTTGAGTTCCTCTCTTTCCGAGACGGCGACGCCACGCAGGAACCTGCGGTCACGGTCGAATCCTTCACTGGCCAGTCCAACTCCACCGCCGTCCGCATCGAAGCGGGCGAGGATGCGCGCGAACTGCTGCCCCATATCGACCGCCTCTCGCTCGTGGAGGTGAACTTCCCCGCCTATGGCGACGGACGCGGCTATTCAGCCGCCCGCATCCTGCGTGAAGCCGGTTACAAGGGCGAATTGCGCGCGGTGGGCGACGTGCTGGTCGATCAGTTGGGCGCCATGCGCCGCTGCGGCTTCGACAGTTTCCATCCCGCCAAGCCGCTGGACGACGCCGCCGTCGAGCGCGCGCTAACCCGATATGCAGACGTCTACCAAAAGACGATCGATGGCCGCAGCCCCATCTGGGCGAAGCGGCACCCGGAGAAGACCCATGGCTGAACCCGCCCGCAAGATCGACATGATCGACGCCCGCCCCGCCTTCACCCAGGCCGATGCGGACGCGCTCAACGCCCGGTTCGAGGGTGTCGATACGCTGACGATGCTGGGAACCGTGTTCGCCGAGAAGCTGGCCGGCAATGTCGGCGTCGTCTCCTCCTTCGGCACCGAAAGCGCGGTGCTGCTCGACCTGGTGGCGAAAGCCGATCCGAGCGTGCCGGTTATCTTCGTCGACACACTCAAGATGTTCGACGAAACGCTGCATTATCGCGACCTGCTGGTGCAGCGGCTGGGCCTCACCGACAGCCGCACCGTGACGCCGCTGCCCGATGTGCTGGCGGCGAAGGATGCGACGGGACTGCGCTGGTCCTATGATCCTGACGGCTGCTGCGACATTCGCAAGGTCGAGCCGCTGCGCCGCGCCAAGGATGGACTCGACGCCTGGATTTCGGGACGCAAGGCGTTCCAGTCGGTAACACGCCAGAACCTGCCCCGATTCGAGGTCGAGGACGGGCGACTCAAGATCAATCCGCTGGGCGATTGGACAAAGGCCGATCTGGAGGCCTGGTTTGCCGAGCATGACCTGCCGCGCCATCCGCTGGAGGCCCAGGGATATCTTTCGATCGGCTGCGAACCCTGCACGTCCAAGGTGCTGCCGGGCGAAGACCCGCGCGCGGGACGCTGGCGGGGGTGGGACAAGGTGGAATGCGGCATCCATTCGCCCGTTTCCTCCATCTCGCCGATGGGCAAGGCCGATCCCGAAGACCCGGCCAACCAGCCGGTTTTCTAAGCCATGCTCGATCGAAAATATCGCGCAGCCGTAACAAAGTTACGAACGTCTGGACGGATCGTGCCAGCGGCGTAATACACCCTTATGCAAATAAGGGAGTCGCTTATGGATCGTCGTTCATTTCTTGCCAGCAGCGGCGCGGTCGCTCTGGCTGCGGCCGCGCCGCGTGCGCTTGCCCAGAACGAGGGCCGCGACGATGCGCGGCTCAATGCGGCATTCGCGACCATTTTCGAGCGGCAGCTGGATCTTTCGCCGACGCTCGTCACCAGCCTGGGTCTCGACAAGGGCGCGCGCGCCGGGGCGAAGAGCCAGCTCGACGACAACAGCAAGTCGGGCATGATGAAGGATCTGGCCGCCACGCGCGCCGCCGTCGCCGAACTGGAAGGCTACAAGGGCGCGAGCCTGTCGGAGAGACAGCGGCTCAACCTTGACGTGATCCTGTATTCGCTGGGGCAGCAGACCGTCGCGCCGGGGCAATTCGAGCTCAACAGCGTACAACGGCCTTACCGCATCTTCCAGCAGGGCGGCGCCTATTTCCGCACCCCCGACTTCCTCAACACCGCACACACGATCAACGTCGCGTCCGACTGCGACGCCTATGTCGCTCGGCTCGACGCCCTCGCCCGCAACCTCCGCACCGACACCGCGCTCCAGCGCGACGAGGCGGCGCGCGGCTATCTGGCACCCAGCTGGTCGCTCGACCTGACGCTGGGGCAGCTGAAGAAACTGCGTGGGCAGCCTGCCGCGGACAGCTCGATGGTGCAGTCGCTGGTGAAGCGTGCCGCCGCCAAGGGCATAGCGGGCGACTGGCAGGCGCAGGCGAGTGCGATCGTCGAGAAGGCCATCTACCCCGCGCTGGACGAGCAGATCGCGGCGATCGAGGCGCTCAAGGCCAAGACTGCGGCGGGCGACGGCGTGTGGCGCACCCCGCGCGGCGACGAAATCTACGCGGCGGCGCTGAAACAGGCGACGACGACCAACCTCAGCGCCGATCAGATCCACGCCATGGGCCTGGAGCAGGTCGCCGACATCAGCGCGCAGCTTGACACGATCCTGAAAGGCGCGGGTCGGACCAGCGGCACGATCGGCGAGCGGCTGGCGGCACTCAATGTCGACCCCTCGCAACTCTACGCCGACAGCGCGGAAGGGCGCGCCGCGCTGCTGGCGCAGCTCAACCGCGATCTCGACGCGATGAAGGCGAAGCTGCCGCAGGCCTTCGCCACCATCCCCGACACGCCGCTGGAGATCCGGGCGGTGCCGGTCGAGATTCAGGATGGCGCGTCCAACGGCTATTATAATCGCGCCGCGCTCGACGGGTCGCGGCCGGCCATCTACTTCATCAACCTGAAGGATGTCGGCGACTGGCCGAAATATGGCCTGCCGGCGCTGACCTATCATGAGGGCGTTCCCGGCCATCATCTTCAGATTTCGACCGCCCAGACGGCGGGCGACGTGCCGATGCTGCGCAAGATCGCCTTCATGAGCGCCTATTCGGAAGGCTGGGCGCTCTACGCCGAGCAGCTGGCCGACGAACTGGGCGGCTATGCGACGCCGATCGACCGGGCGGGCTATCTCCAGTCCTTCCTGTTCCGTGCCGCGCGCCTTGTCATCGACACCGGCATCCATGCGAAGCAGTGGAGCCGCGAAAAGGCGACCGACTATATGGTCCAGACCACCGGCTTCGCTCGGCCGCGCTGCCAGCGCGAGGTCGAGCGTTACTGCACTCAGCCGGGTCAGGCGACCAGCTACAAGGTCGGTCACGGGATTTGGAGCAAGGCGCGCGCGGCGGCTCAGGCAGCGCAGGGCAAGAGCTTCGATCTCAAGCAGTTCCACGCCATCCTTGAGGAAGGCGCGATGCCGCTATCGATGCTGGAGCAGCGGATCGCGACGCGGGCGAAGGCGGCGATAGGCTAACCCTGTCCGTCACCCCGGACTTGATCCGGGGTTCCGCTGTCTATGCTTGGTTCAAGAAGCGGGATCCCGGGTCGAGCCCGGTATCCCGCGCGCTACACGCTATTCGTAGCTCATATCCTCGTACCCATCCTCGGCGAGGTCGGAGAAGCGGGTGATCTTGGCGTCGAATTTCATGCGGATGCGGCCGGTGGAGCCGTGGCGCTGTTTGGCGACGATCACTTCCGCCTTGCCGTAGATGCGGTCCATATTTTCGCGCCAGGCGGCGTAGGCGGCTTCGTCCTCGACCTTGGGTTCCTTGGCGGCTTCGTAATAATCCTCGCGGAAGACGAACCAGACCATGTCGGCGTCCTGCTCGATCGAGCCGGATTCGCGCAGGTCGGAAAGCTGCGGCCGCTTGTCCTCGCGCTGCTCGACCGCGCGGCTGAGCTGCGAGAGGGCGAGCACCGGGACGTGAAGTTCCTTCGCCAGCGTCTTCAAGCCGCGCGAAATCTCGGAAATCTCGTTGACGCGGTTGCCGTCGCCCTTCCCAGTGCCTTGTAGAAGCTGGAGATAGTCGACGACGATGAAGCCGATGTCGTGCCGGCGCTTCAAGCGGCGCGCACGGGTGCGGAGCGCCGCGATGGTGAGGCCGGGCGTGTCATCGATGAAGAGCGGCAGTTCCTGCAGCTCGCGGGCGGCGCGGGACAGGTTCTGGAAGTCGGCGCGACTGATCTTGCCCATGCGCAGCGCTTCGCCGCTGATTCCCGACTGTTCGGCCAGCACGCGGGTCGCGAGCTGGTCGGCGGACATTTCGAGGGAAAAGAAGGCGGTTTTGGCCCCCATATTCTTTTCCGGCGGGATGCCGTCGGCATTGTCCCGCACCCAGCGCGAGGCGGCATTATAGGCGATGTTGGTGGCGAGCGAGGTCTTGCCCATGCCGGGGCGACCGGCCAGGATCATGAGGTCCGAATTATGGAGGCCGCCGATCTTGGCGTTGAGGCTGTTGATGCCGGTGGTGATCCCCGACACATGGCCACCGCTGTTGAGCGCGCGCTCGGCCACCTGCACCGCCATGGTGGAGGCGGTCAGGAAGCTCTTGACCGAGCCACTCTCCCCCTCCCCCTCCGACACTTTGTAGAGCGCGACTTCGGCCGCCTCGATCTGCTCGCGCGGATTGACGTCCTCGCTGGTATCGAGCGCGTTTTCGACCAGCTCGCGGCCGACGCTGACCAGTTGGCGCAGCAGGGCGAGATCGTAAATCTGGCTCGCAAAGTCGCGCGCGCCGATCAGCGCCGCGCCGCTGCCGGTCAACTGCGCCAGATAGGCCGCGCCGCCCAGTTCCTTGAGCGCCGGATCCTGATCCAGCATGGGCTTCAACGTCACCGGATTGGCGACCATGTCGCGGTCGAGCAGTCGCATGATCGCGTCGTAGATGCGGCCATGGAGCGGCTCGAAGAAATGTTCGGCCTTGAGCTTGAGCTGGACATCCTCCGCGATGCGGTTGTCGATCATGATCGCGCCGAGCAGCGCGGCTTCCGCCTCCACATTGCGCGGCAGTTCGACGCCGCTCGCCTCGGCGGGGTTGATTTTCAGCAGTTCGACCATGCGCCCTCTTTCGGCTCGCTGCGCCCCCCATGCAAGGGGGCAGTCCCCAAGCATCTGTGGATAAGTGGCGCTTGCATTTCACCGGCGGCCGTCCCACTGACTATTCGCTTCGCTTATGGCCGATCCGCGCATCATAGACATCAAGCTCGACGAGCGGACGATCCTCTGGCGCAACGCCGATGTGGAGCAAGAACGGCGCATCGCGATCTTCGACCTGCTGGAGGATAATCATTTCGCCCCCCAGCGCACCCATGCCGACGGCTATACCGGCCCCTACAAGGTGGTGCTGCGGGTCGAGGACGGGCGGCTGGTGATCGAGATCAACCGCGAGGACGACGCGCCGCTAGAGGCCGTGATCCTGGGCCTCGGCCGGTTCCGGCGACCGATCCGCGAATATTTCGCCATTTGCGACAGTTACTATCAGGCGATCAGCAACGCTTCGCCCGCGCAGATCGAAACGGTCGACATGGCGCGGCGGGCAATCCACAATGACGCGGCGGAGCAGTTGATGGAGCGGCTGGAGGGGAAGATCGCCGTCGATTTCGACACGGCGCGGCGGCTGTTCACGCTGATCTGCGTGCTGCATATCAAGGGATAGGACGATCAGGGTCGTGACATTGGGGGGATTGCTGGGCCGGATCGCGGGGGGTTGCGCGCTGGTCGCCATGCTGGCGCTGGCGCTGTGGCTCTATGCCCGCGCGTGGGCGCCATCCCGCGACCAATATCCGGTGCAGGGGGTGACGATCAGCGCGGCGGACGGTGCGGTCGACTGGGGCACGCTGGCGGCGCAGGGGGCGGATTTCGCCTATATCCGGGCGGCCGTCGGCGCGGACCGGCGCGATCCCGCCTTCGCCGCCAACTGGCGCGGGGCGCGGGCGGCGGGGATGCGATACGGCGCGACGATCGACTTTTCGCCCTGCCGCCTGGCGAGCGATCAGGCGACGCGCTTCATCACCACGGTGCCGCGCGACAATGCTGCGCTGCCGCCGGTCATCCGCCTGGCCTTCACCCCCGAATGCAGCGCGCGGCCGGGGCGTGACCTGCTCCTGTCCGAACTCAACACGCTGGTAAACCTGATCGAGGCTCATGCCGGAAAGCCGGTGCTGCTGAACGTCACCGAGGATTTCGACGCGGCCTATGACATTGGCGGCGGGATCAACCGGACCCTGTGGCTCGACGGCAATTTCTTCCCGCCCGATTATGCCAGCCGGCCCTGGGTGATGTGGACAGCCAGCGACATGCGGCATATCGACGGCATCGACGGCCCGGTTCGGTGGGATGTGGTGGCGCCCTGATGCAAGTTGAACAGCGAGTTGGACAGTTGATTGGGGCTGCACGAGGGACGATGGCGCACGCCCATGCGCCCTATAGCCGCTTTGCTGTGGGGGCGGCGGTGCGGCTGACCGATGGCTCGATCATCACCGGATGCAATTTCGAGAATGCGAGCTATGGCCTGTCGCTATGCGCCGAGACGGTGGCGCTGGCGAGCGTCAATGCCCAGGGGCGGCTCGCCGATGTCGAGGCGATCGCGGTAGTGGGCGGGGCGATGGAGGCAGGGGCCGAGGCGCTCGTCACACCATGCGGCCGGTGCCGGCAGATCATGAACGAGGCGGAGCAGATGGCCGGCCGGCCCCTCGCCATCCATTGCGCAACCCCGAGCGGCGACCGGGTGGTCACTCTCAGCGTCGCCGAGCTTCTTCCGCATGCCTTTGGTCCCAAGGATTTAGGGATCGTTCCTGACAGGACATAGTAAGAGCCATGGCCATTCTTTCCGACCGCTGGATCCGTGAACAGGCGATAGCCTCCGGCATGATCGAGCCCTTCGTCGAGAGCCAGAAGCGCGATGGCTGCATCAGCTACGGCCTTTCCTCCTACGGCTATGACGCGCGGGTGGCGGACGAATTCAAGATCTTCACCAATGTCGACAGCGCAGTGGTGGACCCCAAGGATTTCGCGGCGAACAGCTTCGTCGACCGCAAGACCGATGTCTGCATCATCCCGCCCAACAGCTTCGCGCTAGCTCGCACGGTCGAATATTTCCGGGTGCCGCGCGACGTGCTGGTCATCTGCCTCGGCAAATCCACCTATGCGCGGTGCGGCATCATCGTGAACGTGACCCCGCTGGAGCCGGGCTGGGAAGGGCATGTGACGCTGGAATTTTCCAACACGACCCCCCTGCCCGCCAAAATCTACGCCAATGAAGGGGCGTGCCAGTTCCTGTTCCTGCAAGGCAATGAACCGTGCGAGGTCAGCTATGCCGACCGGGCGGGCAAATATATGGGTCAGCAGGGCGTGACATTGCCGCGCCTGTAATGCGAGACTGCGCGCCATGAGTTTCTGGCGCAATCTGATGCAGCCCGCGCCCGTGCCGGCGGATGGATTGGCGGACGAACTGGCGCCGAGCGTCGGCGAGGATCGCCGCGTCTATGCGGTGGGCGACGTGCATGGCCGGCTCGACCTGCTGGAAGCGCTGCTCCGGCGGATCGCAGAGGATGACCGCGCGCGCGGGCCGATGCCGCCGACCCTCATCCTGCTGGGCGACCTGGTGGATCGCGGCCCGGCCTCGCGACAGATCGTGTCGCTGGTTATGGCGCTTGCGGCCGAAGAGGCGGGGCTGCATTGCCTCAAAGGCAATCATGAGGAGTTGTTCCTGCTGGCGGCGAAGGGCGATGTGACCGCCATCCCCACTTTCCGCAAGGCGGGCGGCGGAGCGACGCTTGCCAGCTATGGCCTCGTGCCGCGGGATTTCGAGGCGATGGCGGACGTGGAGATCGCGGCCTGGATGCTGGCGCATGTGCCGCGCGACCATGTCGATTTTCTGGACGCGCTGCCCGACCGCCTGATTGTCGGCGACTATCTGTTCGTCCATGCCGGCATCCGCCCCGGCGTGCCGATCGACCGGCAGAGCGGCGCGGACATGCGCTGGATCAGGCGGGCGTTCCTGGAGCATGAGGGCGCGCACCCGCTGATGGTGGTGCATGGGCACAGCATTACCGACGATGTGGACGAGCGGGCGAACCGGATCGGGATCGACACGGGAGCCTATTTTTCGGGGCGGCTGACGGCGCTGGGTCTGGAAGGGAGCGAGCGCTGGGTCATCCAGACGGGGGATTGAACAAACTTCTCTGACTCATCACCCCGGACTTGATCCGGGGTGACGAAGAAAATCCTTCCATGACAGATTCAGCCGGAAAGCGTAGCCGCCCTGGGCTCCTGCTTTCGCAGGAGCACTAAGTTGCTGCGGTCAGTTCCTTCATCGCCAGCCCTGCGCCGCAGCCGCCTTCTCGCCTGCCGCGTCGGTCGGCGCGCCGTCGATCAGCGCGTCGACGGTGGCCATGACGCGCGCGTCGGTCGAGGATGCCTGGCGATAGTCGGTGCCGGGGCCGCCGCCGGGCAGCATCTGTTGCACCTGCCAGCCATCCCCTTCGCGGCAGGCGACGCCGGCGACCGCGCCGTCGAAACTGCGGCACCAGCCGCCGCCCTTGCGGCGGAAGCTGAGGCCGATCCGCACCGGCGCGCCGTCCTGCGCCGAGGCGAGTTGCGTGTCGAGCGCGCGGGCGAGGTCGCCCCGCGCCACCATAACGCCGCCTTCCATGCCCACTGGCCCGGCCTCGCCACCTGAGAAGCGCCCCAGCGTCAGGCCGAGAACGAGGCTGGCGGCGATCGCGCCGCCGGTCGCCCAGCCGCGCCAGCGCGGCGCCGGACGCGCGATCGGCACGATCGCCGCGCCCTGCTCCAGCATCGCGCGAAGGCGGTCGGGCACGGGTTCCTCCGCAACCGGGGCGTAATGATCGGCCAGCCGGGCGCGCAGCCGCCGATGGCGCGCCAGTCGCTCGGCCAGCGCAGTGTCTTCCGCCGCGGCGCGTTCGATCCGCCGCCGGTTGACCTCGTCCAGCTCGCCGTCCACCAGCGCGATCAGCATGGCTTCGTCGATCTCGCTCATGCCGCCTCTCCCATCATCTCGATCAGCGCGCCGCGCCCGCGCACCAGCCGCGAGGTGAGCGTGCCCATCGGCACGCCCAGCACCGCCGCCGCTTCCTTGTAGGACAGCCCCTCCACCAGCACGAGCGCGATCGCCTCGCGCTGCTCGGCGGGCAGCGCCTGCATCGCGCGATCGACGTCGGACAGGGTCATGTGCGCCTCTATGTCGCGATCGCCGGCATGGCCGACCGTCGCGCCCGCCTCTTCGGGGGCGAAGGTGCGGGCGGCGCGCTGCCGCGCGCGGGCTTCGTCGATCCAGAGGTTACGCATGATCCGGTACATCCAGCTGTCGAGGCGGGTGCCGGGCTGCCATTGGTCGCGCGCCTTCAACGCCCGTTCCAGCGCCGCCTGACACAGATCGTCGCCATCGGCACGGTCGCGCGACAGGCTGAGCGCGAAACGGCGCAGCCTGGGCAGGATCGCTAGCAGGTCGCGCTCGAACGACATCGGCTCTCCGTCTCGGGTTTACAGGGATGAAACGCGCGACCCCGGCCGTTTCATCCCGCAAGAAAAAAGACGAGCGGACATTTTTTCACAATGGATCATTTTGCAGGCGAAAGGAATGAGGATGCGATGCGGTTGACCCGCCCCTGGATGATCGCCGGGCTGATCCTGATGGCGCCCGGCGCGACCGGCGCGCAGGCGCAGTTGCTGCCGCCGGTGGGCCAAGTCGCGCCCGACCTTCTGGGCCGCGTTGGCGGCGTGGTGGATGGGGTGAAGCTGGAACGGCTGGCCCCCTCGCGGATCGCCGATCGGCTGGCGGGGGCGCGGGTGGCGCGCATCGACGGGCTGCTGCGCGCGCATGGCGACCGGATCGAGCTGGACGACAGGCGAGAGCCGGCGCGGCACGGCGTCATCCTGCTGACCGGGGCGGACGCCGCCACGCTGGAGGCGCTGCGCGCGGCGGGCTATGGCGTGGCGAGCGAAACGGTCGAGGGGCTGGATTTTCCGGTGGCAAAGCTGACGCCGCCGGCAGGACGCAGCCTGGCACGCGCGCTGCGCGAGGTGCGGAGGCGCGCGCCCGGAGCGCAGGCAAGCGCTGACAATCTCTATTTTCCGAGCGGGCCTGCCGTGGCGATGGCCGCCGATGCGCTGGCGTCCGGCAAGGTGGCGGGTCGCGCGGCCGGTCTAATCGACGGCGGGGTCGCGCGCCATCCTTCGCTTACCGGCGGGGTCGAACAGCGCGGCTTCGCGCAGGGCGCGCCGCGCGCGAGCCCGCATGGCACCGCTGTTGCCTCGCTGATCGCGGGGAATGGGAGCGTCAGGGGTGCAGCACCGGCCGCGCCCTTGCTGGTGGCGGATGTCTATGGCGACGATCCGGCGGGCGGCAACGCTTTTGCCATCGTCCGGGCGCTGGGATGGATGGCGGCGCGCGGGGTGCCGGTGGTGACCGTCAGTCTCGTCGGCCCGGCCAACCCGCTGCTTGAGGGCGCGATACGGCTGGCGCGGGACAAGGGCGTGACGGTGGTGGCGGCGGTGGGCAATGACGGCCCGGCCGCCCCGCCCGCCTATCCCGCCTCCTACCCCGGCGTGATCGCCGTGACCGGGATCGACGGGCGTGGACGACCGCTCCCCGAAGCTGGCCGGGCGCTCCACGTCGATTTCGCCGCACCGGGCGCGGACATGCGCGCCGCAACGGTGGATGGCGGCAAGGGCGCGGTGCGAGGGACTAGCTTTGCCGCGCCGCTGGTCGCCGGACGGCTCTTCGCGCGAGGGAGCGTCCCCGCGCTGCGCGCCGAGGCCGCGCGTGGCAAACCGCCGCTGCTGTGCGGGACGTGCAGAAATATGGATTGATTTTCAGTCAGTTGTTTTCTTTTCGCATGGGTCGGAATGAAACGGCTGGGGTCCGGCGTTTTCCTGACATCCCAATGATGTTTGATGGAGACGAGCGATGAAAGCCAAATATCTGATTGCCGCGACTTGCGTCCTCCCCCTCGTTTTTGCCGCGCCCGCTTCGGCGCAGCTACTGGGCGGCGGCGGGGGTGGTGGCCTGGGCGGGGCGCTGGGCGGGAGCCTGGGCGGCGCGGCCGGCGGGCTTGGCGGGACGCTGAACAACGGCGTCGGTGGGCGCGGCGCGCTGGATCGCAGCGTCGATCTGGACAATGGCACGGTGAGCACCCGCACCCACGGCCATGGCCGCGCGCATAGCGGCAGCCGGGTCGACGGCCCCGACAAGAGCCGGCGCGCCGCCGGATCGGCGAACGGGTCCGGCAGCCTGGGCGCGAGCGTGGATACAATCGGCGTAAACGATGTGCGGAGCGCGACGGGCGCGGTGCGTGACCGGGCGACGGACACCGCCGGCGCGGCGAGGGATCGAGCGGCAATGACGGCCGGCGTTGTGCGGGATCGCGCGACCGGTACGGCTGGCGCGGTTCGCGATCGGGCCGCTTCGACCGCCGGTTCGGCGACCGCTGCGGCGAGCGATGCCACCTCTTCCGCCAATGTGAGCGGCAGCGTTACCGGCAACGCGTCGGCGAGTGGCAACAGCAATCCAGGTCAAGCGGACGAATGACCCCTTGAGGCGCGTCTTCCGAGCGTGCCACCGCGTTCAAAAAAGGCCGGCGATCCCAAGCGGATCGCTGGCCTTCGTTTTTTCAGGCCGCTGCTTCGACCATGGCGCGGGCGCGGTCGGTGGCGGTGCGGGTGTCGCCGGCCAGTTTCTTGACCTCCTGCGCCACCACCGCAAAGCCGCGCCCCGCATCGCCGGCGCGGGCCGCCTCGATCGTGGCGTTGAGCGCCAGGAGGTTGGTCTGATTGGCGATGAGGCCAATGCCGTCGACGATGTCGACCAGCCCGTCCACCATCGTCTTGAGTTCGGCGCGCAGCATCTTGGATGGGGTGGTATCGGTCGCGATCTTGAGGATGCGCTGGACGCGGCCGGCTTCGTCGAACACCGGGTTGTAGGTCGCCTGCAACCAGACTTCGCGGCCGCCCTTGCCGATGCGGCGATATTCGCCCGCGTCGAAATCGCCGCGGCCAAGTTTGCGCCAGAAGTCGGCATATGCGGGCCGGGCAGCGTCGTCGGCCAGGCAGAAGATGCGATGATGGCGACCGACGATTTCGTCGAGCGCGTAGCCCATGGTGCCGAGGAACAGGTCGTTGGCCCAGAGGATCATTCCGGTGGGATCGAACTCGATCACCGCCTGCGACCGGCAGATCGCGTCCCAGGCAGCCTCCAGACTATGATAGGTGGCTTGACCCACGATGATCTCCTTTTCCATCCGTTTAGGAGCGGTCGGTTAAGAGAGGCTTAAGCACCTTCGGCTGGTGACGAGACGCAAAGGAAAAGGCCGGCATCCTTGCGGACACCGGCCTTTCCACCCCCCAGTAATTCGATCGATCAGGCGACCTTGGCCTGCTGTTCCGACACGTCCTCCGGATCGCGCAGCACATAGCCGCGCCCCCAGACGGTTTCGATATAATTGTCGCCGCTGCACGCCAGCGCCAGCTTCTTGCGCAGCTTACAGATAAAGACGTCGATGATCTTGAGTTCGGGCTCGTCCATGCCGCCATAAAGATGGTTGAGGAACATTTCCTTGGTCAGCGTCGTGCCCTTGCGGAGCGAAAGCAGCTCCAGCATCGCATATTCCTTGCCGGTCAGGTGGACGCGGTTGCTGTCCACTTCGACCGTCTTGGCGTCCAGGTTGACCGAAAGCTTGCCGGTGCGGATGACCGATTGCGAATGCCCCTTCGAGCGGCGGACGACCGCATGGATGCGGGCGATCAGTTCTTCCCGATGGAAGGGCTTGGTCACATAATCGTCGGCGCCGAAGCCGAAGGAGCGGACCTTGCTGTCCATCTCGCTGATGCCCGACAGGATCAGCACGGGCGTCTGCACCTTGGCCGCGCGCAGCTTCTTGAGCACGTCATAGCCGTGCATGTCCGGGAGGTTGAGGTCCAGGCAGATGATGTCGTAATCATAGAGCTTGCCGAGGTCCAACCCCTCCTCGCCCAGGTCCGTCGTGTAGACGTTGAAGCCCTCGGTCGTGAGCATCAGCTCGATCGCCTTGGCGGTGGTCGGTTCGTCCTCGATCAGCAGCACGCGCATGTGAAGCCCCTTTGTACCTTCCGGTCCGTTGCAGTCCCGTTCACCCCACAAGAACGGTTTCCGCGCCAAATCATTAACCAAAAAACTTCTGAAGGACAAAGGTTAATTATTCGCTAACCGGCAGGAATCCGCGAGTCGCTTGGATTTGAATCATATTACAAGGGTTTGCGGCCGAAACGAGCGAGGTAGAGTCAAGATAGATTCACCTTCGCAACGACGATCAGGCGCTGTCCCGCCCATATGCGCAAGGGGTCGGGGCATTAAGAATTTGCCCGCCCGAAACCGGCATCGTTAACAGCCATGGTGCCGGGCGAGAAAGTCGAGCAGCGCATCGACCCGCGCCGGGCGCAGACGCGACGGGGGGGTGACGAGATGGATGCCGATCGGCGGCGCGCGCCAGTCGATCAGTATCTCCTCCAGTTCGCCCTTCGCCAGTGCATCGCCGACGATGAAGTCGGGCAGACGGGCGATGCCGACGCCCTCGCGCAGCGCCGGCAGCATCGCTTCGCCGCTGTTGACGGTGAGGCGGCTGTGCACCTGCACCGCCACGGTCTGTTGCCCTGGCCCCGAAAAGCGCCACACATCAGGCGGCGACACGTTGGAATAGCACAAGCAATCGTGCGCGCCGAGATCATTGGGATGATGCGGCCAACCGCGTGCGTCGAGATAGGCGGGCGCGGCGATGACGTGCATCGTAACGTCAGCCAATCGCCGCGCGCGGAGCGAACTGTCGGGCATCTCCGCGATGCGGATGGTCGCGTCGAGGCCCAATTCCACGATATCGATGCGCGCGTCGGACAGGTGCAGGTCGACATCGACCAGCGGATTCGCTTTGGTGAACTGCGCCACCAGCGGCGCGACGCGCAGCAGGCCGAAGGTCATCGGCGCGCCCAGTCGCACCACGCCGGAGAGTTCCGCCGTCTCATCGCGCGCCGCTTCCTCCGCCGCTTGCCCCTCGGCCAGAATGCGCTGGGCATGGTCGGCAAGGCGTCGGCCGCTTTCGGTCAGCGCCAGGCGGCGGCTGGTGCGGTTGAACAGGCTGGTGTCGAGATGCTCCTCCAGCCGGGTCACCGCCTTTGACACGGTCGCCTTGGAAACGCTGAGCGCCCTGGCGGCGTCGGTGAAGCTGCGATGTTCGACCACGGCGGCGAACATCGCCCAGGCTTCAAAATCGGGAAGGCGCATACAGAAACAATCCGTTTCAATGCTGTCGGTTTATGAAACGATGATGCGGACTAGATTGTGGGAAAGCAAGCGGAACCGCACGGCTTCGCAACGAAAGGCATCATGCTATGACCACCACCACGCAGAGCCGCATCGAGCGCCGCCCCTTCGCGTCGTTGGGCCATGCGGACCATGGCTGGCTCAACGCCCGCCATCATTTTTCCTTCGCCGACTATCATGACGAGGACCGGATGAGCTGGGGCGCGATCCGCGTCTGGAACGATGATGAAATCGGCCCGCGATCGGGCTTTCCGCCCCACGCCCATGCCGACATGGAGATCATCACCTATGTCCGTGCCGGCGCGATCACGCACCAGGACAGCCTGGGCAACAAGGGGCGCACGGCCGCCGGCGACATCCAAGTGATGTCTGCGGGCAGCGGCATCCGGCACGCCGAATATAATCTGGAGGAAGAGACGACCACGCTCTTCCAGATCTGGATCATGCCGCGCACGCGCGGCGGCCAGCCCTGTTGGGGGACTAAGCCCTTCCCTAGGGACGACCGGGCCGGGCGGCTGGTGGTGCTGGCCAGCGGGTACGAGGAGGACACAGAAGCGCTGCGTATCCGCGCCGACGCCCGGCTGCTGGGCGGCACGATCAAGGCCGGGCAAAGTGTAACCTATGACAGTGCGGAGGGTCGCCACATCTACATGGTGCCCGCGACTGGCCGCATCGCCATAGACGGCCAGATATTCGAGGCGCGTGATGGCGCGGCGATCCTGGGCGGATCGCCCGTCACCATCACCGGGATCGAGGACGCGGAGATCGTCCTGGTCGACAGCCTCTGACCCTTTCGGGGGTCCGTCCTTCCCCCAACACCGGACGGGCCTCCTGGCCGCCTGCACATCCCCCCTTCCCCCGTGCAGGCGGCCGCCTTTCGCTGAACACCCTTCTCAAAGGAGACTGACCATGGCTAAAGTTCTGGTGCTGTATTATTCGTCCTACGGCCACATAGAGACGATGGCGAAGGCCGTCGCCGAAGGCGCGGCGTCCGCAGGAGCGCAGGTCGACATCAAGCGCGTACCCGAAACCGCGCCGCTGGACGTCGCCAAGAACGCGCACTTCAAGCTGGATCAGGACGCGCCCATCGCGACCGTGGCCGAACTGGCCGACTATGACGCGATCATCGTGGGCACCGGCACGCGCTTTGGCCGCATGTCGAGCCAGATGGCGGCGTTCCTCGACCAGGCCGGCGGACTGTGGGCGCGCGGTGCGCTCAACGGCAAGGTCGGCGGCGCGTTCACCTCGACCGCTTCGCAGCATGGCGGGCAGGAAACGACGCTCTTCTCGATCATCACCAACCTGCTGCATTTCGGCATGACCATCGTCGGGCTGGACTATGGGTTCCAGGGACAGATGGGTGTGGACAAGGTGCGCGGCGGATCGCCCTATGGCGCGACCACCCTGGCGGACAGCGACGGCAGCCGCCAGCCGAGCGAGGAAGAACTGGACGGCGCGCGCTATCAGGGCCGCCGGGTGGCCGAGACGGCGATCAAGCTGCACGGCTGAGCCAATTCGGCATCGTCTTTCAGATGCTTGTGCCGCTGAGCCTCCGGGTCGCGAGGATCGAGGCCGGCAGGGGCTGGCGCGGCGGGACTCCGCGCCAGCCCCTATATCCGCGCCGTCAGTCGAGCGCCGGGCCGCCTTCCCGGCGCATCTGGGTGAAGATGTTCCAGGTGGCGATGAAGAGCGCGGCGATGACGGGGCCGATGACGATACCGTTGAAGCCGAACAGTTCGATCCCGCCAAGCGTCGAGATCAGCACGACATAATCAGGCATCCGCGTGTCGCGCCCGACCAGGATCGGGCGCAGCAGATTATCGACCGAACCGATGACGATCGCGCCGCAGCCGACCAGCACCGCGCCTTCCCACACCGCGCCGGTCGCGAACAGGTAGAGCGCGACCGGCACCCAGACGAGGCCCGCGCCGATCGCCGGCAGCAGCGACGCGACGCCCATCAATACGCCCCAGAGCAGCGCGCCCTGGATGCCCAGCATCCAGAACACGATGCCGCCGATGAACCCCTGAACGATGGCGACAACGATGCTGCCCTTCACCGTCGCGCGGATGACGACGACGAAGCGGTGGAGCAGCGCCTCGCGCTGGTGCGGGCGCAGCGGCGCGGCTTCGGCAAAACGCTGCGACAGCCTGTCGCCATCGCGCAGCAGGAAGAAAGCGAGATAGAGCATCACGCCAAGCGCGATGACGAAGCTGAACGCCCCCTGCCCGATCGTCAGCGCCTGACCGGCAAAGCTGCGGAAGCTGCTGGTGATGCCGCGCGTGACGGTGATGCGGGCCGCGTCGAAATTGCTGAGCCCCATGCGGCGTAGCGCCCCGTGCGCCCAGTCGGGCAGCGCCGCCTGCATCTGCGCGAACATGCGGGCAAAGTCGATCTCGCCCGACTGGATTTTCGCGTAGAAATGTGCGGCCTCCTGCACCAGCGCGAAACCGAGCAGGATGGACGGCACGATGACGATGGCGATGATGAGGGTCAGCGTGATGAGCGCGGCGCTGTTCCTTCGCCCCGGCATCGCGCCAAGCAGCGCCTGGTTCACCGGCCAGAACAGGATGGCGACGATGATGCCCCACAGCACGGCGGCGAAGAAGGGTTCCAGCACCAGCGCGAAGGCGATCGACACGAGGATGACGAGGGCGAGGAAGAAACCATCCTCGATCCGGTGGCTGCGCGATTGCGGTTCGGTCATTTCACCCCCGTAAGCAAGTTCGTGACGCAAATCCACGGGCGCGCGCGCCGGTTCCATGCCCCCTGTCCTTTTGGCCGGCGCGACGATAGAGAGGCGGCGGCGACAAGCATCGGGATTGAGGCAAGAGTGGCACGCGAGATCACCGGATTTTCCAACCCGCTGGTGAAGCGAGTCCGGTCGCTGCGCGAAAAGAAACATCGCAAGGCCGAAGGGCTGTTCATTGCCGAGGGCTTGCGCATCCTGACCGAGGCGCGCGAGGAAGGCGTGTTGCCCGAAATGCTGTTCCACGCCGGATCGGTCCATCCGCTGGCGCAGGAATTGATCGCGGCGATGGAGGCGGCGGGCGGCGACGTCATCGAAACCACGCCCGACATCCTTTCCAAGATCAGCGGGAAGGAGAATGCCCAGGCGGTGGTCGGCGTCTATCGCGACCGGCTGACGCCCCTGGCCGACGTCGACCGGAGCAGCGCGAACATCTGGATCGTCGCCCAATCGCTGCGCGATCCGGGCAATCTGGGTACGATATTGCGGACCGGCGACGCTGTCGGTGCGGGCGGCCTAATCCTGATCGACGATTGCGTCGATCCCTTCTCGGTTGAATCGGTGCGCGCCAGCATGGGGGCCCTCTTTACCCAGTCGATCACGCAGGCGCGATGGGAGGCGTTCCTTCCATGGCTGCGGAGCGGGCCGGGACAGCTGATCGGCACCAGCCTGAAGGCCACGCAGGATTATCAGGAGCCGCGCTATCAAAGCCCCGCTTTCCTGCTGGTCGGCAACGAGGCGCAGGGGCTGCCCGCCGCCTATGAGGCGGAGTGCGACCTCTTGGTGAAGATGCCGATGCGGGGCAAGGCCGACAGCCTGAACGCGGCGGTGGCGACCGCCGTCATGGCCTATGAACTGCTGAACCAGACGCGGCGCGGCTGAGCATTGGCATAAGCGCCCGCAGCGGCTAGAAAGGCGCGGGGTATGGCGCGCGCATTATCATCCGAAACGCTGCATGCGACGAGCGTTGCCATCGACGGGCGCGCCGTCCTGCTGTGCGGGCCGAGCGGCGCCGGCAAGTCCGACCTGGCGCTGCGCCTCATTGATCGGGGCGCGGTGCTGGTCAGCGACGATTATACGCTGGTGAAACGCATCGATGGCCGGCTGCTGGCGACGGCGCCCGGCACCATCGCGGGAAAGATGGAAGTGCGCGGCATCGGCATCGTGGTGATGCCGTCGCTCGCCGAAGCGCCGGTCGCCCTGCTTGTCGATCTTGCCGACAAGGTCGAGCGGATGCCCGAGGCCGCGCGCCGCTGGGTCGCGGGCGTGGAGGTGCCGCTGGTGACGCTCGCGCCGCTCGAAGCGTCCGCCCCGGTGAAGGTCGAACTGGCGCTTAAGGCGCTGGGGCTGTCATGACCGCGCCCAAAACCATTTTGCTCGTGTCCGGGCTGTCGGGCGCGGGCAAGAGCACCGCGCTCAAGACGCTGGAGGACATGGGCTGGGAAGCGGTCGACAATCTGCCGCTCGTCCTGCTCGACCGGCTGCTGGGCACGCCGCTGCCCGAAGGCCATGCGGGCGAGGATGCGCGGCCGCTGGCGCTGGGCATCGACGCGCGCACGCGAGGCTTCGACGCCGGCGCGATCGTGCAAAGAATCAAGGCACTGCGGGAACGGCACGGCCATGATGTTGAGACGCTCTTCCTGGACTGTTCGGGCACCGAGCTGGAGCGCCGCTTCGCCGAGACGCGCCGCCGCCACCCGCTGGCGCTCGACCGGCCCGCCGCCGACGGCATCGCCCGCGAACGCGAACTGACCGAGCCGCTGCGCCGATGGGCCGCGCATGTCATCGACACGACCAGCTTCAGCAGCAATGCGCTGCAACAGGAAATCCGTGCGCGTTTCTCGCGCGAGGGGTTGTCGGAACCGATCCTGACCATTCTGTCGTTCGGCTTTTCGCGGGGTGTGCCGCGCAACGCCGACCTGATGTTCGACATGCGATTTCTCCGCAACCCGCATTGGGACGACAAGCTGCGGCCGATGACCGGGCTTGATGCGAAGGTTGCAGCCTATATCCAGGACGATCCGGCCTATGAGGCGGCGGTCGGCAAGATCGAGGATCTGCTGGTCACGCTGCTGCCGCGCTACGCCGAGGGCGGCAAAGCCTATATTACCGTCGCGTTCGGCTGCACCGGGGGGCGGCACCGGTCCGTCCATGTCGCCGATCGTGTCGCGAAACACTTGCAAGGGGCGGGCTTTTCGCCCACCGTACTGCACCGCAATATAGAATCAGCGCCCCAGGACAGTCTGGAGAAGCGCCGCCCGGGAGGCCCGAAAGCATAATCATGACACAGGTGGGCCGCACAGGGACATGATCGGACTCGTACTCGTCACCCATGGGTCGCTGGCGACCGAATTCGTCGTCGCGATGGAGCATGTCGTGGGGCCGCAGCAGCAGATTGCAACGATCTGCATCGGGCCGGAAGACGACATGGAACTGCGCCGCGCGGACATCGCGGCGGCGGTCGCGCGCGTCAATGACGGGTCGGGCGTGATCCTGCTGACCGACCTGTTCGGCGGCACGCCTTCCAACCTCGCCATATCGCTGCTGAAGGCCGGCGAGATCGAGGTGATCGCGGGCATCAACCTGCCCATGCTCATCCGCCTGGAAAGCGCGCGCAAGGTGATGGACGTGCGCGCCGCCGTCGCCGCCGCGCGCGAAGCCGGGCAGAAATATATCAGCGTCGCGTCAGAATTGTTGGGCAGCACCACATGAGCGAAATCAGCCAGGAAGTCCGGATCAGCAACAAGCGCGGCCTCCATGCCCGCGCCAGCGCCAAGTTCGTGACCCTGGCAAGCGGCTTGCCCGCCCAAATCACCGTCAGCAAGGACGGCAATCATGTGACCGGCACGTCGATCATGGGCCTGATGATGCTGGGTGCGGCGATGGGCGATCATATCGTCATCAAGGCGAGCGGGCCGGAAGCGGAAGATGCGCTCGGCAAGCTGGTGACGCTGGTCGAGGACAAGTTCGGCGAGGAATAGCGCCGGCTGCGCCACATGCTTAACGACCGGCTAAGCCCGTTCGTTGGGATGATGGCAGGACAGGCCAGATTACAACGACCGTGGGGGCCGAAACTTTAGGATCATCATGGTCAGCGCTATCAACGGCTCCGGCAACGCCTGGGGACTGATCAAGAAAACGGTGGAGACCGTCACGACCCCGGTGACGCAAGTCCTCACGCCGATCGTCTCGCCGCCGCCTGCGCCAAGCGCCCCCGCCCCCGCTCCCGAGCCGACACCGGCCCCGGCAGACGACGTGCCTGCCCCCTCCTCCGCCCCGGCGGCGGAAACCGAGCCGCTGACCTATTTGGCGCGATCCCCTGGCCGACCGCAGCTGAACGCGCCGGCATCGCCGCAGACGACGCTGGCGCGGCAGTTGACCGAGGCGGGTTTCTACTATTCCGGGCCGGAAAGCGCCGCCGTCGCCGATCCGGTCGCCACGTCTCAGCAGGTCAGCGGCGATGCGCTCAGCCGCGCGCAGATCGTGGCGCAGGCGGCCTACTCGCTCGTCGCCAGCGCGCGGGAGGATGATCGGCTGACGCTGATCCAGAACGGCTGAAGCATGTTCGAGTTGACCGTTTCCGGTCAACGGCTCGGAACATGCGGCAATAAAGATCAGAGCAGCCAGCGGGCGAGACGCGGCGACAGGCGGATCAAGCGCGCCAGGGCAAGCGGGATCAGGAGCGCGAGCGCCAGCAGCCAGAGCTTGCCCAGGTACGGCGTCAGATAATGGATGACGGCGACATGGCAGTACATGATCGCCAGCGATTCGCGCCCCAAAGCTGCGATCGGCAGGGCGAAGGGGGCGGCCAAGGCAGACAGGCGGAACAGCAGCAGCGAGGTCGCGATCGCCGATCCGATCGACAGCAGGGGCCAGCCATATTCGGCCGCCTTCATGTTGAGCGTGGGAAAGAGGCCGCTCAGCCCCGCCAGCGCGAGCATTCCCAGCGGCAGGATCATGCGATTATGCCAGCGCAGCCGGGGCCAGGCCGCGCCGACCCAGAGCAGGACGAAGGCCATGGGCACGCTGAGCAGCCCCAGCACCGACGCCTGCGTCCACCAGCCCAGCGCATGGGCGAGCGCCAGCATGGGCGGCAGGATGATCGCCCAGCGCCGGTCGAGCGGATCGGGCCAGCGGGTGAGCGCCATATTGAAGAGGATGCGCGCGACCATCAGGCAGGGGACGAACCAGAAAATGGTGAACGGCCCGCGCAGCCAGAAGCCGCCGAGCAGGATCGGCACGAAATCCTCGGGCCATTGATGGAAGATGGGGCGGTTGCCCTTGGCGGTTTCGACGATCAGGTCGAGTGCGATCAGCGCAGCCAAGAATATGCCATAGGGGCGCATCTGGCCGACCAGTTGCCGCCGCGTGAAATCGCCGACCGGGCGGGGCCGCGAGAGCATTCCCGACAGGAGGAAGAAGATCGGCATGTGGAAGCTGTACATCGCGTCGCGCAGCGGCCCGCGCGTCCACACATGCCCCACCACGACGGCGAGGATGCCCAATCCCCGCGCCACGTCGACCCAGTCGAGCCGGAACCGCACCTCTGCCTGCCCCCTATTCTCCATCGTCCTTCCGACCTATAGGATGCGCCGATTACGTCAACGCAAAGCCCCTCCCCCCGATCGGAACCGATTTGCCCCTGCTGACCGACCATGTGCTGTTCATCGACGGCGAAGCGATCATCATCGACAAGCCCGCCGGCCTGCCGGTGGATGCGCCGCGCGACGGGTCGATCAGCCTGGAAAATCATCTCGCCTCGCTGACCTTCGGCTTTCAGCGCTGGCCTTTGCCGGTGCACCGGCTGGACCGGGACACGAGCGGATGCCTGCTGCTCGCGCGCAACCCCAAGGCGCACAAGCGCTTCGCCGCCGCGTTCGAGGCGGGAACGGTGGCGAAACGCTATGTCGCGGTGGTGGACGGGGTGCCGGGGGAGACGGAAGGCACGATCGCGCTGTCGCTCAAGAAGGTGAGCAGCGAGGCGAAGGGCTGGCGCATGATCGCGGCGAAGGCGGGGAAGCCCGCCATCACCCACTGGCGCAAGATCGCGGAGAAAGACGGCCGCGCGCTCATCGCCTTCACCCCCGAAACCGGCCGCACCCACCAGATTCGCGTCCATGCCGAACATGGGCTGGGCTTCGGCATTATGGGCGATCCGGTCTATGGGAATGGCGAAGGCCCGATGCTGCTCCACAGCCGCTTCCTGAGCGTCCCGCGCGGAGAGAAACCCCCGGCGCAGGCGGTCGCGCCGCTGCCGGGGACGTTCGCGGCGGCGGGGTTCGGGGAGGCGTCGCTGGAGGATGCGGGGGTTTGAGATGGCGGCAACATGGTAGCCATCCCCATCTCCCGCTCCATCGCCATCGACAGCGACGAACTGGTCGAGAGCTTCACGCGCGCGTCCGGGCCGGGAGGGCAGCATGTGAATACCACCGACAGCGCGGTGATGCTGCGCTTCGATGTCGCGGGATCGCCCAGCCTGCCTGACGCGGTCAAGCATCGGCTCGCCGTCATCGCGGGGTCGCGGATGACGCGGGAGGGGGTGCTGGTGCTGCGGAGCGAGGGGGCGCGGTCGCAATTGCTCAATCGGCAGGAGGTGCGCGACCGGCTGATCGAGATGATCCGCGAGGCGCTGATCGTGCCGAAGAAGCGTCGCCCGACCAAGCCCGGCAAGGCGGCCAAGGCGCGGCGGGTGGATGCGAAGAAGGCGCGCAGCTCCGTGAAGCAGGGTCGCGGCAAGGTGTCGATCGACTGACACCGCGCCCCCAAGAAGATGGTAAAGAATTTCTTAGCATCTGGCTGTTAGTCCCGCCTGCATCAGCAGGAGGCGCGGACATGGGGACGATCGGATCGGGGGGCGCGATGACCGGGGTGACGCTGCCGCGCGACGCCGCGACGCCGGGGCTGATCGCCGATCTGGTCGCGCCCCTGTGCTGGACCGCGATCGGCGTCGGCATCGCCTGTCGCCTGTTCGCCGGGATCGATGCGCCGCTCTGGTTCGACGAGACATTTTCCGCCGCCATCGCGTCGCAGGACGGCGCGGGCGCGGTACGCTGGATGCTGCATGAGCTGAGCGGCCCCGCTTATTATTCCCTGCTGTTCGTGTGGCAGCATATCGCGGGCGACGGCAATGTCGTGCTGCGCCTGCCGAGCCTGATCCTGTCGATCGCGACGCCGCTGCTGATCCTGTGGAAGGGCCATCCCGACCGGCAGGTGCGGATAATCTGGGCCGCGATGATCGCGCTGTCGATCATGGCGTTCGACACGGCGACGCAGGCGCGACCCTATGCGCTGCTGCTGCTGCTCGCGAGCGCACAGGCGATCGCGTTTCTGCGGCTGATCGAGCGGCCGACGGTGGGCCATGCCTTCATCTGGACCAGCCTGTCGGCATTGGCGGTACTGACCCATTATCATGCCGCCATTTTGTGCGGGATACAGGGGATCGCCTATCTGGCGCTCTGCCGGGAGCGGGCGCTGCGGACCTGGCCGGCGCTGGCGCCCCTGCTGCCGATGGCGGCGTGGATGGCGGTGCATATCCCCTTTCACCTGAGCTATGCCAACAAGGACACGGTCTGGTACGATGTGCTGGGGCCGGGCGCGCTGTGGCTGGTGCCGTCGCTGATCGCGGGGCTGCCCTGGGTCGGGACGGTGCTGATCGCGGGGCTTGGCGTCAGCTTCGGGCATGACATTGTGCAGACGCTTCGCGGGCGCTGCCGTTGGCCCTACAGCGCCGGCGAGACGGCGCTCGTGGCGAGCGGCTGGCTGGCGCTGGCGCTGGTGATGGGCATGGGCTTTGTCGCGCCGTCCTTTTCGGTGCGCTACGTCCTCCCCTTCGTGCCGGCGATGCTGGCGGGCATCGCGCTTTGGGTCCGGCGGATGGGGACGCGGGGGCCGCTGATCGCCGCGCCGCTGCTGGCGGTGATGATCGCGGCGGCGGCGACGCAGCTGATCGGCTATATCCGCGATCCGCAGGCCGATTTCCGCTATGCCTATAATCTGGAGCAGCCGTCCGGCTGGATCGCGGCGCAGGGAGCGGAGCGGCTCATCTTCTTCTGGGACAATCCGGCGGCCGTCCTGCCCGACCCCGACGGCAATATGGCGAAGATCGGCGGCTATTTCTTTGCGCGGGCAGGCCGGCCGGTCAAAGTCGTAGTGCCGCAGTGGCGTCGCGGCGATGATCCCAACGCCATGCTGCCCGCGCTGGCCGATCAGGAGCCGGGGACGGCGATCCTTTGGGCCTATGATGCGGGGGTGAGGGGAACGCTCGGCCGCGATCATCCCTGGGTGATAGCGCGCAATAATCCGAACTGGCTGTGCCGCGATTTTGGGCGGCGGCCGATCACCGTGCTCGCCTGTGTGAAGCGCGCGCGCCATGGCTGATATCGCCCTGCCCGCTCCGCCATCGACAAGTTTCGCGTCGCTGCGCGCGGCGATGCCGCGCCTGCTGCCGATGCTGACTGGCGCGGCGCTGCTGCTAGGGCTTGCCTGCCGCCTCTATGCCGGGATCGACGCGCCACTGTGGCTGGACGAAACCTTCTCCGCCGAGATCGCCAGCCAGCCTGATTTTGCCCATTTCCTGCGTTGGGCGCTTACCGAAATGAGCGGGCCGGTCTATTATGGCGCGCTGTTCCTGTGGGAGAAGGTCGCGGGCAACAGCGATCTGGCACTACGGCTGCCGAGCCTGGCGCTGTCGATCGCCGCGCCGCTGGTGGTGCTGCGGTGGGGCCATCGCGACCGCGATGTGCGGATGCTGTGGGCGGCGATCCTGGCGCTGTCGGTCGTGGGCTTTGATTCGGCGACCGAGGCGCGACCCTACGCGCTGCTGCTGCTGCTCGCCTGCCTCCAGACCATCGCCTATGTCCGCATGATCGATGCGCCGACCACCCGCCGCGCGCTCGCATGGACCAGCCTGTCGGCGCTGATGGTGCTGACCCATTATTATGCGGCGCTGATCTGCGGGATTCAGGGCCTCGTCTATCTGGCGATCTGCCGCAGGCGCGCGGTGCGGACCTGGCCGGCGCTGGCCCCCCTCGTCCCGATGGCGCTGTGGGCGAGCTATCATCTGCCCTTCGTGCTGGGCTTCGCGACATCGGACGCCAACTGGTATCGGTTGTTGCAGCCCGAGGCGCTGTGGCTGATCCCGCTGCTGCTGACCGGCATGAGCTGGCCGGGCGTGCTGCTGCTGACGGGCATGGCGGCGCAGGTCACGATGGAGGCGCGCGCGGCTTGGGCGAGCAAGGCGCGCTGGCCCTATACGCCCGGCGAGACGGCAGTGGCGGCGAGCGGGCTGGTCGCGCTGCTGGCGCTGCTGATGGCGGGCTTTGTCGTGCCGACCTTCACGCCGCGCTATGTGCTGCCCTATATCCCAGCGATCTTTCTGGGGATGGCGCTGTGGGTGCGGCGGACGATGGCGCTGACGCCGCTACTCGTGCCGGTGCTGCTGTGCGCGCTGCTGGGATCGGCGGCGGCGCAGCTTGCGGGCTATATCCGGCATCCCGAGGCGGATTATCGCTATATCTTCAATTTCGAGCTGCCGTCGCGCTGGATCGCGGCGCAGCGCCCGCGCAGGCTGGTGTTCCTGTGGGACGGTCCGACCGCGATGATCCCCGATCCGAACAGGCATATGGCGGCGGTCGGCAGCTTCTTCCTGCGGCGCGACGGGATCGATATCCCGGTCATCACGCCGCCCTGGCCGCGCGACGGCGACCCTAACCTGACGCTGTTGCAGGCGGCGGGTCAGGAACCGGGCACGGCGATCCTGTGGACATATGACGTCAACATTCCCGGCACGCGCGGGCGCGTCCACCCGTGGCGCATCCCGGCGATCGATCCGCGCTGGGACTGTCGCGACTTCGGGCGCGGTCCGGTAGCGCTGGTCGCCTGTATCCGGCGCTGACGCGACGGCTTGGCCGGACGGGCGCGACGCCCTACATAGGCGGCATGTATGATTTCGCTCCCACCGCCGACGCCGACAAGGCGACTCTCTACGCCGACCTCCTGTCCGCAGCCGACGCGCTGACGGCTGGGGAGCCCGATCCTATCGCCAACATGGCGAACCTGTCGGCACTGATCTGGCAATATCTGCCCGATCTCAACTGGGCGGGCTTCTATCGCATGGTCGAAGGCGAGCTGGTGCTGGGGCCGTTCCAGGGCAAGCCGGCCTGCATCCGCATTCCGGTAGGGCGCGGGGTGTGCGGCGCGGCGGCGGCGACCGGCGAGACCCAACTGGTCGCCGATGTCCACGCCTTCCCCGGCCATATCGCCTGCGACGCGGCGAGCGCGTCCGAGATCGTCGTACCGGTTAAGCTCGGCGAGCGGCTGGTCGGCGTGCTCGATCTCGATAGCCCGAGGCCCGCCCGGTTCGACTCGCAGGACGCGGACGGGCTGGAGCGGCTGGTGACGCTGGTCGCGGGGCGCATCGCCTGATCCGTTAACCTTCCCCCGCCCCGTTTCGGGACAGGAACGGCCGCGTCGAATCGTGGAATGCGGCGGATCGTCATGCTAAACGAGGCGTTAGCATCCGGTCCGCGCGCCTGCCGCGCATCGTGCCGAAACAGGGAGCGTTAACCATGAGGATATCCGGCCTATTGCTTCTGGGCGCTGCCGCCAGTCTGGCCGGCGTGGCGACGCCTGCTTTTGCGGGAGGCGCGGGCGGCAAGGGGTGGAGCGGCGGTCATATGCCGCGCCCCGGCATGCATATGCCCCGGCCGGGCATGCACATGCCGCCGCGTGGCGGCACCTGGCACGGCGGAGGCTGGAACGGCGGCGGTCATCGCTGGGGTCAGCGTTATAATGGCCGCTGGTATGCCGGCTGGCGCGCGCCGGGCGGATGGGGCGCATATCGCCGTCCGGCCTATGGCTATGTGCTGCCGAGCTACTGGATCAGTCCCAATTACTATATTGGCAATTACGGTGCCTATGGCCTGCCCGCGCCCGGCTATGGCTATGGCTGGTCGCGCTATTATGACGATGCGGTGATGACCGATCGCTATGGCCGCGTCTATGATTCGCGCAGCGATGTCGACTGGGGCCGCTATGAGGGCGGCTATGACGATCGCGACTATGATTATGACGCGCCCCGCCGCGACAATGGCGTGGGCGGCGCGGCGATCGGCGCGGTCGTCGGCGGCATTGCCGGTAATCGCATCGCCGGACGCGGCAACCGCACCGCCGGCACGCTGATCGGTGCAGGCGTCGGCGCGGTCGCGGGCATGGCGATCGACAAGGCGGAGGATAGCAGGACTGAAGGAGATTGGCGCCGCGACGCCCCGCCGCCCCGTCGGCCCGGCGCGGCCTATGATTATGGCTATGGCTATGCCGACGACAGCGTGACGACGCAGAACGATTATGAAGGCCGCTGGACCGGCACCTGGACGACCGACGACGGCCGGAAGGTGAGCGGCACCTACGACGGCAAGTTCGAAGGGCAGGTGCGCGGCGCGGGGGTCGATTATGATGCGCCGCCCTATGCCGGCGGGCCGCACTGGTCGCACGGGGCCGCTCCGGCGGTGCCGGCGGGCGGCTATATTTCGGGCGGCTATTATTATCCTGCGCCGGTCGTGACGACCGTGACGGTGCAGCCGGCGGTGACGACGACCACCACGACGACCTACGTCACCGAGACGGTCGGCTATCGCAAGCCGGTGCGCCGTCGCGCGCGGAGCTGCCGCTGCAAATAAAGGCGGCTCAGGCGGGGCGCGGCCGGAAGACGGTCGCGCTCTGAGGTCGGCCGAGGTGAAAGCCCTGGCCGACCACGCAGCCCAGCCCCACCAATATTTCGACTTGAGCGGCGGTTTCGACGCCTTCGGCCACCACTTCCATGCCGAAGCTGCCGCCGAGCTTCACGATCGCATCGACGATGGCGGCGTTGCAGCTGTCGCGATCGATATCCTGCACGAAGCTGCGGTCGATCTTGAGCACGTCGACCGGATAGCGTTTGAGATGGGTGAGCGAGGCGAAGCCCGTGCCGAAATCGTCGAGCGCCACGCGGACGCCTGCGTCGACGAAGTGGCGCAGCGCGCGCGCGACCTGATCGGCGCCGCGATCAAGAAAGACGCTCTCGGTCACTTCCACCTCAAAATGGTGGGGCGGGACGCCGGCACGGGCGAGGCCGCTCAACACCCGGTCGGCGAAGTCACCATGCGCGAAATCGGCAGCCGCAGCGTTGATCGCGACCCGGCCGGGATCAAGGCCAGCGTCCAGCCAGCCGCGCAGGTCGGCCAGCACCGCATCCAGCATCAGCGCCGTGAGGCCGACGGCGATCTCCGCATGATCGAAGGCGGCAACGATGCTGGCGGGCAACTGTATGCCCATGCGTGGATGCCGCCAGCGCAGCAGCGCCTCATAGCCCAGCGTGACGCCCGAGCGCATGTCGATGCGGGGCTGATAAAAGGGGACGACGAGCCGGTCGGCGACCACATGGCGCGCCATGCGGATCATCGAATCGCGCTGCTGCGCTTCGGCGCGAAGAGTGGGGTGGAACAGGGTGAGCCGCCCGCGTCCGTCGCGCTTGGAAGCATAGAGGGCAAGGTCCGCCGCCTTCAGCAGATCGTCGGCGCGATCGGCATGGTCGCCGAAGATCGCGCCTCCGATGCTGACCCCGCAATCGAGCTGCCGCCCCTGATGCGCGAGCGGCGTACGCGCGCTTTCCATGATTCGGTCGGCGAGCGATTGCAGCGCGGCCGCGTCGGCGATGGACGGGGCGACCAGGCCGAATTCGTCGCCGCCCAGCCGGCCCAGCATGGCATCAGGCGGCGCGATCGCCGCGAGCTTTGCCGCAAAGCCGCACAGCAGCGCGTCCCCGGCATCATGCCCCAGCGAGTCGTTGGTGCGCTTCAAATCGTCGATATCGAGCAGCATGAGGCCAAAGCCCCTGCCCTCCGCCTGCGCCTGCCCCGCCAAGCCCTCCAGCGACGCCTGCCAGAGCGCGCGGTTGGGCAGGCGCGTCATCGCGTCATGGGTTGCGGCCCAGCGGACCCGATCCTCAGCGTCGCGCTCCTCGGTAACGTCGAGGAAGGTGACGATGATCCGCTGCGGTTTTCCCGCATCCGACCGGGTGGTCCATCCGGTGCTGCGAATCCAGCGCAGCGCGCCTGTGTCGGCGCGATGGATGCGAAGCGTGGCCTCGAAATGCTGGGGCAGCGCGCCGGAGGCGACCAAATCGAGCGTGGCGCGCAGCCGGTCCCGATCATCTTCATGGACAAGGCCCAGCGCCAGTTCGGCAGTGGCGGGCTGATCGTCGCTAAGGCCCAGCATCCGGCGAAATTCGGGCGACCATGTCCGCACGCCCGTCACGCAGTCGAAGTCCCAAATGCCGAGCCGCGCCGACTGGATCGCCAAGCGGAAACGCTCCTCGCTTTCGCTGAGCGCCTGTTGCGCCAGCCGTTCGGCATGGACATCCTCCAGTGTGCCGTACCAGCGGATGACCCTGCCGTCCGCGTCGCATCGGGCCGATGCGCGGGCGCGCATCCAGCGATAGCCGCCGTCGCGCAGCCGGATGCGATAGTCGATGTCGACAGGCGCCCCGCTCGACAGGTGGGCGGTCCAGATCGAAATGGTCGGCTCCAGGTCATCGGGATGGAGCGCGCCGATCCAGCCGGTGCCGAGCGCCTGGTCGGGCGTCATGCCGGTCAGTTCCTGCCAGCGTGGGCCGACTTCCTGGATGCTGCCGTCTGGCGCCGCCGTCCAGGGCACCTGCGGGCTGAGATCGACCGACCAGCGATAATGTTCGCGGCTTTCGGTCAGCGCCTCCGCAAGCAGGCGGGCTTCCCGGTCGCGCTGATCGTGAATATCCTCGACCGTGCCATACCAGCGGCCGCCCGGCCCCGACGCGCCGATCCGGCCGAAGCGGATTTGCGACCAGCGCGCCTGTCCGTTGGCGCAGCGCAGCCGCACGACGACGGGTGTGCCGCTCGCATTGCCCAGCATCGCGCGTAACACAGTGCGGCGGTCGTCGCGGTCAAGCAGGTGAAGCCAGCCCAATCCCGCCGGATCGGCGGCGAGGCGGGGTGCAAGGTGGCTGCTTTCACGCTCGACCGCGCCGATCCGACCGCGCGAATCCGCGACCCAGCGCAGCAGTGGAGGAGAGACATGCTCGAAAAGCGGGGAGAGGAGAAGATCCTGGGCCGGCAGAAAGGAATCGCCGACCGCAAGGCCGGATTCCAGCGCGAGCCGCGCATCGCTGAAGCGATGATCAGCGAAGCGGTCCATGCGCCGCTCGTATTAAAATGCCCCTGCGTCCCGTCATATGACCGACGTAGCGGAAAAAGTTAAATAAATTCCAATCGGTAAGTCCGACCGAACGCTAACATCTGATAAGACGTCAGCGGTTTAGCATCGCCGCCAGTTCGACCGGAAGCGGCGGCTCGTCGCGGCGGAGGGTTCCCCGCTGTGGCGGCGCATCGGGCTCGAACCGGACCCAGCCGTTACGGCTGAGCTTTTCGAGCGGGCGGTAGCGGATCTTATACTGCATCCGCTGCGACCCATCGACCCAGTAGCCAAGATAGACATAAGGCAGCCCCGCGCCCGCCGCGCGCAGGATATGGTCCATGATGATATAGTTGCCGAGGCCCTGCCGGTCCGCCGCCTGCGTGTCGAAAAAGCTGTAGATCATCGACAGCCCGTCGCCTTGACGGTCGGTGAGGCAGGCGCCGACCAGGCGACCGACGCGCCCGTCGACGGACGGTTCGCGATATTCGACGACATAGCTGTCCACCGGGGTCTGTTCGACCATGTCGGCGAAATCCATTTCGTCCATTTCGGTCATGCCGCCACCCGGATGCCGCGCCTGGAGGTAGCGTTGCAGCAATGCGAACTGCTCCTCGGTCGACCAGGGCTTGCAGGCGGTAACCTGAAGGTCGCTGTTGCGGCGAATGAGCTTGCGCTGGGTGGCGTTGGGCCGGAATTCCTTCGCGACGACCCGGACCGACACGCAGGCGGAGCAGTCGGCGCAGCTTGGGCGATAGGCGACATTCTGGCTGCGGCGGAAGCCGATGCGGCCGAGCGCATCGTTCAATTCGCCGGCATTGTCACCGCTCAGTTCGGTAAAGACCTTCCGCTCGCTCTTGCCCGGCAGATAGGGGCAGGGAGACGGATTGGTGACGAAGAAGCGCGGAAAGCGAAAGGGCGCGGTCATGCCTCTCCCCCCGATTCCACCATGCGCGCCCTCCGCCTCATGCAGCGTTTATGCCGACGGCCGATGCCCCTGAAAAGGGCATTTACCACGAAAAAATGTCACAATCGTCGCTTAAGCCACCTCGATCGGCGCGACTTCATAACCGGCCTCGCCCAAGGCCGTTATCAGCCGCTGAAGATGGGCGCGGTCGCGGGTCTCGCATTCGACGTCGAGGCTCAAACCCTTGGCCGGCAGGTTGGTGAAGATGCGCTGATGCGCCAGCTCCAGGATGTTGACCGATTCCTGATCGAAGATGCGCGCCACATGAAAGAGCGCGCCGGGGCGATCCTGAAGGATGATCCGCAGCCGCGCCAGCCGGCCCGAACGGGCGAGATCGCGCAGCAGCACGTTGGCGAGTAGCCGCGTGTCGATATTGCCGCCGCACAGGATGAGGCCGACGGTGCGCCCGGCGAAGCGTTCCCGATGCGATAGCAACGCCGCCAGCCCGGCCGCGCCGGCCCCTTCCACCACCGTCTTTTCGATCTGGAGCAACAGGCTGACCGCTTCTTCCAGTCGCCGTTCGCTGACCAAAACGATGTCGTCGGCCAGCCGCTCGACGAAGCGGCGGGTCAGTTCACCCGGCTGCTTGACCGCGATCCCTTCGGCCAGCGTGTCGCCATCGCAGGCGAGATCGGCGTTCTTGATGAAATCATACATGGACGGGTAGAGTTCGGCCTGCACGCCCACCAGCTCGACGTCGGGTTTCATCGCACGCGCGGCCGTACCCACACCGGAAAACAGGCCGCCGCCGCCGATCGGAATGACCAGCGTGTCGATGTCCGGCGCATCCTCCAGCATTTCGAGCGCGATCGTCCCCTGCCCCGCGATGATATCGGGCTCGTCGAAGGGGTGGACGAAGGTCAGGCCCTGCTCCACCTCCAGCAGGCGGGCATGGGCGTAGGCGTCGTCGAACTTTTCGCCGTGCAGCACGACCGTCGCGCCATGGCCCTGAGTCTGCGTGACCTTAACCGTCGGCGTCGTCTGCGGCATGACGATGGTGACGGGCACGCCGAGCCGCTTGCCATGATAGGCGAGCCCCTGCGCATGGTTGCCCGCCGACGCGGCAATGACGCCCGTTTCCTTTGCCTTGTCGCCGAGCAGGAGGAGGCGGTTGAGCGCGCCGCGCTCCTTATAAGCGGCGGTGAACTGAAGATTCTCGAACTTCAGATAGACTTTGCAGCCGAGCATGTCCGAAAAGGTCTGGCTGACCAGGGTCGGCGTCTTGACGATCGACCCAGCAATGCGCGTGCGCGCGGCGAGAATGTCGTCCACCGTGACGGGGAGCGGAAGCGCGGTGTCGATCCTGGCAAGGGTATTCATGGGAAGCCGCCTAGACGAAAATTACCGGCGAAGGAACTGGCACTGACCGAAAACTCGCCCTATGGCGGTCAAAACGCAGCAATCCTATGGGGCATATGGCAAATATCGCGTTTATCGGCCTGGGCGTAATGGGCGGTCCGATCGCCGGGCATCTGGCAAAGGCGGGCCATAGCCTGACCGTCTACAACCGCTCCATCGGCAAGGCGAAGCTGTGGTCCGAAGCCTATGGCGGCGCGGTGGCGATCAGCCCGGCCAAGGCGGCGGAGGATGCCGACATCGTCATCAGTTGCGTCGGCAACGACGACGACCTGTCGCAGATCGCGCTGGGCCGCGAGGGCGCGTTCCGCACGATGAAGCCGGGCAGCCTGTTCATCGATCATACGACCGTATCGGCACGGATCGCGCGGCAATTGTTCGTCGAGGGCGAGGCGTTGGGCATCCACAGCATCGACGCGCCGGTTTCCGGCGGTCAGGCCGGCGCGGAGAATGGCCGGCTGTCGATCATGTGCGGGGGCAGCGAGCCGGCCTTTGCCGCCGCGCAGATCGTGATGCAGGCCTATGCCGCGCGGATCATCCATGTCGGCGGCGCGGGCGCGGGCCAGACCACCAAGATGGTGAACCAGATTTGCATCGCGGGCGTGTTGCAGGGGGTGGCCGAGGCACTGCGCTTTGCCCAGGCGGCCGAGCTGGACCTCGACAAGGTGTTCGAGGCGATTTCGGGCGGCGCGGCGCAGAGCTGGCAGATGGAGAATCGCTGGAAGACGATGGCGCGGGACGAGTTTGATTTCGGCTTCGCGGTCGATTGGATGCGCAAGGATCTGGGGCTGGCGCTGGAGGAGGCGCGCGCCAATGGCGCGACACTGCCGATGACGGCGATGGTCGATCAATTCTATGCGGACGTGCAGGCGATGGGCGGCCACCGGCAGGATACGAGCGCGCTCGTGCGGCGGATCACCCGCGCATGAGGCGCGCATTGCTGGCGGCGCTGGCCGCGCTCGCCCTCCCCCTCCCCGCTCTGGCGTCGGGCGTGATCGACAATGTGAACGGCATCGCGATCGACGCCGATGGGCGGATCGTGCGCTTCGGCGCGCTGCTGATCGACAATGACGGCAAGGTCGAGAAGCTGATCCAGGGGCGCTATCAGGAACCCGAATATAAGCCCAAGAAGCCCAAGCGTGGGCAACCCTGGCCGGAGCGCCCCAAGGGGCCGGACTTCAAGCTGGACGGCGGCGGCAAGACGCTGATCCCCGGCCTGATCGACGCGCATGGGCATGTGATGGGCTATGGCCTGAGCCTGGTGACGCTTGACCTGTCCGATACCCGATCACTGGCGGAAGCGCAGACGAAGATCCGGGCCTATGTGGAGGCCAATCCGGGGCTCAAATGGATCATCGGCACCGGCTGGAACCAGGAGCAATGGGGGCTGGGCCGCTTTCCGACCGCCGCCGATCTGGACGCGGCGGAAGCGACCGTGCCGGTGTGGCTGGAACGGGTGGACGGCCATGCCGGCTGGGCCAACAGCGCCGCGATCCGCGCTGCCGGGGTGACCGCCGCGAGCAAGGCGCCGGTCGGTGGGCGGATCGAGATGGCGGCGGGCAAGCCCGCTGGCGTGTTCGTGGACAAGGCGATGGACCTTATCCAGAAAATCGTGCCGCCGCCCGCGCCCAAGGACAGGGACATCGCGCTGGAAAAGGCGCAGCGCGCGCTGCTGGCGCAGGGCATTACCGGCATCGCCGACATGGGCACCAGCATCGAGGATTGGCAGGCGTTCCGCCGGTCGGCCGATCGGGGTGCGCTGCGCGTGCGGATCATGAGCTACGCCGCGGGCCTCGACAATATGGTGCTGATCGCCGGGCCGGAGCCGACGCCGTGGCTGTATGACGATCATCTGCGGATGGGGGGCATCAAGCTGCTGCTCGACGGCGCGCTGGGATCGCGCGGGGCGTGGCTGCGCGCCGACTATGCCGACGCGCCGGGGCAGCGCGGGCTGCCGATGATTTCCGACACGCAGCTTCGCAACTATATGAGCCGTGCGGCGATGGACAATTTCCAGGTCGCGGTCCACGCGATCGGCGACGCGGCGAACCATGAGCTGCTGAACGCGATCGAGGAACTGGGCGACACCTACAAGGGCGACCGGCGCTGGCGGATCGAACATGCGCAGATCGTCGACCCGGCCGACCTGCCGCGCTTCGGAACGCTGGGCGTGGTCGCGTCGATGCAGCCGGTGCACGAAGCGTCGGACTGGCGCATGGCGACGGCGCGGATGGGCGAGGCGCGGCTGAAGGGCGCCTATGCGTGGAAGGCGATGCTGGACAATCGCGTGCCCCTCGCCCTCGGATCGGACGTGCCGGTCGAAAGCCCCAATCCCTTCGCCGGTATCGCCGTCGCGATGAGCCGCGAGGACGCCAAGGGCGAACCGATCGGCGGGTGGATGCCCGAACAGCGCATCAGCTTTACAGCGGCGCTGGACGGCTTCACGCGCCGGGCCGCCTATGCGGGCTTCGCCGAGAAGAAATTCGGCAACCTGGCGCCCGGTCAACGTGCCGACTTCCTGCTGATAGACCGCGACATATCCGCCGCCCGCCCCGCCGACATTCGCCAGACCCAGGTGCTGGAGACATGGGTAGGCGGCAAGCGGGTCTATGTGAAAGGTCAATGAAGGCGCCAAGGATCGACTCCGGGCCGCAACACTGTCATGGTCGCGTGCGACAGCGCAGGCATGAGCTGCGCTGAGCGGTCGCATCGTCGAAATCAGATTCCCGGCGGGATGATCCCGATCCGGGGGCGGAGGAGGATGCACGGATCATGGCGAACATCTATGGCAATGCCGGGAAGAACCGGCTGATCGGCACCACGTCCGACGACCGCATCGTCGCGCGCGCCGGCAACGACACGATAAATGGCAATGGCGGGCGCGATGTCATTTTCGGCGGCGATGGCGACGACTTCATTTATCTTGGCAACTATGGCGTCTATCCGACCGTGTTCGGCAGCCATGTCGATGGCGGGGCGGGATATGACCGCGCTACGCTCTACCTCCAGAATTTCACGCAGAATCTGAGCCTGACATCGGCCCATAGCCGCGTGTCCGCGGACATGGGTGACGGAACGACGCAGACGGTGACGGCGCTCAAGTCGATCGAGGAACTTTACGTCTATTTCGGGTCGGGCAACGATCTGTTCCAATCGAACGGGGGCAAGGCCTATGTGTTCGGCGGCGCCGGGCAGGATCGGCTGTTCGGGGGCGCACAATATGACTATCTGAACGGCGGGGCCGACGACGACAGGCTTTACGGCTATGGCGGCAACGATCTGCTGGCTGGCGACAATGGCGACGACCGCATCTATGGCGGCGACGGCAAGGATACGCTTTTGGGCGGAGCCGGCGACGATCGCATATGGTGCGAAGCGGGGGACGATCTCGCCTATGGCGGGGCCGGGGCCGACATCATCTTTGGTGGCGACGGGCGCGATACGCTGAACGGCGACGGAGACGGCGATCGGCTTTATGGCGATGCGGGCGACGACCGGCTCGACGGATGGGAGGGAGACGACCTGCTTTACGGCGAGGACGGCAATGACCTGGTCAGCGGTGGCGGCGGCATCGACCGGCTCTATGGCGGCCTGGGTTCCGACGATCTAGTGGGAGGTCTGGGTCATGACCGGTTCGTCTGGCTGAGCCCGGCCGAGGGCGGCGACATTGTGCATGATTTCCAGCAGGGGCAGGACAAGCTCGTGTTCGACAGCGCGGGCTTCGGCGGCATCACGGGCGTGGATGCGAGCAATTTCGTCAGCAACAGCGTGGGGGCGGCGAAAGACGCGGCCGATCGCTTTCTGTTCTCACAGAGTACGGGCGCGCTCTTCTTCGATCCCGACGGCAATGGCGCGGCGGCCAAGACCCTGATCGCGCATATCGATTTCGCTGTCGGCACCGAGTTGACGGTGACCGATTTCGTGATCGTCTGACGCGCTATCGCGACTGGGCGGGGTTCCAGGTGGTGATGGTGCGGCCGGTCATCGCTTTGACCACGCCCTGGAGCGTCGCGGCGTAAGCGATCAGGATATCGACCAGCGTCGCGAGCGGGCCGCTCTTGCTGCGGATGCCGATCCAGAGGATGAAGACCAGCGCCAGCCCGCCGGCCATGTAGAGCGTCGGCGACAGGCGCAGCGCGAGCGCGCCCGCCGCGATGGCGCCGGCCAGAATGAACAGGCCGCCAAACCAGCGGACGATCTTGCGCGAGGCATATTTGAAGCGGTCGATCGCGGCCATGCGGCGGAGTTGCGGCGCCAAGTAGCGGTGGGTGTGCCAGGCGCGGGCGGCGATGCGGACCTTGCGCCGATATTCGTCGCGACGCGCCGTCACCAGCCGTTCGCGGGCGATGACGTCCTTCGCCTTGATCAGGCGCTTGCCGGCGAAGACGACCGCCATGGAGACAGTGAGGTCGTCGAGCACGCTGTCGGGGAAATCGGGATAGAGGCTGCGGCGGATCGAGAAGATCGAGCCGTCCGCGCCCAGCACATTGCCGGTACGCGATTCCTCGTCCTTTAGCCGTTCCTCGATGCGCCAGTAGAGCGAGCCGACGGCGGCGGTCGCGCTGCCCTCCGCGCCGAGATAGTGGAGCGAACCCAGGACGCCGCCGATCTGCGGATCGGCGTAGCGGGCGAGGAGACGGTCGACGGCGTCCTCGTCCAGCAGCACATTGGCGTCGGTGAAGATGAGAACATCGCCGCGCGCGCGGGCGGCGAGTTGCTTCATGCCGTGCGCCTTGCCGCTGCGGCCGGGGCCACGGACGAGGGTGACGAGATCGCCCTGCGCCGCGATCAGGTCGCCGGTGCCGTCCGAGGAGCCGTCATCGAAGGCGAGGATGTCGAGGTCCGGGTGGCGGCGCTTGAGCATCGCGAGGTTGGCGAGCTTTTCGGGCATCGCCGCCGCCTCGTTAAAGGCGCAGAACAGGAGCGAGGCGCTGGGTGGCGGGCCTTCGACCGGATGCTCCGGCTGCGTGGGCAGCAGGCGCAGGACCAGCGGGTAGAACAGGAACGGCCACGCGACCGCGACGAGGCACAGGAGCAGGATCGCAGCGAGGATCAGGTTTGTCGCCATGCGCTCAGTATGCCTTGTGGTGGACCAGCACGCCCAAGGTCGCGACGATGATCCTGAGGTCGCGCCAGATCGACCAGTCGCTGACATATTCCAGGTCCGACTGCAGCCGGTCGATGAGATCCTGATGATGGTCGGTGGAGCCGCGATGGCCGCGCACCTGGGCGAGGCCGGTCATGCCGGGCTTGATGCAGTGGCGCTCCCAGTAACGCGCATCGACCTCCCAATAGAGGCTGTCGCCCGCCTTCGCGGCAGCGGCGTGGGGGCGTGGGCCAACGATGCTCATGTCGCCGCGCAGCACGTTGAAGAGCTGGGGCAGTTCATCGATGCTGGTCTTGCGGAGGAAAGCGCCGACCGGGGTCACGCGGTCGTCGTCGCGGCGGGTGAGGGTCGCGGCCCTGTGGTCGCTGGCGTCGGTCCGCATCGAGCGGAACTTGTAGATGGAGAAGGGACGCGCGTCCTTGCCGATGCGGGGCTGGCGGAAGAGGATGGGGCCGGCGCTGGTGAGCTTCACCGCGAGGGCGGCGGCGATGAGGACGGGCGAGAGCAGGATCGTGGCGATCCCGGCTACAGCCAGGTCGAACAGGCGCTTGATGAGGCGGTCGCGGAACTGGAGCGGGCCGCCGGCGACGATGATGGTGGGTTGGCCGTCGAACTCATCGACGCGCGCCGGGGCGAAGCGGAGCAGTTCGGGGACGACGATCTCGCCGCGCGCTGATAGGGATTTGAGGGCCGCCGACCAGTCATTCATCCGTTCGAGCGGGCAGGCGACGATCACCCGCTCCGCCATGCCGACCGCGCCGGCGAGGCGGGCAGCCATGTCGGCATCGTGCCGTTCGGGATGGAGGTTGGCTTCGTCGGCGCGGATAACCTCCACATGGCGGCCAGCGTCGATCGCGACCCCGTCGAGGATCACGGCGGTGAGGTGCGGCACATCGCCCAGCAGGCTGACCGCGAGCCGGGCGACGGCGAGCCGCACCAGCGCGAGCGCGACCGCGCCCAAGGCGAGGCCGGTGACGAAGGTGAGACGCGAGAGCTGCTCAGCGATCTTGCCCAGATAGACGATCAGCAGCATCAGCAGCGCCGCCTGCGCCAAGGCCCAGAGCGCACGGGAGATGCCGCGCCGGACCCGGTCTAGCGTGTTGATGCCATAGGCCCCGCCCTTCACCGCGAGCAGGGCGTAAAGCGGCGCGATCATCGCGAACATGACGAGGCCGTGGGGCTTGCCCGGCTCCCCCCACAGCGCGCCGAGGACGAAGGCGTTGGCGGCGAGGAAGGCCAAGAACAGGCCCGCCATGTCGCCGGCCAGGCACAGGGCGTAGAGCCGAAGCCGCACCATTTCCTTGGAGACCGTCACGCTGGCGCCCTGCATCATCATAGGCGTCTGCGTTGGCATTGTGCGGGGGCGGTGGCAAGCGTTCAAACAGCGTTCGGGCTGAGCCTGACGAAGGGCTTCGCTCCGCTCAGCCTTGCCCTTCGACTTCGCTCAGGGCGAACGGGTAGAGGGATTAGATGCCGAAGAGGCGGGTTAGAGACTTATCGAGCATCAGCAATTGCCAGAGGAGGCGGCCATGGTCGGCGAGGCCGGCTTTGTGGTCGGCGGCGACCTTGGCCAGCATCTTTGCGTCGAACCAGCCGGTTCTCGCCAGCGCCGAGCCGCCGGCGATCGCGGTCGCCTCGCCGGCCAGAGCGCCGCGGAACCAGGCGCTGATGGGCGTGACGAAGCCCATTTTCTGGCGGTAGAGTATGTCCTGCGGCAGGAAGGGCTCCATCGCCTTCTTCATGAGATATTTGCCGCTGTTGCCCCGGATGCGCTGGGCGACCGGCAGGCGGGCGGCGAATTCGACCAGCCGATAGTCGAGCAGGGGCTCGCGCGCCTCCAGGCTGACTGCCATGCTCATGCGGTCGGTCTTGGTCAGGATGTCGCCGGGGAGCCAGATGCGAATGTCGGCATATTGGGCGCGGTCGAGCGGGTCGCGGGCAGGCGCGTTCGCCATCGCCCTGATGTAGCGGTCCTCGGCGCGGTAGCCGGCGATGCGGCCCTTGAGGTCGGCGCTGTAGAGGCGCTGGCGCAGGGCGGAGGGCGTGACGCCGACCGAGGCGGTATAGGCGTCGCCCCCCTCCCCCGCCAGTTCGAGCAGCGTCGACTTGGCGCGCAGCGGCCGGGGCGCCCAGTCGGCCTTGGGATAGAAGCGGCCGAGCGTGCCGAACAAAGGCTGGCGCACCGAGGCGGGCAGGAGGCCGCGCAGCCGTTCGCCCTGCATCTGGAAGCGGTGGCGGCGATAGCCGGCGAAGGCTTCGTCCGCGCCGTCGCCCGAGAGCGCCACCGTCACCTGCTCGCGCGCGAGTTCGCAGACGCGGTAGGTGGGGAGCGCAGAGGCGTCGGCGAAGGGTTCGTCGAAGTGGAAGGCGAGCGTGTCGATCAGGCCGAAATCGTCGGGCGAGACGATGCGGGTGCGATGATCGGTGGCGAAGCGGCGGGCGACGCGGTCGGCATAGGCGGTCTCGTCTAGGCTGGCGACGTCGAAGCCGATGGTGCAGGTCTTGACCGCCTGGCGCGAGGCTTCGGCCATCAGCGCGACGACGCTGCTGCTGTCGACGCCGCCGGACAGGAACGCGCCCAGCGGCACGTCGGCGACCATGCGGGACCGGACCGCCTGGCGCATCAGCGCGACCAGTTCCTCCTCCAGTGCTTCGGGCTTCGCCTTGCTGCGGTCGGCGAAGCTGACGTCCCAATAGCGGGTCGGCTGGGGCAAAGGCCGGCCGCGCACGAGGCGGAGGGTCTCCCCTGCCCCCAATTTCCTGACGCCCGCGACCAGGCAGGCGTCGTCGGGGACATAGCCATAGGCCATATAATCCTCGACCGCCGAAAGGTCCGGCGCGCGTCGGAGCAGCGGGTGGGCGAGCAGGCTCTTCAATTCCGAGCCGAAGATCAGGCTGCCGTCGGAGAGCAGCGCATAGTGGAGCGGCTTTACCCCCAGCCGGTCGCGCGCCAGCCAGAGCGACTGGGCGCGGGCGTCGAACAGGGCGAAGGCGAACATGCCGTTGAAACGCTGCACGCAATCCTCGCCCCATTGGCGGTAGCCGTGGAGGATGACTTCGGTGTCGCTATGGGTGCGGAAGATGTGCCCCTTTGCTTCGAGCTCGGCGCGGACTTCGGCGAAATTGTAGATCTCGCCGTTGAAGACGACGGCCAGGCTCTCATCCTCGGTCAGCATCGGCTGCGCGCCGCCCGACAAGTCGATGATCGAGAGGCGTAAGTGGCCGAGGCCGACGCCCGGCGCGGTCCAGATGCCGCTTCCGTCGGGGCCGCGATGGGGCATGACGTCCAGCATCGCGCGGACGCGGGCGGGGTCGACGGGCTTGGCCGTTTCGAGGTGGAAGATGCCCGCTATGCCGCACATGGGAGACGCTCTAGCGGATGCCCGCCGCGCGGTCAGCCAAAAGCTGCACGTCGCCCAGGTCTTTGAGGAAGGCGGCGATGGCGGCGTCGGCGGATTGCCCCTCTCCTTCTTCCGCCGAGACGAGGATGGCAATGGCGCGCTGGTCCTGGCCGAGGAGTCGGGTTTTCAGCGTGGCGAGCTTGACGGCGGGTTTGCTGCCGGTGGGCACCGCTCCGCCGACGCTGTAGAAGCTGACGACGTGGCGGACGACCGGGCCGGGAGCGGTGATCTGTTCGCCGCGCGCGTCGGTGGGTGCGCGGGCGGGCGAGGACCAGACCCATTGGCTGTCGGGATCGGCCGCGCCCTGGCCGAAGCCGACCAGTTCGCGCCCTTCATCCTGATGGTCGAAGGCGGCGATGGCGAGATCGACGACCTGGCCCTCGGCATTGCGGTAGCGGCCGGTGATCAGGTGGTCCGCGCCGTCGAAGCGGGGTTTCCACGGGTAGGCCTGGCGCGCGTCGGTGCGGGACCAGCCGGCGACCTGCGGCAGGCTGACCGACGCGGGGAGCGGCGCGCCGGCGGCGGCGGTGGCGGCGAGCCAGAGCGGCGCGGCGACGATCAGCGCGAGCGACAAGCCCGCCATGGTCGCGATCGGCGACGACCGGGGCATGGCGCCTTGAAGCGCGCGCGGATCGAACCAGGGGTCGCCGGGCCTGCGGTCGAAGAAGGGCCAGGCGGTCGCCATCACCACCGTCATGACGATGGCGAAGAAGACCCAGCCATAGACGACGTGATCGAAGCCGACCGCTGCGTCGACCGTCGTCAGATGCGCGACGAGGATGGTGGCGAAGGCGCGCACGCCGTTGGCGAGGACCGAGAGGCCGAGCGCGCCGGCCATGAACAGGATGCGCCGCTGCCAGCTGCGGAAGCAGACGTTGCAGACGAGCGCGCCATAGGCCGTCATGGCGATCAGGAACTTCGCGCCCGAGCAGGCTTCGGCGACCTCGAAATAGCCGGTCGGCGTGGTGATGAAGATGCCCTCCATATGGGCGGGCACGCCGACTAGATCGAGGAAGAAGAGCGAGAGGCGCGCGGTCAGCAATTGCAGCGCGGGAACGATCTCCTCGCCGAAGGGGACCATGAAGAAGGCGTAGAAGAGCGGGAAGAGCAAGGCGCGGGCCACCGCCGGCCCCAGCAGCGCGATGGTCGCGCCCTGAAGCATCAGCACCAGCGCGCCGTGGCGGATCATCGCGACCCCGGCCGCCGCGCCCAGCATCCAGGCGAACGCGCCGAGCGCCAGCCAGATAAGGCCGGGCGCCCAGGCGACCGGTTCGAGCTGGCGCAGGCCGGGCAGCCGTTGCTGCACCAGCCAGGCGATGAGGAAGGGGATGAAGAGGCAATGGCCGAAGGTGGAGGCATTCCACCAGATCGAGACCATGCTCCACACATCGCGAGCGAAGAGCGCAAGGATGGCGAAGGCGACCACGCCGAGCGCGGTCAGATGCCCGCGCCAGCCGGTGAGGTCGATGATCGGGCGCTGCATCGGGAGGGCGCGGCCGGTCATGCGGCGGCGACCTTGGCCCGATCGGCCGGGAAGAGCATGGACGGCAGGGCGGCGAGCGTGGCGGACCAGCGATAGCGTTCCTCCATGCGGGCGCGGGCGGCACGGCCCAGCGCGGCGGCGCGTGTCGGATCGGCGAGCAGGCCAATGACCTTCGCGGCTTCCTCGGCCGGGTTGGCGGCGACGAGCAGATGCGCTTCGTCCCGCGCATCGATGCCTTCGGCGGCCTGCGGCGAGGCGACGACGGGCCGGGCCATCGCCATGGCTTCGAGCACCTTGTTCTGGACGCCGCGCGCGATGCGAAGCGGGGCGACGACGACATCGGCGGCGGCAAGCCAGCCGCGCACGTCGGGCACCGCGCCGGTGACGATGACGCCGGGGAGGCTGCCAAGCGCCTGCACCTGCGGCGCGGGGCTGCGGCCGACGATGGCGAAGCGGGCGTCGGGATGGACGGTGCGGATCGCGGGCAAAGTCTGGCGGGCGAAACTGTCCACCGCCTCCATATTGGGGCGATAGTCCATCTGCCCCGTGAAGACGAGCAGCGGGCCGGTGCCGTGGTCGACCGAGGCGAATGCGGCGGCGGGATCAAAAGTTTCGAGGGCGACGCCATTTTCGATGGCGACCACCCGGTCGGGGCCAAGGCCGCTTGCCTGGCGGAAGAGCGCGGCTTCGGCTTCGCTGACGAAGGCGCTGATGTCGGCGCGGGCGGCGACCTGCCGCTCGAAATCGAGCAGCACGCGGCCCTCGCGCCGGTTGATCCAGGCCATCGGGCCAGCCCCTTCCGCGCCATAGGCGGCATATTTGGCCGAGTCGAAATCGACGAAGTCCATGAGGAAGCGGACGCCGGCGGGAAGCACGGGCACGAAATGCGCCATTTGCGCCGAATAGGCGACGACGGCGCGGATCGGCTTTTCGGCGAGGGTCCGGACAACCCAGCGATGCAGCGCAGGATGATCGAACAGAGCGACCAGTAGCGACTGGCGTTTCGCAAGGCCGGTGAGACCCGCGACGATCTTGGAGCGGTCGCGCGGCAGGACGCACTGGCTGGCGGTGAGCGCCGCCATTTCGGCCTTAAAGCCCATGTCGCGATCATCGTCGGCGAAGCAGCCGACATGGACCGGCCCCAATTCGCCTAAGCGCTTGAGCAGATGGAAGGAGCGTATCTTGTCGCCGCGATCGGGGGGAAAGGGGATGCGGTGGCAGAGGAAAAGGATGTCGCCGCTCATCCCAGGCCCCGCGCGATATGCGGGCCGATCAGGGTCGCGAGCGATTCGGGCAGTTTCTTCCAAAGCTCGACCTTGCGCCGATATTGGGGCGAGAGCGGGTTGACGTCGCGGGTCGCCTTGCCCGGCGCGGTGCGGAGATAATAGCCGAGCGGCTCACCCTCGAACCCCCAGGTCTTTTTCCAGGCGGCGGGGCCGGTGCCGACCTTCGACCGGCCGAAGTCGAAGATGGCGCAGCCCCGTTCCCGCGCCGCGCCCATCAGGCGGAAATAGAGATATTCGTTGGAGCGCATCGCCCGCGCGCCTTCGCCCGCCCCGTGCCAATAGGGCATGCAGGCGCCCTGATGATAGAGGCTGATGACGGCGGAGAGCGGTGTCCCGTCCTTTGACACAAGCGCAATGTCGGCATCCTCGCCGAAGCGGTCCAGCATCTGGTCGAACAGGGCGCGGGGGAAGACGGGCGTACCGAGATTGTGGACGCTGTGGGCGTAAAGGCGATAGTGGATGTCGCGCAGGCGCTTGTCACGGCCGACCTCGAATGACAGATCGTTCGCCATCCCCTTGCGGATTTCGGCGCGGTGGCGCTTGGGCACGGCCTTGAGTTCCGCTTCGTCGTCGGCGGCGAGCGGGCGGGCGAAGCCGAGATAGGCATCGGCCTTTTCCTGCCAGACCTGTGCCCTGGGCGCTTCCCCGCCGCGCAGTTCCAGCGTGTCGCAGCCCAGCGTCTGCGCGAGCGTCCAGGCGGCGTCGGCGAGCCCCTCGCTCACCTGTCGATGAGTCGAGAGGATACCGCCGTCTACCGCGAAGCCGCTGCCGACCAGAGCGCGGCCGAACAGGGCCGAGCGGATATAGGTCAGCGGCAGCAGGCCGAGGATCGCGCTGCTTCCGGCGCGGGCGACCAGCATCTTCGCCTTCTGGCCGGTGCCGGCCTCCACCCCCATGATCCAGCCGGGGCGGTGGAAGGGCGTCGATCCGGGACGGGCACGGACCCAGGCGTCTAGCTCGGCGACGACCGCCGCGTCGGACAGGCGCGCTTCCTCGATCGCGAACACGAGACCCGACATTGCGCTCATGGCTACCATTCCCCCTGCCCCAATCGCGCTTCTAGCCGGGGGCACTGAACATTTCGTATCCGTTTCATCCAAGGCCGCGCGAAATCATCGGGCCAAGCAGGTTGGCGATCGGCAAGGGCAGCTTCTTCCAAAGCTCGATACGGCGTTGATATTTGCCGTTTGTCGGGCTGACGTCGCGGGTCGTGCCGTCGGGTGACCAGCCATGATAGACGAGCGGGGTCGGCGCGAAGCCGAAGCTCTTCTTCCACGCCGCCTGGCCGCTGCCGACCTTGGACCGGCCGAAATCGAAATGGGTCATGCCGCGCGCGCGGGCGTGACCCATGAGGCGGAAATAGAGGAGTTCGTTGGAGCGCAGCCGGCGCGCATCGGCCACGCCGCCGCCCCAATAGGGCATGACATGGCCGTTATGATAGAGGCTGAGCACCGCCGAGACCGGGCGGTCGCCTTCGCGGACGATCAGCAGGTCTGCGTCGTCGCCGAAGGCGTCGAGCACGGCGCCGAACAGGGCGGCGGGGAAGACAGGGGTGCCGAGGTTGCGGACGCTTGTCGCATAGACCTGATAATGGGCGCGGCGCAGCGCATCCGACCGGCCGGTCTCGATGGTGAGAGCAGGATTGGCGAGTGCCTTGCGCAATTCGGCCCGGTGCTTGCGGGGAATGGCGAGCAGTTCGGCCTCGTCATCGGCGGCGAGCGGACGGACGAAGCCGAGATGCTCGCCTTCGCGGGCCTGCCAGCCGCCGCCGGGGCTGGGCCCGCCGCGCAGTTCGATGGGGATGGTCTTTGCCATGTCCTGCGCCGCCGCTGCAAGGGCGGGCACGGCGCGCGGGTCTTCAGCCAGGATGCCGCCACCAACGGCGAAGGCCGTCGAGACGAGGGCATCGCCGAACAGTCGGCTGCGCACATGGTGGAGCGGCAGCAGGCCGTCGATCCGGCCCGAGGGCGCGACGCTGGCGAGGACGAGCGCGCGGTGGCCGGTCGCCTGCGTGGTCGCGCGCAGCCAGGCGGGGCGGTGAAATGGGGTGCCGGCAGGATGGGCCAGGACGAAGGCGTCGATCGCGGCGACATGGGCGGGATCGGCGAGGTTCATCTGCGTCACGGCGCGATCGGCGGCGGTGCCGGTCCTCATGCCGCGCGCGCCGCTTCGGCGTCGGCGAGCGCATCGACGCGGGTCCAGGCGAAGTCCCGGGTCAGGCGGCGCAACTTGGCGGCCATGACCGAGAGATTGCTGTAGTGGCGCAGGCGCGAGCGGAGCGGCGCGCCGGCGACGCGGGGCTGGTCCGGGTCGATTTCCCACGGGTGGAAATAGATGATGGCGGGGCGGCCGGCCTCCTCATTCACCTGCCGGATCGCCCAGCGGGAGAAGGCGTAGGGCAAAAGGCGGAAAAAGCCCCCTCCCCCGGCCGCCAGCGTGCGACTGCCCCATTTGGCGGTGGTGACGGGCAGTTCGACCAGCGGCGAGTCGGGCAGCGGCCTCCAGGCGAAGCGGGGCGAATCGGGCCAGCCATAATGATCGTGGCGGATCGGCGCGACGCTGGAGGAATAGCGATAGCCCGCTTCGGCCAGGATCGCGTGCGCCCAGGGGGTGCGCGGGTCGATCGAGAAGCTGGGCGCACGATAGCCGGTGACAGGGCGGCCGGTCGCGTCCTCCAGGATGGCGCGGGACTTGGCGAGGTCGGCGCGGAACTGGTCGGGGGTGAAGGTGAAAACGCGGGCATGGTCATAGCCATGGCTCGCGACTTCGTGCCCGGCATCGGCGATGCGACGCATCAGCGCGGGGTAGCGTTCGGCGACCCAGCCGAGCGTGAAGAAGGTCGCATGGACGCCCGCCTCCGCGAAGAGGGCGAGGACGGCGTCCGTATTGGCCTCGACCCGGTGGGTCAGCCGGTCCCAGTCGGCGCGGTCGATCGTGCGCTCGAACGCGCCGACCTGGAACCAGTCCTCCACATCGACCGACAGGGCGTTCTGCATGATCCGTCCCTTGAGAAGCGTCAGGCGACCGCCTGGATCGCTCCGGTCTGCTCTTCCCGCTCGACCCAGTCCACCAGAAGCGTCAGGACGCGGCGCAGCGCGGTATCCTGTTCCTCGGCGCGGAATTCGAGCGACGAGAGGCGTTCCTCGATCAGGGTGAAGCAACCCTTGAGCGCTTCGGGATCGATTTCCGGCTGGGCCGGCGCGCCGAAGGGCGGATGTGCCTGCATGGCGCGGAGCGAGGCGATCTCGGCGCGGAGCGCTTCGATCTCGGCCGTCATGTCGGCGCGCAGCGTTTCGGCGTCGTTCTGTACAGCGAGTTGTACAGCCGTGGCGATATGCTCGATTTTTTCTTCTTCTATTTCAATATCTTGCGTGTAGGAAATAGGATCGTCCGTCGTGTGTTCCACGGCGACTTCGGGCTCTGCCTCCGGCTCGGGGGCGGCGAAGGCGGGGCGCAGGAAGCGCGGCGGGGCGGCGAAGGCAGGCTCATCCTCATCATCGACCGGATCGGGGTCGAAGACGGCGGGCTGAGTCCAGCGGGGCTGCGACCAGAGCGGCTGCGGCGCGGGGGCTTCAGGCTCTTCCAATGTTTCGGGTTCCGCCGGTTCTTGGGCCTGCGGTTCTTCCCAAGCCGCTTCGGTTTCCAGAGTTTCTTCGGCCTGCGGGTCCTCCAAGGCCGCCTCGACTTCCAGAGCGTCTTCGGCCTGCGGGTCTTCCAGTTCGGCTTCGGTCTCCACCGACTCCTCTGCCGGCGCATCCCATATCGCCTCTACGTGGGCGACGGGCGCCTCTTCTTCGGCGGGCTCTTCGAGGACCAGTTCCTCCTCGGCCGGCGCGTCTTCCGCGACCGTATCGAGGGCGGAGGGCGCAACGGGCTGCGGCATCGTGTCGCTGTCCAGCCCCATGTCGGCTACCACGGCCCCGACCACATCGGCGTCGATCACATGAAGCTGCTCGATCGCGCCCAGCAGCAGCACGCGGCTGGCGAGCGCGTTCAGGCGGCGGGGCACGCCGCTGGTGGCGGCATAGAGCGCGTCGAACGCGCCCGGCGTGAAGGCCGGGTTGCCGGTCCAGCCGGCGATGCCCAGGCGATGCAGGATATAGGGTTCGACCTCGGCCGGCAGCATCGGTTCGAGATGATGGGTCGCGATCACGCGCTGGCGCAGCTGTTCGAGTTCGGGCGATTTCACGAGATCGCGGAACTCGGGCTGGCCGAGCAGGAAGATCTGGAGCAGCGACTGGCCGCCCAGCTGGAAGTTGGAAAGCATCCGCAATTCCTCGATCGCGGAGACGGGCAGGTTCTGCGCCTCGTCCACAATCAGGAGGGTGCGGCGGCCGGCGCGGGCCTGGGCGTGCAGGAAACCTTCGATCTGGCGCAGGATCGCCGCCTTGGGCTGACCGTCGGTCGTAAGGCCAAAGCTCTGCGCGGCAAGGCGCAGCATGTCGTCGCCCTCGACCTGGGTCGAAACGATCTTGACGGCGGTGAGGCGCGCGGGATCGATCGTCTGCATCAGGTGGCCGACCAGCGTCGTCTTGCCCGCGCCGATGTCGCCGGTGATGACGATGAAGCCTTCGCCCTGCGCCAGGCCATAGCCGAGATAGGACAGCGCCTTGCGGTGGGTCGCGCTCTCGAAATAATAATGCGGGTCGGGCGTCAGCTGGAACGGGCGGCCCTGCAATCCGTAGAATTGATCGTACATTTCTTCGTCTCCGAGGCTTTCCGTCAGAAGCTATAGCGCAGGCCGACCTGCCCCATCGCGCTGATGATCGTGTCGAGGTCGTCGGCTTCCACCCCGTCCAGCCCCAGCGAGGCGGAGGCGGAGAGACGGCGGGTCAAGCCCTTGTAATAGCTGGTGAACGCGCCATAGTTCAGCACGTCGGGGCGGCCGCCGCTGGCGTCGAAATAGTTCATGTAGGTGACGAGGTCGATGCTGTCGCGATCGTTGATCGTGTAGGTGACCGACCCGTTGCCATACCAGTTTTCATCGCGCGAGCCGCGGATGAACACGGTCTGCCCTTCCGGCGTGATGAACTTGCGCTGCGAATAGCCGGCGCCCAGGCCAAAGCCCCAAGGGCCGCGCCGGAGCGCATATTGCGCCGCCACACCGCGATAGCGGAAATTGGCGTCGGTGATGCCGGACAGCGCATCGTTGAAGCATTGCCCGCCGCCGGTGGTGGAGAAGGCGCAGCCGGTGATGTCGCCGGTGAAGGGATTGCGCGCCACGTCGAAGCGGCTGCCCGACAGGGCCGCCACGTCCGATGTGATGACCCGGCCGAAACTGTCGATGCCGTCGAACAGGATGATCGCGACATGGCTGTCGCGTCCTTCCCACAGGAAGCTGCCCTGATAGGTCATGCCGCCATAGCGTTCGCCCACCCGCGCCTGGAGCGAGGTGCGATGGTTGGGCCGCCACAGGACGCCCGCGTCCCAGATGACGTCGCTGAAATCATAGATGAGCGCGCGCGGCGAGCTTTTGTCGGTGACATAGCGGCCGTTGCGGATCAGGGGGAAACCCTGTGCGTCCAGAGCCGGCGAGCGCTGGCGGATCTTGATCTCCTCATAGCCCACGCCGCCGACCAGCGCGAGCGTGCGCGAGACCGGCAGGGTCGCGTCGACCCGGCCCCAGGCGTCCTCGAACCGCTGATCGAGCTGGCTCGCATCCTCGCGGTCGTAGCCGGCGCTGGCGGTGAGGCCGATCGCGGGGAGCACCGTGTCGGGCGCGAAGCCGACCGAGCCGGTGAGGCTGTGGGTCAGGCTGTCGGCGAAGGAGCCGTTAGGCTGTGCGCCGGGGAAATTCTGGTCAATGTCGTCGTCCACCCGCGCATAGCCAAGGCGATAGGAGGCGTTGACGTTGAAGTCGCCGACCTGGGTCGTGTAGGACGGGCCGACATAGCCGGCCCAGACCTGGCTGGTATAGGTGTCGCGCTGCGGCAGGGCGCCGGAGAGGCCGTCGGTCCGCACACGGGTCGCAAGGCCGCCGGTCTGGAGCGACAGGCCGCGCGCCAGATTGATATTGGCGCTGGCGATGCCGCTCAGCACGTCCTGATCGGGCGCCTGGCTGCCCCAGCCGAAGCTGTGATTATATTCGACGTCGAGCGCGGCCTCGACCCGGCGCGTCTGCACCTGTGCCGAAAGGCCGGCGGTGACATTGGTGTAGGTCAGCACGTCGCCGCCGCCTTTGAGCGGTCCCATCACCACCTGGTCGATGCCGATATAGGGGATGACATCGACGCGCTTCTGATCGCGCGTCTGCGCTTGCGCCGACGTGGCAGCGGCCAGTGCTGCGAGCGAGGCGCCCGCGATCCAGAGCCGGGTCATGACTGATGGTCCTCTTTGGAATAATAGCTGCCAAAGCGCCGGCCGCTCGCCTGAAAGCGGACGCCGTTCAGCAGCAGTTGCACCTGCGCGCCGCCCTTGAGCAGGCCGACGGCATCGCGCAGCGCGCTTTCGGAGGTCTTGTCGGCGCGCACGACCAGCAAAGCGATCGCCGCATGGCTGGCGAGCACGGCGGCGGGCGAGGCGGCGAGCAAGGGCGGCGAATCGAAGATCAGAATGCGGTCGGGCCGCCCTTCGGTCAGGCGGCGGAGCGTCTGTTCGGTGCGGGCCGACGCCAGATATTCGGTGTCGTTGTTGCTGCGCTGCCCGGCGGGCAGCACCGAGAGCGAGGGCAGATCAGTGCGGATCACGCAATCTTCCACCGCGATCGACGGATCGGCGAGCGCGTCCATGAGGCCGGGTCCGGCGGTGAGGCCGAGCTTGCCGGGGATGCCGGGCTTGCCGAAATCGGCATCGACCAGCAGGATTTCCCGATCCTTTTCGGCCGCGAGGCTGAGCGCCAGGTTGATCGCGCAGAAGCTCTTCCCCTCCCCGCTATGCGCCGAGCAGACGAGGATGCGGTTGCCGCGCACATTGTCGTGCAGCTGGGCGAGCAGGTCGCGCTTCAGCAACCGGAACTCCTCGCTCATCGCGGTGACGGGGCCGTCGGGGCGGAGATAGCCCGCTTCCGCAAGCGCGACGCGGTCGATCGGCTGCGCCGGGCCGGTCCAGTCGGGCGCGCGGTAAGACGGCGCGGCGACCGGTGCGGCCGGTTCGGGCGTCGGCGCGAAGGCGGCGGGCGCGGGCGGCGCTTGCGCGGGGACATCGACCGCAGGGGCGGCGCGACCGCGCAGTGCGGCGCTGAAATCATAGATTTCGGTCGCCCGCTCGATCAGCGATCCACGGCCCTTGAAGCTGCTATGCTGGTTCATGTTACCTTGATCCTTCACGCCATGCCGCGCTGGACGAATTCGACCGCGATCAGCAGCAGGCAGACTGCGGCCAGACCCCCGCTCGCCCCTGCGAACCATTTCATGCGCTTCTTTTCCATGGCGACCTGCGCGGCGCTGAGCGCCTGGCTGATCGATCCGGCGACGGGCAGGCCGACCGCCTTTTCGAGCCGGGCCGCGTTCGGGAACGTGCCCTTGAGCTGGCCAAGCGCGAAGGCGACGCCGACGCCGGCTGCGATGCCGAGAATGAGGACGCCGAGCAGCAGCAGCGGCCGGTTGGGCGCAAAGGGCGCGGTCGGCGTGCTGGGCGGGTTGATGACGCGGAACTGGACGGAGCCGGTCTCGGTCTTGACCTCGCCGCGCAGACGCAGATCCTCCCGGTCGGCGGTCAGCTTGTCATATTGGGTCTTTAGCGCGGTATAGTCGCTGTCGAGCTTTTCCTGCTCCGACGCGACGCCGGGTTCGTCGACCTGTTTGCTCATCATCGCGTTGAGATCGGCCTGAAGCTGCGCCTTGCGCGCGCTCAAAGCCTGGACGGTCGCGGCGCGTTCGGCCTGCATCGACTTGATCGAGAGATAGGCGGGGTTGGGCGTGCTGCCCGCGCCGCCACCGCCCGCGCCGCCACCGGCGCGGCGGAGCGCATCGACTTCGCGCTGGGCGGCGATGACGTCGGGATGGCTGGCGGTCCAGCCGCGCGCGCGCATCGAGGCGAGGTTGGCCTGCGCCTGCGCGAGCGGCGACGCGCCGCCACCGGCCGAGACGCCCGGCAGGCTGGCGGGCGTGCCGGCAAGCTGGCCGTTCATCGCGGTCAGCGCGCTTTGCGCCTGGACCAATTGCGAATCGATATTGTTGATCTCCATGCGGGCGGCGTCCATGCGCTGGCCGATGGAGCCGGCGCCGGGCAGCAGGCCGGCATAGCGCTGCGCGAATTCGATCCGGCGCTGGTCGGCGGCGGCCAGCTGCTTGGCGCGCGCGGCGATCTGCTGGTCGAGGAAGGCGAGGCTCTGCTTGGTCTCGCGACGGTCGCCGGAGAGATTTTCCTCCTGGAAGATGTCGATCAGCTTCTGCACGATCTGCTGCGCGATACGCGCGTTCGCGCCGTCCGACAGGCTCGAGTCGTTCGACAGGGCGGTGATGTCGATCATGCTGGGATCGAGCTGCGCCATGACGGTGATATTCTCGCGCAGCTTGGTGATCTTCGCGGCGATCTCACGCGGGCCGGAGACGGTTTGCGCCAAATCGGTGTCGCGGATCACCTTTTCGAGATTGTCGGCGCTTGCCAGCGTGCTGCGGACGCGGTCCAGATCCTGCTGCGACTGGACCTGGGTGATGCCAACCTTGTCCTCCAGGAGCGACTGGGTGCTGACATAGACCCGCGCCTTGGACTGGTAGCTGTTGGGAATGAGCGCGACGCCCAGCCAGCCCAGCATGCACACGACCCAGGCGACGCCGAGCGCCACCCAGCGGCGCGCCCAGATGCCGTGGAGGATGATCCGCAATTCGTCGTAGAGGCCGGCCATCAGAACATGCTTTCCGGGATGATGATGACGTCGCCGGGCGCCAGCATGACGTTGGCGCGGGTGTCGCCCTTCTTGAGGAGGTCGGTGAGGCGCACCTGATATTCGCGCTGCTTGCCGCTATTCTTGTCGAAGCGCACGAGGCGCGCCCGGTTGCCGGCGGCATATTCGGAAAGGCCGCCGACCGAGATCATCGCGTCGAGCAGCGTCATGTTCGCGCGATAGGGAATCGAGGCGGGCTTTTCGGTCGCGCCGACGATCCGCACCTGCTGGCTGAAGGTGCCGCTGAAATTGTTGACGATGACCGAGACGAGCGGGTTTTCGATATATTGGGTGAGCGCGAGCTTGATGTCCTCGGCCAGCATCTTGGGCGTCTTGCCCACGGCCGGCATGTCGGTGATGAGCGGCGTGGTGATGCGGCCGTCGGGGCGCACCTGCACTTTCGCGCCCAGTTCCGGGTTGCGCCAGACGAAGATCGTCAGGTCATCGAGCGGGCCGATCACATATTCCTCGCCCGGACCTTCCTGCGTCGAGACGAAGGAGGCGGGCGGAAGCTGCGGGCCGGAACCGCCCGAGGCGCATCCCGACAGCGCGACGGCGGGCAAGGACGCGCCGATCAATAGCCTGGAAATGTGCTGGAACCGCATAATCTCATCCCTTTGCCGGGCCATGCGCGCTGGCCGCCCGACAGAAGGGACGAACGGCAAGCATATGGCTTTGGGCCTCTTCTTGCCGGCAAAGGGTAAAGATACCGTTAGGAGTTAGGTCTCAAAGAAATCAGCCAAGTAAAAGTTCGCGGGCATTTGGATGGCCAAGAAAAGCGGCGGGGCTGGCCGACGCGCCATAGGCTCCCGCAAGGAAGAGGGCGACGAGGTCGCCTTCCTGCACCGGAGGGAGCGCGACCTTGTCGGCGAGGCGGTCGATCGGGGTGCAGAGGCAGCCGACGACCGTCACCGGCTCTGCCGCCGGGGCCGCGCCGAAGCGATTGGCGAGAGCGATCGGATAGTTGCGGCGGACGACGGTGCCGAAATTGCCGCTGGCGGCGAGTTGATGGTGGAGGCCGCCGTCGACGATGACGAAGGTTTCGCCCTGGCTGACCTTCATGTCGATGACTCGGGTCAGGTAGACGCCCGCCTCCCCCACCAGCCAGCGGCCGAGTTCCAGCGCGAAGTCGCTGCCTTGGAGGATGTCGGGCAAGGTTTCGAGCGCGCTGTCCAGCGCTACGCCGATCGGGCGGATGTCGAGGGGCGTGTCGCCGGGGAAGTAAGCGAGACCGAAGCCGCCGCCGAGATTGACCAGCGGCGGAGTCGCGCCGACCTGATCGGACAGGCGCGCGGCGAGCGCGAGGGTGGCGGCCTGCGTCTCTATGATGGCGAGAGGGTCGAGATTCTGGCTGCCGGCGAAGATATGCCAGCCGCGCCAGTCCGCGCCCGCGTCGATCATCGCGCGAGCGAGCGCGGCGGCGCGATCGGCATCGACGCCGAAGGGCTTGGCCCCGCCGCCCATCCGCATCCCCGAGCCCTTGAGGTCGAAATCCGGGTTCACGCGGACGGCGAGACGCGGCCGCTTGCCGATGCGATCGGCGATGGCGAGCGCGCGCCGCCCCTCCCCTTCCGATTCGAGGTTGAGGGTCACGCCGGCGAAGATCGCCGCCTCCAGCTCGTCGTCGCGCTTGCCCGGGCCAGCGAAACTGATCCGATCCGGCGCCATTCCGGCGTCGAGCGCCATCGCCAGCTCGCCGCCCGAGGCGATGTCGAACCCATCGACCTGGGTCGCCATCCGGGCGAGCAGCGGGGCGTAGGGATTGGCCTTGATGGCGTAATGGAGGTGGAGCCGGCCCGGCATCGCGTCGCGGAAGCGGCGGACCTGCGCTTCGACGATGCCCATGTCATAGGCGAAAAGCGGGGTGTCGCCAGCTTCGTCGACAAGGGATGCCGCGCCATGGCCGGCGATGAGGAGCATCCCCTCTTCTTCCGCGAACCAGGGGGGGATGGGGCCGGTGGGTTTCATCATGATGTCCTTGTTGGTCTTGCGGCTGCGCCAAGCCGCCCTGGGCTCCTGCTTTCGCAGGAGCACGGTGGTTTTTAGGCGCCATGGTCGCGGGCCAGGGCGACGCGGTCGATCTTGCCGTTGGGGTTGCGGGGGAAGTCGGGGAGAAACCTGATGTCCCTGGGCTGCATGAAGTTGGGGAGTTCCTGCCTGAGATGGGCGGCGACCGCTTCAGCGGCATCGGGAGCGGCGCGTAGAAGCAGGCGGACCGCCTGGCCAAGGCGATCGTCCTTGATTCCCAGCGCGACGGCTTCGACAACGCCGGGGACAGCGAGCGCGGCTTCCTCGATTTCGGTGGGGCTGATGCGGTTGCCCGCCGACTTGATCATCGCATCGTCGCGGCCGACGAAATAGAGCAGCCCCTCCCCGTCACGGCGCACCGTGTCGCCCGACCAGACCGCCATGCCGCCATAGCGCGACGCGGGTGGCGCTGGCTTGAAGCGTTCGGCGGTGCGGGCGGGATCATTCCAATAGCCCTGCGCCACCAGCGGGCCGCAATGGACCAGCTCGCCCGGCTCGTCGGCATCGGTGAGGGTGCCGTCGGGGCGGACGACGAGGATTTCGGCGAAGGGGATGGCGCGGCCCATCGAATCGGGGTGCGCGTCCACCAGCGCAGGCGGGAGATAGGTGGAGCGAAAGGCTTCGGTGAGGCCGTACATCGGGTAGAGATCGGATTGCGGGAACAGTGCGCGCAGCCTGGCGACCAGCGGCCGGCTGAGCGCGCCGCCGCTGTTGGTGAGGCGCTTGAGCTTCGCCGCGACCTCCTGCGGCCAATCCAGTTCGGTGAGCTGCACCCAGAGCGGCGGCACGCCGGCGAGCGTGGTGATGTCGTGGCGGTCGACCAGCTTCATGACGTCGCGCGGGGTCAGATAATCGAGCGGATAGACGCTGCCACCGGAAAACCAGGTCGAGAAGAGCTGATTTTGCCCATAGTCGAAGCTGAAGGGCAGGACGCAGGCGGTGCGGTCCTGCGGGGTAAGGTGAAGATAGTCCGCCACCGCGACCGCGCCGAGCCACAGATTGGCGTGGGTCAGCATCACCCCCTTGGGCCGGCCGGTCGATCCGCTGGTGTAGAGGATCGCGGCAAGATCGTCCGGCCCGGCTTCGGCGGGGCCGAGCGCGGGGCCGCCGCTCATGGCGCAGGCGGCGTCATCCTCGCGGTGGCGCTGGCAGCCTGCGGGGACATCGCCTTCCGACAGGCTGTCGAGGCGGGCGGCGGTGCCGATCAGCGCGCCAGCGCCGCTGTCGGCGAGTATATGGGCGACCTGGGCGTGCTTAAGCAAAGGGTTGATCGGCACATGGACGAGCCCGGCACGCGCCGCCGCAAGCGGCATCAGCGCCGAGACCGCGCCCTTCGCCATCCAGCTGGCGATGCGCGCGCCCGGCGGAAGCCCGAAGCCGGCGAGCCAGAACGCGAGGCGGCCGAGCGACTCTTCGAGTTCGCCGTAGCTTTGCGCGCCCGCGCGGCCGCCGATCGCCGGGCGGGCGGGATCGCCGCGCAGCAGCAGATGGTCGATCGGGCGCACCTCGGCTCCGTCGGTCCGGTCGAAGGGTTCAGCCACGCGCGCTTAACTCCATGTGCAGATTTTTCTCCTATGCGTGGGCCCTTGGTGCGGCGGAGATAGTGGGTTGGAGGCGGCAAGGGAATATCTGAGCATGACCGACGCCCGCGATGCGATCGCCGGGCGGCTGGACCGCGCGCACGCCCCCGCCCTGTTCGACCGGCTCGACTGGTTCGCCGATCTCCACGCGCATTGCTTTGCCGAGCGGCCGGTGCGGGTCGTCATGGCGCGGGAGGGGCCGGCGTCGGTCTGGCTGTTCCTGATGGACGCCGGGCCGCGCCGTGCGCAGGCGCTCGCCAACTGGTATAGTTTCGCCTGGTCGCCGGTTTTCACGGGCACCCCCGATGCACCGGCGCGGCAGCGGCTGCTGGAGGCGGCGGCGCGGCATGTGTTGCGACGCTGCGCGCAGATCGATCTCTATCCGCTTGAGGATGCGTCGGAATTGCTGGCGGCGCTGCGGCGGGCGGGCTGGTTCGCGGTGCGGCGATATATGGGCGGCCGCTATCTGCTGCATGTCCGCGGGCGCAGTTTCGCCGATTATTGGGCGGCGCGGCCGGGGCGGCTGCGCAGCCTCGTCAAGCGCAAGGGCCGCGGCGATCCCTTCGCTTTGTCGATCGAGCGGGTGCTGACCGACGATCTGTGGGCCGACTATGTCGATGTGCATGGCCGCAGCTGGAAGGAGGCGGAACCGGCGGGCGGACTTGCCTTCCTGCACGCGCTGGCGCGGCGGGAGAGCGCGGCGGGGACGCTGCGCCTGGGGTTCGCGCGGGTCGACGGGCGGGCGGTGGCGAGCCAGCTGTGGACGGTGGATCATGGCGTCGCGATGATCCACAAGCTCAATCACGACCAAGCCTATGATGCCGGGTCGCCGGGCACGCTGTTGAGCCACGCGATGTTCGCGCAGGCGATCGACGGCGATCGGGTGAGCCTGATCGACTATGGCACCGGCGACAATGGCTACAAGACCGAATGGATGGAGGACCGGATCGCGCTCCAGCGGATCGACGCCTTCAACCCGCGCTTCGCCAGCGCCTGGCTGCCGGCCGCGCGGACGGCCATTTCCGCCCTTGTGGGTTGAGCCGGGAACCACTAGGGAAACGCGCATCATGCGGGCGGAACAGTCTCAGCCGGTCGACCGGACAGTCGCACTCGATACGCAGCTTCGCGTCCTGCTGCGCGATACGCTCGGCCTGTCGCAGGCGCGGGTCGATGACTTCGCAGATGATACGCCCTTGTTCGGGGCGCTGCCGGAACTCGATTCCATGGCGGTGGCGGGCGTGCTGACCGAAATGGAGGACCGCTTCGGCATCCTGATCGACGACGAGGATATCGACGGCGACACGTTCGAGACGTTCGGATCGCTGCTGGCCTTCGCGCGGAGCAAGGTGGGCGGCTGAAGCGACGCAGCCCGGTCATGGGCAGGGATCGGGAACCTCCCGGTGTACCGCCTCGATCGCCGCGAGGACTTCGGGCGGCAGGACGATGTCGATGCTGGCGATATCGGTTTTAAGCTGATCCATGGAGGTCGCGCCGATGATGTTGGCGGTCACGAAAGCACGGCTGTTCACATAGGCGAGCGCCATCTGCGCCGGGTCGAGGCCATGGGCATGGGCGATGGCGACATAGCGCGGGCTGGCGACCGCCTGCCCCGGCAGATCGTAGCGCACGAATTGCCCCGCGACATCGCGGCGCGACCCCGGCGGAACGACGCCGCCCAGATATTTGCCGGTGAGGTTGCCACCCGCCAGCGGCGAGTAAGCGAGCAGCCCCACAGCGTCGCGCAAGGCGAACTCGCTAAGACCGATCTCGAACGTGCGGTTGAGAAGGTTGTAGGCGTTCTGGATCGAGGCGATGCGCGGCAGCCCCTTGTCACGCGCCAGCCGCAAATATTCCGACACGCCCCAGGGCGTTTCGTTCGAGACGCCGACATGCCGCACCTTGCCCGCCTTGACGAGGCCGGCGAGCGCGTCGAGCGTCTCCTCGATCGGCACGACCTCGGGCGCGTCGGCGATCTGCGTCAGGCCGCGCGCGCCGAAGGACGGCACCGGGCGATCGGGCCAATGTAGTTGATAGAGATCGACATAGTCGGTCCGCAGCCGCCTGAGGCTGTCGTCGATCGCCTAGTTGATATTTCGCCGGTCCAGCCGGTTGTTGCCGCCGCGAAACTGCCGCACCGGATCGCGCGAGGGGCCAGCCACCTTGGTCGCAAGGATGATATCGTCGCGCCTGCCACGCTTGGCGAGCCAGCTGCCGATATATTCCTCCGTCCGGCCCTGCGTTTCGCGGCTGATCGGCGTGACCGGATAGGCTTCGGCGGTATCGATGAAATTGACGCCCTGCCCGACCGCATAGTCCAGCTGTTCGTGCGCCTCCGCCTCGCTGTTCTGCGAACCCCACGTCATGGTGCCCAGGCAGATGAGGCTGACCTGAAGGTCCGTCCGTCCCAATGTCCGATATTGCATGATCGTCTCTCTCCCGTCGCGGCGGCCGCTTTAGCCGAAACCGAGCGGTATCAAACAGGCCCTTGCGCGGATTGAGAATTTTTCACCGCCTTATGAGCGGCGCATCACGACGGCGGACTTCCGCCCTGTCGATCCGGGCCTGCGCTCCGGCGCTGAGCGCGCGGGTGCAGAGGCATGTGGAATGATGGTGCACCCGGAACGATTCGAACGTCCGGCCCTCAGATTCGTAGTCTGATGCTCTATCCAGCTGAGCTACGGGTGCGGATCGGCCGCGATCCTGTCGCGGCGGAAAATGGCGCACCCGGAACGATTCGAACGTCCGACCCTCAGATTCGTAGTCTGATGCTCTATCCAGCTGAGCTACGGGTGCGTGGAGACGCGCTGATAGGAGCGGCCAGACGATAGGGCAAGCCCCTTTTTGCACTTTCGCAACGCCGATGAGCCCCATGGGGCAATCGGCAACCTTTCACCGTCTTCCTCGTTCGTGCCCGCGAAGGAGAGTGCCATGATGAGCTTCACGATGAACGATCTTGCCCTGCTAGCGATCGCTCTGGTCATCGGCTGGATTTTCGGCCTGATGATGAGCGGGCGCGGCAAGTTCAAGCGGCTGTGGCAGGAGGAGAAGATCGCCCATCGCACGGCGATCAAGGATCGCGACACGCGGCTGGAGGCGGCGAACAAGCGCATTATCGAGCTGGAGCGGCACAGCGCGCCGATCGGCGCCGGCACGGCCACAGCGGTCGGCGGTGCCGTGCGCGGTCGCGACGATTTGAGCCGGATCACCGGGATCAGCCAGCGCGAGGAAGTGGCGCTCAACGAAGCGGGCTATCATCGGTACGGGCAGATCGCGGCGCTGAATGCCGAGCAGGAAGCGACGCTGGAGGCGCGGCTGGGGCTGACACCCGGCACGATCACGCGAAACGACTGGCGCGGGCAGGCGCTGGCGCTGGAACGCGGCGAGGCCAAGCCGGGACTGCTCAGCCGCCTGACCGGCGCGCATTGAGCCGGATATCCTGACGAAAGAACGAAGGGCGGGGATGTCCCCGCCCTTTGTGAATCACCTGTTGGCGAGCGCGGCCTGCGCCGCCGCCAGCCGGGCGATCGGCACGCGGTAGGGCGACGCCGAGACATAATCGAGCCCCGTCTTCTCGCAGAAGGCGATCGAGGCCGGGTCGCCGCCATGCTCGCCGCAGATGCCGAGCTTGATGCCGGATCGGGTGGCGCGGCCGCGTTCGGCCGCCAGTTCGATCAGCTGGCCCACGCCCTCCACATCGATGCTGACGAAGGGATCGCGGGCGAAGATGCCCTTGTCCACATATTGCGTCAGGAAGCGGCCGGCATCGTCGCGGCTGATGCCGATTGTCGTTTGCGTCAGGTCGTTGGTGCCGAAGGAGAAGAATTCCCCGACTTCCGCGATTTCCCCGGCCTTGAGCGCGGCCCGGGGCAGTTCGATCATCGTGCCGACGAGATAGTCGACCGAGACGCCCTGTTCAGCGAACACGTCCTTTGCGACCTGATCGACGATCGCCTTCATCAGTTCCAGTTCCTTGCGCGTGGCGACAAGCGGGATCATGATTTCGGGGATGGGCGCGTCGCCCGAGCGCTGCTTGACGATCAGCGCCGCCTCGAAAATGGCGCGGGCCTGCATTTCGTAGATTTCGGGATAGGTGACGCCAAGGCGGCAGCCGCGATGGCCGAGCATCGGGTTGAACTCGTGCAGTTCGGCGGCGCGGCGCTTCAACGCCTCGACCCCGACGCCGGCGGCCTTTGCCACTTCCTCGAACTCCGCTTCGCCATGGGGAAGGAATTCGTGCAGCGGCGGGTCGAGCAGGCGGATGGTGACGGGCAGGCCCGCCATCACCATGAAGATCTGCGCGAAATCGTCCCGCTGTTCGGGCAGCAGCTTGTCGAGCGCGGCGCGGCGGCCCTTCTCGCTGTCGGCCAGGATCATCTCGCGCACGGCCGTGATGCGGGCCGCGTCGAAGAACATATGCTCGGTGCGGCACAGGCCAACGCCCTCCGCGCCGAATTCGCGCGCGACCTTGCAATCCTGCGGCGTTTCCGCGTTGGCGCGGACCTTGAGGCGGCGGACCTTGTCGGCCCAGACCATCAGCGTGCCGAAATCGCCGGCCAGTTCCGGCTGAACCGTGGGCACTTCGCCCGCCATCACCTCGCCGGTCGACCCGTCGATGGTGAGGATATCGCCCTCTTTCAGCGAACGGTCGCCGATGCGCAGGATCTTGCTGGCGTTGTCGATCGACAGGCTGCCCGCGCCGGACACGCAGGGGCGGCCCATGCCGCGCGCGACCACGGCCGCGTGGCTGGTCATGCCGCCGCGCGCGGTCAGGATGCCCTTGGCCGCGTGCATGCCGTGAATGTCCTCCGGCGATGTTTCGACGCGCACCAGGATGACGGCGTCGCCCAGTTCGTTGCGGCGCTCGGCGGTGTCGGCGTCGAACACGATCGCGCCGCTGGCCGCGCCCGGCGAGGCGGGCAGACCCTTCGTCAGCACGTCGCGCGGGGCGTTGGGGTCGAGCGTCGGGTGGAGCAGCTGGTCGAGCGCGGCGGGGTCGACGCGGGCGACGGCTTCCTCTTCGGAGATCAGCCCTTCGTTCGCCATGTCGACCGCGATCTTGAGCGCGGCCTTGGCGGTGCGCTTGCCCGAGCGGGTCTGGAGCATCCAGAGCTTGCCCTGCTGCACCGTGAATTCGATGTCCTGCATATCGCGATAATGGGTTTCGAGAATCTGGAACACCCGCGCCAGTTCGGCATAGGTTTCCGGCATCGCTTCTTCCATCGACAGGGGCTTGGCCCCTGCCCGCTCGCGCGCGGCCTTGGTAAGGTACTGCGGCGTGCGGATGCCGGCGACGACGTCCTCGCCCTGCGCGTTGATCAGATATTCGCCATAATAAGCGTTCTCGCCGGTCGCGGGGTCGCGGGTGAAGGCGACGCCGGTGGCCGAGGTATCGCCCATGTTGCCGAACACCATCGCCTGCACGTTGACCGCCGTGCCCCAGTCGCCGGGGATGGAATTGAGGCGGCGATAGACCTTGGCGCGGTCGGCCTGCCACGATCCGAACACGGCGCTGATCGCACCCCAGAGCTGGTCATGCACGTCCTGCGGGAAGGGCTTGTTCCAGAGCTTGGCAACGAGCGCCTTATATTCGCCGACCAGCGCCTTCCAGTCGTCGGCGGTCATCTCCGTGTCGAGCGTATAGCCCTGGTCTTCCTTCGCGATCTCCAGCGCTTCCTCGAACGCGCCATGGTCGAGTTCCAAGACCACGTCCGAATACATCTGGATGAAGCGGCGATAGCTGTCCCAGGCGAAACGCTCGTCGCCGCTGACGGTGGCGAGGCCGATCACGGTCTCGTCGTTGAGGCCAAGGTTGAGGACCGTGTCCATCATGCCGGGCATGGAAATGCGCGCGCCCGAGCGGACCGACACGAGGAGCGGGTCGGCCGCGTCACCGAAGCGCTTGCCCGTTACGCCCTCGATATGGGCGATGCCGGTTGCGACCTCGCTCTTCAGGCTGTCGGGATAGGTGCCGCCGTCCTGATAATAGCGGGTGCACATTTCGGTCGTGATGGTGAAGCCCGGCGGCACCGGCAGGCCGATCGCGGCCATTCCGTCCAGGTTGGCGCCCTTGCCGCCCAGGAGGTTCTTGTCGCCCTTCCCCCCGTCATTGACGCCGCCGCCGAAGCGATAGACATAGCGGGTGGTACTGCTCATCGGCGCCTCTTCCGTCTTCACCATAGTCCCGGCTCTCCCTGCACTGATTGCCGTTTTGTGCGTTGCAACAATTTTGCCGCATTAGCGGGTCGCGGCGGCGCGCGATAGGATATATCCGGCCTAGCTTCGCATATTTCGCGCCGATTTCGACAGGAAATGTCGTCAGCCCGAAATTTTCGAGAAGTCCGCTACCTGATGCACCGCATCGCGCACCCGCGCCAGCAGCGCAAGGCGACTCGCGCGCTTGGCGGGATCGGGATCGTTGACGGTCACGCTGTCGAAGAAGGCGTCGATCGGCGCGCGGAGCGTCGCGAGCGCGGCCATGGCATCCTCGAACCGCTCGTCGGCGATCGCGGTGGCGGCGCGGGGTTCGGCGGCGTCGAGCGCGGCGATGAGGGCGGCTTCGGCGGGTTCGGGGGTGTAGGCCAGACCGCCCTGCTCCTGCGAAGGCAGAAGCCCAGGGCCGGATTGCGCTTCGCCGCCCTGGGCTCCTGCTTCCGCAGGAGCACGGGTTAAGTCCGGCGCGTCCTTCTTAAGGATGTTGGCGGCACGCTTGTAGCCCGCGAGCAGGTTCGCGCCATCGTCGGTCGCGACGAAAGACTGGAGCGCGTGGACGCGGGCGAGCAGGCGGACGAGGTCGTCCTCGCCGCCAAGCGCAAACACCGCGTCGATCAGGTCGTGGCGGACGCCGGCTTCCTTCTGCTGGACCTTGAGGCGGTCGGCGAAGAACAGCATCCCGTCCTCTGCGATTACATACAACTTCTCGGTGTCCGCCTTCGCCTTCTGAGCGACGCGGTCATCAGCCTGGTCTCGCACTTGCTTGTAAAACGCTGCGGCAACATCCTTACCCATCCCGATAAACCGGGATAACTGCGCAAATGTTTGATTTGCAAGAATTGTCGGGTTCACCTGGCGCCCAAAGGGCTGCCAGAATGTAGCTTCAACAAATGCATCACGTAGATTTAGGCGTAGTTTGTTAGACTGGATTGTTGCTAGGATGCCCAGCGCCGCACGCCGAAGCGCGAAAGGATCCTTTGACCCAGTTGGCTTCTCACCTTCAGAAAAGAAACCTGCAATCGTATCCAGCTTATCCGCCAAACTCACCGCCACCGTAACCGGCGCGGTCGGCACCTCATCCCCTTGCCCGACCGGCTTGTAATGGTCGCGGATGGCGTCGGCGACGGCGTCGGGCAGGCCCTCGGCGCGGGCGTAGTAGCCGCCCATGACGCCCTGAAGCTCGGGGAACTCCCCGACCATTTCGGTTACGAGGTCGGCTTTGCACAGTTTCGCCGCGTCATAGGCGAGTTGAGCCAACTCCTCTTTCGTCATGCCAGCGTAGGCTGGCATCTGAGGCGTTGGCGCGCTTTGGCCTGAGACCCCAGCCTTCGCTGGGGTGACGGGGGTGGCTGGGGTGACGGTGTTGATAGGGGTGACGGTGTTGGTAGGGGTGACGATACCCTCCTCCACCAGCCACCTTGCCAGTTTCGCGACCCGCTCCACCTTGTCGGCGACGGTGCCGAGTTTTTCGTGGAAGGTGATGCGTTCCAGCTTCTTGGCGTGGTCCTCCAGCTGCGTCTTCTTGTCCTGTTCCCAGAAGAAGCGCGCATCGGAAAGGCGGGCGGCGAGCACCTTGCGGTTGCCGGCGATGATCGCCGCGCCGCCGTCCTTCGCCTCGATATTGGCGGTGCAGATGAAGGCCGGGGCGAGTTTCCCCGCGGCGTCCTTCAGCACGAAATATTTCTGGTTGATCCGCAGCGTCAGCTGGATGACCTCGGGCGGAACCTCAAGGAAAGCCGGGTCGAAATCGCCGAGCAGCGGCACCGGCCATTCGGTGAGCCCCGCATTCTCCGCGACGAGGCCCTTGTCCTCGATGACGGTGTAGCCCTGCGCGGCGGCCGCTTGCGCGGCCTTCCCCGCGATGATCGCCTGCCGTTCCTGGTGAGACACGATCACATGGCAGGCGCGCAGCTTCTCGACATAGTCGTGCGCGCCGCCGATCGTGATCTCGCCGGAATGGTGGAAGCGATGACCCAGCGTGGCGTAGCCGCTGCGGATGCCCTCGATCTCGATATCGACCAGTTCTTCGCCGAGGATCGCGACTATGCCCTGCAAGGGACGGACCCAGCGCAGGCTCTCCGTGGTCTGGCTGGCGGCGCCCCAGCGCATCGACTTGGGCCAGGGGAAGGCGCGGACGACGGCCGGGACCGCCTCCGCCAGCACATCGGCGGTCGCGCGGCCGGGCTTCTCGACCACGGCGAACCAGACGCCGTCGCGATCCTGAAGCTGGTCCTTCGTGAGGCCGGTCTTGCGCAGGAACCCATCGAGCGCCTGTTCGGGCGCGGAGGTGCGGGGGCCCTTATATTCCTCGCTGACGGCGGCGGTTTCGATCGGCAGCCCGCGCGCGATGAGCGCGAGGCGGCGAGGGGTGACGAAACTGTCGATGGCAGCGGGCTTGAGGCCGGCCTTGGCCAGTTCCTCGGTGAAGAGCCGGGCGAGGTCGTCGGACGCCTTCAGCTGCATCCGCGCCGGGATTTCCTCGCAGCGCAGTTCGAGGAGGAAGTCAGTCATGCTCATCCTCCCCGGCACGGGGAGGGGGACCATCCGCAGGATGGTGGAGGGGGCTGGCCCCGAGCGAAGCGATCCGTTCGGCGACCGAGGCCGCGTCCTTCATAATTTCGGATGCCGATATCCTCACCACCCGATACCCATTCTGCTGCATGAATGCGTCCCGATACTCGTCACGTTGAGGCTGGTCACCACGATTATGCGCTTCGCCGTCAACCTCGATCACCAGCCTGAGGCTGCTGCAATAAAAGTCTGCGATGTAGCTGCCAACCGGATGCTGCCGTCGAAATTTGAGCCCCGTCGCCTGGCCACGCAAGCGTTGCCAAAGCAGCACTTCGGGCAGGGTCATGTCCTTCCGCAACTTTCGGGCAGCGTATATCACCGGGCGTTGCGTGGGAGGCGAGCCCCCTCCACCACACGGCTGCGCCGCGCGGTCCCCCTCCCCGTTCCGGGGAGGATTCACGCCGCCCACCCGTTCTTCGTCATCCATGCCTCGCAGCTGCCCTTCGCCATGTCGCGAACCTGGCCCATATAGCTGGCGCGTTCCTGCACGGAGATGACGCCGCGTGCCTGAAGCAGGTTGAAGGTGTGGGACGCCTTGATCGCCTGCTCGAACGCGGCGAGGGGCACGCCGGCGTCGATGCACCGGTCATATTCAGCGCGGCAGTCCTTGAACCAGCGGAACAGCTTTTCGGTGTCGGCGACCTCGAAATTCCATTTCGACATCTGTTTTTCGTTTTCGAGGAACACGTCGCCATAGGTCACGCCGGCATCGTTGAAGGCGAGGTCGTACACATTATCGACGCCCTGGATATACATGGCGAGCCGTTCGAGCCCGTAGGTCAGCTCGCCCGCGACCGGCTTGCAATCGAAGCCGCCCATCTGCTGAAAATAGGTGAACTGGCTGACCTCCATGCCGTCGCACCAGACTTCCCAGCCAAGCCCCCAGGCACCCAGCGTCGGGCTTTCCCAGTCGTCCTCGACGAAACGGATGTCGTGGACCAGCGGATCGAGGCCGATCGCCATCAGCGAGCCGAGATACAGCTCCTGAAAATTGGGCGGGCTCGGCTTCATGATGACCTGATACTGGTAATAATGCTGGAGCCGGTTGGGATTTTCGCCATAGCGGCCGTCGGTCGGGCGGCGGCTGGGCTGGACATAGGCGGCGTTCCACGCGTCGGGGCCGAGCGCGCGCAGCGTGGTGGCCGGGTGGAAGGTGCCCGCGCCCACTTCCATATCATAGGGCTGGAGGATGACGCAGCCCTGCCGCCCCCAATAGGCGTGCAGGGTCAGGATCAGATCCTGGAAGGAAAGCGCTTTGCCTTCGGCCACGAAACATGCCCTTTTCACTCGAAACCTGGCCCCGCGCCTTGGCGCAGGACTGGGGGACGGTCAAGGGCGCGGGCCGGCGAAACAGGGTTAAGCCGCTTGCCCTCCGCCCGCGCGCTCCCCATGGAGGGGATATGACTGCCCTCCCCGCCCTGCTCCGCGCCTGTGTCGCCGCCCTGCTGCTGATCGGCGGCGTGGCGGAGGCGAAGACGACCGCCGCGCCTGCCCCCGCCCTCTGGCTGGTGAAGGATGCGGATACGCGCATCTACCTGTTCGGCACGGTCCATGTCATGAAGCCGGGGATCGACTGGTTCCGGGGGCCGGTGAAGGCCGCGTTCGACGGGTCGGACGAACTGGTGCTGGAGATCATCGAGCCCGAAGATCCGCAGGCGCTGGCCGCGACGATCGGGCGGCTGGCGGTGGCGAGCGACGGGGTGAAGCTCAGCGACCGGCTGTCGGAAGAGGCGCGCGCGCCATACCAAGCGGCGATGACGGCCAACGGCCTGCCCTGGCAGACGTTCGAGACGTTCAACCCCTGGATGGCGGGCATCACCCTGTCGGTCGCCCCGCTGGAGAGACTAGGCTATCAGAACCAGCTGGGCGCGGAAAAGATCTTGCGCAAGGCGGCGATGGACGCGGGCAAGACGATCGAAGCGCTGGAGACGGTGGAGCAGCAGATCGGCTTTTTCGCCGGCCTGCCGATGCCGCAGCAGGTCACGTTCCTGACGGCGACGGTCGAGGGCCTTCCGGAAGTCGAGAAGGAGTTTGGCGACCTCCTCACCTATTGGCAGGCGGGGCAGCCCGACAAGCTGGCGCAATCGATGAACGAATCGCTCGAAGCGACGCCCGAACTGGCGCAGGTGCTGCTGATCGGGCGCAACGCCAATTGGGCGAAGTGGATCAAGGCGCGGTTGGAGCGGCCGGGCACGGCCTTCGTCGCGGTCGGCGCGGGGCATCTGGCGGGCAAGGGCAGCGTGCAGGAGCAGCTCAAGGCACTGGGCGTCCGGGCAAAGCGGGTGAAGGAGTGAACGCATGATCAGCATGATCCTTCGCCTGCTGGCCCTCGTATCGCTGGGGCTGGTCGCCGCCTGCGGTTCCGACCCCGCGCCAACGCCGGCCGCGCAGGGCGGCCCGGCGCTGTGGCAGGTCCAGCGCGGCGACATGAAGGGATGGCTGTTCGGCACCATCCATGTGCTGCCCAAGGGCGTCGCGTGGGACACGCCGGCTATCCGCGAGGCGATGGGGCAGGCCGACACGCTGGTGCTGGAGGCGGCGGACCTTCAGGACGAGCAGAAGACGCTCGCCTTGTTCGAAAAGATGGGCCGCAGCTCCGGTCTTCCGCCGCTGGAGAAGCGGGTGCCGGAGGAGGAGAAGGCGGCGCTGGTCAAGGCGATCGACGATGGCGGGACCAGTTCGCAATTGCTGTCCGGCTATGAAAGCTGGGCGGCGGCGATGCTGCTGTCCGCCGCCAGCCAGCAGGATCTGGGGGTCAGCCAGGATGACGGGGTAGAGCCGGTGCTGATCGCCGCCTTCAAAAAGGCGGGCAAGCCGATCGGCGGGCTGGAGACGGTGGAGCGGCAGTTCGGCGCATTCGACACGCTGCCCGAAGCCGCGCAGGCGCGGTTGCTGGTCCAGACCGTGCATGAGGCCAAGGGGATGAAGGCGCTCTACGACCGTATCCTCAAGGCCTGGCTGAAGGGCGACATGGACGCGATCGCCAAGGAGGACAAGATCGGCGAGCAGCCCGACCCGATGGTCGAGGAAGCCATCCTGGTCGCGCGCAACCGCGACTGGGTGACGGCGATCGAGGCCTTGCGCGGCAAGCCGTTCATCGCCGTGGGTGCGGGGCATCTGACGGGGGACGGCAATCTGATCACGATGCTGGAGGCCAAGGGGTTCACGGTCACGCGGGTGCAGTAGGCGGCCCCTTGCCATCTGCGCCTTTTCTGCTAAAGGCGCGCCTTCCCGCGATGGTCATCCCTGGAGGCGTGGCGGGAAAGTACATCAATAGCTTTTGGAGACACGCAATGAGCGAGCAGCTTACGCTGTCGGCCGAGGCACGCGATCGGGCAGGCAAGGGAGCCTCCCGCGCTCTCCGCCGCGAGGGCCGCGTTCCCGCCGTCATTTATGGCAACAACCAAGACCCGCAGTCCATCCATGTCGAGGAAAAGCTCCTCAACAAGCTGCTGGGCACCGGCCATTTCTTCAACTCGGTCATCATGGTCGAAGTCGGCGGCAAGTCCGTCCGCACGCTCGCCAAGGACGTGGCGTTCCACCCCGTCTCCGACCGTCCGCTGCACGCCGACTTCCTGCGCGTGTCCGAACATGCCACCGTCACCGTCGCGGTGCCCGTGCGCTTCGAGAATGAAGACGCGTCGCCGGGCCTCAAGAAGGGCGGCGTGCTCAACGTCGTGCGTCATGACGTCGAACTGATCGTCGATGCGGCCGAGATTCCCGAGGACGTGGTGGTCGACCTGACCGGCTTCGAAGTCGGCGATTCGATCCACATCAGCGCCGTTACGCTGCCCAAGGGCGCGAAGACCGCGATCGACGACCGCGACTTCACGATCGCCACGATCGTTCCGCCGCTCGTCGCGCCCGCCGCGGAAGAGGGCGGCGAGGCACCGGCCGAGGGCGAGTAAGCCTTTTCCAGAGCCGTTAGATACGATCTCCGTTCGTGCTGAGTAGGGACTGAGCCTGTCGAAGGCCCGTATCGAAGCATCCTTCGATACGCCATTTCGGCAAGCTCAATGGCTACTCAGGACGAACGGAGATTTTTTGATTTTCGGAAGGTCAGCCATGCAGATCTGGGCCGGGCTCGGCAATCCGGGGGCGCAATATGCGATGCACCGGCACAATGTCGGCTTCATGGCGGCCGACCTGATCGCCGACATGCATCGCTTCTCTCCGCCCAGGAAGCAGTTTCAGGGCTGGACCCAGGAAGGGCGGATCGGGCCTGAAAAGATCATCCTGCTGAAACCCGCGACCTTCATGAACGAAAGCGGCCGCTCGATCGGCGAGGCGATGCGCTTCTACAAATTGACGCCGCAGGACGTGACCGTCTTTCACGACGAACTCGACCTCGCGCCGATGAAGGTCAAGGTGAAGCGCGGCGGGGGCAATGCCGGGCATAACGGGCTGCGATCGACCGACGCGCATATCGGCCCGGATTTTCGCCGCGTGCGGATCGGCATCGGCCATCCGGGGCACAAGGACAAGGTCCATGGCTATGTGCTCGGCAATTACGCCAAGAGCGAAATCGACGCGCTGACCGACATGCTGGCCGCGATCGGCGCCGAGGCGGAGTGGCTGGCGAAGAATGACGACGCGCGTTTCATGAACGAGGTCGCGCTGCGCACCGCCGCTTAAAGCGGCATCGTCAGCTCGAAGATCGCGCCGCCTTCCGTCCGCGCGGTCACCGTGCCGTTCAGGCTTCGCGCCAGAGTCGTGATAAGCTTCATCCCCAGGCTGGTGGACGCCGTGCTGGTCAGCTGGAAACCGTCCGGCAGCCCCTGCCCCTCGTCGCGCACGATGATGCTGAGACGGTCTTCGCCGGCCTGGCGCACCTGCGTCCACACCTGTCCCGGCGCGCCGGCATAGCCGTGCTTGGCCGCATTGGTGACGAGTTCGGTGACGAGCAGCGCCAGCGTCATCGCGCGGTCCGATCGAATGAGCGCCTCGTCCGCCTCGCAATGGAAATGGAAGCCGTCGAATTGCGCCTGCAAGGTGGCGCACAGGTCCGACATGAGATTGCGCAGGTCGATCGTATCGCCGCCGCCATGCCGCCACAGCTGGTCGTGGGTGCGCGCGACCGCGATGATCCGGCCCGACGCTTCGTCAAGTGCCTGCGCGACATCGGCGGACGCAGCGCGGCGCGACTGCATCTGAAGCAGGCTCGACAGCATCGCCAGGCTGTTCTTCACCCGATGGCTTGCTTCCTGCACCAGCAGCTTTTGATGCTCCAGCGCCTCCGCGAGCTTGCGGTCGGCTTCCGCGCGCTCGATCGCCACGCCCACGAGATTGGCGAAACCCTGGAGGAAGGCGATGTCCGCCGCTTCGAACTCGCCGTCATTGGGGCTGTCGACCTCCAGCACGCCCCACGCGCCCTCGCCGGTGGCGATCAGCACATTGATCGCGCGCCGCACGCCATGGTCGGCGAGCAGCCTGGGCGTACGGAAGCGCTCCTCATGCTCCAGATGATTGGAGATGACCGGCGTGCCGTTGCGGAAAGCGAAGCCCGCAGGCGACTGCTCGTCCGCGCCGAGGGTGGCGTTGCCGACCTCCCCCTCGTGCCAGCCGACACCCGCGCGCAGCAGCAGATGATCGCCCTCGGCCCGATACTCCAATATCTTGCACAGGTCCGCCCGCATCCCCTGCGCCGAGAGACGGACGGCCGCGTCGAGCAGATCGTCGAGGTCGCGGGTCTTGAGCGCCGCAAGCCCGAAGTCCGACAGGATCGCCTGCTGCTGAAGCCGGTAGCCCAGCATCGATTCCGCGCCGACTTCGTCCACGGCTTGCGCGAAGCTGGTCGCGTCGCTGTCCGTCGCGGCGGTAGTCTCGACGATCTGGTCACTGTTCGCCGCCATCAGTTCGGGCGGCTCTTCCTGTCCGGGGGTCATGGCGTCCTTTGCGTTGAGCGGGCCCTGGGTCGTTCTGCTGCTACAACGAAGAAGCGACGCAAAAGCTGCATGGATCAGGATTTGCCTTGGCGCGTCCCTTGTCCCAAAGCATCGCTGTCCTTTAGGGAGTCGCCCGTGTCCCAGATCATTCAGACGACGCCGTTTTCCGACCAGAAGCCGGGCACTTCGGGCCTGCGCAAGAAGGTCCGGATATTCCAGCAGCCCCATTATGCCGAGAATTTCATCCAGTCGGTGTTCGACAGTCTGGAGGGGGTTGCGGGGCAGACGTTGGTGCTGGGCGGCGACGGGCGCTATCTTAACCGAGACGTCATCCAGATCGCGCTCAAGATGGCGGCGGCCAACGGTTTCGGCCGGGTGCTGGTGGGCAAGGGCGGGATATTATCGACCCCTGCCGCGTCGCACCTTATCCGATCGGCGGGCGCGTTCGGCGGGCTGGTGCTGTCGGCCAGCCATAATCCGGGCGGGCCGGACGAGGATTTCGGCATCAAATATAATATCGGCAATGGCGGCCCCGCGCCCGAGAAGGTGACCGACGCCATCCATGCCCGCACGCTCGCCATCGATAGCTATCGCATACTCGATACCGCCGATGTCGATATCGACGCGATCGGATCGACGCGGCTCGATGACATGATCGTGGAGGTGGTCGATCCGGTCGCGCTCTATGCCGACCTGATGGAGCGATTGTTCGATTTCGACGCGATCCGGGCGATGATCGCGGGCGGCTTCACGCTTGCCTTCGATTCGATGAGCGCGGTGACCGGGCCCTATGCGGTCGAGATTTTCGAGAAGAGGCTCGGCGCGCCCGCCGGCACGGTGATGAACGCGACGCCGCTGCCCGATTTCGGCCACCATCACCCTGATCCGAACCTGGTCCATGCCAGGGCGCTATATGACCGGATGATGGCGGCCGACGCGCCCGATTTCGGCGCGGCGTCGGACGGGGACGGCGACCGCAACCTCATCATCGGGCGGCATTGCTACGTCACGCCATCTGACTCGCTGGCGGTGCTGGCGGCGAACGCCCATCTGGCGCCGGGCTATGCGGCGGGCCTCAAGGGCATCGCGCGGTCGATGCCGACCAGCGGCGCTGCGGATCGGGTGGCGGAGAAGCTCGGCGTTCCGCTCTACGAAACGCCGACGGGCTGGAAATATTTCGGCAATCTGCTCGACGCCGGCATGGCGACCATCTGCGGCGAGGAGAGCGCGGGGACCGGCTCCGACCATGTACGTGAAAAGGACGGCATCTGGGCGGTGCTGCTGTGGCTCAACATCCTTGCCGTGCGCCAGCAGGGGGTCGCAGCGATCATGGCCGACCACTGGGCGACCTATGGCCGGAATTATTATGCCCGGCACGATTATGAAGCGATCGCCAAGGACAAGGCCGACGCGCTGATGGCGGCGCTGCGCGACGCGCTCGCCAGCCTGCCCGGCACCACCAACAGCGGCGGCACGGTGAAAAGCGCGGACGATTTCGCCTACACCGATCCCACCGACCAGTCGGTGAGCCGGAACCAGGGCGTGCGTATCTTGTTCGAGGACGGATCGCGGGTCGTGTTCCGCTTGTCGGGCACGGGCACCGAAGGCGCGACCTTGCGGGTCTATATCGAGCGCTATGTCGGGCCGGACGGCGACCTTGGCATGGAGACCGCCGATGCCCTCGCCCCGCTGGTCGCCGCCGCGCAGGAGGTGGCGGATATCAGCGGCTTCACCGGCATGGACCGGCCGAGTGTCATAACCTGAAAGCGGGACGGTTCAGGCAAAGTCACAGCGCAGCAACAAGCCGGACATGCGGGACGATTAGAGGGGGCGACTCCCCCCCCCTCCCCCCGCAAGGATGACGATGCGCCTTTCCCATCTGCTGCCCACTGCCCTCATGCTGCTTGCGTCCCCGGCACTGGCGGCGACCAGCGAAGATGAACAGTTCTGGCTCAACCTGACGGCGATGGGATCAGTGAAGGATGAGGTCGTCTATTTCGCGGAAGTGCAACCGCGCATCGGCGATGGAGTGTCGCGCGTGGACCAGGCGCTGTTCCGGGGCGCGCTAGGCTGGAAATTCTCGCCCGCCGTCACCCTGTATCAGGGGTTTGCGCATGTTGTCGTCCCAATCGAGGGCGGCAGGGATGTGAACGAAGAGCGCAGTTTCCAGCAACTTAGCTGGACGCTGGGCAAGCCCTGGGGCGGCGAGCTTTCGTCGCGCACGCGGCTGGAGCAGCGTTGGCGGTCGGATGGCGACGACATGGGCTGGCGGCTGCGCGAGATGATCCGATATGAAAAGCCGCTTCGGGCGGAGAGCGATGCGGTCAACGCGCTGGTCTGGGCCGAGGGGTTTGCGGCGCTCAACGATACCGACTGGGGCGCGCGGGCGGGTTTCGACCAGTTACGCAGCTTTGCGGGCGCGGAACTGGGCCTGCCGGGCGCTTCGACGCTGGAGGTCGGCTATATGAACCAGATCGTCAACCAGCGCGGCGGCAACACCCGCGTCAACCACATCGCGTCGGTGACGCTTTTCTTCCGGCATTGACCGGGCGAGTCAGCCCCGCCCGTCGCCGTGCAGCTTCGCCCAAAGCGCGCTCGTCCCGGCTTCCTGCGCGCGCGTCGTGAACTGCGCGGCGACGAGCCAGCCCTTGATCGGGCGCAGCGGCAGCACCGTGGTCAGGATCACCACCGGCAGCCCGACGATCAGATGCACCCAGAGCGGCGGGCTCGCCAATATCTCAAGCATCAGGATGAAGATGACGCCGGGCACGCAGGCGAACAGCTGAACGAATACCGCCGGGCCATCCGCGGGATCGGCGAAGCTATAATCGAGGCCGCATACCTCGCAATGGTCGCGCACGGTCAGGAAGCCCTGGAAGATATGCCCCTCGCCGCAGCGCGGGCAGCGGCCGAGCGCACCCGTCTCGTGCGGCGGCCGCTTCTTCCAGCGCCGGCCCGATCCGTCCGTCCACCAGTCTTGTTCCTGATCCGCCATGTCGCCTCCAGTCATGCGCCCCATGTCGCGACGCGCCCGCTTATTGCAACTGCGCCTTTTGTCCTACCGGCGCCAGCGCTGATCCATGTGACCGAGGCTGGCCTTTCCCGGTCCAAAGCGCTATCGGCGCGGCAATCCTCCTATCCTCGTAAGGCAGTTCCATGGGTTTTCGTTGCGGTATCGTCGGCCTCCCCAATGTCGGCAAGTCCACCCTGTTCAATGCGCTCACCGAAACGCAGGCGGCGCAGGCGGCCAACTATCCCTTCTGCACGATCGAACCCAATGAAGGCCGCGTGGCCGTACCCGACGACCGGCTCCAGACCATCGCGAAGATCGGCGGATCGGCCAAGATCATCGAGACGCAGCTGAGCTTCGTCGACATCGCCGGCCTGGTGCGCGGCGCGTCCAAGGGCGAGGGCCTGGGCAACCAGTTCCTCGCCAACATCCGCGAGGTGGACGCCATCGTCCATGTCCTGCGCTGTTTCGAGGATGACGACATCACCCATGTCGAGGGCAAGGTCGATCCCATCGCCGACGCAGAGACGGTCGAGACGGAGCTGATGCTCGCCGACCTGGAAAGCCTTGAGAAGCGCGTTCCCAATCTCGCCAAGAAGGCGGCGCAGGGCGATAAGGAGGCAAAGGCCGCCGCATCCGTGCTGGGCCAGGCGCTCGATCTGCTGCGCGAAGGCAAGCCCGCCCGTCTGACGCAGCCGCGCGATGTGGAGGAAGAACGCCTCTTCACGCAGGCGCAACTGCTGACCGCCAAGCCCGTCCTCTATGTCTGCAATGTCGAGGAGGATGCGGCGGCGGAGGGCAACGCGCACAGTGGCCGCGTGTTCGAGAAGGCGGCGGCCGAAAATGCGAAGGCGGTGATCGTCTCCGCCGCGATCGAGGCGGAACTCGTCACTATGCCGGTCGAGGAACGCGCCGAATATCTCGAAGCGCTGGGCCTGACCGAAGCCGGCCTCGCCCGCATCATTCGCGCGGGATACGAACTGCTGGGCCTCATCACCTTCTTCACCGTGGGGCCGAAGGAAGCGCGCGCCTGGACCGTGACGAAGGGGAGCAAGGCGCCGCAGGCCGCCGGCGCGATCCACACCGATTTCGAGAAGGGCTTCATCCGCGCCGAAACCATGGCCTACGCCGACTATGTCCAGTATAATGGCGAGGCCGGGGCCAAGGAGGCGGGCAAGTGGCGCTCCGAAGGCAAGGATTATGTGACGCAGGACGGCGACATCATGCTGTTCCGGTTCAATGTATAGCCTATGTTCGTCATGCCAGCGCAGGCTGGCATCTCAGGCGATTGCGCGCCACCGCATGAGACCCCAGCTTTCGCTGGGGTGACGGATTAGCGAAGATGCCCGTTAAATTCGCCTTCCCTCCCAGCGTCGACGCGAGCACCCGGCTGCTGGTCCTGGGCAGCCTGCCCGGCGACGCATCGATCCGGCAGGGCGAATATTATGCCCATCGCGGCAATGCCTTCTGGCACTTGCTGGGCGGTGTGCTGGACGAGGATCTGCGCGGCCAGCCCTATGCGATGCGGTTGAAGCGGCTGCGCGCGCGCGGTGTGGGGCTGTGGGACGTGATCGAGAGCGCCGAACGGGACGGTAGCCTGGACAGCAGCATCAGAGGCGCCGAACTGCGCGACCTTGGCCGGTTCATCGAGCGGTTGCCCGCGCTCAAGGCGATAGCCTTCAACGGCAGGACCGCCGCGACCCATGGCCGCCGGCAGCTGGCCGCGCGGCCCGACCTGACGTTGATCGACCTTCCCTCCTCCAGCGGCGCCTATGCCAGCCTGTCCCGCGAGAAGAAGGCGGAGGCGTGGGGCGCTCTGCGCGAATGGGCCGGCTGAGCGCGCGCGTCATCCTGTCATATTGCGCGGTTAGGGGAGCGGGTTAAGACAGTCGCAAAACCGCCCATCCAAAAGGTCGCCCCATGTTCAATCGCCGCCAGTTCCTGTCCGCCGCCAGCCTGGCGCCCATCGGCGCGCCCGCCATATTGACGGCGCAGACCTGGTTCGCGGGCTATCCTTTTTCGCTCGGGGTCACATCGGGCGATCCCGCGCCGGACGGCTTCGTCATCTGGACCAAGCTCGCGCCCAAGCCTCTGGAGCCGCATGGCGGCATGCCGATGGTGCCGCTGCCGGTGAAATGGGAAGTGGCGAGCGACGACAGGTTCAAGACCATCGTCGCGTCGGGCGAAGCGACGGCGCGGCCGGAACTGGGCCATAGCGTCCATGTCGAAGTGACGGGCCTGCAACCCGACCGCCCCTATTGGTATCGTTTCGGACTTGGCAGCGATCAATCGACGCGCGGGCGCGCCCGCACCCTGCCGCTCGCCTCGGCCAGCCCGGCTGCGCTGAAGTTCGGCGTCGCGGGCTGCCAGAATTACGAGGACGGCTATTTCACCGCCTTCCGCCATCTGGCGCGGGAGGACGACCTTGCTTTCGTCTATCATTATGGCGACTTCATCTACGAATATCAGCAGCGCACGCCCGATTACGACAAGGACGGTCTGCCGGTCGATCAGGTGCGGCACCATATCGGGCAGGATTGCTTCGACCTCACCGACTATCGCCTGCGCTATGCCCAGTATCTGAGCGACTATGACCTTCAGGCCGCCCGTGCCCGGCACAGCTGGTTTTCGACCTTCGACGATCATGAGGTGGAAAATAACTGGGTCGGCGACATCCCCGGCAAGGGCAACGCGCCGTCCGACATATTCCGCCTGCGCCGGCAGGCGGGATTGCAGGCATGGTATGAATATATGCCGGTGCGCGCGGCGATGCTGCCCAGGAACGGCATCATCACCAACGCCTGGCGGGAGGCGCGGTTCGGCGATTTGCTCTCGATCGACTTCCTCGACACCCGATCCTTCCGGTCGGACCAGCCATGCGACGACGGGTTCAAGACGCACTGCGCCGGCATCGACGATGCCAAGGCGCAGGTGCTTTCGCCTGAGGAGGAAAGCTGGCTCACTCGCAACCTGACTCGGGGCCAGGCCAAATGGAACTGCGTCGCGCAGCAGGTGATGATGATGTCGCTCGACCGCCGCCGCTACGCCGACGAGGCGGCGAAAATCTATAATCTCGACAGTTGGGCGGCCTATGAAGCACCACGCAAAAGGCTGCTGGCGAAGATGCGCGGCCTCGACAATGTCGTCGTGCTGACGGGCGACGAGCACCAGAATTTCGCCGGCTTGCTGGAGAGCGAGGGCAAGCCCGTGGCGGTGGAGTTCGTCTCCACGTCCATCTCGTCAGGCGGCGACGGGCAGGATCTGCGCGCAGGCAGCGACATCATGTTCAGGAACAACCCGCAACTGAAGTTCCTGAACGACCAGCGCGGCTATCTGGTCTGCGACGTGACGCCCGACGCCTGGACCACCCGCGTCCGGGTGATGGACCGGGTCTCGACGCCCGGCGCGGACATTCAGACCCGCGCGACGCTGACGGTCCCGCGCGGGCAGGCCTCACTGAGCATCGCCTGACATTGACGTAAACGGAAAGCGCTCCTAAGCCATGGCGGGAAGAGGAGACCCACCATGGCGGGCAACGACATTGTATATTTCGAGGATATCGCCATCGGCGACCGCTTCGATTTCGGCCCGCTGACGCTGACGCGCGAGGAAAGCATCGCTTTTGCCGCCGAATTCGACCCGCAACCCTTTCACCTCTCCGACGAGGCGGCGGCGAAGACGCATTTCGGCACCATCTCGGCAAGCGGCTGGCACACCACCGCGCTGTTCATGAAGATGTTCGTCGCCGCGATGCGAAAGGAACCGGGCCGGCAGGCGGCCAGCCTGGGCGCGATGGGCGTGGACGAACTGCGCTGGCTGCGCCCGGTGCGCCCCGGCGACACGCTGCGCGGCACGAATGAGGTGATTGAGAAGACGGCGTCCAGGACGCGCCCCGAAATGGGCATCGTCCGCAACAAGGTGACGATCTATAATCAGGACGACAAGCCGGTGATGACCATGATCCCGATCGCCATGTGGCGGACGCGGCCGGTTTGAGGATGTGGCGCGATGGCGCGATGGGTGGATTGCGGAAGGTCGGCTTTTGGTACCAACGCTGGATTAGAGCGAGATGACGTGAGGCTGAATCGAGAGGGGTTTTGCTCGGGCCTATTATGTGATTCAAGATGCCGGCTGGGGAATGGAGGCCAGCGGGCATGGCGAAACCCTAT
>NZ_JBHDJI010000030.1:0-3691 GCF_041877245.1 Sphingobium agrisoli
GCCGTCATCGTCATTATCGTCACCGGCCTGACGCTGGCGTTCGGCGAGAGCAGCGGCGGCTTCCGGCGCCTCATCCAAATCGTCTTCGGCCTGTCGATCGCATTCGCGGCATCGAGCTTCTTCCTCAGCTTCTTCAGCTTCGGCGGTGGGGCGCTGATCGCGTGATCGGCGCCGGAAAATATCTCGAAGGTTTCGAGGCTCCCATTCACGGGAGTCTCGGATCTCCGATCCTGCTCGGCGGCGCACCGCGCGGGCTTGCGATCGTCAATGGAACGCTGGCCGCCGCCGTCGGCCTCGGCCTTCAACAATGGATCGCCGGTCTCGTGCTCTGGGCGATCGGTCACAGCATAGCCGTCTTTGCCGCCCGCCGTGACCCGGACTTCGCTCCCGTATTGATCCGTCATCTCCGCCAGAAAGGCTATTTCGCGTGCTGAACCTCGCCGAATATCGTCACCGGCCCGACCGGCTGGCGGACCATCTTCCATGGGCGGCGCTCGTCGCGCCTGGCGTCATCCTCAACAAGGATGGGAGCTTCCAGCGTACGCTGCGTTTCCGAGGCCCTGACCTGGAGTCCGCAACCGAGGGCGAACTGATTTCGGCCTGCGCCCGGGCAAACAATGTCCTCAAGCGGTTCGGGACGGGCTGGGCGCTGTTCTTCGAAGCCGAGCGACGCGAGGCATCTGCCTACCCTGATAGCGACTTTCCGGACGCCGCGTCCTGGCTGGTCGACCAGGAACGCCGCGCCGCCTTCCTCGGCGAAGGCGAGCACTATGAGAGCCGCTACCATTTGACGCTGACCTGGCTGCCCACGCCCGATAGCGCCGAGGCGGCCGGCCGGTCGCTGGTCGAGCGACCCGATGCCGACAAGGGCCGCGACTGGCATGGCGCACTGTCCAGCTTCATCGCCGAAAGCGATCGCGCCCTGGATCTCTTCGCGAGCTTCATGCCCGAGGTCCGCGCCCTCGATGACTCCGAGACGCTGACCTTCCTGCACAGCACGATCTCCAATCGCCCGCATCATGTCGCGGTCCCGGAGACGCCGGTCTATCTTGACGCGCTGCTCGTCGACACGCCGCTGACCGGCGGCCTGGAGCCGCGGCTCGGCGGAACCCACCTTCGCACCCTGACCGTGCTCGGCTTCCCAAGCATCAGCCGGCCGGGAATCCTCGATGCGCTCAACCATCAGGACTTCGGCTATCGGTGGGTCACGCGCTTTCTCGCGCTCGACAAGAGCGACGCCACCAAAGCGCTGACCAAGCTACGTCGGCAGTGGTTCAACAAGCGCAAGTCGATCACCGCGCTCCTGCGCGAGGTCATGTACAACCAGCCATCGCAGCTGCTCGACACCGACGCCGACAACAAGGTGGTCGATGCCGACCTCGCGCTTCAGGTCCTGGGCGGCGACCATGTCGCGTTCGGACACCTGACCACGACAATCACGGTCAGCGATAGTGATCGCGCCGGCGTCGAAGACAAGGTCAGGCGGGTCGAGCGGATCGTCAACGGGCTCGGCTTCACGACGATACGAGAAGGCGTCAATGCGGTCGAGGCGTGGCTGTCGTCGCTGCCAGGGCAAGTCTACGCGAACGTCCGGCAGCCCCTGGTCCACACGCTGAACCTTGCGCATCTGATGCCGCTGTCGTCGGTCTGGGCCGGCCCTGTACGTAACGCCCATCTCGACGGCCCACCGTTGCTCCATGCCAGCACGGCAGGATCGACGCCGTTCCGCCTGTCGACGCACGTCGGCGACGTCGGGCACATGCTGGTGGTCGGACCGACGGGCGCTGGCAAATCGGTGTTGCTCGCGTTGATTGCACTTCAGTTCCGGCGCTACGCGGGCTCTCAGGTCTATATCTTCGACAAGGGGTTTTCCGCACGGGCGGCCGTGCTGGCGATGGGCGGCGCACACCATGCGCTCGGACTCGGTGCCGATGCGGGTGAGACGCTGGCGTTCCAGCCTTTGCGCAGGATCGATGACGCCACCGAGCGAAGCTGGGCGGCGGAATGGATCGCGGCACTGCTCGCCCACGAGAAGGTCCTCGTCACGCCCGAAGTGAAGGATACCGTCTGGTCGGCGCTCGGCAGCCTCGCGTCTGCGCCGCCGGAGGAACGCACCCTTACCGGGCTGACTCTGCTCCTCCAATCCAATGCGCTTCGCACCGCGCTCGGCGCCTACACGCTGGACGGCCCCTATGGACGGCTGCTCGACGCGGCCGAGCAGCATCTCGCCTTCGCTGATGTGCAGTGCTTCGAGACCGAGGAGCTAATGGGCCAGGCCGGCGTGGTGGCGCCCGTGCTGACCTATCTCTTCCACCGGCTGGAAGAGCGGTTCGATGGCCGGCCGACCCTGCTGGTACTCGACGAGGCCTGGATATTCCTTGACCATCCCCTGTTCGCCGCGCGCATCCGCGAATGGCTGAAGGTGCTGCGCAAGAAGAACGTCGCGGTGCTGTTCGCGACGCAGAGCCTCGCCGACATCGCGTCGAGCAGCATCGCGCCGGCCATCATCGAGAGCTGCCCGCAGCGCATCCTGCTGCCCAATGATCGCGCGATCGAGCCGCAGAGCCGCGAGGCCTATGAGCGGTTCGGCCTGAACGATCGCCAGATCGAACTGGTCAGCCGCGCCACGCCGAAGCGGCAATATTACCTGCAGTCGACGCGCGGCAACCGGCTGTTCGAACTGGGCCTCGGCCCGATCGCGCTCGCCCTGTGCGGCGCGTCCGACCCCACCACGCAATCGCGGATCGACGCGATGATCGCCGACGATGGCCTCTCGGACTTCGCAGCCCGCTTCCTCGCGTCCGCTGGCCTCGACTGGGCCGCCGACCTGCTCGCCGATTTTCCCGCCCCCCAAGCAATGGAGTAATGTGATGCGTTTCCTTACCCGCAAATATCTGATCGCGAGCGCGCTAGGCCTCGGGACAGCCGGCTCGCTCGCCATGGGCCTGGCCGTGACAACTACGCCTGCCCACGCGCAGCTGACGGTGTTCGACCCGAGCAATTACAGCCAGAACATCCTGACGGCCGCCCGGACGCTCACCCAGATCAACAACCAGATCCAGTCGCTGCAGAACCAGGCGCGCAGCCTGCTCAACCAGGCGAAGAACCTGACGACGATCGATTTCCCCGAGCTGCAGGCGCTGACCCAGACGCTGCAGCAGGTTGACCGCCTGATGGGACAAGCCCAGGGCATCCGGCTCCAGGTCTCCGGCCTCGACCAGCAATTCCACCAGATCTTCCCGCAGAGCTTCGGCCAGGCATTGCGGATGAACGACCAGGTCGTTGCTGCTCGCTCTCGCCTCGACACCGCGATGACCGCCTACCAGCACACGATGACCGTGCAGGCACAGGTCGTCGAAAATGTCGCCGCGGATGCCCAAACCCTGTCTTCGCTGGTCGCGAAGAGCCAGGGTGCCGAAGGATCCTTGCAGGCCCAACAGGCCACCAATCAGCTGCTCGCGCTCACCGCCAAGCAGCAGTTCCAGATCCAGAACATGATGGCCGCCCAGTATCGCGCCGAGACGATCGAGCGCGCGCGGCAGGCGCAAGCGCAGATCGATGCGCAGGCGGCGACCAAGAAGTTCCTCGGTTCCGGCACCGCCTACACCCCCCACTAGGCGCGCCGGAGGGCGGCGACGGTCCGCCTCCCGTCGTCGTCGCCGCGGGGCGGGGCTTCGCTCTCCCGGTCTCG
>NZ_JBHDJI010000031.1:0-1843 GCF_041877245.1 Sphingobium agrisoli
ATAGGGTTTCGCCATGCCCGCTGGCCTCCATTCCCCAGCCGGCATCTTGAATCACATAATAGGCCCGAGCAAAACCCCTCTCGATTCAGCCTCACGTCATCTCGCTCTAGGCCCGCACGCGCACCGTCGCGCCAGCGGCCACGAGTAGTGTCACTGCCGCAAACGCCATGGTCCAGATCGGATCGCCGGGGAAGAATCGGGTCATGACCGACCCCATGATCGTCGCCACCAGAAGCTGCGGCAGCACAACGAAGATGTTGAACAAGCCCATATAGACGCCCAGCTTTGCCTGCGGCAGGGTGGACGCGAGCATTGCATAGGGCATGGCGAGGATCGACGCCCAGGCGATGCCGATCCCCACCTCGCTCAGCAGCAACAGGCGCGGATCGCGCACGAATAGAAAACTGGCGAAACCCGCCGCACCGGCCGCCAGGCACAAGGCATGGGTGCGCGCTTGGCCAAGCTTGGCGGACAGGCGTGGCAGCAGCATCAGCGCGGCGATCGCCGCGACGCCATTATAGACCGAAAACAACACCCCAACCCAGTTCCCCCCGGCCTGATAACCGGCACTCGCCGGGTCGGCCGATCCGAACATATATTGGGCGACGACCGGCGTGGTGTGAATCCACATGATGAACAACGCGGACCAGCTGAAAAATTGCACCAGCGCCAACCGGCGCATGATCGGCGGCATGGCTGCGACATCGCCGACGATATGGGTGAGCATCGTCTGCCCCCGTCCCGCGCGTGCCAGCAGGATAGCGGCGATGCTGGCGATGCCATAGCCGGCAAGCAGCGCCGCGAGCAGATAGACCTCCTTCTCCATCGCCCAGAGATCGACCAGCAACGCCACCAGCAGCCCAGCGCCGATCCAACCTAAGGAAGGGCCAAGCGCGCGGCGGGACAGATCGGGCGTCGCGATAGGCTCCGCCTCCTCGGCGAAGGCGCTCATTTGCGCTGGCGTATATTCTCGGGTCGTCAGGATCGTCCACAGCACGGCTCCGAACAGGGCTGCGCCGCCCGCCCAGAAGCTGTACCGCACGGTGTCCGGTATTACCCCCGGCGGCGCGACATTGGCGACCCCGAGATGATCGAGCAGCCATGGGAACAGCGACCCCACCACCGCGCCCGCGCCGATGAACGCGGTCTGCACCGCATAGCCTGCCGTATGCTGATCCTTGTGCAGCATGTCGCCGACGAAAGCGCGGAACGGCTCCATTGAGATGTTGAGGCTCGCGTCGAGCATCCACAAGAGCATCGCCGCCATCAGCAGCGTCTGGCTCTGTGGCATGGCAATGAGCGCAATGGCGGACAGGAAAGCGCCCGCCAGAAAATAGGGCCGCCGTCGCCCGAGCCGCCCCAGCCATGTCCGATCCGACAAATGGCCGATGACGGGTTGAACCAGCAGCCCCGTCAGAGGCGCTGCGACCCAGAGCGCCGACAGATTGTCGATGCTGGAACCGAGCGACTGGAAAACCCGGCTCATATTGGCGTTCTGCAATGCAAACCCGATTTGAATACCGAAAAAGCCGAAGCTGATATTCCACAGGCCGGCAAAACCCTGGCGAGGCTTTTCCATGCCCTCTCTCCCTCTCCTCATGCGGTCGTAAGCGCTGACATGGCAAGGTGGGCCCGGCAAGAGGCGCATACGAATTCATAGGGGCGTGTAGTGTTTGCGTGTCGGTCGCTGTCGGGAGCGATGGAGTGTGACGCACCAAACGCCTGTGGTGAGGCGGGTTATATTGGGTTGGTTGCGTAGTGCGGGGTGTGGCGTAGTGGGCTTGAGGCTATGGGTCTGCCGGGTGCGGGGCGGGTGCGGGATTGGTGGAGTTGAGCGACTTTT
>NZ_JBHDJI010000032.1:0-1260 GCF_041877245.1 Sphingobium agrisoli
CAGCGCGCGATGCGCAACTATGCCGGGCACCGGCTCGCACCATGGCTCGCGCACGTCATGGTCAGCCGGCAGGAAACAGCTCGCGCCCTCCTGACACCAGGCGAAGTGATGCAGCTGCCAGCCACCGACGAGCTCGTCCTCGTCGCCGGCACACCGCCGATCCGCGCGACCAAGCTTCGCTACTTCGAGGACAGCAACTTCAAGGCTCGCGTGCTGCCACCGCCGACGCTGGCGAGTGGCGACTGTGCCGACCGGCCGCCAGCGCGGCCCGACGTTTGGACCGGCACCGTCCGCGGCACCGATGCACGTCTCGGTGCCGGAGAGGAGGAGGTCGGAGGCGATGCTGGCGGAGGTTTGGAACAGGCCAGGCAACCCGGGCAGGAAATCGATCGTCCGCTGACTCCCGACCCGGTCACCACCGATCCGCTCGGTCTCGGCGCTGACGACGACGATGCCGCAGCCGATCAGCGCGCGATGGATCAGGCACGAGCGCTTGGCACCGCACGCACCGTCTACGCCATCGATGCCGGCGCCGATGGTTCGAACGGGCATCGGCCCGGCGACCTCCAGTTGGACCTCTGACCATGGTCGAGAAGATCCGCCATCAGCTGTTCCTGCCGAAACCGGTAAGCGATCGCCTTGAAGCGCTGGCCGCCAAGCCAGGCGCGTCCAAATCGGCGATCCTGACCGACGCTGTCACCGCCTGGCTCAACCGGCGCGGCGCATCCGAGCTGGAAGATCGCTTCGGCATCCGGCTCGATCGCCTGACCACCGCGATCGGACGGCTTGAGCGCGACGGGCATATCCAGCTGGAAACGCTGGCCCTGTTTGTCCGCTACGAGCTGGCAATCCAGGCCCCGCTCGCAGAAAATGATCAAGCTGGCCGTGCCATCGCCGCCAAGCGGTTCGATGCCTTCATCGCCCAGGTCGGACGGCAGATCGCTGCTGGACGGCGGACGATTGCCGACGGGTTCGGCGGCGGCGCGGAGTCCGGCCGATGAGCACCGGCATCTCCACAGACCGGCGGCGCGCGATGCTGCGCACGGCGATGGGGCCGGCAATCGCCGAAGCCCTCGCCGATGCCCGTGTCATCGAGATCATGGTCAATCCCGACGGGGCCCTGCGCCTTGACCGACTTGGCGAGGGCCGCACCGACACAGGCGTGCGGATGGACACCGCCCAGGTCGAGCGGATCATCCGCCTCGTCGCTTCCCACGCTCGGGCCGAGGTTCACGGCGACGCGCCGATCGTGTCGGCCGA
>NZ_JBHDJI010000033.1:0-1260 GCF_041877245.1 Sphingobium agrisoli
CAGCGCGCGATGCGCAACTATGCCGGGCACCGGCTCGCACCATGGCTCGCGCACGTCATGGTCAGCCGGCAGGAAACCGCACGCGCCCTCCTGACACCCGGCGAAGTGATGCAGCTGCCCGCGACGGACGAGCTCATTCTCGTCGCCGGCACACCGCCGATCCGCGCGACCAAGCTTCGCTACTTCGAGGACAACGCCTTCAAGGCTCGCGTGCTGCCACCGCCGGCGCTGGCGAGTGGTGACTATGCCGACCGGCCGACAGCGCGGCCCGACGATTGGGCCGGCACAGTCCGCGGCACCGATACACGCCTAGGTGCCGGAGAGGAGGAGGTCGGAGGCGATGCTGGCGGAGGTTTGGAACAGGCCCGGCAACCCGGGCAGGAAATCGATCACCCGCTGGCCCCCGATCCCGTCACCACCGACCCGCTCGGTCTCGGCGCTGATGACGACGATGCCGCAGCCGATCAGCGCGCCATGGATCAGGCACGAGCGCTTGGCACTGCACGCACCGTCTACGCCATCGATGCCGGCGCCGATGGTTCGAACGGGCATCGGCCCGGCGACCTGCAGCTGGATCTCTGACCATGGTCGAGAAGATCCGCCATCAGCTGTTCCTGCCGAAATCGGTGAGCGACCGCCTTGAAGCGTTGGCCGCAAAGCCGGGCGCGTCCAAGTCGGCGATCTTGACCGACGCGGTCACGGCCTGGCTCAACCGGCGCGGCGCATCCGAACTGGAAGACCGGTTCGGCATACGCCTCGACCGCCTTACAGCGGCGATCGGACGGCTTGAGCGCGACGGGCATATCCAGCTCGAAACGCTGGCACTGTTCGTCCGATACGAGCTGGCGATCCAAGCCCCGCTCGCCGAGAACGATCATGCTGGCCGCGCCATCGCCGCCAAGCGGTTCGATGCCTTCATCGCCCAGGTCGGCCGGCAGATCGCCGCTGGACGGCGGACGATCGCCGACGGGTTCGGCGGCGCGGCGGAGTCCGGCCGATGAGCGCCGGTATCTCCGCAGACCGGCGGCGCGGGATGCTGCGCACGGCGATGGGGCCGGCGATCGCCGAAGCACTGGCCGATGCCCGTGTCATCGAGATCATGGTCAATCCCGATGGGGCGCTGCGTCTTGACCGGCTCGGCGAGGGCCGCGTCGACACTGGCGTGCGAATGGATGCCGCCCAAGTCGAGCGGATCATCCGCCTCGTCGCTTCCCACGCTCGGGCCGAGGTTCACGGCGACGCGCCGATCGTGTCGGCCGA
>NZ_JBHDJI010000034.1:0-1163 GCF_041877245.1 Sphingobium agrisoli
ATACTAAGGTGCGTTGAGGCTGACTCACGCGGGGGATTCCCAAGCTCGTGAAAATCTGATTCGACGTAGCAGGCACGTGGAGGCTTGCGATGGCAGCAGCGATTGGGGTTCGGTCTGACTACACATCGACGGATTTGCGCCAGTTTGCGCGACGAAGCGATGATGCGGATCAGGTCCGGCGGCTATTGGCGGTGGCTCTGATCCTGGACGGCGGGAGCCGGAGCGAAGCGGCGAAGGTTGCCGGCGTCACGCTGCAAATCGTGCGCGACTGGGTCCTGCGGTTCAACGAAGGCGGCCCCGATGGTCTGGCGACGCGCAAGGCGCCGGGCCGGGCCGCGATCCTCAACGACGAGCAGCGCGCGCGGCTTGCAGCGATAGTCGAGGCCGGGCCAATCCCCGCGGCGCATGGCGTGGTGCGCTGGCGGCTTGCCGATCTAACCCAGTGGATCTGGGACGAGTTCGCGCTCTCGGTCACGCGCCATACCCTCGGGCGTGAGCTTCGTGCGATGGGCTACCGCAAGCTCTCGGTGCGGCCCCGCCATCGGGGGCAGAAGGGCGACGACATTGCCGATTTTAAAAAAGCTTCGCTGCCCGCCTGGCGCAGATCAGGCGGCGCCTCCCGAGAGGAACGCCGATAGAGCTGTGGTGGCAGGACGAGGCTCGAATCGGTCAGCAAACCAAGCTCACCCGGCGCTGGGCGAAGCGCGGCACGCGGCCCTCGGCACCCAAGGATCAGCGACGCTCCTCGGCATGGCTGTTCGGCGCGATCTGTCCCGCCGAAGGTAAAGCCGCCGGCATCGTCATGCCCCGCTGCAACAGCGAGGCGATGAGCATGCACCTTGAGGAAATCGCCTTCCACGTCGCGCCGGGCGCACATGCCGTTCTGCTGCTCGATCAGGCCGGATGGCATGGATCGGCCGAGCTGGTCGTGCCGCCCAACATCACCTTGATGCCGCTGCCGCCCAGGTGCCCGGAGCTCAACCCGGTCGAGAACGTCTGGCAGTTCATGCGCGACAACTGGCTCTCGAACCGCATCTTCCAATCCTACGATGACATCGTCGACCACTGCTGCTTCGCCTGGAACAAGCTCGTCGAGCAGCCCTGGCGCATCATGTCACTCGGACTGCGCCAATGGGCCCATGGGTTCTGATCAATGCACCTTG
>NZ_JBHDJI010000035.1:0-1019 GCF_041877245.1 Sphingobium agrisoli
GGGTTTTGCTCGGGCCTATTATGTGATTCAAGATGCCGGCTGGGGAATGGAGGCCAGCGGGCATGGCGAAACCCTATTCGATGGATTTGCGCGAGCGCGTTGTTGGAGCCGTGTTGCAGGAGGGCATGTCGTGCCATGCGGCCGCGACACGCTTTGGTGTAGCGGCGAGTTCAGCGATCAAATGGGTTCGGCGTGTCCGCGAGACGGGCAGCGCGACGCCTGGCCAGATGGGTGGTCATAAGCGCGGCATTTTGTCTGGACCTAACCGCGACTGGCTGCTGGAACGTACTGCCACAGACTTCACGTTGCGCGGGCTGGTGGCCGAGCTGGCCGGGCGTGGGGTGAAGGTCGATTATGTGCAGGTCTGGCGCTTCGTCCATGCCGAGGGACTGAGCTTCAAAAAAAAGCGTGCTGCCCGCCGAGCAACTCCGACCCGCAGTCGCTCGGCGACGCGAGCAGTGGAAGAAGTATCAGGGTCGGCTTGATCCGGCTCGCCTGGTCTTCATCGACGAAACCTGGGCGAAGACAAATATGGCGCCTCTGCGCGGCTGGGCACCGGTCGGTCAGCGACTCCATGCCAAGGTGCCTTATGGCCATTGGCGCACGATGACCTTCCTCGCCGCGCTGCGCTGTGACCGGATCGACGCCCCTTGCGTGCTCGACCAGCCGGTCAACGCGCAGAGCTTCACCGACTATGTCGAGCAATGCCTCGTGCCAACGCTCTCGCCCGGAGACGTCGTCATCATGGATAATCTGTCGAGCCACAAACGCCCCGCCGTCCGCAAGGCGATCCGCAGCGTCGGGGCGCGCCTGCTGTTCCTGCCGCCATACTCGCCAGACCTCAACCCGATCGAACAGGTCTTCGCCAAACTCAAGCATCTCATGCGAAAAGCCGCCGAGCGATCACATGAGGCAACCTGGCGGCGCATCGGCTCCTTGCTCGATACCTTCAGTCCCGCCGAATGCCGCAATTATCTCACCAACTCGGGGTACGGATCAATCTAATGTCATCCGACTCT
>NZ_JBHDJI010000036.1:0-868 GCF_041877245.1 Sphingobium agrisoli
CGATGACGCTGATCGACACCGCCTGGTCGGTGCTCGTGACCCCCTGCGTTGCGGTGATGACGATGTCGTAGCTCGCCCTCGCCTCATAGTCCGCGCTCGCGTTGAGCCGCAGTTCGCCCGTCACGGCGTCGAGCGTGAAGGCCGCCGCGTCCGCGCCGCCCAGCGTGTAGCTGATGTCGCCGAAGGTCGCATCCGCATCGGTCGCCGCCGCCGTGTAGATCACGGTCGAGGCGTCCGCATTCTCCGCCACGCTCGCCGTGTCGCCGGAGGTGAACAGCGGCGCATTGTCGTTCACGTCGATGACGCTGATCGTCACCGCCTGGTCGGTGCTGGTGCTGCCCTGCTTGGCGGTGATGACGATGTCGTAGCTCGCCCTCGCCTCATAGTCCGCGCTCGCGTTGAGCCGCAGTTCGCCCGTCACGGCGTCGAGCGTGAAGGCCGCCGCGTCCGCGCCGCCCAGCGTGTAGCTGATCGGGCCGAAGGTCGCATCCGCGTCGGTCGCCGCCGCCGTGTAGATCACGGTCGAGGCGTCCGCATTCTCCGCCACGCTCGCCGCATCGCCCGAGGAGAACACAGGCGCATTGTCGTTCACGTCGATGACGCTGATCGTCACCGCCTGGTCGGTGCTGGTGCTGCCCTGCGTTGCGGTGATGACGATGTCGTAGCTCGCCTTCGCCTCATAGTCCGCGCTCGCGTTGAGCGTCAGTTCGCCCGTCACGGCGTCGAGCGTGAAGGCCGCCGCGTCCGCGCCGCCCAGCGTGTAGCTGATGTCGCCGAAGGTCGCATCCGCATCGGTCGCCGCCGCCGTGTAGATCACGGTCGAGGTCGCCGCATTCTCCGCCACGCTCGCCGTGTCGCCCGAGGTGAA
>NZ_JBHDJI010000037.1:0-773 GCF_041877245.1 Sphingobium agrisoli
CACATTCTCTATGCCGAGGAAGAAAAGACGCTCGCGCGGGTGGCGTCCTTCCTGTCCGACCCGCAGCGTCCGTTCACCGCCACGCTGCGCCGGATGATGACCACAAATCATCTCGGCACGGTCGAAGCGCCGGTCGTCCACCCGGTCGTGGCGTCGGCGGCGCGAGAGGTCCTCAACAAGTCCGATAATGAGCGGTCCGGCGTGTTGTCGACAGCCATGTCGTTCCTTGGTGTCTACCGCGACCCGACAGTGGCGATGGTTACGTCGCGCTGCGACTGGCGCATCGCCGACCTCGTCGAGGGCAGGTCGCCGGTCTCGCTCTACCTTGTCGTGCCGCCCTCTGACATCAGCCGCACCAAGCCGCTTATTCGCCTTGTGCTCAATCAGATCGGCCGCCGGCTGACTGAGCATCTGCACGCCGAGAATGGGACGAACGCGGCCGCCAGGCACAAACTGCTGATGATGCTCGACGAGTTTCCGGCGCTCGGTCGCCTGGACTTCTTCGAGACCAGCCTTGCCTTTCTCGCCGGCTATGGCGTGCGCGCCTTCCTGATCGCGCAGAGCCTCAACCAGATCGAGAAGGCCTATGGCGACCACAACGCCATTCTCGACAATTGCCATGTCCGTATTGCGTTTGCGACCAATGACGAGCGGACCGCGAAGCGCATTTCCGATGCGCTTGGAACAGCGACCGAGCAGCGCGCGATGCGCAACTATGCCGGGCACCGGCTCGCACCATGGCTCGCGCACGTCATGGTCAGCCGGCAGGAAAC
>NZ_JBHDJI010000038.1:0-752 GCF_041877245.1 Sphingobium agrisoli
GGCGACGACAATGTGATCGGCCGCTTCCTCAAGAAAATTCTCTACATCGGCGCATTCGCGTTCATCCTGAACAGCTTTTCGACCCTTGCCGACATCATCTTCCGCTCGTTCGCGCAGGCCGGTCTCACCGCGGGTGGTGGGGGGATGTCGGCGGCCGATCTCCTCAAGCCCGGACGGCTCGCTGGAACGGGATTCTCCGCTGCCTGGCCACTCCTGCAACAGGTATCCGAGCTGACGGGGTTCGTGAGCTTCTTCGACAATTTCCTGACCATCGCCGTGCTGTTGTTCGCCTGGGCGATCGTGATCATCACCTTCTTCATCCTCGCGGTGCAGATGTTCGTCACGATCATCGAGTTCAAGCTGACCTCGCTGGCCGGCTTCATCCTTGTGCCATTCGCGCTCTGGAACCGTACCAGCTTTCTGGCCGAACGCGTGCTCGGCAACGTGGTTTCGTCGGGCATCAAAGTGATGGTCCTCGCGGTCATCGTCGGGATCGGATCGAACTTCTTCACCGAGTTCACGTCCGCGCTGCAGGGCCAGGAGCCAGATATCAACCAGGCACTGAGCCTGATGCTCGCCAGCCTCACCATGTTCGGTCTCGGCATCTTCGGTCCCAGCATTGCCTCGGGACTCGTCGCGGGCGCTCCCCAACTCGGAGCCGGGGCCGCGCTCGGAACGACCGTCGGCGCGGCCGGTATCACGATGCTTGCGGGCGGCGCCGCCGTGGGTGGTGCGCGTGCACTTGGCGGCGC
>NZ_JBHDJI010000004.1:0-343615 GCF_041877245.1 Sphingobium agrisoli
CGTGCCTGCTACGTCGAATCAGATTTTCACGAGCTTGGGAATCCCCCGCGTGAGTCAGCCTCAACGCACCTTAGTATTACACCCGATACGAGCACCACTATATTTATTGGCGTGTGCTGTCCGATGGCGCGGTGGGTATCGTCACGATCCTGCATGAACGCATGCACCAAATCGACCGCTTTCGTGAAGACATGCTGGGGTGACTGGATGAGCCCGATGCTTCGCGCCATGGCCCGACAAGGATGTGAACGTCGCGGGAGACGCGCGACCGCGATCCTTCGCCCACTTTCCGCGTGACACCGCCCGCCTTTTCCCCTATGCGCCCGCCAGCAGACCGGCGGGCAGCCCCCGCCTGTCTTCCGTCCGAGACAGTTGGTGAAGGGAATCTGCCCTTCTTAATCTCCAGCCTAGACGGGGAAAAGCTCTTTGCCGGACGGGCGGACACGCCCGATTCGGCGTCCGCCTGTTCCTTGGATACGGGCCGGTCGATCTCTCCCCTTCGGACCAAACACCCCGTGCCTTCCGGCGCGGGTTTGAAGCCGTCCGCGCAGGGCCTCACCGCCCCAAGCGGACATGAAGTGGAGTAATGGCATGGATCGTAATCAGAAAGCTGAGGTCGTTTCCGCGCTGAACGCAGAGCTGGCACAGGTTGGCGTGGTCGTCGTGACCCGCAACCTTGGCATGACCGTCGCCCAGTCGACCGTCCTGCGCCAGAAGATGCGGGAAGCCGGCGCGTCCTACAAGGTTACGAAGAACCGCCTCGCCCGCATCGCCCTGGATGGCACCGCCTATACTGGCCTGAGCGACCTGCTCACCGGCCCGGTCGGCCTTGCCACCTCGGCCGATCCGGTCGCCGCCGCCAAGGTTGCGATCGATTTCGCCAAGACCAACGATCGTCTCGAGATCGTCGGCGGCGCGATGGGCGAAGTGCTGCTCGACGCGGAGGGCGTGAAGGCCCTGGCGTCGATGCCGTCGCTGGATGAACTGCGCGCCAAGCTGGTCGGCCTTATCGTCGCCCCGGCTACCAAGCTCGCAACCGTCACCCAGGCGCCGGCCGCGCAGCTTGCGCGTGTCTTCAACGCCTATGCGGAGAAGGAAGCGGCCTAAGTCGCCGCGACCCTCCGGTTTTGTACCCAAATCTGACGGGGCATTTCGCCCCACATTCAAGGAAATAGACAAATGGCAGACATCAACGCTCTGGTCGACCAGCTCTCGGCCCTCACCGTCCTCGAAGCCGCCGAGCTGTCGAAGGCTCTGGAAGAAAAGTGGGGCGTTTCGGCCGCCGCTGCCGTCGCCGTTGCCGGCCCGGCTGCCGGTGGCGCCGCCGCCGCTCCGGCTGCTGAAGAGCAGACCGAATTCGACGTCATCCTGACCGGCGACGGCGGCAAGAAGATCAACGTCATCAAGGAAGTCCGCGCCATCACCGGCCTGGGCCTCACCGAAGCCAAGGCGCTGGTCGAAGGCGCGCCGAAGGCCGTCAAGGAAGGCGTCAGCAAGGACGAGGCCGAGAAGGTCAAGAAGCAGCTTGAAGAAGCCGGCGCGACCGTCGAGCTCAAGTAAGCTGTTTTTCCGGTCCGCCGGATAGACACATGGAAGGCGGCTCCCACCGGGGGCCGCCTTTTCCGTTTCTTGGTGGTTCCGTCTCAAGCCAAAACATTCCGTTCGTGCTGAGTAGGGACTGAGGGAAGTCGAACGCCCGTATCGAAGCATCTATGCCAAGGCCCGGTACTCCGACCGCCCTTTCGACGTTGCTCAAGGGCTACTCAGGACGAACGGATTACACTCAAGACCCAGTGACCTGGAGTCAAAGGCTCACGATCAGCACCGCCCCCGCCAGCGTCATCATCGCCATCGGCACCGCCACGATCCAGGGCGCCGGCCGCCACCGCAGCTCCGCCGCCGTCAACCCCGCCGCGATGCCGAGCGCGACGCCCGGCCAGAGGATGTTGTAATAGCGCGCCTGCGCGATAGTGAGATCGCCGAGCGCCTCGAAACTCCGCCAGCCAAAGATCAGGTGGATGGCGAACAGCATGGCGGTCCCGAAGCCATAGGCCAGCACCGGCAGTCGCGCCACCCGCGCCCGCGCGCCCAGCACCGCCGTCCCCGCCATCAGCGCCAGCACCGCCGCCACCACCCAGACCGGGAACGCCCCCTCCGCCGCCGACCATTTATGCGCCACGGTCCGCAGGAAATACGCCACGAAGCCCGGAAAATCGAGCGCCGCCCGCTCGCCCGGCGGCACATACCAGGTCGCGGCATGGACCCAGACGAGGCTTCCCGTCCGCGCCAGCGTGACCAGATAAGGCACCGCCCCAATTATCACGCCCGCGCCCGCGCACCCGATCAGCGGATCGGACCAGCGCACCTCCCCCCGCACCATCCGCAGCGCCAGCCAGCAGCCCGCAACCGCGCTCAGCGCCACGAAGGCGGTCAGCTTGGTCCAGCCGGCCATCGCAAGTCCCGCCAGCAGCCACCACCCCGCCCCCGGCATCCCCATGACGCCCGCGAACAGGAAGGATGCGGCGAGCATCGCAAGATTGTCGTTGTTGATCGCCCCGCCCACCACGACCGCCTTGGGAAAAGCCGCCGCCGCGAAGCCGAACCAGACCGGCGACACCGCGTCCCCGCACCGCCGCCGCACCGTCACCAGCATCAGCACCAGCGCGCCGGCCGCCATCGCCGCATTGACCAGCCGAAACAGCAGCGGATCGGCGCTGAGAGCGAAGAGCGGCGCGAGCAGCAGATAATAGAGCGCGGGATGATTGATATAATTGGGATCGTCCGACCAGCGCGAAAGGTCCGCGACGTCGAGCATCCGATAGCTGCTCCAGTCAGGGAACAGCGTGGGCGCGTCGACGTGCGCGCGGATCATCGAGAAATGCCCCAGCTCGTCGATCCAGTTGGGAAAGGGCACCGCCAGCGCCACGCCGATCAGCATCGCGGCATAGACGGCGACGATCGCCCAAGCCCCGCCAGGCAGGTCGATCCGCCAGGCGCGCGGCAGGCGGCGCATCGGCGGGGCAAGGGCAACGGTCTCCATCCCGCCCTTATCCCGCAATTCCCTTGATATCCCGTTGCCGGAACATCGGATAAGCCGATGGTCGTAGAACCGTTGCGTTTCACAGGCCAGGCGCCTCTAAAGGCGCGAAGATCAAATGTCGGAGACCCGATCATGTCCTCCACAAAGGCCGCCCTCTTCGCCCTCCTTACCCTCGGCGCGTCCCCCGCCCTCGCGCAAACGCCCACCAGCCCGCTGACCGTCGCCACCGATCGCGGCGCGGTGCGCGGCGTAGCGGGGGACGGGGTCGAAAGCTGGAAGGGCATTCCCTTTGCCGCGCCCCCGGTCGGCGCGCTGCGCTGGCGGATGCCGCAACCCGCGCAGGCGTGGGACGGGGTGCGGGACGCGGCCGCCTATCGCAACGACTGCATGCAGCTTCCCTTCCCCAGCGACGCCGCCCCGCTCGGCACCCCGCCATCGGAGGACTGCCTGTATCTCAACATCTGGAAACCCGCCGGCGCGCCGGCGACGCTGCCCGTGATGGTCTGGATCTATGGCGGCGGCTTCGTCAATGGCGGCTCCTCGCCGCCGACCTATTCGGGCGCGCCGCTGGCGAAGCAGGGCATCATGGTCGTCAGCTTCAACTATCGGCTCGGCCGCTTCGGCACCTTCGCCCATCCCGCGCTGAGCGCCGCCGCAGAGGACAAGGGGTTCACCGGCAATTATGGCCTCATGGATCAGATCGCGGCGCTCCAGTGGGTGAAGCGCAACATCGCCCGCTTCGGCGGCGATCCGGCGCAGGTGACGATCATCGGCGAAAGCGCTGGCGGCATGTCAGTCCATGCGCTGCTCACCTCGCCGCTGGCGCAGGGCCTCTTCGCGCGCGCCGTCATCCTGTCCGGCGGCGACGGGTCGCTCCGCGGCGATGCGGGCAATGCAGCGGCGGAACAGGCGGGACAGGCTTTCGCAACCGGCAAGGGCGTGCCCGCAAACAGCCCCGACGCCCTCGCCCGCCTCCGCGCCCTGCCCGGCGAACAGGTGATCGACAATCTCAATCTCGCCACCCTGTCGCAGCCGCGCGCCGACTATGTCGGCCCCTATGCCGACGGGACGGTCGCGGTGTCGCCCACCGCCGCCTATGCCGCCGGCCGCTTCGCGCAAGTGCCGGTGATGGTCGGCGCAACCAGCGCCGATATCGGCGGCCCGACCGGCTTCATGATCGCCGGCGCGCGGCAGGTCGCCGGCACGCTCGCCGCACGGAAGGTGCCCGTCTATGCCTATTATTTCGATTATGTCGCGCACAGCATCGCCACGCCCGGCGCGCAACATGCCAGCGACATCCCCTATTTCTTCGACACCCAGCATGTGAAATATGGCAACGCCACCACCGCTCGTGACGACGCCATGGGCCGCACGATCAGTACCTATCTCGTCAATTTCGTGAAGTCGGGCGATCCCAACGGATCGGGCCTGCCCGCCTGGCCGCGCTTCGAGAGGGCGGGGGACGCGGTGATGATCTTCGCCCCCGCCGGCAAGGCGATCGCCGCCCCCCATCCTTGATGGTTGGCGGCGCGGGCGGCACGGGCTAAACCTGATCGCCCATGCCCACCGTCTTCGCCCTTGTCCGCTGCCTTGCGCTTGGCGCCACCCTGACGCTTGCCGCCTGCTCGGACGAAGGGCGCGGGCCTGTCGTCGTCAGCGTCATCGGCGACCGCGATGATTTCGCCAAGCCCCTCCCCAACCTCCCCGACCCCGGCGCGAAGCTGATCCTGGAGGCGACCGCGCAGGGGCTTGTCGGGTTCGACGCGAATGGCGAGATATTGCCCGCGCTCGCCCAGCGCTGGATCGTGCAGGACGACGGGCGCAGCTACATCTTCCGCCTGCGCCGCGCCTCCTGGGCGGATGGGTCGCGCGTCACCGCGCCCGATGTCGCGCGGATGCTGATGGCGCGGATCGACATGCTGCGGAAACTCGACCCCAACGGCCCGCTCGATGCGGTACAGGCGGTGGTGCCCATGACCGGCGAAGTGATCGAACTGCGCCTCGCCGCGCCCCGCCCCTTCGTGCTCCAGATGCTGGCCCAGCCGCAGATGGCGATCCTCTCGCGCGACGGCGGCACCGGCCCCTATCGCCCGCTGTCCCAGGGCAAGGCGCTGTTCCTGACCCCCATCGACCGCACCGGCCTGGAGGAGGACGCGGCGATCCCGGCCTGGCAGACCCGCGTGCTGCGCGCCGAACGGGCGGCGCTCGCCATCGTCCGCTTCCGCGAAGGCGACGCCGCACTGGTCCTGGGCGGCCGCTATTCGGACCTGCCGCTGCTGGTGCCGGCGGGGATCGATCGCAAGGATGTGCGGATCGATCCCGTGCAGGGACTGCTCGGCCTCGCGGTCACGGGGACGAGCAAGCTCATGGACGATGGCGGCATCCGCGCCGCGATCAACATGGCGATCGACCGCAGCCAGTTGCCCGCTGTTTTCCCCCTGGGCGGCTGGGCGACCAGCCAGCGCATCCTGCCCGACCAGATGGACCTGCCGCGCCCGCCCACCGATCCCGACTGGGCCGCGCTCCCGCTCGACCAGCGACGCGCGCTCGGCGCGGCCAGCGTCCGGCGCTGGCGCGCCGACAATGGCGATGCGCCGCCGATCCGCATCGCCCTGCCGAAGGGGCCGGGATCGACCTTGCTCTACGCGCTGCTGGCGCGCGACCTGGCGGCCATCGGCCTCGCCACGCAGCGGGTGGACCGCCGCGCGCCGGCAGACCTGCGCCTCGTCGATGAAGTCGCCGCCTATGACAGCGCGATCTGGTATCTGGGCCGCGTCGGCTGTGCCCGGAACGTCCATTGCAGTCCCCTTGCCGACGCGCAGCTCCAGGCCGCCAGCCTCGCCAGCACCCTTGAGGAACGCGCCGCCCGCATGGCGGAGGCCGAAGCGCTGATGGTGGCGCATAACGGCTATATCGCCTTGGGCGCGCCGGTGCGCTGGTCGCTCGTATCCCGCCGCCTCAGCGGCTTCCAGCCCTCGCCCCGCGCGCGCCACCCATTGAACCACCTCTTCCGCAGCACCAACTAGGGGCTTGAAGGAGAAGAGGCATCATGGCGATTTCGCCCAACCAGTTCGACCAGATGGTGCGCGACATGCCCGGTTTCGGCAGCGATCCCGCCTCGGTCCGCCGCCGGATCGAGGCGATGGAGGCGATGCTGGAGGGGCTGTTCGTCATCCCCGGCACGCAGCGCCGCGTCGGCCTCGACAGCCTGATCGGCCTCGTACCCGTCGTAGGCGATCTCGCCACGGCGGCGATGGGCGCCTGGATCGTGTGGGAAGCCCGCAACCTCGGCATGTCGAAATGGCAACTCACGCGCATGGCCGCCAATGTCGGCTTTGACACGCTGGTCGGCGCGATCCCCTTTGCCGGCGATGTGTTCGACTTCTTCTACAAATCGAACACGAAAAACCTCCGCATCATCCGCCGGCATCTCGACCGGCACCACCCCTCGACCGTGACGATCGACGGCTGAGGCGCCTCAGGCCGGCGGTGCGATCATCACTCGCGCGCGATCGCGCACCCCGCCCTGCTGCGGCGGGCAAGCGATGTAGCGATAGCGCTTGTCCATGCAGATCCACACTTCGCTAAGCGCCCCGTCGCGCGTCAGGTTGAGCCGCAGCCCGTCGGCGACCATCCCCTTGTTCTCCGCCGCGAACGCCTGAGCGAAATCGCGCGCCGACAGCGTATCCCGCCGCGCCAGCGCCGCCATGTCGGGGTAGCGCAACGCATGGTAGAGCTTGCGCGACAGCGTAAAGAACTTCGTCGGCGTCGTCGGCATGCAGGTGCCGTGCTTCACCCACTCATGCTGGATCAGCTGGACCGATGGCGTCGCGCACAAATGGTCGCGCACCACTTTGCGCGGCAGCACGCCCGCCGGCTTGCAATATTGCGGCCATTCCTTGCCATAGCCGTCGGGCCAGAGGCCATGCAGGGTGAAGCCGAACCGATTGCCCGACCCGCACTGAAACGCATCGCGCGCCCCGCCGCGCGACGTCCTGCAATATTGCGGGGTCCAGCTGACCGCCAGCGTATAATAGCCGATCGGCAGCACCCGCTTCGGCTCGTCGGCGGTCGGCCCCTCGACATGCGGGCGCGGGATGACCGACGGCAGCCGGCACTGCCCCGCCTGCGCCAAAGCAGGCAGAGGCGCAGCCAGCGCAAGCAGGGCAAGCAGCGCCTTACGCATAGGCGAAATCCAGCCCGATATCGGCGGCCGGCGCCGACTGGGTCAGCCGCCCGACGCTGATATAGGTGACGCCCGTCTCCGCCTTCGCCCGGATCGTTTCCAGCGTCACCCCGCCCGACGCCTCGGTCGGCACCCGCCCATCGACCTGGGTTACCGCCTCGCGCAGCATCGCCGCGTCCATATTGTCGAGCAGCAGATGCGTCGCCCCCGCGCCCAGCGCCGGCTCGATTTGGTCGATCCGGTCCACCTCCACGATGATCCGCGCGACCCCCGCGTCGACCGCGCGGCGCACCGCTTCGCCGACCGACCCGGCGACGGCGACATGATTATCCTTGATCATCGCCGCGTCCCACAGCCCCATGCGATGATTGGTCGCCCCGCCCATCCGCGTGGCATATTTCTCCAGCACCCGCAGCCCCGGTATCGTCTTGCGCGTGTCGAGCAGGGTCGCCCCCGTCCCCGCGATCGCATCGACATAGGCGCGGGTCATCGTCGCGATCCCGGTCAGATGCTGCACCGTGTTGAGCGCCGACCGCTCCGCCGTCAGCATCGCCCTCGCCCGGCCCCGAATACGCAGCAGGTCGGTGCCGGCCGCGACCTGTTCGCCATCCCGATGCAGCATCTCGATCTCGACACCGGGATCGAGCGCGCGAAAGAAAGCCACCGCGATCGGCAACCCTGCCAAAGTCACCGCGTCCCGGCTATCCATCACGCCATCGAACAGCGCATCGGCCGGGATCACCGCCTCACTGGTGAGATCGCGCCCATCGGGCCCTAGGTCTTCGGCAAGCGTGGCGGCAATAAAGGCGTCGAGGTCGAAACCGGGGAGGGAGAAGGTCATGGTGAGGTCTGTAGACGGACAAGCCACGCCACCGCAACCCGCTTCCCATTGACTTAGTCCATGACTTAGTCCACCTTTGCACCATGAACGCGATCATCAACGTCCATGAGGCGAAAACCCATTTCTCCAAGCTGCTCGCGCGTGCTCACGCCGGCGAGGAGATCATTTTGTCAAAAGCGGGCAAACCCTATGCGAAGCTGGTGCCGATCGCCAGTAAACGCCCGGATCGCAAGCCCGGACGTTTCGAGGGGCAGATGGTTTATGACGACTCCGCGTTCTTCGATCCCTTGCCCGAGGAAGAGCTACGCCTTTGGGAGGGGCGAGGCGATTGAACCTGCTGCTCGACAGTCATGTGCTGATTTGGTGGTGGGCAAATGATCGCAAGCGGCTCGGCAAGTCTATAGACCATTTGGTCCGCCCTGCCGGCAAGCTGTTCGTCAGCGCCGCTTCAGGTTGGGAAATCGCCACCAAGCACCGGCTGGGCAAATTGGACCCTGGCGTCGCGATGGACGCCTTTGCGGAAGCGTTGGAAGCAGATGGCTTCGTCGCGCTGGATGTGACCCTGGCGCACGCGCTACGCGCCGGACGCTATACTATGCTCCACGGCGACCCGTTCGACCGCCTTCTCGCTGCGCAGGCGGAAATCGAAGGTCTGACCCTGCTGACCGCCGACCCCGCCTTCTCCGCCTTCCCCTGCATGACGCTCTGGGATTAGGGCCGCGCCCCCAAATCCCCCTGCCCCACGGTCCCGCTCGCCATGTCCAGCATCCGGTCGAGGCTCTTCTTCGCCGCCAGCCGCAGCCCTTCGTCCATCTCGATCCGCGGGGTCAGGTCGCGCAGCGCCAGATACAGCTTCTCCAGCGTATTGAGCGCCATATAGGGGCACACATTGCAGTTGCAGTTGCCGTCCGCCCCCGGCGCCCCGATGAAATTCTTAGTCGGCTCGGATTTCCGCATCTGGTGGATGATATGCGGCTCGGTCGCGACGATCAGCGTGTCGCCCGGCATGGTCCGCGCATAGGTCAATATGCCGCTGGTCGACCCGATATAGTCGGCATGGTCGGCGATATAGGGCGGACATTCGGGGTGAGCGGCGACCGGCGCGCCGGGATGCTGGGCCTTGAGCTTCAGCAATTCGGTCTCGCTGAACGCCTCGTGCACGATGCACACGCCTGGCCACAGCAGCATGTCGCGATTGAGCTTGCGCTTGAGATACCCGCCCAGATGCTTGTCCGGGCCAAAGATGATCTTCTGATCCTTGGGCAGCTGCGCGACGATCTTCTCCGCCGAAGACGACGTGACGATGATGTCGGACAGCGCCTTCACCTCGGTCGAGCAGTTGATGTAGCTGAGCGCAATATGATCCGGGTGCGCCTCGCGGAATGCCTTGAACTGGGCGGGCGGGCAGCTGTCCTCCAGGCTGCATCCCGCGTCCATGTCGGGCAGGATCACGATCTTTTCGGGGCTGAGGATTTTGGCCGTCTCCGCCATGAAGCGCACGCCGCAAAAGGCGATGACGTCCGCATCGGTCTCCGCCGCCTTGCGCGACAGCTCCAGGCTATCGCCGACGAAATCCGACAGATCCTGAATCTCAGGCTTCTGGTAATAATGGCCCAGGATGACGGCGTTGCGCTCCTTGCGGAGGCGGTCGATCTCCGCGCGCAGGTCCAGCCCCTGCAATGATCCGCCCATGCCGCCGCGTGCGTCCACCCTGCTTACTCCGTCTCGCTTCTCTGCCGGCGCAGATAGGCCGGAGCGCCTAAGGGATCAAGGACGCGATCAGGGTTGCTTGGGCCAATCCGCATAGAGCGGCCGCGCCCCGCCCGGCGTGCCGGCGGTCACCGCGTCGCCGATCGCCCGGCCCACGGGGCTGAAGGCGATTCCCTCCGCGACGATCTGCGTCCCCGCGAGCAGGCCCAGCCCCCAGAGATAAGCGGGATGCACCCGCCCGATCCGCCGCTTGTCCCGCACCATCCCCGCGAGGATGAACAGCGCGGGAAACACCACCGCCGACATCACCCAGGCAAGCGGCATCATCAGCGGCAGCGGCAGCAGCCGCCCGAACCCCGGCCCGGTCACGGAGGCCATCGCGCACAGCATCAGCCGGCTATGCCAGTCGGTGCGCCGCCGCAGCCGGATCGCCCAGAACACGGTCCCGGCAAAGGTCAGGATGCCGATCGGGTTGCCGATCAGAAACTCGTCGCGCGCGAAGAAGAAGGGGCCGCCTGTGGAGCGGATGACGGTCAGCGTGATCGCGATGCCCAGCACCACCATCGCCGGCACCCACGCCAGCGCCAGCCAGCCCAGCCGCTTGTGCAAGCCTCGCGATCCGGTCGCGACAAGGCCGGTCTGGAGCAGATACAGCACCACCCAGCCGAAGAAGGTGACGGCATGTATATGGTAAAGCGCCGGCACCGCGAAGCTCGACCGCTGAAACAGGATATTGGTCGAAAATCCCGCCACCAGCACCAGCGCCATGAGACAGGCGCTGACGAAGAAGAAGCGATGCTCGGAGTTAAACACGACCCCCGCCCCCGATACCCGCGTCGCCATGCCGCCCCCGCCTCTATTTGCCTGACGGGAAAATGCTACCATCGCGGGCGACAAACGCCAACATCTTCCTGAAACGGAACCGCTTTGAGGGAGATCGAGTGCCCAACTTCAATTCCCCGTCATCCCAGCGAAGGCTGGGATCACCCTTTTCTTCAAGCGCTCCCCAAGAACAAATATGCCAGCCATCGCCGGCATGACGGAAGGGGTGGATTTGCGGACATTCCGTCAGTCGAAAAGTTAGAGCCGCAACGCGCCAATTGCGGCCATTCGCGCAACATCGTCCAAATCCTAAAACCTGCCCCTACGCACCGGAGACTGGTACAAACAAAAGTTGCTTGCTACCTTGGATCACTTTTACAATGTTTTCGAACGTGCCTTCGCAATCATGGCGCTGCTCAGAACTGTAAGGAATACAGCGGCTTCCTCAACTTGCGAGTCGAGAACTTCCGGATCGCCAGATCCATGCGCGATCTGATTCCGAAGCCGTACGAGTTCGTTTAGGCCGTCGCGCGCTAGCTTATAGGATTCCCGAGCGCCTGCGTTTTTCGCCCATGATTTGATGGTCGAATACCTTCCTAGATCATCATCAAACGCTTTGCCTATGCCTAGAGCTTCAAACAGCGAATCAACACGTTCCGAGGTGCACACGCCTAGCAAGGCAGTAAAGGCATCCGCGCCGAGCCGATATTTCGGGTCATCACTGAAGCATGCCGCTAAATTTAGCTGGAGGTTATCGAAGTTGAATGGAACGCCATTGATGTTTCGATCTTGAAGCTTCGACAGGAGACGCGCTGAGCCGACAGTGTGAGCATTTCGCAAACTTTCGTTCAAGTCGCTATAGCGCGCAGCCTTTCCCTGCAGCACGTTCAGGACTGCTCCCGCCAAATCCGCGACGAACCGCTCAAAGGCGCCATATAGCTGAAGAACAAGACCGCGATAAACTACCGTTTCGGAAGCACCTTTGAGGTTAATGGTGGCTTGCAGCTCGGCCTTAAGATGCGAAGGTATGGTGCTGTATGCAAAAAGCTGGGCGTGATTTCGAACGAAAAAGGCGTGGGATTGGCGAACACGTAGGTTGCCACGGACCTCATCGATCCTAGCGCAGAAGACAGCCTCTACCCGGTCATACCCATCCATCAGAGCTGACTAGTGATCGTTTTTTGAACTAGCGTGATGCGGTCCTTGATCAACGCTGCCGTGTTGCCGCGGCCGACTATTAGGTCATACGTTGTCGCGTTAGGTGAGGCCAACGCCGACACGGCAGCCGCGATTGCTCCACTTTTCGCTAAAATTTCGTCCCGTCGATCGCGAAGTCGAAAGAGCGCCACCATTTGCGCGTCGTAAAGAGGTCTTGAGAGAAGACCCTTCGATCTATTCCCAAGCGGCGGCAGTCGGAAAACAGTATCGCCAAACAATGAGCGAGCCAGCGCGAGCGCCTCGACAAACTCATTTCGCATTGCTGCAATGGATGCATCGTCAGCACCGCGATGCACCTTCATCGTGTTGTCGAGCATCGCGCGAACCGAGCCAGAAATTGATTTATCGTCGCGAAATGCAAAGAAACGGAGGACGATCTCGACATCGAGCATTCGCTTAAATAGGTTATTGTCACGGAGGGCTTGATCGGGAGTGCCGTCACTCGTGGTATGCTCTTCGTGCGACGGAATATCCCATGCACTCGTGAATTCGGGTCGCCTTGCCAGATCAACAATTAACCGATTGAAAGATCCTGAGAAGAGAGAGTTGCGAAGTTCCTGAGGGTTCAATCGCTCGCCGCCAGTATTCAAGCGTTCGAACACCTGGGCGCGGAGATCCATGTCGTCGCCGGTTGACGCGATCGAGTCAGACATAAGCGTGATGGATGATACCTTCGCCCGTTCTAGTCCCCTTCTTACCATTGGAGGCAATCGAGCAAAGGTACGTCCATTCAGGCTCGGCCAGATTTTAAGACCTGTGAGAGCGAACCTTCCCTGTAGGAAGTCAACAATTGCGTTCAGCCTTTGTTGACCGTCCATAACTTCATACGAACCAAGATTTACCTCATATAGAAACACCGGCGGAACCGGCACGTTCATAATGAAACTTTCAATTAAACGCGACTTTTTGGTATCGTCCCAGCGTAGACGTCGCTGATATTCCGGACGAAGGTTGCCCCATTTATCTTTTTCAATGAAGTCCACTACGTGGGGCAAGAAAAGTTCGCTTCGTTCCTGTACAACGCGCAGCCTACCGGTTTCAAAGTGTCGCTCTATGGCCCTATCAGTCCCGTCCGCAGCAGCAAGGACGGGTGCAGCGATGTCCTCCGGTTCGTCGTCAAATCCAACGGGTGCATCAGAATCGGCCACATAACCTCCACTCATCGTCGAAATGCGTTACGCGGGCCGGTGTGCTTCAAGCAATACTCAATCGCAATGCGGGTTAAGGCAGCTATCAAGCGTATGCCGCCATAAACCCGCCATTCCACTATCGGCCAATTTCGGTCACTGCAACGCAGCCTTTTTAGCGTCTCATCCTCGTCGTCTGAGGATATTCCCCTCCCGCCTGCGGAGGGGGAAAAAGCGCGACGCAGACAGGCCACCTTATCAGCCTGCCCCTATCGCTCCCGCGCCAGCACCTCGTTAATAGGCGTCGTCACGTCCCACCGATCGCGCACATCCCCGCGCCGCTCGGGCGGGAAGGTCACCAGCACCCGCGCGTCGCCATAGCCCATCGCCCCCAATGGCGCGGCCATGATCTTCGCGACGGCGGCGCGGCCATATTCGCGCGCCTGCGCCATCCGCTCGGGCGATCGCGCCGATTTCTCGGCCCGCGCCGCAGCATGGGCCGACACCTTGCGGCTGAGTTCCTCCCCTGCCTGCCGCGTCACGAACACGCCATTGGTCCGCACCAAGGTCCGGCGGCTCTCGTCCACATTGGGCCGGTCGGGCGTCACGTCGGGCGCGTTGACGATCAGGGTGCGGCTCTGCGCGTTCCATTCCAGATCGCGCGCGGTCAGCCCCGACAGGTCGACGACATAATCGACCGTATAGGGCATCTTCACCACCTGATCGGACTTGAGCAGGCCAAAACCGCGCACATCCTGCGCCGTGCTCTGGATCGTGCCGGTCAGCCGCGACACCCGCAGCGAAGCGGTGCCTCCGATCTTCTCCGCGATGATCTTCGTCACCGCCGACCCGTCATCCTCCACGCTCACCACATAGTCGCGATTATAGCGCTGCCACCCCACCAGCATCGTCGCCCCGACGATCAGGATCAGCAGCGCGGCGGCAATCTGCCCGGCATAGCGCCTCACGCCATCCGCCATTGCCCGTCCCCGGCGGGCGCGGCGACGCCCCGGCCCGCCAGGTCGATCAGATGCGCCAGCACCGATCGCCCCGCCGCGCCATAGAGGCGCGGGTCCACGCCCTTGTACATCTCGGCCACCATGTCGGGGATCGCACTCACGCCGTTGCGCTCCAGGAAGCGCAGTATCTGCCCCTCGCGCTGCTTGCGATGCCCCATCATGCCGCGCACCAGCCGTTGCGGCTGCTCGACCGGATCGCCATGGGCGGGGTAATAGATCGCGTCGTCGCGCTCCAGCAGCCGCTGCATCGAGGCCATATAGGCGGTCATGTCGCCATCGGGCGGGGAGATGACGCTGGTGGACCAGCCCATCACATGATCGCCGGTGAAAAGCGCGCCCTCCTCGGCCAGCGCGAAGCAGAGATGGTTGGAGGTATGCCCCGGCGTCGCCACCGCCTCCAGCGTCCAGCCTTCGCCGCTCACCCGATCGCCATCGCCCAGCACCCAGTCGGGCCGGTAATCCGCGTCGAAGGCCGCATCGGCGCGCGGCCCGTCATCCTCCAGCGTCAGCGGCGCGCAGCCGATGATCGGCGCGCCGGTCGCTTGCGCCAGGGGCCGCGCCGCCGGGCTGTGATCGCGATGGGTGTGCGTGCACAGGATCGCGACCACCGGACGGCCGGCGATGGCGACGGTCAGCGCCGCCAGATGCGCCGGTTCGGCCGGGCCGGGATCGATGACCGCTACGTCATGAGTGCCCACCAGATAGGTCTGCGTGCCGGAATAGGTGAAGGGCGACGGATTGGGCGCCAGCACCCGGTTCACCAGAGGGGACAGCGGCATCGCTATGCCGGTCGGCAGATCGGCCGGGTCGAAGGGAGTCGCCATCCGTTCCATGTGCCCATATCCGCCGGATTTTCAAGGGGCAGGCTTTCCGCCGGATTTCATTAGTTAGCTACCTAATTAATTTCGATAGCGCGTATAGGTGTCCAGCTCGCTGTACAAATCGCCCTTCCGCGTCACCGTAGCGCCGGCTAAACCTTCGGTCATGACCCACCCGCTCCTCGACCGCTGGCGCCAGCATCTCGCCCTCGACCGGCGGCGCTCGGCGCATACGGTCCGCGCCTATGTCGCCACCGCCGAACGGCTGGTCGGCTTCCTGGAGCAGCATCGGGGCGGCCCGGTCAGCGCCGCCACCCTCGCCACGCTGGAGCAGGCAGACCTGCGCGCCTTCCTGACCCACCGCCGGATGGACGGCATCGGCAACCTGTCGGCCGCCCGCGAGCTATCGGCGGTGCGCGGCTTCCTACGCTTCGCTGGCGGGGAGGAGGCGCGCGTGCCCCAGATGAAGGGACCACGGGTCAAGCGCGGCCTCCCCCGCCCCGTCTCCCCTGACGAAGCCGTCGCGCTGGCCGCCGACATCGCCGAAACCGCCCGCGAAGGCTGGATCGGCGCGCGCGACTGGGCGGTGCTGCTGCTGCTCTACGGCGCCGGGCTCCGCATCGGGGAAGCGATGGCGCTGACCGGCGACGTCCTGCCCTTGGGCGATACCCTCCGCGTCACCGGCAAGCGGGGCAAGACCCGGATCGTCCCGCTCCTGAGCCAAGTGCGCGACGCGATCGACGCCTATCTCGCGGCCTGCCCCTACCCGGCGGCGAAGGGCGAGCCCTTGTTCAGAGGCGCACGCGGCGGCCCGCTCTCGCCCGCCGTGATCCGCCGCGCCGTACAAGGCGCACGCGGCCGGCTCGGCCTCTCGGACCGCACCACCCCCCACGCGCTACGCCACAGCTTCGCCACCCACCTGCTCGGCCGCGGCGCCGACCTGCGGAGCTTGCAGGAACTGCTCGGCCACGCCAGCCTCTCCTCGACCCAGGTCTATACCCAGGTCGACGCCGCCCACCTGCTCGACATCTACCGCAACGCGCACCCCCGCGCCTAACCCTTGGGCCGCCACGTCGCCAGCCGCCAGAGGTAGAGCAGGACCGCCCCTATGACGCAGACCGTGGCGGCCGGCCCGACATAGCGGTCCACCTCATTGAAGTTCCGCCCCAGCAGATAGCCGGCATAGGCGAGGATGACGTTCCAGACCAGCGCCCCTCCCGCCGTCCACAGCAGGAACCGCATATGTCCCATGCGGAAAAGGCCAGCCGGCAGCGAGATCATCGTTCTGAACGCCGGCAGAAAACGGAAGACAAACACCACGATTTGCCCATATTTCCCGAAAAGCCGGTCGAGCGCCTCGACATCGCGCCACTCCAGCGTCGCCCAGCGGCCATAGCGGTCCACCAGCGGCTTGAGCCGGTGAAACCCAAGGATATGCCCCACCAGATACCAGAAATAATTGCCGATGGTCGTCCCGATCGTCCCGGCGAGCAGCAGCCACTCCATCGCCATCCGCCCCTGTCCCACGCGGATGCCGCCGATGCCCATGATCAGTTCGGACGGGATGGGCGGAAAGACATTCTCCAGCACCATCAGCAGCCCGATGCCCCAATAGCCGCCCGCATCGATCAGGCGCAGCACCCAGTCGGTCATGTCAGCGGCTCATTGTCTGGAAAAGTATCACGCCTGCCCAACGCGCGACACGCGCGTCCGTTCAGTCGGCCGCTCGCGCCGCCAGCCGCGCGTCGATCGCGTCCCAGATCAGGCCGCCCGTGTCCGTCCCGTCGAACGCCTCGATCGACACGATGCCAGTGGGGGAGGTGACGTTGATCTCGGTCAGCCACTCGCCCCCGATCACGTCTATCCCCACGAACAGCAGCCCTCGCGCCTTCAGCTCCGGCCCCAGCGCCGCGCAAATCTCCCGCTCCTTGTCGGTCAATTCGGTCTTGGCCGCCGACCCGCCGACCGCCAGGTTCGACCGGATCTCGCCCTTGCCCGGTATCCGGTTCACCGCGCCCATGACCTCGCCGTCCACCAGGACGATGCGCTTGTCGCCTTCCGCGACGCCGGGAATGAACGCCTGCACCATGAAGGGCTCGACCCACTTCTCCTTGAACAGCTCGACCAGCGAGGAGAGGTTCGCCCCGTTTGCGCCGACATGGAACACCGCGACCCCGCCATTGCCGTAGAGCGGCTTCACCACGATCTCGCCATGCTCGGCGAGGAAGGAGCGGACCTCCGCCAGGTCGCGGGTGATCATCGTCGGCGGCATGAAGCGCGCATAGTCGAGCACGAACAGCTTCTCGGGCGCATTCCGCACGCTGGCCGGATCATTGACCACCAAAGTCTCGTTCTGCACCCGCTCCAGCAGATGCGTGGCGGTGATGTAGCTGAGGTCGAACGGCGGGTCTTGCCGCATCAGCACCACGTCCACGTCCCGGCCCAGGTCCAGCATCTCTTCAGGGCCATAGGCGAAATGGTCACCCTCCACCTTCTGCACCTTGACCGGCCGCGCCTTCGCCAGCACCCGCCCATCGCGGAACGTCAGGTCCGGCGCGAGATAATGATAGAGCCGATGCCCCCGCTTCTGCCCCGCCAGCATGATGTGAAAGGTCGAATCGCCCGCGATCTTGATGCCCGCCATCGGGTCCATCTGCACCGCTACGGTCAGGGGGTTGAGGTTGGTCATGCATATTGATCCCATGAACCGTTCGGTTCGAACCGCTTCGAGCCTGTCGAGAAGCGTCGGTCGAGAATGCCTTCTCGACGTCGGTCCTCGGCTTCGCTCGAACCTTCGCTCGAAACGAACGGGATTAACTGATGGGGCAGATCATCACCCCCCATGCCAGACATTCGCCAGATGGCGCGGCATGTGTCCCGGCGCAAGCAGGATCACATCGATTCGCATGTCGTCACCCGGCCGGCCCAGTTCATGCCAGAGGATATCGGCCGCCGCCGCGACCCTTGCCAGCCGCCGTTCGTCGATGGCGAGGTCGAGGTCCGCCGCGCTCCCCCGCGCCTTGACCTCGACAAAGGCGAGCATCGCATCCTTGCGCGCGACCAAATCCACCTCGCCCGCCGGCGTGCGGAGCCGGCGGCCGATAATCTCCCAGCCCTTGAGGCGCAGCCACCAGCCCGCGATCCGCTCCGCCTGCCGCCCGCGTTGCTCGGCACGCTGCTTCTTCACGCCTTGAGTTCCATCGCCCGGTCATAAAGCGCGCGCCGGTCCAGCCCCAGCTTCTTCGCCACCTCCCCCGCCGCCTTGGACACCGGCAGGCGGGTCAGCGCCTCGCGCAGCGCAGCGTCGGCATCCTCGGCGCTGGCCGGCGGCGCGTCGCCCGGCGGGCCAACCGTCACCACGATCTCCCCCTTGGGCGGCGCATCGGCGTAGCGGGCGGAAAGTTCGGACAAGGTGCCGGTCGCCGTCTCCTCGAACGCCTTGCTGATCTCCCGGCTCACCGCCGCCTCGCGGTCGCCCAGATGCGCCGCCATGGCGGACAGGCTCTCGGACAGGCGCGGCCCGCTTTCGTAGAAGACCAGGGTCGCCCGCACCCCCGCCACCTCGTCCAGCGCGTCGCCCCGCGCCTTGGCCTTGGCGGGCAGGAAGCCCATAAACAGGAAGCGATCGGTCGGCAGGCCCGACAGCGTCAGCGCCGCGATCGCCGCGCTCGGCCCCGGCAGCGTCGTGATCGCCCGCCCCGCCGCCCGCGCGTCCCGCACCAGCTTGTAGCCGGGATCGGAGATCAGCGGCGTGCCGGCGTCCGACAGCAAGGCGACCGATTCGCTCGCCATCCGCTCCACCAGCCGCGCGCGCACATGGTCGGCGCTATGGTCGTGATAGGGCAGCATCGGCCGGTCGGACCCGGCATGGCGCAGCAGCCGCGCGCTGACCCGCGTATCCTCCACGGCCACCACGTCCGCCCGGCGCAATATGTCGGCCGCGCGCGGGGTCAGGTCTCCAAGGTTGCCGATTGGCCCTGCGACGATGTAAAGCCCCGGCTCAAGAGGTTCGATTTCCATAAGGACGCCAGATGACAGAGACGGATGCCCCCCGGCAAGCAGATGTGTTCGCCGTCCTGAAACGCGGCGCGCGGATCGCCTTTGCCGCCAGCGCCCTGGCGCTCGCCGCCTGCCAGTCGATCGTGCCCAAGGGCGATGTGCCCACCACGCCCACCGGCCCGGCGCAGCCGACGACGCCCGAAGTGGTGCAGGGCCTGCCGACCGACGCGACCCGCCACCGCGTCGCGCTGCTGGTGCCGATGAGCGGCAGCAATGCGGGCGTCGGCCAGTCGATCGCCAACGCGACGACATTGGCGCTGCTGGATACGAAGACCGACAAGGTCCGCATCACAACCTATGATACGGCGCTCGGCGCTGCGGCTGCGGTCAACCGGGCGCTGGCGGACGGCAACCGCCTGATCCTGGGGCCGCTGCTGGCGGAGGACGCCCGCGTGATCGGCCCGATCGCGGCGCGCGCCAATGTCCCGGTCATCAGCTTTTCCAACGACACCAGCGTCGCGGGTGCGGGCGTCTATGTGATGGGCTATAATCCCGGTCAGTCGATCGAGCGGGTGGTGGAGTTCGCCCGGTCGAAGGGACTGTCCCGCTTCGGCGCGCTGGTGCCGCGCGGCACCTATGGCGAACGCTCGGGCAACGCGCTGCTGCGCGCGGTCGAGCAGGCCGGCGGCACGGTCGTGTCGATGCAGAATTTCGATCGCTCCCCCGCCTCCATCACCGCGGCGGTCAAGAAATTGCAGGCATCCTCCAGCTATGACGCGCTGCTGATCGCCGACAGCGGCCGAGTCGCGCTCCAGGTCGCGCCGGTCGTCCGCAAGAACGGCGGCGCGACCGCGCGGCTGCTCGGCACCGAACTCTGGAACGCAGACACGTCGCTCGCCGCCAGCCCGGTGCTGCGCGGCGCCTGGTTCGCCAGCGTTTCGGACACGCTGTACCGCCAGCTCGCCGGCAAATATCGCGCCCGCTACGGCAGCGCGCCCTTCCGCCTCTCCTCGCTCGGCTACGACGCGGTGCTGCTGACCGTTCGGATCGCGCAGGACTGGCGGCCCGGCACCCCCTTCCCCGCCGCGCGGCTGCGCGACGGGGGCGGCTTTTCCGGCATCGACGGCGCGTTCCGCTTTGGTCGAGGCGGCGTCGCCGAACGCGCGCTGGAGGTGAACGAGGTCGGTGCGGGCGCCTATAATGTGGTCGATCCCGCGCCGCGCGGCTTCGGCAACTAAAGCCGGCCGGTCGGGATCACCAGCGGCGCGCCGCCCTCCTCGATCCGGGCCGTCACGCCATAGACCCGCGCCAGATTGGCATGGGTCAGCACGTCGAGCGGCGCGCCATCGGCAACCAGAGCGCCGCCGTCCATCAGCAGCAGCCGGTCGCACCAGCGCGCGGCGATGTTGAGATCGTGCAGCACCGTCACCACCAGCGCCCCGCCCCGCGCCTGGTCTCGCAGCAGCGTCATGACATCGATCTGATGCCCCGGATCGAGCGCCGCCAGCGGTTCGTCGGCGATCAGCGCCGGCGCGCCCACCGCCAGCGCGCGGGCGAGCAGGACTCGGGCGCGTTCGCCCCCTGACAATTCGGTCGCGATCCGGTTCTTCAGATTTAGCGCGTCGGTCTGCGCCAGGGCAGCGTCGATCGCCGTCGCATCCTCGCTCGACAGGCGCGAGAGCGGACCAAGATGCGGCAACCGCCCCAATGCCACCAGTCGCTCGGCGCTGAGCGGCCAGTGCAGCGTCTGCCCCTGCGGCAGATAGGCGATGGCGCGGGCGACGGCGCGGCGGTCCAGCTTGGCAATATCCGCCCCGTCGATCGTCACCCGCCCCGCCGTCGGCCGCGCCAGCCCCAGCAGCGCGCGCATCAGCGTCGACTTGCCCGCGCCATTGGGGCCGATGATCCCGACCAGTTGGCCCGGCGTCAGGCGCAGGTCGATGCCCGTCACCGCCGGATGCCGCCCCAACCGCACCGACAGCCCCTCCGCCGCGATCGTCACCATAGCCGCCGCGCCCGGATCAGGTGGAAAAGGAAGAAGGGCACGCCCAGCAAGGCCGTCACCACGCCCAGCTTCAGTTCGCTGGTCGTGGGGATGAGCCGAACGCCGATATCAGCCAGCGTCAGCAGGATCGCCCCGCCCAGCAGCGAGGGCAGCAGCACGGCGGACGGCGACCGGTCGGTCAGCGGACGGACGAGATGCGGCACGATCAGCCCGACGAAACCGATCGCCCCCGACACGGCCACCGCGCCGCCGACCCCGATCGCGATGCCCAGCATCATCCGCCACCGCATCCGGCCCGGATCGACGCCCAGCGCCTGCGCGCCCTCTTCCCCCAGCGTCAGCGCATCGAGCGCGCGCCCATCGCTCAGGAGCAACGCACCGCCGATCACGACACACGGAATAGCAACCCACAGATGCGCGCCGCTGCGGTTCTCAAGGCTCCCCATCAGCCAGCTCATGATCTCCATCGCCGCGAAGGGATTGGGCGACAGGTTGAGCGCCAGGCTGATCCCTGCCCCCGCCAGCGTCGCGACGGCGATGCCCGCCAGGATCAGCGTCAATGGACTTTCCGCCGTGCCCGACAACAGGAACAGCGCCCCGGCCGCGACCAGCGCCGCCATGATCGCGAGCAGCGGCAGCATGACGGGATGAAGCTGCGACAGCCCGAAATAGAGCGCGCAAACCGCCCCCAATGCGGCGGCATTGGACAGACCCAGCACCGAAGGCTCCGCCAGCGGATTGCGAAGATAACCCTGGAGCGTCGCTCCTGACAGGCTAAGCATCGCCCCGACTACAAGGCTCAGGACCGTGCGCGGCAGGCGCAGGTCGACGATGATGGTGCGCGCCACCGGATCGCCGCCGCCGGCGAGAACCGCAAGGATGCGATCCGGCGCGATCGGAACGGTGCCGAGCATCAGCGACGCCAGCGACGCGACTATCAGCAACAACATAAGCGCCGGCAGGAGCAGCGGAGAACGGGCGCGCATCATGGCTTGACCCGTCCGCCACGGTTCGCGAAGCAGCAAGCGTGCTCCGCTCTTTGCTCCTTGCGACTTTCGCCCTGCCGCTGCTGACCGGCGCGACAGCGCCATCCGCGCCCCGGCGGATCGTGTCGCTCAATGTCTGCGCCGACCAATATCTGCTGGCCCTCGCCGATCCGGGCCAGATCGCCGCACTCAGCATCAACGCGCGCGATCCCGAATTGTCGGCAGCAGCGGACAAGGCGCGCGCCTTTCGCAGTCTGCGGCGCGGGCCGGAGGAAGTGCTGGCGATCCAGCCCGACCTGCTGATCGGCTATCCCGTCGGCGGCGGCGCGCTGGCGGCAGCGCCGCCGGGCCGCTGGCGGACGCTGGGGGTGGCGGACGCGACCAGCTATGCCGCGATCCTCGGCCAGATACGGCAGGTGGCCCGCGCGGTCGGGCATACCGATCGGGGGGAGGCGCTGATCGCGCAGATGAACCGCGACCTTGCCACGCTGCCCCGCACCCGGCACGGCGGCATCGCCGCTTATTATCAACGGCGCGGCTATCTGACCGGCGCGGGCACTTTGGTGGATGACCTGATGCGCCGGGTGGGACTGACCAATCTCGCAGGAAAGCTCGGCAAGCCGGCGCTGGCGCAACTCTCGCTGGAGGAAATGGTCGCCGCCCGCCCCGACTGGCTGATCGTCGAGCAGGCCACCGACCGGGTGCAGGATCAGGGCACCGAAATGCTGCATCATCCGGCGCTGCGTACCATCAAGCGCATCAGCCTGCCGCAGGCCTGGACCGTGTGCGGCGGCCCGGCCTATGTGCAGGCCGCGCGCGCCATGACCGCGCGCCTGAACACGCGATAGCGGGGCGGGCACAGCGCCCGCCCCTTTCCGTTGTTCGTCAGAAACGGACACGCACGCCGCCATAGGCGGATCGGCCGTAAGTGCTGTAGCCATAGGCGGTGGCGTAGGCTTCGTCGGTCAGATTGTCGATCCGGCCATAGACTTCCAGATGCTCACCGATCGGCAGCGACGCCCGCACACCCAGCAGCGCGTAACCGTCCAGCCGCCGCGTGTTCGCCGCATTGTCGAAGCTGTCGCTGACCATCGTGACGGTCGCACCGGTGGACAGGCCGAACGACCAGTCATAATCGGCCGACACGCTCACCTGATTGGCGGCCCGCCGCGCGAGGCGATTGCCATGGAAGGCCGATCCCGGCGAACGGTCCCGCGCATCGGCATAGGAGTAGCTGCCCGTCACCGTCAGCGCGTCCACCGGCTTCAGCGCCACCGATGCTTCCACGCCCTTGGCGCGGGTGCGGTCGATGTTGCCGTAAGTGAAGGTGGCGCTGTCATAGTTGATCTGGTTGCGCGTATCCCGTCGGAACGCCGTGACCGAGAACACCGCGCGGCCGCCGTCCAGCCGCTGGTCGAAGCCGATGTCATAGCTCTTCGACCGTTCCGGCCGCAGCGCCGCATTGCCGCTGAAGCTGTCATAAAGCTGGTAGAGCGACGGCGCCTTGAATCCCTCGCCATAGCTTAGCCGCACATTGGTCGCGCCGCCATTGGGCGAATAGTTGGCATTCGCGCCGAACGTGGTTGCGCCGCCAAACTGGCTATGGTCGTCATGGCGCACGCCGCCGGTCACCGCCAGACCCTCGAACGGCTTGACGATGGCGAGGCCATAGACGCTGTCGATGTTGATCCGCGCGCTGCTGGTCGATCCGAAGCCGAAGAAATCATAGTCCGGCCGCTCATGCTCATAGCCCAGGATGAACCTGGCCGCATCGACCGGCGCATAGACGCCCTCATATTCGAAGCGCAGGTTCGTGCCCTTGTAGCCATAGTCGGGGTCGGTCCCCCGCACGAAATAATAGTCGCGGTCGTTGCGAAGATAAGTCACCGCCGCCCGGTTGGTGAGCTTTCCGTCGAGCAGCGCCAGGTTGATCCCGGCATAGCCGACATATTGATCAAGCTTCGACACGTCGCTGCTGTCGGCCGGCGCGCCGAAGAAGCTGTCATAGTCGAGATCGGCATGGATATAATAGCCGCGCAGGTCGAGGCTGAGCGCATCGGTGAAGTTGAGCGTCAGCCGGGCATTGGTGGCGATATTCTCCGTCCCGTCCCGCTCGGTGCCACCCGCCGCCGACGATATGCCGTCGGTGCGGAAATAAGCCGCACCGATCCCACCTGCCGCGATGCCGCTGCTGCCGGACACGTCCGCCTTGGCGCTCCAGGTGTCGCTATAGCCATATTCGGCCGAGGCGTTGGCGGCAAAGCCGTCGGCCGGCACGGCGGTCATCAGGTTGACGACGCCGCCGATCGCCTGGCTGCCATAGACGACCGAGTTCGATCCGCGCAGGATTTCGATCCGCCGGATATTGCCGGTCAGCAGCGGGCCGAAATCATAGCCATCGCCGATGCCGCTCGGGTCATTGACCTTGACGCCGTCGATCAGCACCAAGGTCTGCGTCGTCTCCGCCCCGCGCAGCGACACGCCGGTGGTGCTGCCGATCGTGCCGGTGCGGTTGAACCGCACGCCGGGAGTCGTCGCGAGCAGATCGACCACGTCGATCGCCTGCCGCCGCTGGATCGTTTCCGCATCGATGATCGTGACCGCCTGGCCGACCTCGTCGCGCGGCTGGGCGATGCCGACGGCGGTGACGATGATCTGCTGGTCATCCTCCTGCGCCACAGCAGGATGCGCGACCAGAATGGCCGCGAAGGATAGTCCGTACTTCAACATGATGAACCCCAAAGGCGTCGGGTGCGACTTGGGGCCTGGGGCTTCCGCCTTGTCGACGGTCGGATACGCAAGGGGACGACGCCAGATCCCGCCCGCAACCCGATGCGGCCCCGGCCGCATGGCGTCGCTCGACGGAAAACCACCGTGCCCCGGCCATCCCCTGGACCAAAGCAAGAGCGACCAAGCGCCGGCAGGTCTCCTGGCTCGCGGGTCGCAGCATCGATGCACGAGCCTTCCCGGAGCGTTGCTCCAGTGGCCGGTCTTTCGACCCATGTGCATCGCGCTATCCGCTTACAGTTGCAGGGACAGCCGCGGATTTGGGCGACGGATCGCCCGCACCGCATTCCCGATTAAGCCCGTTTCCGGGCACCGGCGCGATCATCACGGATGGGCTATGCGCCCGTCCGCGCTGCGGCCTCTAGGGGAAAGGCGGGCGCTTGCCAAGCACCTCATGCGCCGGCGATGTGGCCCTGCAGCAACAGCGCGTCGCGGCGCGCCAGCACGACGAGCGGCAGGCCGGCGGCGGCGGCGCGGTCGGCGGCGAGCCGGGTCGGCGCGGACATGGTGACGAGCAACGGGCAACCGCTCAGCACCGCTTTCTCCACAAGCTCGAAGGAACAGCGCGATGTAAGCAGGGCAAAGCCGCCGTCCCACCCTTCCCCGGAAGCAGCCATCGCGCCGATGAGCTTGTCGAAGGCATTATGCCGCCCGACATCCTCCCGCACCAGCCGGATCGCACCGTCCGGCCCGGCCCAGGCGGCGGCATGGGCTGCACCGGTCGCCTTGTTAAGCGGCTGATGCGCCGACAGATCGTCGAGGGCGCGAAAGATGGCGGCCGGCGTGGCTGCGGATCGCGCCGTCACGCGCGGCAGAGGCCGGATCGCCTGTTCCAGATTCTCGATCCCGCACAACCCGCAACTCGAATCGGACACGCGATGCCGCACCCGGTCCAGCAGCGCGTCGGTCCGCGCGGGCGGCAGCGTGGCGCGCGCGATCAGTCCTTGGTCGGCCCGATGCACATCGACATCGAGCGGCAGGTCTTGGGGCTCCGCCAGCCGTTCGGCCAGGGCAAAGCCGTTGACGAGATCGCCTATGTCGGCGGGCGTCGCCATCAGCACCGCATAACCGACGCCGTTGAATTCGATCGCGACGGGTACCTCCTCGGCGATCGGCCGATCGATGAAGGAGGACTCGCCATCCGGCGTCAGGCGGTCGAAGCGGAGCGTTGCGAGCGGGTCGGGCTTGTGCATCGCCCGGCTATAGGCAATGCCGGCTTGCCCCGACAGGGGGCGCAGACAAGGACGATGCGATGCAGCCGTCACCGTTATTGGGGGCGATATTGGCCGGCGGGCGGTCGCGCCGTTTCGGCAGCGACAAGGCGGTCGCCCTGCTGCCGGACGGGCGGACCTTGCTCGACCATGCGGTGGCCGGGCTGGCGCCGCATGTCACGCAGGTCGTGATCTGCGGCAGGCCGGGCGGTCTGGCGGATCGACCGCAACCGGACTTGGGGCCATTGGGCGGGCTCAATGCGGCGCTCCATCATGCCCGCACCCACGGATTTGCGGGGGTGCTCAGCAGCGGGTGCGACATGCCGGTCTATCCCGCCGCGATCCCCGCACTGCTGCTGGGGAGCGGCCCCGCTTTCGTCGCCGGGCAGCCGCTGATCGGATGGTGGCCATCGACGCTGGCAGATGAACTGGACGCCCATCTCTCGGAGCCGAACAGCCGCTCGATCCGGGGCTGGGCAGAGCGGATCGGGGCGCGCGCGGTCGCGGCGGATGGCCTCGACCTCCCCAATATCAACCGGGCCGAAGACCTGGCGAGATGGGGATCAGGGAGCGCCTAATGGGCGGCCGATGTGTCCACGTTGGCGCGCGGCTTGGGCGCGATCCACACGACCACCGCGGCGGCGAACAGGATGATCGCCGACAGGAAGAAGACATGATCGACCGCGATGACGATCGCCTCCTGCTCGACGATGTTGGAGATGGTCTGGCGCGCCTGCTCGGCCGACAGCCCGATCCCGGTCAGCGCCGACTGTGTCTGGTCGGGCTGCAAGACCCCCGCCATGTCGTTGCGCGCCACCCGTTGCGAATCGCTCCATGTGGTGAGGACGAGCGAGGTGGCGATCGCAACCGACATCGTGCGGACGAAATTCTGAAGGCCGGCGGCGGACGCCGTTTCGCTCGGAAGCACCGATCCGAGCGTCAGAGTGGTGAGCGGGATGAAGAAGAAGGGGAGCGCAAAGCCCTGAATGAACTGGGGCAACGCCATGGAGCCGAAGTCGACGCCACTGGTCCAATGCGCGCGCCAAAGCGAAATGATGCCGATCCACGCGACCGCGCAGGATATCATCAGTCGTGGATCGACCCTGGTCATGAGGCTGGCTGCGACCGGCGCCGTTAACAGCGCCGCCATCGCCGTCAACGCCGTGACGATCCCCGCCCAGGTCGCCGTGTAGCCCATCGATATCTGCAACCATTGCGGAATGACGACGATGCTGGCGAAATAGGCACCAAAGCAAAGCGACAGGGTGAAGACCCCCGAACTGAAGCCGACATGGCGGAACACCCGCAGATCGACGACCGGATGCTCCTCGGTCAGTTCCCAGATGACGAAGACCAGGAAACCGACCAAAGCCAGGATCGAGAGCGCGATGATCATCGGGTCGGCGAACCAGTCATGGTCACGGCCGATGTCCAGCACGATCTGAAGGCAGCCGATCCAGAAGACAAGCAGAGCCAATCCCACCTTGTCGATCGGAACGCGCGCCGTATCCGTTTCAACCGGGCGCAGCAGCGCCTGGGCGGCGAACACGCACAGCACCGCGATCGGCAGGTTGATGAAGAAAATCCAGTGCCAGCTCCAATTGTCGCTGATATAGCCGCCAACGATCGGACCAAGCGCCGGCCCCATCAGCGTCGTCATGGCCCAAAGCCCCATCGCCCTTCCCCGCGTTTCCGGCGGGAATATCCGTATCAGCAGCGTCTGCGACATGGGCATGATCGGACCGCCGCAAATCCCCTGGCCTACCCGGCACGCCACCAGCATCATCAGCGTGGAGGACAGGCCGCAGAGTACCGAAAAGAGACCGAAGCCCGCCATAGCCAGCGTGAACATCCGCACGACGCCGAACCGCTGGGCGAGCCAACCGGTCAGCGGCACGCAGATCGCCTCCGCCACCGCGTAGGAGGTGATGATCCATGTGCCTTGGTCGGACGATATGCCCAGATTGCCGGCAATGTGCGGCACCGACACGTTGGCGATGGTGAGGTCGAGCACCACCATCAGATTGCTGAGCGCCAGCACCAGTCCCGCCAGGACGCGCACGCGCGGCGAAAGCCGGGAGAAGATGTCGTCGTCGCCGCTCATGCCGGAAGCGTCCTTATCTTTCGGAAAGGTCGAGTTCGACGTCCATCGACAGCCCGACGCGCAACGGATGCGCGGCAAGCTCCTTGGAGTCCAAGGCTATACGGAGCGGCAGGCGCTGCACCACCTTGATCCAGTTGCCGGTCGCGTTCTGCGCCGGGATCAGCGACATGGACGATCCGGTGCCGCCGGAAAAGCCCACCACCCGGCCATGATAGACGACATCGCTGCCATAAAGGTCAGACGTGACCTTTGCCGGCATGCCGATCTTCACGTCGCGCAGCTGGCGCTCCTTGAAGTTGGCGTCGACATAGAGGCGGTTCAGCGGGACGATGGTCATGATCGAGTTGCCCTGCGCCACGCGCTGCCCCACCTGGACCTGCCGGCGCGAAATGACGCCGTCGATCGGCGCGCGGATGATGCTGCGCGCGACATCGAGACGGGCGGATTCGAGCCGCGCCTTGGCGGCCAGCACTGCTGGGTCTGTCTCCACCGTCGCGCCGCGCACCAGCGCTTCATTGGCCTGATATTGGCCGCTGGCGGCGTTGCGGGTCGCCTGCGCGGTGTCGACGCCGGCGCGCGCCTGATCCAGCGCGGCGCGGGCGCTGGCGAACGCCTGCCGCGCCGCCGTCACCTCATCGCCCGACACCGCGCCGTCATCGACCAGCGCTTCGCGCCGCTGGAGATCGACGCGCGCTTTCTCATATTCGGCCTGCGCGGTGGCAAGCTGCGCCCGCGCCTGAACGATGTCGGCACCGCGTGCCGCGACCTGGGCCGACAGCGATTCGCTTGTCGCAGCCGTCTGGCGGAAGCGGCGGCGCGCCTCGGCGAGGTCCGCTTCCGCTTGTGCGACGGCGATCTGTGCGTTGGTCGGGTCGAGCTTGACGAGAATGTCGCCTTTGCGGACCGTCTGCGTGTCGCTGACCAGCACTGCCACGACCTGGGCCGACACGAGCGGCGTGACCTGCGCCATTTCGGCATTCACATAGGCATTGTCGGTGCTGACATGATTGCGGCCGAACAGCAGATACCAGGCGCCCCACAAAAGGCCGATGACCATCACGGCCATCCCCAAACGGATGAGCCAGGTGCGGCGGGCAGAGGCGCGATCGGCCTGCTTGTCCTGCGGGGCCATGTCGGTCGTTTCCAGCGCGGCGTCAGCCATGGGGTGTGTCCTTCGAGATGCTGTCCGGGGCGCCGAACCCGCCGCCCAGCGCCCGCACGAGCGCGATGTCGTTTGAGAATATGCCCGCTTCCAGCCCCGCGAGCGACTGGCGGGCGGCAAGCAACTGGTCCTCGACGGTCAAAACGTCGAGATAGGTAGAGAGGCCGCCGCTATAGCGCTTCTGCGCGACGGCATAGGCGTCCTCCGACGCGGCCACAGCGGCGCGGGCGTCGACTAGACGCTGGTCGAGGGTGCGGCGCATCGTAACGGCGTCGGCCACCTCCTGATAAGCGGCGAGCACGGTACGGTCATAGGTCGCGACGGCTTCGTCATAGGTGGCGCGTGCGCCGCGATACTGGCCTTGCAATGCGCCGCCACGGAAGATCGGCAGGCTGATCGCCGGGCCGACATTGCCGAAGATCGAATCCTTGCTGAACAGATTGTCGAGGAACGGCTTCGGCCCGCCGGCCGCGCCCGTGCCGTTGAAGATGGTTTCATAGCCGAGCGACTGAACGCCGACGAGCGCGCCCAGGCGGATCGCGGGAAAGAAATCGGCGCGGGCAACCTTCATCCGTTTGGCGGCGGCTTGCGTACGAGCGAGCGCCGCAGCGACATCTGGGCGGCGGGCTACAAGATTGGTGGTGACGTCCGCAGGAAGGCCCATGGGCGTCGATATGGGCAGGCTGGGACGGGTGATGGTGAGGCCGCGATCCGGGCCGGCACCAACCAGCGCCGCGATCTGATGCTGGCGCAACTCGATCGCCATCGCCGCAGCGGCGAGCCGGGCGCGGGCCGAAGCAGCAGTGGCGTCCGCCTGGCGCACGCTGCCGCGCGTCTCGAGTCCGTTCTTGCGGCGCTCGGCCACCAGCATCTGGGTGGCAACGCGGATGTCCAAAGTGCGCTTCGCAATATCGGCTTCGTCATGCAGGCGGGCAAGGTCCGCATAAGCGTCGGCGATCGCGGTCGTGAGCGCGAGCCGCGCCTGCTGCGAGTCAATGTCCGCCGCGCGGGCTTCGGATGTCGCGGCAGCGAGCGCCGCCCTGTTCCGTCCCCAAAGGTCGAGGTCGAAGCCGAGATCGAGCGCCACCCGCCCTGTCCCGAGCCAGCCCTGGGGCACGAACTCCTTGGGCAGGCCCATATTATAGCTTTGCCTGACCGCCTGCGCGCTCGCTTCCAGATCGGCCGATGGCAGCAGAGCCGCGCCGGCCTGCTGCGCGGCGGCGGCGGCGCGGCGGAACCGCGCGCCGGCCGCCGCCACGTCTGGCGACGCGCGCAGACCTTCCTCAACCAAGGCGTCAAGCTGCGGGTCGCCATAGGCTTTCCACCAGCCGTCGCCCGGCCAAGCGGCAGGTGCGGCGGCAAGGCTGCGCGCAGAGGCGATCGATTCCGGGCTTCGCGCAGTCGGCTGAGGCCCCAGGTCCGGGACTGCGGCGCAAGCCCCCAAACCGAGCAGGACAGCGATAACTCCACCGATCCGGGCGGCGGGGGTCAAGCGACTCAAGGACATAGTAAACCGTACCACTGAGTATGGAAAATCGCCATTGCGCCTGCCGCTCAACCTTGTCAACTACACAATCATACTATAGGGTACGATTTTATGACGGAGCCCTGCGTCCCTGTAAGTCTGAGCCGACGCGAAGCGCGAAAGCAAGATCGGCGAGACATGATCGTCTCAGTGGCGCAGCGTTACTTCCTTGAGCATGGCTATGCCGCCACGACGATGTCCGGAATTGCCGCGGCGCTCGGCGGGTCCAAGGGCACGTTGTGGACCTATTTCCGGTCCAAGGAGGAGTTGTTCGCGGCGGCTTTGGCGGACAAGGCCGATCGGTATCGGGCGGAATTGTCCCAGTTGCTGGACCCGTCAGTCCCGTTGCCAAGCGCGCTGGAGCGCGCTTGCATGAGTTTGTTCAAACAAATCACGTCGCCAGAGGCGATCGCAATCCACCGACTCGTCATCGCGGAAGGCAGTCGCTTTCCCCAACTCGCCAAGATGTTCTTCGATCTGGCGCCTAAAAACACCAAGACTCTGATGGCGGGATTCATCGGCGTTGCAATGGCGCGCGGGGCGTTGCGGCAGGCAAACCCGGCGGAGGCGGCGCATGCCTTGACGGCATTGCTGATGGCGGGCAGCCACAAGCAATTGCTGATGGGCGGCATAGATCGGGTCGACCCGGAACAGGCAGAGGCCGAGGTGCGCTTTGCGGTCGACTTGTTTCTGCGCGCCTATGCGCCGGTCGCGGAATAAGGGCTGAGAACCGCGGGCTCCCGCCCCTCATCTCTCGGATGCAGCGCATAGCCGCGACCCTTTACGGTTCGCAGCATCTTCGTGGCAAAACCCTGATCCAGCTTACCGCGCAAGCGCGATATGTGCACCTCGACGCTGTTGGTGCCGGGATCGAAATCCAGCCGCCAGACGGCGCGCAGCAATTCGCTGCGGCTGACAGCCTGCCCCGGATGGCGGGCGAGGTGGAGCAGCAGCGCATATTCGCGCGCCAGTAGCGGAACCGGGCGACCAGCCCGCGTCACACTGCGATCCACCAACCGGATCACGAGATCGCCCAGCCGGAGTTCAGGCTGCGCCGCGTCGGCGAGACGGATGATGCGCGCGACTGCCTCCGCCTCATGCATCCACGGCCCGACCACCTCTTGCATGCCCCCTTCCAGCGCACGAGCACGGGCATAGGGATCGTCCTCGTCCTGCCATAGGATCAGGGCATCCCCGGCCTGCACCAGCGGCGCTTGATCCTTGCCCGCCCGGATGGCGAGGTTCACCCCGCGCGCGGCGAGAGCGCGCGCTACAGCGACAAAATCGGCGCCCATGTCATGGCGTTCCAGTCGCCTGCCCACATCCCGCCTTCATGTTTCGATCAGGCTCATCCCACCGCCAGAAGCGCATCGGAACAAGCCCTTTCCTCTCCGATCTGGACCAATCTCGATCGACTGGCGTGCCGGATAAGCGGACTGGAAGACGACGCGCCCCGCTCCAGATGGTCCAATCGGGCCTGTTCGTCAGCCATGGCCCCGCCGATCGCCCGCCAAGCTGTGAGGCGCATCGGATCGACCGGATGGCGCAACGCGAAGTCGTGGGCGAGGTCCAGTGCGTTCCCGTTGCCACTCCCCACCGCCAGTTCAAGCAGCAGTTGCGCGCTCGCAACCGTCATGCACTGGGCGATGAGGCCCTGGGCGGGATCGAAGCGATATTGCCGCCGCCACCCCTGATCGGGCGCGGTGGCGAGAATGTTGAGGCTGACCGACAGCGAAGTCGGCGGCAACTGGGCATGAATATCGCGGTTGGCGCAATAGAGCAGCATCCGCCCCTCGCTCAGATGGCTGCACTCGATGAAACGAAGCGAAACCGGCTCGCCATCCGCGCCGGCGACGTCACTATGGTCATATTCATAATAATCCGATCCATAGCCGGGGCCAAGATAGCCTACCGTCAGGAAATCGAAGCCGTGATCGTGGGGGACGTGGTAAAGAAAGGCCGCTTCGCCGCTCATGCGGACGACATGATCCTGCGCGGCGGGCCAGAAGGCGGCGCGCAGCACATAGCGATCGGTCGGTGGATGCAACAGGACGACCTGCGCCGAATAGGGATTGGTGCCGCGCTGATCGGCGCAGCGCGTCTTGAGTTCGGCAAGCGCGAGGTCGGCCAGGAAATCGCGGTTGCGCGAAAGGGCGTGGAGCATCGGCGCAGCGGCGGCCAGTCCCTCCTCGCAGGTCGGATCGAAGGCAGCGTTTTCGCACCAGTCGATCAGATCATCCAGGTGGATGACGCTGTCGTCCTTTGGCGGTTCGATCAGGCGGGGCATGGCATGGCTTCGATCTGCGTGATCGTCCGGGTGGCGAGGGCGCGGACCGGCGCATCCCCTTCGTCGCGGGCCATACGATGTAGTGCCGGCAACGCGGCGGCGGTGTCGAGCGCCAGAAATTCGCGCATCACGGCCCAACGCTGCGCCGGCAGCGGCGAGTCGAGCGCAGCGGCGAAGGCGGGCGATGCGTCCCGGCGGCCTTGTAACCGCAGCAGTGACAGCAGCATCAGGGCGCGGGCATGGCTTTCGTCCGCCTGGGCGGTTGCAATCGGCGCTCCGCTCGCCCGGTCATGGATACGCGCGGCGACAGGGCCGATCGGCGCGATCTGGGCGCGCAGAAACAGCAGTGGCGCGTCCGAAGGATCAAGGCACAGCGCCTCGCGCCGTTCGTCGAGGGCGATGACTGTCCCGTCGCGCCAGCATCGCCTGCCTGCAGAGACCGCACGGCCTTGCTCCAATCTGTAGAGTTCGCCGCCAACATCGCCGGCCAGCGCACGACATAGCAGCATACGGCCGCAGAAATGGATACGGCTGGGCGGTTGCTCGCCGGAGTCTATGATGGTGGCGGCAACCCATATCCGCTCGGTGCGGGCCAGCACCAGATGGCGCGCCGCGCCTCTGCGGCTAGCTCGCAGGGCGGGCAAATGCAGCGGGTCGGCGGCCATAAGGGAGAGTTCCTCGGTCAGAAGCCGGTCGAACCAGCCCCTGTCCTCAATGAACGGCCGTATGAGCGCGACTGCTTGCGCAAGCGGCGCATCCTCGGCCGCCGCAACGGTGGCCGCCAAGCCCGCCAATGTCACCTGACGATGACCGCGATGACCACGTCCATCAGGCTGATTTCCAGCACATCGCCATCCTCCAGGCCGAACAGGCTTGGGCCGTCGCTGAGGTCTGCGATGTCGTCTATGGCGAGTTGCGTCACTGGATCGGTCATGCGGGCGTCCCTCCTGATGGTGGCGACGTGAAGGCTATGGCGCGCGCATCGGGGCATCCAGTTAAATCAAATTATTCACACGGGTTGCCGTTAACCATTTATTTGGCACGGTTTCCTATCCTCGGTGGCGACCAGGAAGGTGGAACCCATGCCGTTCTTCAAGCGCAGCAGCAGCCGTCATGCCGAACCCGTCCAAGCGCCGCGCCCACCGCGCCGGCTCCGTGTCCTGCTGGTGGATGAAAATCCGACAGCGCGCGCCGTGGTGGCTCGGCGGCTTTCGCACCTTAACTATGATGTGGCGCTGGCGGAAAATGGCTTTGTCGCGCTCAACCTGCTGCTGACCCGTCCGGTCGACATCGTGCTGATCGACATGGATATCACCCTGCTATCGGCGGTGGGCACGCTGCGGAAGATCCGAGCGGCCAATCTAGCGGGCAATGCGTGTTTCGTCATGATCGCGGGACGGCTTGACGGCCAGTCGACGATCGAAGCGCTGGCGGCGCGCGCGGACGACCATATCGTCAAACCTTTCGATTTCGACGTGCTCGACGCGCGGCTGCGGCATCTCTGCCAGCGGGCCGAGCAGATCGGCGCGCTAAGCCGTCACAATGCGGAACTCGACGCGCGGATAGCCCGGCGAGCGGTGGAACTGGGCGAAACGCGCGAAGCGTTGCGCGAAATGCAGGTGGACCGGGCGCGGCTCGTCTCTTCGATTCAGGCGCTGCATGGCGAGATCGAACGGTTGCAGTCAGCCCAGGCTTAGGAACAGCGTCAGGCCATCGCCGGTATCTCCGGGCGGCGCATCCGCGGGGATGCGGACGGCGTCAGCACGTGCACGGTCGAGAATGGCGCTGGGCACATGAGGCATGTGATAGATATGATCCGCCTCCCCCAGCAGGCGCGCGGCGCGTAGCGTCAGGTCGTCGGGATCGGGCGACAGGAGACGGACCGCGACCAGCCCTCGTCCTTTCGACTGCGCCGTTTCAAGCCATGTCGGCACGGCATCGGCGGCATCGTCCCGTAGCGGATCGAGCAGGCCGCCCGGCGCGAGCCCTGCGTCGATGGCGCGGCGGCGGTCGGCGGGGTCGGGCCAGCGCGCGCGGATCGACGCGCGCACCTGCGCCAATGCGCCCGCCAGCGCACCGAGCCGCTGAGGGAGCAGCGTTTCCAGCCGCTGCCGCAAAGCCTTGGCAAGGCCAGCCGACGCGCCGCCGGTGCCGATAGCGATGAGCACGGGATCACGGTCCACGATCGCCGGCAGAGTGAAGTCGCAGAGCGCGGGATTGTCGGTCGCATTGACCAGCAGGCCGCGCGCCCGAAGCCGTATGGCGACCGCCGCGTCACCGTCCGACACGATGGCGATGCGCGCGTGCGGATCATCCTCCGTGACTATCCGCGCACCGGCGCGTTCGAGCAGGCGGCGCTTGGCCTCCACTGCCTCCCCTGCCCCGGTCAAGATGACCGATCGCCCGTCCAGCCGCAGGAAGACGGGCAGGCTGTGCATCAGACGGTGAGCCAGTCGGGAATGATGTCACCGTCGATCAGCGCCTGAACCGGCGGGCGTTCGCGCACCACCGCCCATTTGTCGCCCGACACCAGCACTTCCGGCGTCAACGGACGGCTATTATACGTACCCGCCATCGTCGCGCCATAAGCGCCTGCGGTCATGAAGGCGACGAGATCGCCCGCGCCCACCACATCCATGTCGCGATGCATCGCGAACGTGTCGCCGGTTTCGCAGACCGGGCCAACGACGTTGGCGGTCGCGCGCGCGCCTGTCGGATGGACGGCACGGATATCGTGCCAGGCATCGTACAGGCTGGGACGCATCAGGTCGTTCATCGCCGCATCGACGATGACGAAGGGGGCCTGCGCACCCTGCTTGATGCGTACGACGCGCGAGACGAGCGCGCCGGCATTGCCGACGATCACCCGGCCAGGCTCGAACATCAGGCGCACGTTCCACCCTTGGGTCACGCGCGTCACCATCGCGCCATAATCGGCCGGGCTGGGCGGCAGGGGTTTGGTCGGGTCATATGGGACGCCAAGACCCCCCCCCAGATCGGCGGTGCGGATGTCGTGACCCTCCGCCCGAAGCGCCGCGATCAGCGCGCCGACCTTTATGAAGGCGGCCTCCAGCGGCGCAAGATCGGTGAGTTGGCTGCCGATATGGACGGCGACACCCTGCACGTCCAGGCCAGGTAGAGCGCGCGCGGCGGCATAGCTGGCAATGGCCCGGTCGTAAGGGATGCCGAACTTGTTTTCGGACTTGCCCGTCGAAATCTTGGCATGGGTGCCCGCGTCGACATCGGGATTGATGCGATAGGCGACCGGTGCGCGCTTGCCCGTGGACAACGCGATCTCAGACAGCATCTCGGCTTCCGGCTCGCTTTCCAGATTGAACTGGTAGATGCCATGGTCGAGCGCCAGACGCATTTCCTCCGCCGTCTTGCCCACACCGGAAAAGACGATGCGGTCAGCCGGGATGCCCGCCGCGATGGCGCGCAGCAGTTCGCCGCCGGAAACGACGTCCGCGCCAAGACCCAGTTTTGCGAGCGTAGCGAGGACCGCTGCATTGGGATTGGATTTCACCGCGAACGCGATCAGCGGATCGACGAGCTCGGCCAGGCCAGCGCGGAAGACGCCGACATGCCGCTCCAGCGTCGCGGTCGAATAAACATAGACCGGCGTGCCAACCGCCTTCGCGATGGCATCCAGAGGCACCTGCTCCACCTGCATGGCGCCATTGATGTAGGTGAAATGGTCCAAGAAAAGATCCTGTTACTGCGGGTTCGCTTCGGGCGGCAGGTCGAATTCGTCGTCGTCGCGCTCGCGCGATTGGGTGAGCAGCTCGACATTGCGTCCAGGGCGCGCCTGGATCGAAGGGGTCAGAAGCTGCGTGCTGGTCGGCGCGGTCGCAGCACCAACGGGAACTGCGGGAAGCCGCTGCCCCTTGATAGGTTTCAACGCCGGACGACCGCCGCATCCGGCCAGCGCCAGCGCGACCAAGGCAAGCCCGGCAAGGCGGCGCGTCTTCATGATCCGAGTTCCTTTCTGGCGTCGGCTATGCGCGCGCGAACCTGATCCGGCGCGGTGCCGCCATGGCTCGTGCGGCTGGCGACCGATGCGTCGACCGTCAGCACGGCATAGACACGGTCGTCGATGCGGTCATCGATGCCCTTGAGCGTCTCGATCGGCAGCTTGTCGAGCGGCACGCCCGCCGCTTCCGCCGCCGCGACGGCGCGGCCGGTGATATGATGCGCCTCACGGAAGGGAATGCCGCCTTCGCGCACCAGCCAGTCGGCAAGGTCGGTCGCGGTGGCGAAGCCGCTTTCGGCAAGGCCGCGCATCCGGTCGGTGCGGAAAGTCAACGTTTCCACCATGCCGGTCATCGCCGCGATCGACAGGCCGAGCAGGTCGTGCGCCTCGAACACGGGCGGCTTGTCGTCCTGCATATCCTTCGAATAAGCGAGCGGCAGGCCCTTCATCGTGACGCACAGCGCGGTCATACAGCCCATGATCCGCCCGGCATGGCCACGCACCAGCTCGGCCGCGTCGGGGTTGCGCTTCTGCGGCATGATCGAGCTGCCGGTCGAATAGGCGTCGGGCAGCCTGACGAAGCCGAAGGGCTGGCTTGCCCAGATGATGAACTCCTCGGCCAACCGGGAGAGGTGGAGCGACGCCTGGGTCGCCGCCATCAGATAGTCGAGCGCGAAGTCGCGGTCGCTGACGCTGTCGAGGCTGTTGTCGGTGGGCTTGGCGAAACCCAGTGCCGCCGCCGTCGCATGACGATCGATGGCAAAACCCGTGCCGGCTAGCGCCGCCGCGCCGAGCGGACATTCGTTGAGCCGCGCGCGGGCGTCGGCGAAGCGGCTGCGGTCGCGGCGCACCATCTCATAATATGCCATCAGATGATGGCCGAGCGTCACCGGCTGGGCCGACTGGAGATGGGTGAAGCCCGGCATGACCGCCTCGACATGCTCGTCCGCCCGCGCGACGAGGGCGCGTTGGAGGCCGACAAGGCCCGCCTCCACCTCGTCGATGGCGTCGCGCACCCATAGGCGGAAGTCGGTCGCCACCTGATCGTTGCGGCTGCGCGCGGTGTGGAGGCGGCCGGCAGCGGGGCCGATCAGCTCGGCCAGGCGCGATTCCGTGACCATATGGATGTCTTCCAGGTCAAGATCGACCGGCACGCCATTGGCTTCATAGTCGCGCTCGATCCGCTCCAGCCCGGCACTGATCGCATCGGCGTCGGTCTGCGATACGATGCCCTGACTGCCGAGCATGGCGACATGCGCCTGCGAGCCGGCGATGTCCTGTTTCCACAGACGCTTGTCGAAGGGGATGGAGGCATTTATCTCGCGCATAATCGATGCCGGGCCGGCCGCGAACCGGCCACCCCACATGCTGTTGGAGCCTGAACCCATGGTCTCGTCGTCCCGCGCGCTAATGATGCTGCTCCTGCTTGGCCCGTTGGCGGCCTGCGATAGGCAATCGCAGCCCAAGGAGCAAGCCAATGCGACCGCCAGCGGCGAGGCGCCGGTCGGGTCGGGTGAGGTCAAGGGCGGCGGGTCGAAAGACAGCGCCTTCAGCTATCGGCTGGACCGCAGCAAGGCGGGCACCCCAGCCCCTGCATTCGCCTTCCTCGATCCCGACGGCGGCAAAAAGACGTTGCAGGATTTCGCCGGGCGGCCTCTGCTGGTCAATCTTTGGGCCACATGGTGCACGCCCTGCGTCGCGGAAATGCCGACGCTCGATCGCGTCGCGGCCGCATACGGACCCAAGGGGCTAACGGTTCTGACCATCTCGCAGGACAATCAGGGGCTCGAAGTCGTGAAGCCCTTCTTCGAGAAACATAAGCTGCCGCACCTCAAGGGCTGGGCCGATCCCGAAAATCATCTGGGGTTCGATTATGCGACCGGCTTGCTGCCGACCAGCGTGCTGTACGACGCGCAAGGCAAGGAGATGGTAAGGGTGATCGGCGCGATGGATTGGGAAGGTCCAGAAGCCAAGGCGCTGATCGAGGCAGCGATGGCGAGCTGATGCCGGGCTAAACAGTCAGGGTGCAGATTGATACGTTACGATTTTGAGATTTCCCTCAAGGGAAAAGGAGCTTTGCCGATGAAATCCAGTCTAGCCTTCGCTGCCCTGCTGCTTGGCACCGCCCCTGTCTTAGCCCAGCCCGCGCCCGCTCCGCAAGCGATGCCGGCCAAGCCGCCCTTTTCGCCTGCAGTGCGGGCGGGCGACATTCTGTATATGTCGGGCCAGATCGGGCAGGCGCCGCAAGGGACGGACCGCCATGGCGACGGGTTCGACATGGCGGTGGATGAGGCCATGAATTCGATCGGGCGTATTTTGAAGGACAATGGCCTTAGCTTTCGCGATGTCGTCAAATGCACGGTGATGCTGGACGACATGGCCGACTGGCCGCGCTTCAACAGGGTTTACGTTCGCTTCTTCGAAGGCGGCAGGCTGCCGGCGCGGAGCGCGTTCGGGACCGACGGGCTGGCGCTGGGCGCACCGGTGGAGGTGGAATGCATAGCGGCGTTCAAATGACGCTAAAGCGGCATTGCTTCCCGTGCGATCAGGACCGGAACGCCATCGCGAACCGGGTAAGCCAAACGCGCGCCCTCGGAAATCAGCGCCTGCCGCGCCGCATCCCATCGCAATGGCGTACGGGTGAGCGGGCAGACCAGCTTCGCGAGCAGCCAGGGATCGATGGGCGGCATGTCGCTCATTGCAGGGTCGCACCGCCGTCCCGCTCGATGCGGCCGACGATCTGCATCAACTGAATGATGCGCTCGGACCGCTCGGACAGCGTGTCGGCCTCCAGCAAGGTCTGCTTGGCGGCGGGATCGAAGGGTGCGATCTGGGCGATCCCGTTCACCAGGGCGGTGTCGTCCAGTCGAGACACGGCCGTCCAGTCGACCACATAGCCAAGCGCGTCGGCAAAGCGCCGCGATTCCTGCTCCAGCGCCGCGCGCTCAACGGCCGCGAGCGATTCATCCTCCTGCGGCGCCTGCTCGACATCCGCCTCGATCTGGCGGAACTGGGTGGCGACGGGCAGCTCGCGCACCACGCGAAAGCGGGCAAGGCCGGTCAGGATGATGTTGAAGCGGCCATCGTCCAGCGCCTCGATATGGCTGACATGGCCCAGGCACCCCATGTCGAACAGCGGCGGCACCGGGCCGCCCCCGCGCGGCTGGATCATCCCAATCCGCCGATCGCGCGCCATCGCATCATGGATCAGCGCCCGATAGCGCGGCTCGAAGATGTGCAACGGCAGGTCCATGCCCGGCAGCAGCAGTGCGCCGGACAGGGGAAAGATCGAGACGCGCGCGATCGGCATCGGCGTTAGGAAAAAAGGATCTGCGACAATTTGCGCCGCTGCCCCGCGACCCATGGGTCTTCCAAACCGACCGCCTCGAAAATCTTGAGCAATTGCGCCTTGGCGGCGCCGTCGTTCCAGGCGCGGTCGCGGCGAACGATCTCCAGCAGCGCCGCCGCCGCGCCATCGCGGTCGCCATTCGCCATCAGCCCGCCAGCCAGCTCGAAGCGCGCTTCATGATCGTCAGCATCGGCCGTAACCCGTGCCTCTACGCCCGACAGATCCGCAACGGGCTTCACGTCGCGAGCCAAGGCAATGGCGGCACGCGCCTGGTCGATGGCGGGATGGCGGGCAGCCTCCTCGGCAAGGGCAGCGAGCACCGCTTCTGCGTCATCAATCTGACCCAGGGCCAGAAACGCACGGGCCTGACCCGCCGCGACTTCCGCATTGTCCGGGTCCATCTCCGCAATCTGGGTGAAGACGGACAAAGCGCGATCCGGCTCTCCCCCGGCCAGCAGCTCCTCACCCATGGCGATCAGCGGGGCGATTTCCTGTGCCAGCGCCTTTTCATCGGACTGGACCGGCAACTGCGCCAGAAGTTGGTCGAGATATTGGCGAAGCTGCCCTTCCGTGCGGGCCTGGCTCAGGTCCGCCACCGGCTGGCCCTGAAACACGGCATAGACGGTAGGAATCGACTGCACACGGAACTGGCTGGCAATAAAGCCATTTTCATCGACATTGACCTTGACCAGCGTGACGCCCTTGGCGGCATATTCGGCGCAGACCTTCTCGATCACCGGGGCAAGCTGCTTGCACGGGCCACACCATTCGGCCCAGAAGTCGACGATCACCAACTGGGTGCGCGAAGGCTCCACCACGTCGCGACGAAATGCTTCGACCGCCGCCTTTTCGGTGTCGCTCAATCCCAGGGTCGCCACGCTCATATCTCCTGCTGCCGATACGGGTTGCCCCGCCCATAGACCGCAATATGGGGCGCGTCACCCTCTGGCTGCAAGGGATGAACCTTAGAAGGTATGGCCGAAGCCGATAGGCAGGGCCGCAACGATGGTTGCGCCACGAAGGCGGAGGCAAAGCATGGACGAGACCCTGATTGAGATATGGCGCGGGTCGATCATATTCCGGGCGGGTTGCTGTCGCGCTATTCGTCTTAAAGGAAATATTTGATGCGGATACCCTGCTCGACCGGCGCGCCTGTGACGCGGAAGCTAGCGGCACGGAAGCTCGGCGCACCGAAGCGCAGAGCCGGATTGCGCGAGAAGCCGACGCCTTCTCGGGGGATACCGGCAAAGGTGTCGAGCCGGCCATTGCCATTTTCATCATGAATGATCGCAATCGCATAGCTGCCGGGCGCGAGCATTCCGAGCGACGTTTCGCCGGCGCGCGCGGCAACGGCGAAATGGCGCTTGTCCGGGTCGTTACGACAATCGGGGAAATGATCGGGCAAGCGGGTGAGGCAGACCAGCACCTTGCCCCTGGTTGATCGCAGCCCGGTGAGGTCGATACTGACGGGCTGTGTCAGGTCGGGTGGCGCAGCGCCGCCCAGCGCAATCGCCGCTGCCGCCGCCGCCAAAAACCTGCCCCTCATGCCCTGCCCTTCGTGAAATCGCCAAGGCCCCGGTCGGTCCCGCACAACCGATCCCAGAAACGAAAATAGAGCCCGTAGTTGCACCGATACTGATCATGATGCCGCTGATGATGAGTCGCGGTGATGAGCCAGCCACCGATCGGCCCGCGTACCATCCAGCGCGGGAACATCTCCCAACCCATATGATTGCTGACGCCCATTATCGTCATGATCGTTAGCACCAGCCCCAGCGCGGCGACATGGATCGGAATCAGAAATACGAGGGCGGGAATCACGATCGCCCCGGTCACCGCCTCCCACGGGTGGAAACTCATTGCTGCCCAGGCCGTCGGCGGGCGGCTGGCATGATGGACGGCATGGGCAATGCGGAACAGGCGCGGCTGGTGCATCCAGCGATGGGTCCAGTAGAACCAGGCGTCATGTGCGGCGAGATAGAAAAGAGCAGATAGGGGCAGATACCAGAGCGGCCAGACGTGAACATCGGTGTAGATGCGGGTCCAGCCGTGTGCCTGCCACCCCCATGCGACGATGCCGGCCGGTACGCCGTAGATGATGGCGGACAGCAGAGACCAGGCGATCTCGCGTCGCATTTGCGCATCGAGTCCCTGATACAGGCCCGGCTGCCGCAAACGCGTCGCCAGCGCAAAGCCTCCGCTCGCCACAAGATAGCGCACGGCCACGATCAGGCTCATCGCGAGGGCGGACAGGACAATAGCGGCGACCATGGCCGCGCTATACAGGGCTTGCCGCTCCGGCGGAAGCGGTTGCGACGCTTTGAGGGAAAAGCAAAAAAGGAAAGGGGCCGCCCTGCTGGACGGCCCCTCCTTGCAATACGAGGATGTTCGGATCAGACCACGACGAAATCCGCTGCGGTCAGCGCCAGCCCGGTGGTGAGGGTGGCGAACTGGATCGCCGCGCCCGCGCCATTGCCATCGGCGTCGAACAGCAGCGCGCCGGTCGCGCTGTTGTAGATGATGCGATCGCTCGCGTCATTGGCCGCAGCGCCGATGAAGAAGGCGTTGGCATCGAGCGCGCCTGCCGCCAATCCGGTGAACACCGCATTTTCGAGGCGGATTGTGTCGTCCACCACCACGAAGTCGGTGATGGTGTCGATGTTGGCGGCTCCCAGCGCGGTGGTGAAGGAGAAAATATCCGCTCCTGTGCCGCCCGTCAGCGTGTCTGACCCCGCTTTGCCATCGAGCACATCGTTGCCACCGAGTCCGTTGAGGATATTTATTCCGCTGTTACCGGTGACCGACTGGGCCAGGCTGTTACCCGAACCGTTGATGTTGGCCGAGCCGGTCAGGATCAACGCCTCGATCGCCCGTCCGTTGAGATTGTAATTTACGGAGGAATAAACGACATCGTTGGTGCCGCCGGTCGACGCTTCAACGACATTGTCGGACGAGTTGTCGACATAATATGTGTCGTTACCGTTGCCGCCGTTGAGCACGTCGATACCGGCGTTGCCGTTGAGTACGTCGTCGCCATCGCCACCGTTAAGAGTGTCGTCGCCGTCCCCGCCACGGATGGCATTGCTGCCGGCGTCACCCGTCAGCGTGTCGGCATAAGCAGAACCATCGATATTCTCAAATCCGGCAAGCGTATCGCTGCCAGCGCCACCTGTCGCCTGCACGGTGGCAAGGGCGAGGCTAACGGTCACGCCAGTTGTAGCGCTGGCATAACTGACCGTGTCAACGCCATCGCCACCGTCGAGCACGTCGTCGCCCAGCCCACCGTCGAGGATGTCGTTGCCCGCTAGGCCATAGAGCAGGTCGGTGCCGGCATTGCCCCACAGCTTGTTGGCTTCGCCGGACCCGATCAGCGTATCCGCACCCGTCGAACCGATGACATTCTCCACGCTGGAGAAAGACAGCGGCGCGGAACCACCGGGCGTGTACGTGAAGGTGCCGTCGGTCAGGTTGATAATCGTTGTGGCGACGCCGACCGTCCCGGAAACATCAAACGTGTCGGAGCCGGCGCCACCCACGAAGATTTCACCATATCCGCCGTTCCAGCCGTTGAATATGCGGAACGTGTCATCGCCGTCCTCACCATAGGCAAGGTCGCGGCCGCTGCCGCCATCAAAGATGTCATTACCCGCGCCGCCGATCAGCAGATCGTCGCCGTCGCCGCCGGAAATGCTGTCATTGCCGGCACCGCCATAGACGGTCTCATTGCCCGCGCCCGCATCGATCGTGTCGTCGCCTGCGCCGCCATCGATGGCGTCGACGCCATCGCCGCCGGTGATGGTGTCATTGCCGTCGCCGCCGGTGATGGTGTCATCGCCGCTGCCGGCATTGATGACGTCATTGCCTGTGCCGCCATCGACGGAGTCATTGCCCGCGCCGCTGGAGATCGTATCGTTTCCTGCGCCGCCACTGATGACGTTGTTGCCCGAGCCCGTCGTGATGATATTTGACGCTGTACTGCCGATCACAGTTTCGCTGCCGCTGGCGGTGCCGTTATAGTAATGCTCGAAATTCACCCAGCTTTCGTTGAATGAACCGCCATTGGTGTATGTGCCGGCTCCAAGGTCGAACGTCGCGCCGCCGCCGAAATTGGTGCCGCCGCCGTCAATCGTGTCGAAACCACCGCCGCCGTCGTGATAGCGGACGTCCGAAACCGAGGGAATCGGAGGCGCCCAGTAGATGCGGTCATTGCCTGCGTCACCGTAAACGGTGTCGCTGCCGCCACCGCCGATCAGCGTGTCGTCGCCCGATCCGCCGCGAATCGTGTCGTTGCCCAGGCCGCCATTGATATAGTCGTTGCCGTTGTTGCCGTTCAGGACGTTGTTCGCCTGGTTGCCGGTGATCGTGTCGTTACCCGTGCCGCCATTGGCGTTTTCGATCAACGACCCGGTGTTGCCTTGGTAGAGCAGCGCGTTGAAGATGTTGCCGCGGGCATAGACGTTGCTGCCGTTATTGCCGAGATAGGCGAGCTGCGACTGGCTGAACACCGAATATCCGCCGGGATTGAGGTCCAGCGTCAAGTTCGTTGTGTAGTTGGACAGGTCGTACGTATCGACGCCGCCGCCGTCCCAGATCGTCGCGAAGATGCGGTTGCCGCCCGGATCGATCGCGATGGCGCCGTTGATATATGTTTCGCCGGTCGTCGGGTTCCACGAGTAGGTCGTGTTGCCGGAATTGACCGTATAGTCGGCGCCATACATCGCCTGCAGCGCAGCGATGTCGAGCATCATGTAGGTCTGGGGAGCGCCCCACTGCTCGTAGGAATAGCCGGTGAGCGGCGCCCCGACATAGCTGCGATAGGTCATCACCGTGAATTCGATTGAATCCCAGGCCGCCGGGAGCGCGCCGAACCCGCCGGTCTCCTGACCATGTTTCAGGCCCAGCGAGTGGCCCAGTTCATGGAACATGGTGTGCCAGGCATAGTTGCCGGCGGTCGGCGTCTTCAGCGAATAGACCGTGTTGTCGTAGGCCGCGCCGAAGAAGGTGTCACCGCCATAGATGCTGTTGTTCGGGTAATAAGCATATGCCGTACCCGGATCACTGGAGTTCGCCCCACGGATGGTCGCGGTCGAAGAACCCGCGCCATTATAGGTGATCCCCAGATTGGTGAAGGCTTCCACCGCAAACGCTGTGGCTGCCAACGGCTGCGTGTAGGATGCGTCGTTCAGCGCGGTGTGGAAGGCCACCATCTGCAAGGCGGTGAATTGAGAGAACCCCTCATTCTGCGCGCTGATGCCATCGTTATCGCCGTCGCTGAAATAGCCGGCCTGATAATCGGCGGCGGAATCGGTGTCGGCATAGGTGATCGAGCCGGACCATTTGACGCCGCTCAAAATGCCGTCGATCCGCTGATCGCCGGTGGCCGCCTGGGCGACCGACGTTGATCCGCTGCCATTTTCCTGGGGCTTCGTCAGGTCGTTGGCGCCGCCCGGGCCGGTGTCCGGGGGCAGCATCACATCCTGCGGATAAAGGAGCAGAACCTCGGACCGGACCGCGCTACCCGCGATGGTCCAGGTGGGTGCAGCATCGGCGATGCCGCTGGAATTGGAAGAAAAACCGGAAGCCGATTTCGCTTTGATCGGGCCACTGCCTGTTACTTTGAACATACATCCTCCTAAAGGGACTAGAGGCTGACACGTTCACTGTGTCGGTTGGCGACCGTTCTTATGGGGCGTTTACATGGCAGCAAAATTCGGGACTGCCAAGAAAACTATTCTTTATACAATTCAACATCTTACGGCATATTAAATATTACCACGCTGAAATCACGCAGGATTTTTACTAGTGTACTATATCTTAACCGCATTTTTCATTTATTGGCGACCTGCGATGCGGCAACCCCGCGCTTGATCAAGGCAGCGCGTCGCGCGGCTTCCCGGCCAAGCGGATGGTCGGGATGGCGCTCGGCGAAAAGGGTATAGGCCTCCGCCGTGCCTTTCTGCTCTATGCGTGCAAATTCGGACCGTACCGCCACCTCCGCATCGCCGGGCGGCAGCATGATGCCGCCCGTGCCTGGCGGAGCCTTCGTACCGGACGGAAGGGCAGGAACGCGCGTGTCGGATGCGCGCCGCTCATCGGCCTGCGCGCAGCCAGCGGCCATGCTTACGCATGCCACGGCCAGCGGCACGCCCCAGGTCAATGCAGAATATCGGTCGGCCACAAACCATGCCCCTCCCGGTCCTGGCGGCATCTGGATCAGCATAACGGACCCAGCGCAGACAAAGGAGCGTGCGGCCTTTGGCTAGGCGCTCGGCGGCTCCTCGTCGGCAAATGTTGCCGTATCATGAACGGCGATGGCGGGCAAGGATTGCCTACCCCCGCTCATCGACATGGATAACCGCTTGACCCCGCCATAACGCTGCGGAAAACCGGCCGCTTCACCCGCAAGGAACGCTCCATCCTTATGTCGATCGCCTTTCTGAATGATGTCTTCCTGCCCCTGGATGAGGCCCGCATCTCGCCGCTGGACCGGGGTTTTTTGTTTGCGGACGGAGTTTATGAGGTTGCGGCAGTCGTGGATGGCAAACTGGTCGACAGCGCGAGCCATCTGGCGCGCCTCGAACGATCGACCGCCGCGATCGGCATCACCCTGCCCCTTGACCTTGCCCAGATCGAGGATGTGCAGCGAGAGCTGATCGAACGGAATAATGTTTCCGAAGGGCTGGTCTACCTCCAGATCACGCGCGGCGCTGACAGGAACCGCGACTTCCTGGCGCCGAAGCCGTTGACACCCACCCTCTTCCTGTTTGTTCAGGACCGCCCCGTGATAGACGTGCCGGCCGCGCGTACCGGCATCGCCGTCGCCACCGTGCCCGACCTCCGCTGGAAGCGGCGCGATATCAAGAGCGTCGGACTGCTGGCTCAAGTCATGGCGAAGCAGGCGGCGCAGGAATGTGGGGCGCAGGAAGCATGGATGGTGGAGGACGGGTTCGTGACCGAGGGCGCATCCTCCACCGCCTTCATCGTGACGGACGAGGGGATCGTGACCCGCGCCTATGACGAAAGGGTGCTCGCGGGCTGCACCGGCGCGGCGCTGATGGCGCTGGCGGCCGAAAGCGGAGCACGGATCGTGCGCCGCGCGTTCAATGTCGCCGAAGCGCTGGCGGCGCGGGAAGCCTTCATCACCAGCGCATCGACCTTCTGCCAGCCGGTCGTGCGGATCGACGGACATCCGATCGGCGACGGCCGGCCGGGGCCGATCGCCATGCGGCTCCGCGCCCTCTATATCGATTTCGCGCGGAAATCCGCGACTTGAAACTAGGTCCGTTCTGGCGGCATCTTCACCCTGCTTTGACATTGGCCAAGACGGCTCCGCTTTGGCGAGAAAACTTATCCGATCCCGCGCGGGATCGGATAGGAACCGCCGTGGCTGCCTTCATCTCCTTGAATTTCATCCGGTTTTAAAGTCATAGCGGATGAAGATGCCGCTGAACCGATCCGTTGTTGCTGTATATTGCGGAACGAAGCTAGAACAGGAATCGGACCATGATGGAAGATTTTCCTTACCCCGCTCCGGTTGCGACAGAAGTGATGGCGCCGATCGACGAACGAGCCGGGCTGTTGGTGATCGCGGATAATGCCGATGTTGCCGATCTCAATCCGATCGCAGCCGCCGCGGGCTTGCGTTTGCTGGGTGTCAGCGACCTCCCTGGTGCGGCCGCACGGCTGGACGCCCAGACCCAATGCGATGCGCTGCTCCTGTTCTGTCCCAGCCCGAGCAGCACTCTGGAGCGGCTCCTGGTTCAGATCGAGACGCAGGCGGTGCAGACAGGCATGGCGGTGGTGATCGTCGCGGGTTGGGAGACGGTCGACCTTGCTTATGCCTGTCTTCGCAGCCCGCACAGCCATCTCTTATGCGATCCTGATCGCACCGAACTCGCCGCCGCACTGATCGCCGCCGCCGCGCACGAGCCGGTGACGCGGCAGGTCCATGACATCAATGGCGAGAGCAACCGGTTGCAACTGCTGAGTGAAGAAGTCGGCCGGCTTGCGCGCACCATCGATGCCTTGACCCAAAGGGCGCGTGCCTCCGCTCCACCCAGCTTCGATCTTGGGCCGCGCATTTCCGATCGGCCGACCGACTATATCGGAATGCCGGTGCTTGAACCCCTTACGACCGGACAGCAGAAACCCCGTGTCGATCTGCCCGACGTCACCGCCGCGCAGGTGCGCGACATGCTACGGGCGCGACGGATGCGGGCCGATTTCCTGCCGGGCGACCTGTTCGCCGATCCGGCCTGGGACATGCTGCTCGACCTGCTGGCCGCGCGGCTGGAGCAAGAGCGCGTGTCGGTGTCGAGCCTGTGCATCGCCGCCGCCGTCCCGCCGACGACCGCGCTCCGCTGGATTCGCACGCTGACCGATCAGGGCCTGGTAAAGCGGCAGGCGGACCCGCATGACGGCCGCCGGGTGTTCATCACCCTGGCACAGGACACGGCCGACGCGCTGCTGCGCTGGTTCGGTGCAAGTCGCCGACTGCGCGCCGGCTGAACAGCTTGACCGCCCCGCATTTTCGCCTAGAAGGCGCGAACCCCATCGGGGGCGATTAGCTCAGTTGGTAGAGCGTCTCGTTTACACCGAGAATGTCGGCGGTTCGAGCCCGTCATCGCCCACCAGTTTCGCCAAAGAAGGCGTGCGGGGGGACCATCTTCCGCATCAAGGACGTCGCGCCATTCGCCGCGCGAATCATGGGCGCCCTGCCGGAGGTGAAGGTATCGGATCTCGAACCGCAGCTCCGCACCGCGATCCAGACCGCGCATTCGACCAGCTGCGCGAGCGCTGGCACGTCCTTCCTCGACCTTGCCGCCAGCCAGACTGCGCTGTCCGATATTCTGACTGCGGCAGTAGCGCCTGCCTTCACTCTATGGGGCCTGTCGGTCGAAAGCGTCCTCGTCGAAAGCCCGTCCCTGCCCGAGAACGAGCAGAAGCATTTCTACGAGGCAAGCTCGATGCGCGTGGCTGGTCACGCCGCCATTGACATCGTCCTGCGCGGGGACGGGCATGACAAGACCCAGCGCTTTCCGCCACCTGTCTGCATGCCGCGTCTCGTTGCTCAGAAGCGGAATATGATCCCGCCATTCACTTGGCGCGCGTCGTTGCGGCCATCGAATTCCGCATCGCCGTTGAGGAAGAGCGAGACGTTGCTCGATGCGGCAAAATCGATGCCGGCCCCCAGATGCGGCAAAGTCTTGCGTCGTTCGGCGCCAAGTAGCGTGTAACTGGTCCCGGTTCCAACGAACGATGCGCGCGCGGTGACTGCATCGCTGCTCAGCCGATGCCGCACGCCTGCGGCAACCCAGGACCGAAGTCCTTCTCTGGTTGGGGTCGCGAGCTTCAGGTCGCCGGTCAGGAACGTCGCGTCGTAACGCTGACGCGCGACATCGAGCGCGAATGCCCCACCATTTTCGCGCACCCCGTCGCGCTTCACGCTGACATGCGTCACCCCTATCTGCGGGCCGATCCGCCAATCATTGCCGAAGCTGACGTCATAGGCCAGCCAACCGTCCAGCGTTGTCCCGTGCAGGTCGTAATGACCGCGCGACGTGCCGCCCACCACCGGATTGCGGACCGTATCCGCCTTTGCCCGATCGAACACGACCGAAACGCCGGCCGACAGGCCGCCATTGGCGTAATGCACGCGACCGCCGAAGAAGAGACCATCTGCATCATTGCGCGCGCCCAGGCTCCGCATCTGCTGCTTTGAGTCGCTGCGACCGACGAACAGTGCCGCGCCAAGCGTGCTGTTGCCATAGCCGACCCCGCCCAGATAGCCGCTGCTGTCGATCGCGGCATTGGCAGCGCCACGACGGTCGGCGTCGAAACTGCGCCAATGTCCGTAAGCCTGACCGAAAACGAACAGCCCGCTGCTATCGGCGAGCCCCGCAAGGCGGCTGCCCCTGAGCGCCTGAGATATGGCGAGCCCGTTTTCAATCCCGACCTGAGCGACCGACGCATAGGGCTCGGCACTCAGCGTCGATATCGCAGCCGCGCTGGCATAGCCTTCCGAGTCCACCAGCGCGGGGAAAGCAGCCAATATGGCGGGCGTCGCCCTGTTATCGAGCAACAGCCTGTTGAGCGTGTCGGTAATCGTGCCGACCGGCCCACCCGTATTCGGACGGGTCTGGAACAGGCTGTAGAGGTCGATGCCGCCCGCCGTGTAGCGGACAACACCGGCTGTCCCGCTGCCGAAAGTGACGTTCGAACCGAAACTGCCGTTGACCCCGTCGCTCGCCGTTATGAGGCGGCGGATGCCGGGGATCGCGCGGCCGGTAAGCGTCAGTTTTGCGCCATCCGCAATCGTCAGGCCGCCATTGACGACCAGCGCGTCGCTGACCGTGGGGGTCAGTTCAAACACGCTGTTTGAGCCAGCGTTCAGCATGACGCTGCCGTTGACCGTCATGGTGCCCGGCGATGCGCCTGGCGACAAGGTGCCGCTGACATCGACATTGCCGTTGACGGTTCCGGCGCTGCCGAAAACGGCCCCCTGCTGAACGGTGATGTTGCCGCTGATGGTCGAGCCGGCAAGGCCGATCAGACGACCGTTTCGCACATCGACCGTCGGAAAGACGGCAGTCCCGGACAAGGCGCCGACGCCGCCCAGAACCTGCAACTGCTCAAACGCTTCGATGTTCGAGAGATCGCGCTGCTGCGGCGCGGCGTCGGAGCCGGAGAAGCCGATCTGTACGATGTCGGTTCCCTCGCCCCCGGTCGCCTTTCCGCCGATTGCCCAGGCTGCGTCGAGGACGAGTTCGTCGTCCCCCTCGCCCAGGTCGATGTCGCCGCTCACCGATCCAAGCAGCGTCACCCGGTCCTTGCCCGCGCCCATGGCGACATTGCCGGTAATGGTCGCGCCGGCACCGTTCGTCAGCCGGTCATCGCCGTCGCGCAGATAAATATCGCCCGTCACGGCGCCAAGGTTGACGAAATCATCATCCTTGTCGCCCAGATCGACCGAGCCGATGATTACGCCGGTCTCCCGGTTGATGATGCTGTCGATCGAACCCAGCGTCTGAATGGCGCCGGCAACATAGGTTCCCGGAAGGAGATAGCGATTTTCGCCGATCATGACGCGCGTATCGGCGTCGATCGCTCCCCCCGCAGAGCCATGGATAAGCCCGGCATTATCGAGCGAGAAGCGCTGGGCGGCGACGCCGACCGCGATGGACCCGATCGATGCCAACGACGAAGGCACCTCGTAACCGGGCTGAAACCCATAGACCTCCTGATCGAATTCCGAGATATCCTTGAGCGGCTGCGGAGCCCCGATCGCCGAGATGATTCCGCCAGCCTCGTTCCGGATGGAGACCGTGCCGCCGTCATAGAAGCCTACGTCTTCATACTCGTCAAAGCCGAAATAGGTGGCGTCGATCCCCACGCCGAAGGTCGCGTACAAAGCCGCCGGCTCGTCCGAATAATAATCCGGGAAAAGCGATGTCCGCGCCGGCACATAGACGGCCCCCGCATCGGCGCGGATGGCGCCGCTGTTGACCAGGCTTATGGAGGTGTCCCCACCGTTCCGCGGATCGGCATTGAAATAGGCGTCGACCTCGACCTTACGCACGATGACGCCCGACAGGCCGGCCTGATCGGCTATGATCGACCCGCTGTTGGCGATGTCGATCGCCTGCGTGCCGTAGCTGCTCGCCGCCAGCGACAGTGCGGCTTCTCCATCCACCTTTTCGCTGCGAATCGTGCCGTTGTTCGCGATGCTGATGGTCGCCGCCTGCGCGGACAGCTCAGCACCGCCATTGACGACGCCGCTGTTTGTCAGCGAGAAGCTCTCCTGATCGCCACGATCATAGCTGTAGCCGTAATAACCGAACAACTGCCCGACCTGGTCGATCAACATTCCGTCATATATGTCACCACCGCCAATCGTCCCGCTGTTGACAATGGTCACTCTTTCAGCAGCCAGGGCAGCGCTCAAATATCTGGAAATTGTCCCGCTGTTGGTAAGCGCAACATCCTGGGCATTCACAGCGACGCCTTGGCGCTGATAATAGGATCCCACCCCGAGAAACAGCGTGCCGACATAAGGCTCTACGCCATCGAGTATCTGGCCGCTATTTTCGACCGAGACCTGGCTGGCATCGGAAACCAGGCTGGTGCGTCCGACGATCGTTCCGCTGTTGGCGAAGGCAAAATTATCGGGCTGAGGTTGCGCCGCCTGCCTGATGGACACAGCCCGGCCAATGGACTGTTCTGATCCTGCCGCCGTGATCGTGCCACTGTTTGAAAAGACGAAATCTCCGGTCACGTTCAGCGCGACGGCCGGCAGCGTCACATTTTGGATGACTCCTTTGTTGTGAATGGCGCGCGCATTGCCGCTGATGCCGCCCATGATCGACCCTTCATTCGTCAGCGAAAGGGTGGACCCGATTCCGAACAGGTTCTGCGGGTCAAGCGTGGAACCAAGCGACAGATTGCCGATGATGCTAGCATCGCTGACGACCGAGCCGTCCCCGACGAGCAGCAGTGCGTTGCGATACGGCTGGGTCGACGAGAGCGACAAAACCGTGTCGGCACCATAGATCCCGAAACCGACCCGCTCAAAACCGGCGGGCAAGGCGCCGGGAGACGAGAGGTTCACGGCGTTGCTTCGATCGCTCGCAAAAACAAAGGTGTCGACGCCCGCACCCGTGTCGATCGTTCCGCTGACTCCAACCTCTCCGTTGAGCGCGACGAACAGGTCGTCATAGTCGGTCAGCGTCAGATCGCCGTTGAGCCTTCCGCCGCGATTGATGTAGGCGCTCGCGCTAGAGTAGTAACGATTCAGGCGGACATTGCCGTCGATCGTTCCTGCATTCGAGACGATGCTGCCCGCCCCGACCTGAATTGCGTCGCCGCCCGCTTGGCCAGCAATGAGCCCGCCGCTTTCATTGACGATCCGGGCTGAGTTATAATAACCCACAATCGCCGGCGCTCCGGCGCTCCGGAGCGTTCCCGTGTTCCGGACCGTCGCGCCGTCACTGATATTTATCGCTTCGCCGCCGGTGCTGATGATGCCGGTGTTGACGATATCGCCCCCGCCAATGATGCCGATAGATCGGAGGCCGTTCGCCAATTGGACGATGGAACCATTGTTAGTTATCTTTCCACCGAAATATGTAGTCTGGATGCCCGTCGCGCCATCAAGCTCGATCAATCCGTCGTTGATGACGGTGCCGCTATCGTTCCTGATCGCAACAAAATTATAATAGGGGCCATAGTCGGAATCGGTTAGCGCAGTGATCCGCCCGGCGTTAATGAATGTGCTGCCGGAACTCACGACGACCGCACCCAAGGGGTAACTGGAGTAGTAGGCTGGGTTCAAAGTTACCGTTAGATGCCCCCGGCTCGTGACATTCACTGCATTTTTGAGCGACGATCCGTCGTCCGCGCTCCGCACAGATGTCTCGCCGACGTTGAGAAGAAAGCCTGACCTCCAATTGGAATAATAGGGCTGCGACGGCGGGTTTGTCATGTCGGTGGTCAGGTCCACGCTGCCTTGCCCCGAAAAATCCAGAGCGTAATCCAGCGTCGCCGTCGTCGAAAGCGTCAGTGTCGCGCCATTAGCAACATCATAACCGAGCCTAGAAAATGGACCACGAAGTTCCGCCGTGGCGGTGGTGTCTTCATCCACGAGATAGCGCAGCGCCTGCCTGCCCGTCCCGAGCACCCGGCCGGTGACGCCGTAAAAGTCCCCCGGCCCGTCATTGGTCAGATAGGTCGCGAAAATATCGCCGTCAGTATCGAAAAGGACATCGCCGTTTACGACGCCGCCGAGCGCTGCGATGAACGTGCTTCGGGAGCCAGAGCCGAGATTGCGTAGATCGACATTGCCGTTGATCGTGCCCGCGTTGCTGACCCGATTTCCGCCTGTCTGGTAATAATATGGTGCGAGCGACCGCGTGAAAATGCCTCCGTTCACGATACCGCCGGCGAGATTTTGAAACTTCGCGCCGCTGCCCAGATGAACGCCAGCCTGAGTTCCGCTGATCATGCCACTGTTGCGAAGTTGTGACTGGGTAAGGTACGCACCTGCGACAGCGCCCTCAATGGTGCCGCTATTCTCTGAAAAGCCGGAAGGACTGCCGCGAAGATCAACGGCGGTTCCTAGGACCGATCGGATCGACCCGCTATTGGTGAGTGTAAGGTTGCCGCCCACGGCGATGTAATCCGCCTCGATCGACCCGCTGTTGATGATCGCATCATAGTTGAGGTTGCCGAAAGCATTGCCGCCGCGCGCAACGATAGTGCCGCTATTCTCGAAACTCGCGCCGGTGAAGAGTTGTATCACGCTATCCACAGGATCGGCCAGCGTGGCGGCAATAGTGCCGCTGTTGACGACTTCCAAAGGCGCCCAGGTGCTGCCTACGAACAGCGCTGGCCCGACCGTGTCGATCCGGCCCTTGAGGAGGAAGCGGTTGCCCTCGCTCTGATCGTCGGGGTCACTGCTCAATGTCAGAGCGGTGGTGGATGCGAAATTTTCCGAAAGCGTCAGCGTCGATCCGCCGCTCAGTTGCAATTCGATCTGCTCGAATGTCGGCGAAAGTGAGATAGCGCCATCGATGACCCGATCCTCGCGGAAGGCCAGCAGCAAGGTGTCGTTTCCGCCGCCGGCGTCGACTGCGCCGCTCACCATATGGAACGGGTTGGAGAGATTGGCGCTGTCGCCGACGACCAGGTCATTCCCGTCGCCCAGCAGCAGGCTGCCATTTATCGTACCGCCGGACGTATCAATCATCGATCCCGCATTGCCGGTACGGATGTCGCCCGTGATGCTGCCCGTGTTGGTCAGCGTCAGATAGCCTTGCGAGCGGATCGCATCGCCGACGCCCGAGATCGCGCCGTCGTTAGTCAGGTCCAGCGTGCTGTCGCTGATGATCGCTGTTCCGCCGCTGCGGATCGTGCCTGCCGAGCCATTGGTCAGTTGGAATGCGCGGACGCTGGCGATGGCGGCGCCGGTCCCATCATTGACAATGATACCGTCATTGTCGATCGACGTGTCGTTGAAGTCATAATATTTGGAACCGAGCGCAATCGTCGCCGCGGCAGATGCAGAGCCGATGGTCCCGCTGTTGGATATCCGCGTGTTGCCATAGTAGAAATAGAGTCTCTGAAACGGCTCCGAATAGGCGCTTAGATTTCCCCCGTCGATCACGCCCTCATTGGTCAGGGTGCCGACGTTTGCGCGTATGGCGCCTATCGCCCCGCCGGCGCGATTTGTGATCTGCTCGAACCAGGCCGCCGCGCCATCCGCCGTGCGAACCGCGTAGTTTGATCCCTCGCTGCGTATCGAACCGCTATTGTCCAGCGACGCGGTAGTGACGGAACCGTAGATGTAGGGATTGGGAGGCGCCAATCCGACGGTGATGCCGACCGGGCCTTCTATACGGCCGGTTTCCGAAACAATGATGTGCGACGTCAGCGTGTAACCATAGCCGGAATAGTCCGGCACCACCGCGATCGCCGAACGAGTGCCGCCCCTGACCGTCCCGTCGATTTGAAGCAAGGAGTTACTGCGGCCGACATTGTCGGCCGAAAGGGGCGTCGTCACCAGAATGCTGCTGGTGGCATCCGGCGCGGCGACCGTCGCCCCTGCGGCGACGACGACATCCACCCCGAACCTGTTGACGACGACCTGGCTGGTCTCCGTGTCGGTGCAGCTGGTGGTGCCATCCTGCTGCGCGGGGTTGGGCGTGCAGGCGGCCTGTGCCGCGCCGGGCGCGATCAGGATCGCGGCGATCGCCGACGAGACATAGAGAGACAGGTTGCGACGACCCAGGCCGCGCTTCGCACTATTAGCAGACATGATTCCCCCTGGCCGTTCCCCACGACCTACAAGACATCGATACGGACGATGCAGCCTGCCCCAGTCCCATCCCAAAAACTTGCTGCAATGACAAATGGATGCCTGAAGACGACCGGCGGGACGGTCAAGACGATTCGACTTGATGTGGAGCAATTTATCTTCAGCCGTGCGTAGCGCCTGCTGCTACGTGAAACAAAAATATCCGAATACTCCAGCAGCCAGCGCGTCGCGTCCCGAACATGCTCCGGTTCCGTAACATTCATCCTGCAGCAAGCATCGCTTTGGCATCCCCGCTCCATGTCATTCGCAGCCTCCCTTGCTGGTGCGATCCTGCCCGTGCTGCTGATGCTTTCGCCCTTCGCGGTGATGGCGGCGAGCGATTGCCCCGATTGGGCGCCACCAGCGCACGCGGTTGGCGGCGTCGGCAAAAGCTGCCCTAGGCCCCTGCCCCCGCTCATGTAATATTGCAGCGCGGCAGAGGCGCTGCTAACGCTTTTGGCCATGATCCAGCCGCCTGAAATCATCCGAGTCCCAAAGCCCCGCGTGTCCTGCGACGGATCGGGGGACATTCCCGCCGCGCTCGGCCATCCCCGCGTGTTCCTGGAAATTGACGAGCATGGCTATGTCGATTGCGGCTATTGCGACCGGCGCTTCGTGCTGATCGGCGGGGTCGCCGACACGGCGGACATCGGCTCCAAGCCCGACATCGCATCGGGCGCGAGCCTTTAAGCTTTTCTGTTGGGCATGAGCGGGAGCGCGCCTATATCGGGTACATGACCGATCCCGCTCCCCAATTCACCGACGCCCGCGGCCTCCTTTATCGCCCCGGTCTGCTCGACCCCGACGCCGCCCGCCGCCTGACCGCAGACGCGCTCAAGACCTGCGACGATGGCGAGCTTTACCTGCAATATCGGGCGAGCGAGAGCTTTGGCTTCGACGACGGCCGGCTGAAAACTGCCGATTATTCGACCGACGCGGGGTTCGGCCTGCGCGGCGTATCGGGCGAAATGACCGGCTTCGCGCACGCTAATGATCTGAGCGAAGCGGCAATCCGCAAGGCGGCACAGACGCTAACCCTGCTCGATCCCGCGAAGGGCCAGCCCGCCGCGCCGCCGCAACATACCAACCGCCATCTCTACACCGACGCCAACCCGCTGGAGCTTGTCCCTTTCGCGGAGAAGGTGACGCTCTGCGCCGCGATCGACGCCGCAGCGCGCGCCCGCGACCCGCGCGTGGCCCAGGTTTCGGTCAGCCTCGCCGGCAGCTGGTCCGTCGTTGAGATCGTCCGCGCCGACGGCTTTACCGCCACCGATATCCGCCCACTGGTGCGTCTTAACGTCTCGATCATTCTGGAGGAGAATGGCCGTCGCGAAACCGGCGTGTTCGGGATCGGCGGCCGCTATCTCTACGATCAGGTCATGGACCCCGCCGTCTGGAACCGCGCGATCGACGAAGCGCTGGCGCAGGCGCGCGTCAACCTGTCGTCGGTGGCCGCGCCCGCGGGCGAGATGACCGTGCTGCTCGGCCCCGGCTGGCCCGGCGTGTTGGTGCATGAGGCTATCGGCCATGGCCTGGAGGGTGATTTCAACCGCAAGGGGACCAGCGCCTTTTCCGGCCGCGTCGGCCAGCGGGTCGCCGCGCCCGGCGTCACCGTGGTGGACGACGGCAGCATCATGGACCGGCGCGGATCGCTGTCCATCGACGATGAAGGCACGCCGACTCAGGAAAATGTCCTGATCGAGGACGGCATTTTGCGCGGTTACATGCAGGACCGGCTCAATGCGCGACTGATGGGCGTTGCCCCCACCGGCAACGGGCGGCGGGAAAGCTACGCCCATGCCCCCATGCCGCGCATGACCAACACCTTCATCAAGGGCGGACAAGACGACCCCGAAGAGCTTCTGTCCCGCATGAAATCCGGCATCTTCGCCAAGAGCTTCGGCGGCGGGCAGGTCGACATCGTGTCGGGCAAGTTCGTCTTCTCCTGCACCGAAGCCTACAAGGTCGAGAACGGCAAGCTGGGCGATCCGATCAAGGGCGCGACGCTGATCGGCGACGGGCCGACCGCGCTCACCAAAGTGATCGGCGTCGGCAACGACTGGTCGCTGGACGAAGGCATCGGCATGTGCGGCAAGGGCGGGCAGAGCGTGCCGGCCGGCGTCGGCCAGCCGACGATGCTGATGGAGGGGCTGACGGTCGGGGGGACCGCGGCCTGAGGCGCGCGGAACCGACCGGCGGCTGCGTCATTGGACCTGCATGACCGAACCGACCGACAGCCATGACGCAGTGACCGCCGACTGGGCCGCGAGCCTGCTCGACTTCTGGTTCGGCGAGGTTGGCGAGACGGGCTGGTGGAGCCATGATCCGGCGATCGATCATATGTGCATCCAGCGATTCCAGCATTTGTGGCGGGAAAAGCGCACCCTTTCCGCCGAGACCTTTCTTGAGCGCGCGGACGACGCGCTCGCCGCCGTGCTGCTCTTCGATCAACTGCCCCGCAATATGTTTCGCGGCACGGCCGAAGCCTTCGCCACCGATGCTCTGGCGCGGGATGTGGCGCGGGGCGCCGTAGCGCGCGGCTTTGATACCCAGATCGGCGGAGCGGGTCGGCGTTTCTTCTATATGCCCTTCATGCACAGCGAGGCGATCGAGGATCAGCAACTGTCGCTGACTCTTTTTGAGGGAACCGGCGACGAACCATCGATCGACTTCGCACACAAGCATCATGCAACCATCGCGCGGTTCGGCCGTTTCCCGCATCGGAATGCGGCGCTCGGTCGTGATACGCGGCCCGAAGAAGTCGAAGCCGCGCAACAGGGCGCGGCTTGGTAAAACGCTGCCCAAAAAACAGGCACCCGTTCCATCTTGCCCATTTTTTCGGCGGCGCAGCATGACGCCGGTCCCCGCACCCGCGCGTTAACGCGTCCTTAGCAATTTGGCACGGCTTTTGCTGATGTGTCGTCGCACACCAATAAAGGGGGCGACATGAAACTTGTCATGGCTATCATCAAGCCGTTCAAGCTTGACGATGTTCGCGAGGCTCTGTCCTCGCTTGGCATCGCAGGTATGACGGTCAGCGAAGTGAAGGGCTTTGGTCGCCAGAAGGGCCAGACCGAAATCTATCGCGGCGCGGAATATTCAACCAACATGGTCCCGAAGATCAAGATCGAGGTGGTCTGCGATGACGACCTCGCGCCGCGCGTCGTGGAAGCGACGCAGGCGGCCGCCAATTCGGGCGCCATCGGCGATGGCAAGATCTTCGTCCTCGATGTCGGTCAGGCCGTGCGCATTCGCACCGGCGAGACCGGCGAAACCGCGCTGTAAGAAGGGGGGAATGATGACCTTTTCGAAGAAACTCTGCGGAGTTGCGGGGGCAGTCGGCCTGACCCTGCTCGCCGCTTCGCCGGCCTTCGCCGGCCCGGTGAAGGCGCCCGACGCCGCCGCCATGGCCGGCATGGTCAACAAGGGCGACGTCGCGTGGATGCTGGTTTCGGCCGCTCTCGTGCTGATGATGTCGGTTCCCGGCCTCGCCCTCTTCTACGGCGGCCTGGTCCGCACCAAGAACATGCTGAGCATCCTGATGCAGGTGTTCATGATCGTGTCGGTCGCTGGCTTGGTCTGGGCCTGCTGGGGCTATTCGATGGCCTTCACCTCGACCAACACGCCCTTCCCGGCCATCTTCGGTGGTCTGGACAAGGCGTTCCTGATGAACGTCAGCAGCTCCACCTACGGGGCGACGTTCAGCAACAACGTCTATCTGCCCGAACTGGTGTTCGTGGTGTTCCAGATGACCTTCGCGATGATCACCCCGGCGCTGATCGTCGGCGCTTTCGCCGAGCGCGTGAAGTTCTCGGCGCTGATCGTCTTCGTCGTGCTGTGGCTGACCATCGTCTATTTCCCGATGGCGCACATGGTTTGGTACTGGGCCGGCCCCGACTTCCTGCCTGACGCGCCGACCGACGCCGGTCTGCTCTGGGGCTGGGGCGCGCTCGACTTCGCGGGTGGCACCGTCGTCCACATCAACGCCGGTATCGCTGGCCTGGTCGGCGCGATCATCATCGGCAAGCGCATCGGCTATCCCAAGGAACCCATGCCGCCGCACTCGCTGACCATGACCATGATCGGCGCGAGCCTGCTGTGGGTCGGCTGGTTCGGTTTCAACGCCGGCTCCAACCTGGAAGCCAATGCGGTCACCGGCGTGGCCTTCATCAACACCATGCTTGCCACCTGCGCAGCGGCGGTCAGTTGGGCCCTCGTCGAGCAGTTCCACCATGGCAAGCCTTCGCTGCTGGGCGCGGTGACTGGTGCGGTCGCTGGCCTGGTCGCCATCACCCCGGCTGCGGGCCTCGGCGCACCAATGACCTCGATCGTCCTCGGCCTCGTCGTTTCGCCGATCTGCTACATCTTCGTAGCGTTCGTGAAGGGCAAGGTCGGTTACGACGACAGCCTGGACGTTTTCGGGGTCCACTGCGTTGGCGGCATCGTCGGCGCAATCGGCACCGGCATCGTCGCGGCCCCGTCGCTCGGCGGTCAAGGCGTGTTCGACTACACGGTCTTCCCGGCCGGCTTCAATGCCGACAGCTACTCGATCGCGACCCAGGTCGTCACGCAGATCAAGGCGGTCCTCTTCACCCTCGTCTATTCGGGCGTGCTGAGCGGCATCCTCTATATCGTGATCGACAAGACCATCGGTCTGCGTCCGAGCGCCGACGCCGAGCAGGAGGGTCTCGACCTCTCCAGCCATGGCGAGCGCGCCTACAACTACTGAGTTCGGCAGGGCGGCCCCGCGCGAGGGGCAAAGGGCCGCCCGCCACACGATGTTCCTCCTGCGAACATGCCTTGGGGTCGATGTGCAAACATCGGCCCTATTTTTTTGTTTCAGCGGGGACGGGTCCAGAGGGTGGCGGATCGCGGCTCGGTCGCCGGCCAGCGGCGGGCGCGGCCGATGACCTGGAGGCCGGCGCGGGCGACCCATCCCAGCTTTTCCGATTTGGGCGTCACGACGCGGTGGTCCCACGCCCCCTGCCCCCGTCGCGCGACTTTTCGGGCGATGTCGCCATAGATGCCGGCCGCGGCCAGCACCGCCCAGGCGGCGCGCGACGGCAGCGCGCCGGTGCCGTGACGGGCGCTCTCCTCATAGGCTGACGCCATCGTGGCGAGGCGCTTGCCGAGGCCGGCAAGGCGCGCGCGGGCGACGGACGTCATGAGCGTGGCGGGCGTCAGGTCCAGTTCCGCAAGCCAGTCGGCGGGCAGGTAGCATCGGCCCGCCGCCGCATCCTCGCCGATGTCGCGGGCGATGTTGGCGAGCTGAAAGGCAAGGCCGAGATCGCAGGCCCGGTCGAGCGTCGCTTCGTCGGCGGGATCCACCCCCATCAGGACGGCCATCATGCAACCGACAGCGCCGGCGACATGATAGCAATAGCGCAGCAGGTCGTCCTGGGTCTGCGGCCGCCAATCGGCGGCGTCCAGGGCGAAACCGTCGATCAGATCATGAGCGTAGCGGGCGGGTATGGCGCATTCGCGCATGACGAGGCCGAATCCGTCGAAGGCGGGATCGCCCGTGGGGTCACCGCGCAACGCAGCGTCGGTGCGCGCGCGCATGTCGGCGAGGCGGGCCGGGGCGTCATCGACAGCGCACAGCGCGCCGCCATGGTCCTGTCCGTCGGCGATATCGTCGCATTTGCGACACCAGGCGTAGAGCAGCCAGGCGCGCTCGCGAGTCTGGCGGTCGAACAGCTTCGAGGCCATGGCGAAGCTCTTGGAGCCGCGCGCGATGCTATCGCGGGCGTGGGCGACGAGGGCGGGACGGTCGAAAGCGTCGGGCATATTCACACTCTCATCCCGCGCGACACGCTACTGCCTGAGCAAAGCATGTTCCCCGGCGGAGGCCGGGGTCCAGTCGTGTTGACGCAGCGCCTGCCGCCCTGGACCCCGGCTTTCGCCGGGGACCGGTCCTCACAACCGATCCGCCTTCATGGCGAAGATGGTTTCATGCGGCTGATACGCCGCCATGGCGTCGAGCAGCGCGTCGATCCCGTCCGCGTGGATCAGGATGCCGGCATGTTGGGCGCGGATGAAGCCGGCCTCCACCATCTGCCGGTTGAAGCCGATCAACTGGTCGTAGAAGCCCGCGACATTGAGCAGGCCGACAGGCTTCCCATGATAGCCAAGCTGCGCCCAACTGATCGCTTCCCACAGTTCGTCCATCGTGCCGACACCGCCGGGCAAGGTCACGAACCCATCCGACAGGTCGGTAAAGAGCTGCTTGCGCTGGTGCATCGTCTGGACGACGTGCAATTCGGTACAGCCGCGATGCGCGACTTCGGCACCGACGAGCGCTTCGGGGATCACGCCGATCACCTCGCCGCCAGCCTCCAGCGCGGCGTCCGCCACCGCACCCATAAGGCCGAGCCGCCCGCCGCCATAGACGACGCCGATCCCCCGCTTCGCCAGCGTCCGGCCCACGTGGCGCGCCGCTTCGATATAGCTAAGGTCGGCCGGCGTCGCCGACCCGCAATAGACCGCCAGTCGTTTCATTCATATCCTGCCAAGATCGTCCAGCATCAGCGCCGCGGTCGCCTTGGCGCTGCCCACCACGCCGGGAATGCCCGCGCCGGGATGGGTGCCGGCCCCTACCAGATAGAGGTTGGGAATGACATCGTCGCGGTTATGTGCCCGGAACCAGGCGCTTTGGGTCAGCAGCGGCTCCAGGCTGAACGCGCTGCCCATGTGCGCGGCAAGATCGCGGCCGAAATCGCGCGGGGTGTAGTGGAACTGGGTTACGATGCGCGATCGGATGTCAGGAATCAGACGGTGCTGGATTTCGTCCAGGATACGGTCGGCATAGGCCGGGCCGAACTGATCCCAGTCGATCGGCAGCTTGCCCATGTGCGGCACCGGGGCGAGCGCGTAGAAGGTCGAATGGCCTTCGGGCGCCATCGACGGATCGGTGACGGTCGGGTGATGCAGGTAGAGCGAGAAGTCCTGCGGCAACACGCCATGATCGTAAATGTCGGTCAGCAGCCCTTCATAGCGCGGCCCGAACAGGATCATATGGTGCGGGATGCCCGGCCAGCTGCCCTTGATGCCGAAATGCAGCACGAAAAGGCTCGGCGACCAGCGCTTGGCCGCCAGCTTCTGCCCCTGCTTTGCCCCACGCGGATGATGGCCGAGCAGGTCGCGATAGCTGTGCATCAGGTCGGCATTGGTGGCGACCGCATCCGCCTCCCCGCGCCAGCCCGAGGCGGTGTGCACGGCCGTCGCCCTGTCGCCATAGGTTTCGATCCGCGTCACCGGGTCGCCGAGGCGGAGGACGCCGCCCAACCGCTCGAAATGGGTCGCCATGCCCTGCACCAGCCGGTTGGTCCCGCCCTTCGCAAACCAGACGCCGCCGTCCTTCTCCAGCTTGTGGATGAGGGCGTAGATGGCGCTGGTCTTCATCGGATTGCCGCCGACCAGCAGCGTGTGGAAGCTCAATGCCTCGCGCAGCTTCTCATTCTTCACGAAGCTGCTGACCATCGAATAGACCGATCGCCACGCCTGATGCTTGGCTAGCGCCGGCGCGGCCTTGATCATCGAGGCGAAGTCGAGGAAGGCGACCGCGCCGAGCTTGCGATAGCCCTCCTCGAACACGCCGGCCGAATAGTCGAGAAACCGCTCATAGCCTGCCACGTCGCCGGGATCGAGCTTGGCGATCTCGGCGCGCAGCTGCGCCTCGTTGTTGCTATAGTCGAAGTTCGTGCCGTCGCGCCAGTTGAGGCGGTAGAAGGGGCTGACGGGGACGAGGTCGACATCCTGCGCCATGTCGTGCCCGGACAGCCGCCACAGTTCCGCGAGGCAATCGGGATCGGTGACGACGGTCGGGCCGGCGTCGAAGGTGAAGCCGTCCTTCTGCCACATATAGGCGCGGCCGCCGGGGCGGTCGCGCGCTTCGACCAGGCTGGTCTGGATGCCGGCGGACTGGAGGCGGATGGCGAGCGCGAGGCCGCCGAAGCCCGCGCCGATGACGATGGCGGAGCGGGACATCAGGCGGGCGGATTCAACAAGGTTCGCATGGCGCTCCTTATGGGGACGGGGGGCTTGCCGCACAAGATGCGCAAACGGTCAGCCACGGTCGATCGGCCGGCGTAGAAGCGCTGGATGAGCGCGGGGTCGAGGCGGTAGAAACGCTCGAAGATGCGCCAGCGTTCTTCTGGCGCAGCGGCCCCGAACAGCATCTTGCCCAGCATCCGGTAATAGCCGCCCGCGCGCCAATGCGCCGCGGCATAGGCGCGGGTCGATTGCGCCAGGCCGTCGAGCGGCTGGGAGGCCAGCCAGAGCGCGAAGCGAACGGCGTCGGGCAGCGAATAGCCGGTCATCGGCTGGAACAGGGCGGCGCGCGCACCGGCGCGGGCGACGCGATCGTCGGCGGGCCAGTAGCGGTCGAAGTCGCCGCCATGGACGACGGGGAGCACACCCTGTTCACGGTGGACGATTTCCGTGCGCCAGCCCTTTTCGGCGGCATAGGCGGCAATGCGGGCTTCGATCGCGCGCTCGTCCAGCGCGGGGCTGTCGCTGTAATAAGTGTCCTCAACGAAGATGGTGCGATCGTCCCAGGGCAGCAGATAGACGAAGCGATAGCCGTCGATCTGCGGGACGGTCGCGTCCATGATGACGGGGCGATCGATGCCGTGGGGCGCATTGCAGCGCAAAGCCTGACCGACGAATTTCTGCCAGCCGCAGCGCAGGGCGCTGAGATCGCCGGGACCGCGCGCGTCGATCACGGCGGCGGCGCGCAAGGTCGTGCCGTCGGCGAGGTGGACAGCGTCGGGCGTCAGGCTGGTGACAGGGGCCGTGGTGCGGAGGCGATCGCCGAGATGCTGCCTGATTTGTACAGCGAATTGTACAGCTGTTACGCTGTTATAAGGCGTCGGAAGCCGGCGGGCATGGCCGGGAAAGCGGACCTCATGCCCCTGGGGCCAGCGGTGGGCGACGAGAGGGTCGATGAGCCAGCGATCGGGGGCTGCCACGTCGCCGTCGAAGAAGGACCAGATATGGTTGCCTCCCGGCTCCTCCCCCGCCTCGATGAGCAGCAGCCGCACCTCCGGCCGCAGCGCGGCGAAGGCGAGCGCAATGAGGCCGCCCGACAGGCCGCCGCCGATGATCGCCAGGTCGCAGTCGAGGTCCATGGCCGGGGTGGTAGGCGAAGGACGGGCGGGAGGGAACCTCCCTTGCGGTCAGTCATGCTTGCGGTCCTACATGAAATACTATAGGGGGGTACCCTATGCATATCGTGGCGAACAGGGAAAAATTGCTGGCGCGGGTACGCCGCATCGCGGGCCAGGTGAACGCGGTGGAGCGGCAACTGGCGGGCGACGCCGATTGTTCGGAAACCTTGCAGCTCGTCGCGTCCGTGCGGGGCGCAGTGGGCAGCCTGATGGAGGAACTGATCGAACAGCATATGCGCGAGCATGTCGCCCGCCCCGGCTTGACCGACGAGGCGCGCGCCGCCGCCAGCGAAGAGATGCTGGCGCTGATCCGGCGCTACGGGAAATGACCATGCACAGCCACGAGCATGGGCACGACCATGGGCACGACCATGACCACGGCTTCGCCGCGCCGGGCGCGGCCGAGGAAAGCCATTATTTCGATCACATCTACCTCAGCGCCGGGCACGACCACAACGCCCGCAAGACGATGTGGGTGGTGTGGCTGACCGCCGCGACGATGGTGGTCGAGATCGCGTTCGGCTGGCTCACCGGATCGATGGCGCTGCTGGCCGATGGCTTCCATATGGCGACCCATGCCGGTGCGCTCGCCGTGGCCGCCGCCGCCTATGGCTATGCCAAGCGCCATGCGCGCAACCCGCGTTATACGTTCGGGACCGGCAAGGTCGGCGATCTGGCGGGGTTCGCGTCCGCACTGCTGCTGATGGTGACGGCCCTGTTCATCGCGGTCGAATCGGCGCTGCGTTTCGTCGAGCCAACGGCCGTGGCGTTCGGCGAGGCGATCCTGGTGGCGATCGTCGGCCTGGTCATCAATATCGTCAGCGCGCTGCTGCTGGCGCATGACCATAGTCATGATCATGGCGGGCATGGCCACGGGCACGGCCATGCCGACAATAATCTGCGCGCCGCCTATATCCATGTGCTGACCGACGCACTGACGTCGGTGCTGGCCATCGCGGCCTTGCTCGCCGGCCGCTATCTCGGCTGGTGGTGGATGGACCCGGCGGTGGGACTGCTGGGCGCGGTGGTGATCGCTCGCTGGGCCTGGGGGCTGATGGCGGATACGGCCGCGATCCTGCTCGACACGGCAGAGCCGGCGCTGATGGCGACGGTGCGGCAGGCCGCCGAAGCCGAAGGGGCGATCGTGCGCGACCTGCATGTCTGGCGGATCGGGCCGCACGCCCATGCGGCGATCGTCAGCGTCGCGCAAGGCGCGCCGGGCGCGGCGGTGCGCGACAGGGTGCGCGCGATCCCGAACATGGCGCATGTGACGGTGGAGTGCGTTTAGAGCATGGCGCGTTAAACCCGACCAACTCCGTTCGGTTCAGGTAGCTTTCGAGCATAGCCGAGAAAGCGCATCGAGAATGTCCCCGATGCGCCTCACCTTCTCGACGGGCGGTTCTCGACTTCGCTCGAACCTGCTCGAAGCGAACGGGTCAGAGTAAAAGCTCGGTGCTTTAGGGACGCTCGTCCCAATGAAGCAGGCTGACCCGCCCTCCCCCGTCCACCGCCAGTTCGCCGAACGCGCCAGTGCGAAGCTTGAGCGCCCCAAGCGGCACCCCGGCAGCCAGCAACGCATAGCGGGCCGCACCGTTGCTGGTGACGAGCAGGTCGGCGCCCTCCCCCCCTTCCGCGAAGAAGGCGCGCCAGGCGGCGATGCGCGCGTCGGCGTCGACGATCCAGCCGTCGGGGGCAATGGCGCGTTTGTCCCAGTCGGCGAGCGCCTGCGCGCCGATCCGCGCGAGAACATCGGCTTCGGGGCGGCCTTCGTCGGGACCATGGTCGATCTCGCCGAGCCAGTCGGCGATGCCATCCGGCAGATGGCCGGTGGCGGCGGCGATGCGATCGGCCGTCTCGCGGGCGCGCAGCAGCGGGCTGGACAGGAGGCGGGTGATCTCCGTCCCCTGCCCCGCAAACCATGCCCCCAGGCGATCGGATTGCGCCCGGCCGCTTTCGACCAGCGGAATGTCGGTGCGCGCGCCGATGCGGCGCGCCTGCGCGCTGCTGGCGAAGGTGTTGCCGTGGCGGATGACGAAGATGCGGCGCATCAGAGCGGCGGGGTGGGATCGCCATGGGCGGCGATCAGCGCCTCAACCCGAACGATGTCGGCTTCCGTGTCAATGCCGCTGCTGTCGAACAGCGGCGGATCGACAGCGACGGTCGTGATCGGGATACCGAGTTCGATCAGGCGAAGCTGTTCCAGCCCCTCCAGCTTTTCGAGCGCAGTGGGCGGGCAAGCCTCGAACCGGCGCAGCGCGTCGAGCGCATAGCCATAGAGGCCGACATGCCGCCAGACCGGCGAACGCGGCAGGGCGGCGCGCAGCGTCTCCTCGCCCCGGATCGCGGGGATGATGGTCTTGGAAAACCAGAGCGCGCGTCCGTCCGGCGCGCGGGCGCAGGTCGTGCCGCTGAAGGGCGAGCGGGTCTTGTGGTAGCGCAGCGCGTCGAGCGCGGGCCATTCGAGCGATATGACCGGGGTGGCGACCTGCGCCCCCTGTTCCAGCGCGGCAATCACCGCGCCCAATGCGCCTTCGGGCTGGAAGGGCGAGTCGCCCTGAAGATTGACGACGAACCGCGGCGTATCCGGTTGGGCAAGCGCGGCGGCGAGCGCGCGGCCCGATCCCGTGGCGATGGCGCTGTCGGTCATCACGGCATCGCAGCCAGCCGCGCGGGCATGACCGGCGATTTCGTCATCATCGGTGGCGACCGTCAGCGCCACGCCATCGCGCGATCCGATCGCCGCGCGGGCCATGGCGATGGTGCGGTGGAGCAAGGTCCGTCCGGCGATCGGGCGGAGCGGCTTGCGCGGCAGGCGGGACGACCCCGCGCGCGCGGGAATGACGACGAGAAGGCTCAGGCGACCCCGGCGTGCAGCAGGTCGTGCATGTGGACAGCGCCGATCAGCCGGTTCTGTTCGCAAATGAACAGCAGCATGATGTTCTTTTCATGCATCAGGTGCAGCGCTTCGGACGCCAGCTCATCCGGGCCCAGGGCCTGCGGATTGATCGTCATGAAGCGGCCGACCGATTCGGTCAGGTTCTGCTTGCCGGTGACGGCGCGGCGAAGGTCGCCGTCGGTGAAGGCGCCGATCAGGCGGCCGTTGCGATCGACCACCGCCGTGCCGCCGAGGCGCGCGCGGGTCATTTCGATGGTGGCGTCCAGCAGCGATGCGTCCTCGCGCACGCTGGGTACGTCCTCCCCGGTCGCCATCAATTCGCGCACCTTGACCAGTTGCGCGCCGAGCTTTCCGTTGGGATGGAATTTGTGGAAATCGTCGGCGGAAAAGCCCCGCATTTCCATGAGCGAGATGGCGAGCGCATCGCCGAACGCCATCTGCACCGTGGTCGACGTGGTCGGCGCCAGCGCATTGGGGCAGGCTTCCTCCACTTCCGGCAGGATGAGGCCCATGTCGGCGGCGGCGGCGACCGTGCTGTTCGCACGCGCGGTGACGGCGACGAGCGGAATGGCGAAGCGCTTGCAATAATGGATGATCGGGCCGAGTTCGGTCGACTCGCCCGACTGGGACAGCATCAGCACCACATCGTCCGGGGTTATCATGCCCAGGTCGCCATGCCCGGCATCGGCGGGATGCAGGAAGATGGCGGGGGTGCCGGTGGAGGTGAGCGTGGCCGTCATCTTGCGCGCGACGATGCCGCTCTTGCCGATCCCGGTCACGATGACGCGACCGCGCACCTTCATGATGACACCGATGACGCGCAGGAAAGTGGCCGAAAAATCGCGTTCCGAAAAGCGTGCCTCCAGCGCGCCAACGCCGGCGGCGGCGATGGACAGGCTGCGGCAGGCGCTTTCCACGATGCGGCTGCCAGACCCGAACGGGACGATCTTTGACGCAGATGTCGACACGCGTTTGCCCTTTTTTCCGCCGATCGCGATCGGGATGTCCAATCCAATCGGTGGCGACGCACCATCGTATTCGATGTGTCGTCCTTCCTCTTTTCCGCGACCCAGGACCAATTAGCACTCGGTCCGGGCCTACGGCTTACGCTCTTTCAGCCGCTTCTGGCAATCTATTTTGCAACTGCGAAGGAAACTTTGTTGCGGCGAATCATGGGGTCAACGCACGTCTTTTGGACGAAGCGTTGGTTTAAGTCGATGAATTGCGGAACTTGCGCTGACCTTATGCGTGCAGCGTCGAACGCATCATGATCCATGATATGCGCGATACCAGTCGATGAATTGCGGCACGCCCGACTCGATCCCGGTCGTCGGCGCAAAGCCGATGTCCTGCGCGATGGCGCTGATGTCGGCGTAGGTGGCGTGAACATCGCCAGGCTGCATCGGCTGGAAATCGATCTGTGCCTTTTGCCCCAGCGCATCCTCCAGCACCGCGATCAGGTGCATCAGCTCTTCCGGGCGGTTGTTGCCGATATTGTAGAGCCGGTGGGGCGCGCGGCTGCCGCCGGCCTTGACCGCACCATCATCCGCCGGCGGATGGTCAAGGCACCCGATCACGCCGGTGACGATATCGTCGATATAGGTGAAGTCGCGCTGCATCCGGCCATGGTTGAACACCGGGATTGGCTGGCCGGCGAGAATCTTCGACGTGAAGATCCACATCGCCATGTCGGGGCGGCCCCAGGGACCATAAACGGTGAAGAAGCGCAGGCCGGTCATGGGAATGCGGAAGAGATGGGCATAGGTTTCGCTCATCAACTCATCGGCGCGCTTGGTTGCGGCATAGAGCGAGACGGGATGATCGGCGCGGTCCTCTACACGGAAAGGCAGCACATCGTTGCCACCATAGACCGACGAGGAAGACGCATAGACCAAGTGCCGGACGCGCCGCTCGCGCGCCAGCTCCAGCATGTTGACATGGCCGGCGAGGTTGGAGCGGACATAGGCGTGGGGGTTGATCAGCGAATAGCGCACACCCGCCTGCGCGCCCAGATGCACGATCGATTCGATCGTCTGATCGGCGAGCGCGGCCTGAAGCGCCTCCATATCGGCGAAATCCAGCTCGTGAAAGGTGAACAGGCGGCCATGGGCCTGTCGCAGCGCGGCGATCCGGTCACGCTTCAGGGACACCAGATAATAATCGTTCATATTGTCGATGCCGACCACCGCATGCCCCTGCGCCAGCAGCCGGTCGGCGACATGCATGCCGATGAAGCCGGCCGCGCCGGTAACCAGGATCGTCATTTCGTCTGTCTCCGCACAGAAGCCGCCGACCGTCTGCGATGATCCGGCGACCGATGTAAAGCCCCGGCGCGGGGTCCGTGGTCCGCTTAAGGCGCAAAGTTTAGGCTTTCCCTAATCTTTACCGCCTAAGGCGGGCGGCATGGACATGGCTTCGCATCCGGCGCTTCCAGACCCCCGCATTTCGCGGAACCGCGCCTGCTGGGCGGCGCTGGCGGCGGAGGCGGCGGAGGCCAACGCCTTCTACGCGCCCGACATGCTCTGCGCGGCGATCGACCATCTGGCCGGCGGCGCGGACGTGCGGTTGATCGAGGCGCGCGCGGGCGATCTGCTGATCGGGCTGATGCCGGTGACGGTGCAGCCGCGCCATGGGAGGCTGCCGATCGCCAATGTCGCCAACTGGATGCACGACCATTGTTTCTTCGGCGCGCCGATCATGCGGCAAGGGCATGAGGCGGCGGCGTGGCGGAGCTTCCTGGCGCAGCTGGACGATGCGGACTGGGCGCGCGGCTTCCTGCATCTCGAAGGGATCGACGCCGCCGGGGCGAACGCCGCCGCAATCGAGGCGGTTTGCGTGGAGCAGCGGCGCGGCTGGCGCGAGATTCATCGCTATGCGCGCGCGATGCTGCGGTCGGACCTTAGCGCCGACGCCTACTGGGAAAGCCAGGTGCGGTCGAAGAAGCGCAAGGAGTTGCGGCGGCTGCAAAAAAGGCTGGCGGATTTGGGCACGGTGGAAACGCGGCTGCTGAACGATGCCGCGCCGCTCACGGGCTGGTGCGACGATTTCCTGGCGCTGGAAGCGTCGGGATGGAAGGGACGCGAGGGCACGGCGCTCAATTGCAGACCGGCCGATGCCGCCTTCTTTCGCGCCGCCTGCTCCGCCGCATTCGAGGGTGGGCGGCTGCATATGCTGCGAATGGACCTCGACGGGCGGGCGATCGCGATGCTGGTCAATTTTCGCCACGGCGAGGGCGCCTTCTCCTTCAAGATTGCGATCGACGAGGAACTGGGCCGCTTTTCGCCCGGCGTCCTCATCGAGATCGCCAATCTCCATGCGGTGCAGGACGATCCGGCGATCGGCTGGATGGACAGTTGCGCCGCCGCCGATCATCCGATGATCGACAGCCTGTGGGCCGAGCGGCGGACCATCGTGCAATATCGCATCGCGTTGCGCGGGCGCGGCCTTTCGCGGCTGCGCCGCAGCGCCGCCTTCGCCATCGCCAACGGCGTCGAGAGCGCCGCCAGACTGCTGAAAGGACAGCGATGACCGCCCATAGCCCCATCATACCGGCCGACGGCGCGACCTTCCCCGATGTCGCGCGCGCGCGTTTCGCCGCCCTCTATCCCGACGCGCCGGGCACGTTGACGCATGGGCTGGTCGGCCATCCCTTGCTGAGCCTCGATGCGCTGGCGCTGCTGGCCGAGCGGATGCCGGCGGCGTCGGTCGAATATAATCTGGGCAAGCTGCCCAAGGGCGTGCGGCCTGAGGATACGCCGTCCAACGGCCTGACGCTGGGCGAGACGATCCGCACGATCGAGACCAACGGCAGCTGGGCGGTGCTGAAGAATGTCGAGCGCGATCCGGCCTATGGCGCCTTGCTGGACGGGGCGCTGGCGGAACTCGGGCCGATCGTCGATGCAAAGACCGGGGCGATGCTGCACCGGGAGGCGTTCATCTTCCTGTCCTCGCCAGGGAGCGTGACGCCGTTCCATATGGACCCGGAGCATAATATCCTGCTCCAGATCATGGGGACGAAGACCATGACCGTCTTTCCCGCCCGCGACGAGGCGCTGGTGCCGGCGGAAAAAAGCGAGGAATTCCACAATGGCGGGCATCGCAACCTGGTCTGGCGGGACGGCTTCGAAAGCATGGGCACGGCCTTCCCGCTCGCCCCCGGCGAAGCGATCCATGTCCCGGTCAAGGCACCGCATTTCGTGGAGAACGGCCCCGCCGTATCGGTCAGCCTGTCGGTGACATGGCGGTCTGAGCGCAGCGTCGCCGAGGGCGAACTGCACAGTTTCAACGCGCTGCTGCGGCGGCGCGGGTTGCCGGTGGGGGCGGTGAGCGCGCAGCCCGAGCGGCAGGGGCTGCGCCGTTTCGTCTATCGCGTCATGCGGAAGCTGGGCGCTTAAGGAGCCGGCGAAGCAGCGCTTCGGCTTCGAGGCGCGGGCTGAACCGTTCGAGCAGCCACCATTCGAGCGCCTCCTCGCAGGTCGAAAGGCTCTGCTTGTAGCGGTCCTTGCCGGCGAGCAGCGAATAATGGGCCAGGCCGCGGGCGGCATAGTGGCCGACAGCAGCAGCGTGGCAGAGGAGGCCGGGCTTGTCCTTGGCCGTGCGCGGCTCTGCGAAGGCGGACTGATAGTTCATCGCCTGGCCGCGATGAACGAAGTTGAGAAGCAGACCGACGATCCCGCCCGCATCGGCGAAGCGCAGCAGTTCGACCTCCCCGGTCGGCAGGCCGCGCTTTGCGAGAGTGGCGACGAAGGCGCGGAAGGCCGGGTCGTCCCAGGCATTGTCGGCGTGGCGGCCGCCGTTGAGGGCCGCCATCTCCTCCAGCCAAGGCGCGATGTCGCCCGCCGTCGCGACCGCGATGGACGGCAGCGGGCCGCCATGATCCTTCATCGCGCGGCGGATCTGGCTGCGGGTGTTGGCGCTGAGTAGGGAAAGATAGTCGCCGCTGGCGGCACGGACGCCGTCGAGATCGACCCGATAGACGGGCGAGGCATCGACCCGAACCTTGCGCCGCGCGGGCAGGTTCAGCAGCGGTGATCCGGGCACGATCCCGCTGATCCGCAGCGCGCGCCAGTCGCGGCGGCGGGCGATGGCGGCGAGCGCGGCGGGCACCGCCTCCCCTTCCCGGCCGGAGTCGACCAGCAGGCCATTATATTCGACATAGGGGCGATCGGCGACGGGGTCGCCCGACTGGTTGAGGCTGAGCGTCGCGATGGGGCCGAGCAGGCGCGGCTGCATGGCATGGCCCATCAGCGCGAGCGCGACGTCGCGGCCTTCCTCGTCTGTGACGGCCAGCAGATCGGGCTGGATCGGATAGCTGTCGAGCCAGGAACCCGTCCAGGTCCAGCCGAGGAAGAAGGACGGCTCCGCGCGCGATTCCAGCGCCTGCCAGCGCTGCGCCAGCATCGCCCTGTCGGGTCGCGAGAATGTTGCGGTGAGGGCCATCGCGCTCCTTGTGGCAGAGCGCGAGGCCGGGTCAAGCGGCCACGTCAGCCCGCGATGCGGCGCGCCGGATCGACGGTGCCGTCGGCACGAACCCCGGCGCGGGCGAGATCACGGCCGATATGGCCGGTCAGGAAACGCTGCCACATGACGAAATCGGCGCGCAGCGACCACAGCGGGTAGCGGAAGGTGGCCGGGCGGTTGCGTTCCACCAGCCAATGACCGAGCCAGGCGAAGCCATAGCCGGCGAGCGGCACGGCGGCAGCGATCCAGCCAAGGCGGCCCAGCGGCGCGGCGGCGAGCAGGGCGACGACGATGCTGGTGCCGGCGTAATGGAGCGCGCGCGTGCCGGGGCGCGCATGTTCCTGAAGATAATAGGGCCAGAAGTCGCGGAAGCGGGTCAGGCTGGTCACGGGCATCCTCTTTCGCCCGGCAGCGTAACGATTGCCGGCGCTACTGTTAAGACTTTTGTGGCGAACCGTGCGCGCGATCGGGGGCGTAGAGGAAATAATCATAGGCTGCGCGGGATGCTTCGGCGATGATCCGATCGCGCGACCTGTTGCCCCTGCTGTCCTTCATCACGAAGATGGCGACGGCGAAGCGGCGGCCGTCGGGCAGGCGGACGATGCCGACATCATTGCCGATGCCGTTCAGCGACCCCGTTTTGTGCGCGACCGCGGTGCCGGGCGGCAGCATCCCGACGATCCGCGCCTTCCCTGTCTCGCAATTCGCCATGATGGTGAAGAGGCGCTGCGTGCTGTCGGGTGAAAGGGCGCGGCCCGATTCATATGCGCCCAGCAGGTCGAGCATGGCCGTTGGCGTGGAAGTATCCTCCGGCTCGATCGCGAAGGCGAGGTTGGGAAGGTCGCGTATGTCGCGCACCGCCAGTTGCGGGTCGGCACGGCGGGCGGCTTCCGCATTCTGGCGGAACGTGCCGGTCAGCGGGTGGATGCCCATCGCGCGGTAGAGGAGATGCACCGTATCGCTGTCGACGCGCAGCCCGGTGACGCCAAGCCGACTCACGAAGGCGGTAATCGCCTGCGGCCCGCCGGCGCGGGCGACGAGCACGTCGGTCGCATTATTGTCGCTCTTCTGGAGCATCAGTTCCAGCAGCCGCTGGGTCGAGAGTGTCGCACCGGGCCGAGAGAACATCCATGCGATGCCACCCTCGCTCGCCAGGGCGGGATCGAGCGCCAGCTGGTCGTCGAGGCGCAGTTCGCCCGCGTCGATCAGCGCGAAGATGCGCCCGGCGACCGCGACCTTATAGGCGCTCGCCATAGGGAAGAGGGTGTCGCCATTAAGCGCCTGAGTCTCGCCCGTCTGGAGATCGCGCACGGCGATGCCGACCGTGCCATCCGACAGGGCGGAAAAGCGGGTGAATTCGGCGAGCAGCTTGGCTTCGGCGCTTTGCTGGACGAGCGGCTTGGGGGGTGGCCCGAAAGCGTCGGCGGTGGGCAGGGGCGCACAGAAGAGGCCGAGGGCGGCCAAAGCGGACAGCGAGCGGAACAGCATATCGGGGTTTTCGCGGATCGGCGCGCGGCTGGCAAGAGGCCACGATTCCCGTTCGTCCTGAGTAGGAGACTGAGCCTGTCGAAAGCTCCGTATCGAAGGATCCTTCGATACGCCACTTCGACTTCGCTCAGTGGCTACTCAGGACGAACGGGAAACCGCGATGGATTGACAGTTCCTTGCCGGCCGCGCCATCTGACGGGCATGAGCGACACCATCAGGCTGCACGAAAGCTGGCGCGGACCGTTGGCGGAACAGTTCGGCGCGCCGCACATGCAGGCGCTCAAGACCTTCCTTCAGGCCGAGAAAGCGGCGGGCAAGCGCATCTTTCCCAAGGGGTCCGACTATTTCCGTGCGCTCGACCTGACCCCGCTCGATGCGGTCAAGGTGCTGATATTGGGGCAAGACCCCTATCATGGCGAAGGACAGGCGCATGGGCTCTGCTTTTCGGTGCAGCCCGGCGTGCGGACGCCGCCGTCGCTGGTCAATATCTACAAGGAGATGGAGTCGGACCTGGGCATCACGCGGGCACGGCATGGTTTCCTGGAGCATTGGGCGCGGCAGGGCGTGCTGCTGCTCAACAGCGTGCTGACGGTCGAGATGGGCCGCGCCGCGTCGCATCAGGGCAAGGGGTGGGAGCTGTTCACGGACGCGATCGTGCGGCTGGTCGCGCAGAAGGAAGAGCCGGTCGTGTTCCTGCTGTGGGGCGCCTATGCGCAGCGCAAGGCGGGGTTCGTGGACCAGGGCCGGCATCTGGTGATCAAGTCCGCCCACCCTTCCCCATTGTCGGCGCATAACGGCTTTCTGGGGTCGCGGCCCTTTTCCCGCGCCAACGCCTTTCTGGAGGCGAAGGGGCGCGGGGCGATCGACTGGGCGCTGCCGGAAATCGGGTGAGGGGCGTCTTTTCGCCCCACGCAAATGCCGGTAAGGGCGGGCGATGACTTCGGCTCAGACGCGCATCGCCCCTTCCCTCTTCGCCTTCGCCATCTTTTATGGCGGCATGGTCTGCATCGCCGGCGTGCTGGGGAACAAGCAGGTGACGCTGGGGCCAATGTCGGCGGTGGGGCCGGCGGTGGGATTGGGGCCGCTGGCGGTGGAGGCGGGCATCTTCGCCTTCCTGCTGCTCGTCACGCTGTCCAGCGCGGTCGCCGAACTGCATGGGCGGGCGGTCGCCACGCGGCTGGTGCAGATCGGTTTCGCCCCTCTGATCGCCTCCATCCTTCTGTCGCTGCTGGTGCTGGCCGCCCCGGCGGCGGGCGACATGGACCCGGAACGGGCGAAAGCCTTCGCGCTGATGATGGGCGGCACGCCGCGAATCTGGCTGGGCGGCATTATCGCCTACGGCATTTCGCAGACGCTGAACGTCACCCTGTTCGCGGCGCTGAAAGGAGGGGAGGGTAGCCGGCTGCTGTGGCTGCGCGCGGCGGTGGCGGGGATGCTCTCGCAGATCGTCGATACGCTGCTGTTCGTGACGATCGCCTTCTATGGCGTGTTCCCGATCGGCGAGCTGCTGCTGGGGCAGATGATCGCCAAGGTGCTGCTGTCCGCTATTCTGGTGCCGCCGGTTGTCTATCTGCTCGTGGCGCTGGGACGGCGGCTGGACCGGTGAAGCGAAGGATTGACCCCCGCCCCTTCTGACGACACATGCTTGGCCCATGTCCGACGACCAGCATATCAATGCGCCGCTGCGCCTGTTCAACAGCCTCACTCGCGCGATCGAGCCGTTCGCGCCGATCGAGGACAATCATGCGCGCGTCTATAGCTGCGGACCGACCGTCTATAATTACGCCCATATCGGCAATCTGCGCGCCTATGTGTTCACCGACACGCTGCGGCGGACCTTGCTGTGGAAGGGCCTCGCCGTCACCCACATCATCAACATCACCGATGTCGGCCATCTGACCAGCGACGCCGATGCGGGCGACGACAAGATGGAGGCGGCGGCGCGGGCGTCGGCCAAGAGCATCTGGGACATCGCGGCGCACTATACCCAGGCGTTCAAGCAGAATATCGCCGACCTCAACATCATCGCGCCCAGCGAATGGACGGTCGCGACCGACTATGTGCCGCAGATGATCGCGTTTGCGGAAAAGATCGCGCCGGATCATTGCTACGAGCTGGAGAGCGGGCTCTATTTCGACAGCGCGACCGTGCCCGATTACGGCGCGCTGGCCGGCGGGCGGGACGATGCGGCGCACGCCCGGATCGACCCGGTGGCGGGCAAGCGCAACCCGAGCGACTTCGCGATCTGGCGCAAGTCGCCGCCGGGCGAACAGCGGCAGATGGAATGGGACAGCCCGTGGGGGCGGGGCGCGCCGGGATGGCATCTGGAATGTTCGGTCATGAGCCAAGCCCGGCTCGGCCAGCCGTTCGATATCCACACCGGCGGCATCGACCATCGCGAGATCCATCATCCCAACGAGATTGCACAGAATCAGGCGTTTCATGCCTGCTGCGGGGCGGAGGTCGGCGCGGCAGAGGCGGGGTTCACGGGCGCGCGCTGGTGGATGCACAATAATTTCCTGGTCGACCGGCAGGGGAAGATGTCGAAGTCGAAGGGCGGCTTCACGACGCTCTTCACGCTGATCGACGCGGGCGTGCACCCCCTCGCCTACCGGCTGCTGTGCCTGGGCGCGCATTATCGCAGCGAACTGGAATTCAGCGCGGATAATCTGGCGGCAGCGCTGACTCGGCTGAAGCGGCTGGTGATGGGGGTAGAGGGGCTGAAGGCGCGGGCCGAGGGGATGACATGGCAGTCGCCCCGGATCGATTATCTGCGCGCCAACCTGCATCCCAAGCTGGTGCCGTTGCTGGAGCAGTTTGATGCGGCGATCAGCGACGATCTGATGACGCCGCGCGCGCTGCCGCTGCTGGAGGAGGTTATCGCGCTCAAGAAGGTGCCGGTGGACGAGAAGCTCTGCCTGATCGCGGCGTTCGACCAGGCGTTGGGGCTGAACCTCATGACGCTCACCCGCGCCGATCTGCGCGTGGCGCCCAAGGATGCGACGATCACGCCCGAGGAGATCGACGCGGAAATGGAGCGGCGAGCGTCGGCGCGGGCGGACAAGGATTTCGCTTTGTCTGACGAGATTCGCGATTCGCTGATCGCACGCGGCGTGGAGGTGATGGACGGCGACCCGCTGCGCTGGGACTGGCGGCTGGCGCTCGGCTGATCTTGACGCCCCCCGACGCGCGACCCAAGAGGGGTGCGGGTCGAATCGATGTGGGGGCGAGATGCGACTTTCCACGGCCGTTTCGGCTGTCCTTCTGGCGTTCTGCGCGCCGCCCTTGCTGGGCGCGCCGCCGGCCGGTTTTTCCCCCGACGATCCCCGCCATGCCCGGCTGCGCGCGCTGAGGGACAGCGCGGCGGCCTTGTCCGACAGTGACGATTATGCCCTGTCCATCTCGCAGAAGACGCGCGACGCATGGACCCGGCTGCACGATGCGGCAATGCGGGCGAAGGTGGGCGGGCGGCCGCATCCGCTGGCGGGGGTCGCGTTCATCAACCTGTCGTCGATCGACCAGATCGCGGGCAGGAATCCCGATGCGCTGGCTCATGCGAGCGAGGGGCTCGCGCTGCTGGAGCCATTCGCCGACGCCTATCCGATCGGATGGATGCAAGGCCTGTCGATCAAGGGCTATGTCCAGACCGCGCTGGGCGACGTGGCCGGCGGTGCGGCGACGCTGGCGCAGGCGAGCGCCTATATGGACGGCTACATCGCGCGGACCCCGGCGGAGAAGCTGGACAAGGACGCGCATATGCTGCGGTCCAACATCGCCTTCTCGCACGCGCAGGCGCTGTCCCGGCTGGGGCGCAATGCCGAGGCGGTGACGGCGCAGAAAGCGAGCATGGAGGCGCGGATCGCGGCGGTGGGGCCAGACAGTGCCGACGCGATCGGTTCCTACTACACCTATTCGCAGATGCTGTTGCGCGCCGATCAGGACGCAGAGGCGGAGCGCTATGCGCGGATCGCGGTGGACAAGGCGACCGACCATGTCGACCGCAAGCATCCAAGCTATGCCCGCGCGCTGGAGCAACTGGGCCTGCTGCTGTCGCGCACCGGGCGGCGGGTCGAGAGCCTGGACTATCTGCAACGGTCGATCGCGATCAAGCGCGAGACGGTGGGCACGACCAGCCTCTATTTCCAGTTCGGCCTTCAGAATCTGGGGTCGGTGCTGATGCCGCTGGAGCGCTATGCCGACGCCGAGCCGCTGTTCCTGGAGGCCGAGCGCGGCTTTCGCAAGGCAGAGGGGGAGAACAGCCCGCAGGGCGCGCGGGCGCTCGCCTATGCCGGCGCGGCGGCGCTGGCGGAAGGTCGTCGCGCCGAGGCGATCGACCGGCTGACGACGGCGCTGGCGCGGGTGCGGGCGGGGTCGGACAAGGACCGCGACATGGGGCAGCGCGTCTATCCCTATCTGATCCCCGCGCTGATCGCGGACGGGCGGCGCGATGAAGCGCGGAAGGCGGCGGCCGAGTTCGTGGGAGAGACGCGGGATCTGGACAATGCCCCGCCTTTGCCGCTGGCGCTCGCGGCGACGTTGTCGGTCTGGGCGGCGGACGACCGCATAGCGGCGATGGAGGCTGCGCGGCGGCTGGTCGGGGTGCTGCGCGACGGCGCGACGTTGAACGACAATGGCGAACTGACCGAGGACCAGCGCGCGGGGCTCGATCTGGCGCTTGCGGTGGCGGCGGAGACGCAGGACGGCGCATTGGCGCTGGACGCGATGGCGGTTCTCGCCGGATCGCGAATCGCACAGGCCAACCGGCTGGTGGCGCAGCGGCTGGTGGAAGACCCGGCGCTCGCGGCGCGCGTGCGGGGCTTGCAGGACAAGGTGAAGGCGCTCGGCGCGGCGGACAGCCGGCTGCTCAGGGCGCTGGCGACCGACAGCGGCATTGCGGACGCGCGCGCGGCGCGCGCGGCGCTGGCGGCGGCGGTCGAGGCGGAACGCGCAGGCATCGCGCGGGACTATCCGCGCTGGGTGGAGGCGCAGGGCGGCGAGCGGCCGGACCTGGCGCGGCTGCGCGCGGGATTGGGCAAGGACGAGGCGCTGCTGGCGGTGATGCCGGCGTTCGACGGCGTCTATCTGCTGGCGGTGGGCGCCGGCGGCGTTCGGGTCGAGCGGGCGGCGATGGACCGGGCGCGGCTGGTGGCGCTGGTTGGACGGTTGCGCGGGTCGCTCAGCCCCGCCGGGTTCGACCGGGCGGCGGCGGATACGCTTTACGAACAGATGTTCACGCCGGGCGTGCGGGCGATCCTGGGCAGGGCGCAGGTGCTGCGGATCGTGCCGACCGGCGCCTTCGCCTCGCTGCCCTTCGCCATGCTGCCGCAGCGGCCGCTCGCGGCGGGCCGGCCCGACTGGCTGGTACAGCGTTTCGCCGTCGAGGTGCAGCCGGGCTTTGGCGATGTCGCGGCGCGGCCGGTGCGGGTGGCCGCGCGGACTCAGACGTTCCTGGGCGTGGGCGCGCCGCAGGGATTTGCGAGCGCAGAGGCCACGCCCGCTGTTCCCCGCTTCCGCAACGGTGCGACCGCGCTGGCCGCCCTGCCCCCGCTGCCGGGATCGCTGGCGGAGTTGCAGGCGGTGGCGAAGCGCTATGGTCCGCGCCATGCGACATTGATGGTCGGGGCGGAAGCGAGCGAGGCGGCGCTTCGGACGCGCGACCTGTCGTCTTATGGCGTGATCCTGTTCGCCACCCATGGGCTGGTGAGCGGTGAGATGGAGGGGGTGGGCGAGCCGGCGCTGCTGCTGTCGCCGGGGTCTGGCGACGGCGACGGGCTGCTGACCGCTTCCGAAGTGGCGGGGATGCGGATCGGGGCGGACTGGGTGATCCTGTCGGCGTGCAACACGGCGGCGGGGGACGGGTCGCAGGGAGGGGCGCAGGCGCCGGCCTATTCGGGGCTGGCGCAGGCCTTCCGCTATGCCGGGGCGGGATCGCTGCTGGTGTCGCACTGGCCGGTGCGGGACGATGCCGCGGCGTTCGTCACGCTGGAGACGGTCAAGGGCGCGCGGCGCGGCCTGCCTCGCGCGGTCGCGCTCCAGCGGGCGATGCTGAAGCTGATGCGCTCCGACCGGCCGGATGCGGCGCAACCCTATATCTGGGCGCCGTTCATCCTGATGGAGCGTTAATTCAGGCTTCCTCCAGCGCGGCGCTCGCCTCCATCCAGAGCTGTTCGACGGCTTCCAGCTTCTTTTCGATTTCCGCGCGTTTGACCATCAGCTGGCTGGTGGTCATCTTTGCTTCCGCGCCGGTCGCGGCCTTGGGATCGAACAAAGCCTGGTCGATGCGGCTGCGTTCGCCCGACAGCGCGGTCATCTCGCGCTCGGCCTTGTTGAGGGCGTTTTTCAGGGTCTTCTGCTTTTCGCGCCATTCGGCGGCATTGCGCTTCTCGGCCTTGCGGTCGACCTTAGGCGCGTCGCCCCCGCCTCCGTTGCCGTCCGCCTTCCGCAGGATGATGTCGGTATAATCGTCCAGCGACCCGTCGAAGGGCTGCGCGGTGCCATTGTCGACCAGCACCAGCCGGTCGGCGACCAGTTCGATCATGTGGCGGTCGTGGCTGACGATCACCACCGCGCCCGAATAGTCGTTCAGCGCCTGGACCAGCGCCTCGCGGCTGTCGACGTCGAGGTGGTTGGTCGGCTCGTCGAGGATCAGCAGATGCGGCGCATCGCGGGTGATGAGGGCGAGCGCCAGGCGGGCGCGCTCGCCGCCCGACATGGAGCCGACCTTCTGCGTCGCGCGCTCGCCCGAAAAGCCGAAGCGGCCGAGCTGGGCGCGCACCGCGCCCGGTGTCGCGCCCTTCATGACGCGGGTCATATGTTCGAGCGGGGTGTCGGTCACGTCCAGCTCCTCCACCTGATATTGGGTGAAATAGCCGACATTCATCTTGGGGCTGGCGTTCATCTGCCCCTCCATCGGCTTCAATTGCGCGGCGATGAGACGGGCGAGCGTCGTCTTGCCGTTGCCGTTGCGGCCGAGCAGCGCCAGCCGGTCGTCGGGGTCGATGCGCAGGTTGACGCGCCGCAGGATCGGGGTTTCGGTGTAACCGACTGCCGCCATGTCCATGGTGATGAGCGGGGGCCTCAGTTCGGCGGGGCTGGGGAAGCCGAAATGCAGCGTCGGGTCTTCGATCGCGGCGGCGATCGGCTGCATCTTCGCCAGAGCCTTGGCGCGCGACTGAGCCTGTTTCGCGGTCGAGGCGCGGGCCGAGTTGCGGGCGACATAGTCCTGGAGCTTCTCACGCTCCGCCTGCTGCTTGGCGCGGGCGGCTTCCTGCTGGGCGAGGCGCTCGGCCCGCTGCCGCTCGAAAGCGTCATAGCCGCCGGGATAAAGGGTGACCTTTCCACCTTCGAGGTGGAGGATATAATCGACCACATTGTTAAGCAGGTCGCGTTCATGGCTGATGACGACCACGGTGCCGCGATAGGCCTTCAGGAAATTTTCGAGCCAGAGTGTCGCTTCGAGGTCGAGGTGGTTCGACGGTTCGTCGAGCAGCAGCAGGTCGGGGTTGGAGAAAAGAAGCGCGGCGAGCGCCACGCGCATCTTCCAGCCACCCGAATAGCTGTCGAGCGGGCGGCCCTGCATCTCCTCGTCGAAGCCGAGGCCGACGAGAATGCGGGCGGCGCGGGCCGGGGCGGTATAGGCGTCGATCGCGGTCAGCCGCTCATAGATATGGCCGAGGCGGTCGGGATCTTCGGTATGCTCCGCTTCCGCCATCAGTGCGGCGCGTTCCTTGTCGGCCTCCAGCACCGTGTCGAAGGGTGTGGCGGTGCCCGAAGGGGCTTCCTGCGCGATATAGCCAAGGCGCGTGTCGCGCGGCATGTCGCAACTGCCTTCGTCAGGATCGAGCTGGCCGATCATCACCTTCATGAGGGTCGACTTGCCCGCGCCGTTGCGGCCGATCAGGCCGACGCGGCTGCGCGGCGGCAGCGAGGCGGCGGCGCGGTCGAGAATGGTGCGGCCGCCCAGCCGCACGGTGATGGCATTGAGATTGAGCATGGGGCGGGCCTGTAGCAGAGCCGCGCGGCGCGGTGAAGGCGGTGGCGCGGCGTTTTACAAGGCGCGATGCGGTTGCGAAGTAAACAGCGTCGCCGGCCTTGGCGGTCTGCGGCGAACGGACGGGTGGCGTCGATTTCGCAATAGGAAAATTTTTGCGAAATGGGACGGGGCGCGGTCAGCGCCTATGGATGGACAGTGGGAAAGAGCCGGCGGGCGTCATAGCATCACCCGCAGGGTGTAGGACAGGTCAGGCGGTGGCGCGCGGGGGCATCAGTTCGCGGATAACGCCGCGATAGCCCCGCGTGATATGAGCGTGGGCCGCATAGTCCGGGTCGGCCATCAGGTGCCGGTGCAAGGCCCGAAGATTATGCCACGGCACCGAGGGGAACAGATGATGTTCCAGATGATAGCCGACGTTGAGCGGGCCGATGAAGAAGCGGTCGACCAGGGTCGGGACGACGGTGCGGGTGCCGTTCAGTTCGCATTCGTCGGGAACGCCGACATGTTCGGCCATGGCGCGTAGCCGGTTGAAGACATTGGCCCAGATGAATTGCGGGATCAGGAACAGCCCCGCTATCTGCCAGCGCCACGGCGAGGCGAGGACGAGGCCATAGACCAGCACCGCCCACACGACATAGCGCAGCCGCAGGGCCAGCGGATAGTCGAAGCCGAAGCGGCGCGGATTGTGGAAATTGGCGAGCGGCGACCAGACGCGGGCGGCGCGGGCCACGCGATAATAATTGAGGCCAAAGAGGCTGCGCAGCAGCAGCCGGATCATCTGCCGCCCGGACTTGGGGAAATGCTGGTCCGGGTCTTTCCGCTGGACGCGATAGTCATAGTCGCGCGTCGTGTTGGTGTGGCGGTGATGCACCATATGGGCGACGCGATAGAGATGGATGCTGATCGCCAGCGGATAGGCCACCAATATGTCGCCGATGAAGTCGTTGATACGGCGATTGCTGAACAGGAGGCCGTGGCAGGCCTCGTGCATCAGCACGGCGAGGCACTGGATGCGCGATCCGATGACGAGCCCGGCGAGCAGATAGGCAGGCAGGGTGTCGAGCCGGATCGCGACGATGGTCGCGCCGATCATGACGATCCACTGGAAGGCAAGGACGCACGCGTTGCGGCGATTGTCGATCCGCGACAATGTACGCGCCACCGCGACGCTGGCGTTGCGCGAATAGCGGTATCCGGCCGGGCGATCCTGCGCGATGTCATCCATGAGAGGCTGGTCTCCGCTGGCCGCGTGACGATGCGGGGAGGCTATGGGTGACGGATGGTGAGGTCAAGCGGGTGCCCTTTGCGCTGCGTTTCTTGCACGGGCGGGAGATGGGTTCCCGCTTTTGCGGGAATGACGGGGACTACAGCTCCCCCCGCGCGCGCCTGATCTCGAACCATTTGCGGACATTTTCATTATGCTGCTGGTAGGTGTCGGCGAAGATATGGCCGCCCTTCCCGTCCGCCACGAAGTATAGCGCTTTGGTCTGCGCGGGGTGCAGGACGGCGAGGATCGAGAGGCGGCCGGGGTTGGCGATCGGCCCCTTGGGCAAGCCGGTCATCGCATAGGTGTTGTAGTCGTTCACCGCCGCGATTTCCGACTTGCGGATGCGGCGGCCGAGCGGCTTGCCCTTGGTGATGGGGTAGATGATCGTCGGGTCGGCCTGAAGCATCATGCCCGTCCGAAGGCGGTTGGCATAGACGCCCGCGACCATCGGCCGCTCAGCGGGCACGCCCGTTTCCTTCTCGACGATGCTGGCGAGGATGATCGCCTCGCGCGGGGTTTTGACGACGATGTTGGCGGCGCGCTCGGCCCAGAGTTTCGCCAGCGCCTTGTCCATCGCGTCCTGCATCCGCTTGAGCACCGCCGCGCGGCTTTCGCCCTTGTCGAACGCGTAGCTGTCGGGGAGGACGCTGCCTTCCTCCGGCACCTTTATCGGCCCGGTCAGTTGGTCGTTCGCCATCAGCCGTTCATAGACGAGGATCGAGGGCATGCCTTCGGGAATGGTGACGAGGCGGGTGAGCGTCTTGCCGCCCTGAAGGATCGAGAGGATGTCGCTGTTGCTGGCGCCGGCGGGAATCTCGAACTCGCCGGCCTTGATCGGCTTCGTTCCGCCGAAGACTTTCGCGCGGGTGAGGAAGGCGTCGGCTGATCGCACCGCGCCGGCTTGCTTGAGCAGCACGGCGGCATCGGACAGGGTCGCGCCTTCGGGTACGGTGATGCTGACGTCCTGGGTCGCGGGGCCCTGCTCGGTCCAGCCGGCGACGAAGCGGAAGGCGACGAAGGCCGCGACCGCGAGGCCGAGGAGCAGGATGACGCAGCCGATGCGGCGGGTCGGGGTAGAGCGGGATCGTCTTGGCATGGGTGTCGGTCCGTCCCGCTGTTGTTACTTCATCCTCCCCTGGAAGGGGAGGTGGATGGCCGCAGGCCAGCCGGAGGGGTGTCGCCCTCTCGATAGCGGGACACCCCTCCTTCAGGGCTTCGCCCTGCCACCTCCCCTGCAAGGGGAGGATGAAAGTTAGATCGCCTTCATGATCAGCGAGGCGTTGGTGCCACCGAAGCCGAAGCTGTTGTTCAGCACCGCGCGCACCTTCCGCTCCTTGGCGACGTGCGGCACGAGGTCGACGCCCTTGCAGCTTTCGCTGGGTTCATCGAGGTTGAGCGTGGGCGGCACGATCTGGTCGCGCATGGCGAGGATGCAGAAAATGCTCTCCACCGCGCCCGCGCCGCCCAGCAGATGGCCGATGGCGGACTTGGTGGACGACATGGACATGGTCGCCAGATGCTCGCCGAAGAGGCGCTTGACCGCGCCCAGTTCCAGCTCGTCGCCAAGCGGGGTCGAGGTGCCGTGGGCGTTCACATAGTCGATGTCGGCGAGGCTGAGGCCCGACTTCCTGAGCGCCATTTCCATCGAGCGATAGCCGCCGCTGCCCTCCGGGTGGGGGGCGGTGACATGATAGGCATCGCCCGAGAGGCCATAGCCGACCACCTCGGCATAGATTTTCGCGCCGCGCGCCTTTGCGCGCTCATATTCCTCCAGCACGACGACGCCAGCGCCCTCGCCCATGACGAAGCCGTCGCGGTTCACGTCATAGGGTCGGCTCGCCTTTTCTGGCGTGTCGTTGAAATTGGTGCTGAGCGCGCGCGCCTGGGCAAAGCCGGCGATGCCGATCGGGCAGATCGCGCTTTCCGCGCCGCCGGCCAGCATCACGTCGGCATCGTCCATCGCGATCATCCGCGCCGCGTCGCCGATCGAATGGGCGCCGGTCGAGCAGGCGGTGACGACGGCGTGGTTCGGCCCCATCAGGCCATATTTGATCGAGACCTGGCCCGAAATGAGGTTGATGAGCCGGCCATGGACGAAGTGGGGCGACACGCGGCCCGGCCCCTTGTTCGCCAACACCAGCGATTCGCTTTCGATGCCCGGCAGGCCGCCGATGCCCGACCCGATCGAGCAGCCGGCGCGCAGCCGCTCCTCCTCGCTCATATTGTCGAGGCCGGCGTCGCGCAGCGCCTGGCTGGCGGCGGAGATGCCGAAGACGATGAAGGGATCGACCTGCCGCTGGATCTTGTGATCGACATCGACCGAGGCGTCATAGCCATATTCGTGGGTAGCCGGCTTCACTTCGCAGGCGATGCGGCACTTGTAATCGGTCGCGTCGAAGCGCGTGATCGTCGCCGCGCCGGACTTGGCGGCGATGATGTTTTTCCAGCTGGTTTCCACATCCCCGCCAAGCGGGCTGACCATGCCAAGGCCGGTGACGACGACACGACGCATATTCTAGCTCCGAAATTCCTCTGGGCTGTTGCCGCCCATGTAACCATTTGCGGCACGCTTTCAAATGCGCGCCAGATACGAAAAGGCTCCCCACGTTCCGGGCGGACCGGACAGGAGGAGCCGTCTCTTCCACACATGCCTGGCCCTTCCCCGACGGGGCAAGGGCCGGCCTGCGCCTTACTGCTTGCTGTCGATATAGTCGATCGCATCCTTCACGGTGGCGATCTTCTCGGCAGCGTCGTCGGGGATTTCGACGCCGAACTCTTCCTCGAACGCCATCACCAGCTCAACGATGTCCAGGCTGTCTGCGCCCAGATCGTCGATGAAGCTGGCGTCCTCGGTCACCTTCTCGGCCTCCACGCCCAGATGCTCGACGACGATTTTCTTTACGCGATCCGCGGTCTCACTCATGAGTGGTCCTTCTTGACTGGTATCGTTGGTGGTCTGAACAACCGTTAAGCCCATGCCCTAGAGCCAAGCCCCGATAGAGGCAAGAGGCAAGGCGCGGAAGGGGTTTGATTGGGCCGCAGCAACGAAATGGCAACAATCCGGCGGCCGTTGCGGCGCGATAACCGGCCATTTACCAAAATTTCAGGCGCTTCTGCGAGAGATGCGGCATGAGCCCCCTGCCCTGCCCCGACCGCTTCGTGACGCGCGCGCGCGTGCGGGTGAGCGCCTTCATCCTGCTGGCGGCGACGATCATCGGGCTTGGCTATCTGTTCGCGACCGCGCACGGCACGGTGGATTCGCTGGGGCGGCCGCTCGGCACCGACTTTTCCAACGTCTGGACGGCGGGGCATATGGCCGATCAGGGCCGCGCGGCGCAGGCGTGGGACTGGCCGACGCAGCATCAGGTGCAGAAGGCCGTCCACCATGACGCCCACATCCCCTTCTATGGCTGGCATTATCCGCCGCCCTTCCTGATCATCGCCACGCTGCTGGCGCAGTTGCCCTATATCGCGGCGCTGCTGTTATGGCAGGGGACGACGCTGGCGCTGGCGCTGTGCCTGGTGAAGCGCATCCTGCCGGACGAGCCGGACGCGATGCTGGCGGCGATCGGCGCGCCGGTGGTGATGGTGTGCCTGGGCCATGGGCAGAACGCGTTTTTGACGGCGAGCCTGCTGGGTGGGGGGATGCTTCTGCTCGACCGGCGGCCCTGGGTCGCGGGGATGCTGCTGGGCGCGCTGGTCTATAAGCCGCAGTTCGCGGTGCTGATCCCGGTGCTGATCCTGGCGCGCGGGAATATCCGGGCTTTCATGAGCGCAGGGGCGACGGTGGCGGCTTTGTGCCTGCTGACATACGCCATCTGGGGATGGGCGGTGTGGCAGGCGTTTTTCGATTCGCTGCCGCTGACCCGGCATATCATCATAGAGGCAGGCGCGACGGGTTGGGAGAAGATCCAGAGCCCGTTCGCCGCGATCCGGCAATGGGGCGGATCGATCCCGCTCGCCTATGCGGCGCAGGGGATCGTGACGGCGCTGGCGATCGGCGCGGCGGGCGTGGCGGCGTGGCGCGGATCGATGGCGGTGCGCGGCGCGGCGGCGCTGAGCGCGGCGTTGCTCTGCACGCCCTATGTGCTCGACTATGATTATGTGCTGCTGGGGGTCGCCATCGCCTTCCTAGTGGCGGACATGCGGGCGCGCGGAGCGCTGGCGTGGGAGCCGACCTGGCTCGCCTTCGCCTGGAGCGCGCCCCTGTTCGGGCGGGCGGTGTCGGAGCTGACCCATGTCCCATTGAACATGATTGGCGCGATCGCCGTGCTGGCGCTGGCCGGCCGGCGCGCCATCCTGCTGGATGGCGCGCTCAGGGGCCTCAGATCATCGCCATCCCGCCATTCACATGCAGCGTCTGGCCGGTGACATAACCCGCCTCGCGGCTGGCGAGATAGACCACCGCCGCGCTGATATCGTCGCCGCTGCCAAGGTCGCCGGCGGGGATTTTGGCAAGGATGCCGCCCTTCTGCGCGTCGGTCAGCGCATCGGTCATGGCTGAGCGGATAAAGCCGGGGGCAACGCAATTCACCGTGATGCCGCGGCTGGCGAGCTCCTGCCCCAGCGACTTGGACATGCCGATGATCCCGGCCTTCGACGCGCAATAATTGGCTTGACCCGGATTGCCGGTAACGCCCACGACCGACGTGATCGAGATGATGCGGCCGAAGCGGGCCTTCATCATCGGCTTGGCGGCGGCACGGATCAGGCGGAAGGCGGCCTCCAGATTGACCTGGATGACCTGGCTCCATTCCTCATCCTTCATGCGCAGGATCAGGTTGTCGCGGGTGATGCCGGCATTGTTGACGAGGATGTCGAGCCTGCCGCCCAGCGCTTCCACCGCTTGCGGCACGAGCGCGTCGACGGACGCCGGATCGGAAAGATTGCAGACGATGCTTTTGTGATCGCCGCCCAGTTCGGCCGCGAACGCCTTGAGCTTGTCCTCATTGCTGCCCGAGAGCGCGAGGGTAGCCCCTTGGGCCGCGAGCGATCTTGCGATGGACGAGCCGATGCCCCCGGAAGCGCCGGTCACCAGCGCGGTCATGCCTGTCAGGTCGAACATAGTCAGTCTCCTTGTTCCATTTGATTCACGCGGAGGCGCGGAGACGCGGAGGGGACATAGTCGTTGACTATGCGCTTCACCCCTTCCTTGAGCGTGGCGCCGCCGAAATTGATGAGCAGCCCTACGGGCTGGCGCGTCAGACGAAGATATGTCAGCAATTGTTTGGCGTGTGCAGGATTGAGCCGTTCGGTTGACTTGATTTCGACCAGCAGCATGTTTTCCACAAGCAGGTCGATGCGGAATGCCGCATCGAAGCGCAAACCTTCATATTCGACATCGATGGCCCGTTGGCGCTCGACGACATAACCCATGGCGGCGAGCTTCGCCGCCAGGATCATCTCGTAAACGCTTTCCATAAGTCCCGGCCCCAGGTCGCGATGCACGCGAAGGGCCAGATTCAAAACGTCTCCGCTGATGCGATCAATCTCGACCAAACATTCTCCGCGTCTCCGCGCCTCCGCGTGAACCTATTCAGAAAGACGCCAGCGCCGCCTCTATGTCGTCCATCGTCACCACGCTGCGGACCGTCGCGTCGGGGGCGATGCGTTTGACCATGGGGGCGAGGACTTTGCCGCCCAGTTCCACATAGTCGGTGACGCCCGCATCCCACATCGCCGCGATGGACTCGCGCCAGCGGACGCGGCCGGTGACCTGTTCGACCAGCCGAGCCTTGATCTCTTCGGGGTCGGCGATCGGGGCGGCAAGGACGTTGGCATAGACGGGCAGCAGCGGCGCTGCGATCGTCGCCTTGGCGAGCGCCGCCTCCATCGCGTCCGCCGCCGGCTGCATCAGCGGACAGTGGAAGGGGGCCGAGACGGGAAGCAGCACGCCGCGCTTGATGCCATGGTCCTTGACCATCGCGACCGCGCGCTCGATCGCGCCGCGATGGCCGGAGATGACCACCTGGGTCGGGTCATTGTCGTTGGCGACGGTGCAGACGTCCCCCTGCGCCGCCGCGTCGGCCAGCGCCTGCGCCTTGCCGATGTCGGCGCCCAGCAGCGCGGCCATCGCGCCCTCCCCGACCGGTACGGCCGCCTGCATCGCCTGCCCGCGCAGCTTCAGCAGCCGCGCGGTCGTGGCGATGTCGAACGCTTGCGCCGCGCAGAGCGCGCCATATTCGCCGAGGCTATGGCCCGCGACATAATCGCCCTTTTCAGCGAGGCGGAACCCGCCTTCCTTCTCCATCACCCGCAGCGTCGCGAGCGCGTTCGCCATGATCGCGGGCTGGGCGTTTTCGGTGAGGGTCAGGTCGCTGTCCGGCCCCTCCACCATGATGCGGAACAAATTCTGGGACAGGGCGTCATCGATCTCCTGAAACAATTCCCTGGCCGCCGGGCTGGCATCCGCCAACGCCTTGCCCATGCCGACCGCCTGACTGCCCTGCCCCGGAAAGATAAATGCCCGCATCCTCAAATCCTTATACTCCGCGCTTCCCAAAAGCGCAGGTCGCCAACATCGTTACACTTTGAGACATATTTGACGTTGAGACGTACATATGCCTGCGGCAGTCAGAGACCGAGCGCGCGCGCCTGTCGCCAGGCGAAGTGAGGCGGCCCCTTTAACGATGACGGAGTGCAAGGAAAAGGTGCGATATCGCTTAGCCTGGATCGGCGTCAGCATGGCGATGCTGTCCGCCTGCGCCGTGGGACCGGACTATCGGCCGCTACAGACCGGCGCGCTGGGGGTGCCGGCCGCCTATAGCCAGGGGGCGGTGGCGCCGGTCGACGAAGCGGCGCTCGCGACGTGGTGGACGCGGCTGGGCGATCCGACGCTGAGCGGCCTGATCGACCGCGCGGTCGCCAGCAATCTCGACATCGTGCAGGCGCAGGCGCGGCTGCGGCAGGCGCGCGAAAGTCTGCGCCAGACCGGCGCCGACTTCCTGCCGCAGGTGAGCGGCAGCGCCAATGGCGGGCGCAATTACAGCAGCCAGGACGCGGGCGGGCGGCTGGACGCCAACGGCAATCCGATCGGCGGCGGCGGCGGCAACTGGTCGAGCAGCTATTCGGGCCGGGTCAATGCGAGCTGGCAGATCGACCTGTTCGGCGAACTGTCCCGCAACCGGGAGGCGGCGCGGGCCGATCTTGCCGCGTCGGGATATGATCTTGCCAATGTGCGGATGACGATCATCTCCGAACTCGTCACCAACTATGTGCAGGCGCGCCAGACGCAGGAGCAGCTTCGCATCGCGCGCGAAAGCCAGGCGATCCAGCGGGACAATTTTCAGATCGCGCAATGGCGGTTGCAGGCGGGGCTGGTGTCGTCGCTCGACGAGCGGCAGGCGCAGGCCCAGCTGGCGCAGACCAACGCCACCATCCCGCAGCTGGAGGCGAGCCTGCGCGGGAGCCTGAACCGCATTGCCGTGCTGACGGGAGAGGCGCCGGGCGATGCGACGCGCGCGCTGGAAACCCCTGCCCCGCTGCCCGCGCCGTCCACCGCCATCGCCACCGGCATCCCCGCCGACACGCTGCGCCAGCGGCCCGATGTTCGCAGCGCCGAGCGCGCGCTGGCGGCGGCGACCGCGCGGATCGGCGTGGCGGAGGCGCAGCTTTATCCGGCGCTGGGGATCAGCGGCAATATCGGCACGACCTCCAACGCGTTCAGCGACCTGTTCACCCTGATTACCGGCGGCATCTTCGGCAATATCCAGCAGGTGATCTTCGATGGCGGGCGGCTGCGGTCGCAGGTGCGGTCGCAGCGCGCGGCGACCGACGCCGCCTTTGCCGCTTACAAGCAAAGCGTGCTGACCGCGCTGGAGGATGTCGAGAACGGCATGGCGCAATTGACGAGCGCGCGGGCGCGCAAGGCCGAGTTCGCCGTCGCCTTTGAGGCGTCCAACGACGCCGCCATCCTGGCGCGCAGCCAGTATCAGGCGGGCCTGATCGACTTTCAGACGCTGTCGAATACCGAAACCACCCTGTTGAACGCCCGCAACAGCCTCGCCACCGCGCAGGGCGACGAAGTCCGCGCGGTTGCCCAGCTTTACAATGCGCTGGGCGGCGGCTGGCAGAGCATGGATGACCGCCCCGATGAGCAATGACGTGACCAAGGATCAGGACATCAGCGATTTCCTGGGCGCCAAGCCCGCAAAGCCCTGGCGCAAATGGGCGGTACGCGGCGCGATCGGCGCCGGGCTGCTGATCCTGATCCTGCTGGTCGCGCGCTGCTTCGGCGGCGACGACAAGCCCAACTATGCGACCCGCGAGGTGCGCAAGGGCGACCTGACCGTCAGCGTCAGCGCGACCGGCAATTTGAAGCCGGTCAATCAGGTAGATGTGGGTTCGGAGCAATCGGGCAAGATCACCGCCGTCTATGTCGACGTGAACGACCGCGTGACCAAGGGGCAACGGCTGGCCGAACTCGACACGCGGCGGCTCGTCGATACGGTGAACCAGAACCGGGCGCAGGTCGCATCCTCCCAGGCGAGCGTCGCGCAGGCGCAGGCGCAGGTCGCGCTGGCGAAGGCGACGCTCGACCGGCAGGAAAATGTGTTCCGCCTGTCGGGCGGGCGCGTGCCGGCGCGGACAGAGCTGGATTCGGCGCGGGCGGACTATCAATCGGCGCTGGGATCGCTGCGCGCGGCGCAGGCGCAGGTCAGCGTGTCGCGCGCGCAGCTTTCGAGCGCGCAGACCAACCTTTCGATCGCGCAGATCGTCTCCCCCGTCACCGGCGTGGTCCTCTCCCGCGACATCGAACCGGGCCAGACGGTCGCGGCGTCCTTCAACGCGCCCGTGCTGTTCACCATCGCCGAGGATTTGACCAAGATGGAGGTCGAGGTGTCGGTGGACGAGGCGGATGTCGGCCAGGTGAAGGAAGGCCAGAGCGCGACCTTCGCCGTCGACGCCTTTCCGGGGCGCAGCTTCCCGGCGCGGGTGACGCGGGTCAATGTCGGCTCCAATGCGTCGAGCAGCAGCAGTTCCTCTTCGTCGGGAACCACATCGACCGCCACGACCGGCACCGTGGTCGCCTATACGGCAGTGCTGGCGGTGGATAACAAGGACGAGATTTTGCGGCCCGGCATGACCGCGACCGCCGACATCGTGACGCAGGAACTGCGCGACGTGCTGCTCGTGCCCAACAGCGCGCTGCGCTTCAAGCCGAGCGCGCAGAAGCAGGGCGGCGGTATCACCAGCGTGCTGCCGGGACCGGGCCGGATGCGGCGCGGCGGCGGCAACCGGCAGGTCAGCTTCGGCGCGGGCAGCAGCCAGACCGTCTATGTGCTGGGCGAGGATGGACAGCCCAAGGCGATGCAGGTGGTCGTGGGGGCGAGCGATGGCGCGCGCACGGTCATCACCGGCGGCGACCTCAAGCCCGGAATGCGGGTCATCACCGGGCAGCTCGCGGCGGGCCAGCAGGCGCCGGCGGAAGACCAGAATGGCGCGCCGGGCGGCAGCGGGCGGGACCGCGCTCCGGCCGAACGGCGGCGCAGCGGCGCGACCGACGGCAGCCCCGCGACGGTGGGCGCACTGGGCAATTCGGGCGACCGCGCGCCCGAAACCGCGCCGGTCGCGCCCGCCGCGCCGCGCGGCGCCGGGCGTCCGAGCGGGACTTGAGCCGATGGCCGAGACCATCATCTCGCTGCGCGGCGTCACCAAGGTCTATGGCGAGGGGCCGACCGCATTTCAGGCGCTGAAGGGCATCGACCTCGACATTGCGGCGGGCGATTTCGTGGCGGTCATGGGGCCTTCGGGGTCGGGCAAGTCGACGACGATGAACATATTGGGCTGCCTCGACGTGCCGTCGGGGGGCGAGTTCCTGTTCAAGGGACGGCATGTCGAGACGCTTGACCGCGACCAGCGCGCGCTGCTGCGACGGCGTTACCTGGGCTTCGTATTCCAGGGCTTCAACCTGCTGTCGCGCACCACCGCGCTGGAAAATGTGGAGTTGCCCCTGCTCTATCGCGGCGAGGACAAGAAGCTGCGCTACGAGATGGGGATGGCGGCGCTGGACAAGGTCGGCCTTGCCAAATGGTGGGACCATACGCCTGCCGAGCTTTCGGGCGGGCAACAGCAGCGCGTCGCCATTGCCCGCGCGATCGTGACCCAGCCCGACGTGCTGCTGGCCGACGAACCGACCGGCAACCTCGATTCGGAGCGGTCGGTGGAGATCATGGAACTCCTGACCGACCTCAACCGCAACAGCGGCATCACCGTGCTGATGGTGACGCACGAACCCGACATGGCCGCCTATGCGCGCACGATCGTGCATTTCAAGGACGGGCTGGTGGAGCGGGTCGAGCAGGGGGTGGCGGCGTGATGGCGCGCGCGCGTAAACCTTCTCCCCATGGGGGAGAAGGATACGAAGCCTTGGGAGCGGAGCGACTTAGGCGGAGTTGGATGAGGGGGCAGCGCCTGACCGGCACGCTGCACCCCCCTCTCCAAGCTGCGCTAGCCAGCAAGCTGGCAAGCTGCGCTATCCTCTCCCCCGAGGGGCGAGGAGAAATGGGATGCTAGGCACGACCGTCATCCTCGCCTTCAGGGCGATCAACCGGCACAAGCTCCGCAGTTTCCTGACGACGCTGGGCATCATCATCGGCGTCGCCGCCGTGGTGACGATGGTCACGCTGGGCAATGGCGCGACGGCGGCGGTCAGGGAGCAGATCAGTTCGCTGGGCGCCAATGTGCTGCAATTGCGGCCAGGCCAGGGCTTCGGCCGGGGCGGCGGCGGGCCGCGCCCCCCCGACTTCAAGGAAGCGGACCTGACCGCGATCGAAAATCAGCTGACCGGGGTGCGCGCGGTCGCGCCGGTGGTGCAGTCGAGCGGCACGGCGATCTACGAAGGCAATAACTGGTCGACGACCGTCTATGGGACGACGTCCGCCTATTCGCAGGTCCAGCAATGGAATGTCGCTGACGGGCGGCTGTTCATGCCGCAGGAGGAGGAAGCGGGCAACGCGGTGTGCGTGATCGGCAATACGGTGCGCACCAACCTGTTCCAGGGCAACGACCCGGTCGGCAAGCGGATGCGGATCAAGGGCGTGTCGTGCCAGGTCGTGGGCGTTCTCACCACGCGCGGCCAGGGCGGCTTTGGCGATCAGGACGATGTCGTCGTCATGCCGATCAAGTTCGTGCAGCGCCGCTTCACCGGTGATCGCGACATCAGCCAGATCATGGTCGCGGTCGACGACGCCTATGACAGCGCAGCGGTGCAGAACAGCCTTGAGGAACTGATGCGCGAGCGGCGCAAGATCAACCCGGGCGATCAGGACAATTTCAACGTGTTCGATACCAAGCAGATCAGCGACACGCTGACCGGCACGACCACCATCCTGACCCAGATCGTCGGCGCGGTGGCGGCGATCTCGCTGCTTGTCGGCGGCATCGGCATCATGAACATCATGCTGGTCAGCGTGACCGAGCGGACGCGCGAGATCGGCATCCGCCTCGCCATCGGCGCGGTCGCGCGCGAGGTGCTGATGCAGTTTCTGGTGGAGGCGATCGTGCTGTCGTGCCTCGGCGGCCTCATCGGGCTGTTCCTGGCGCTGGTCGCGTCGGTCGCCATCGCGCCGCTGATGAAGGTGCCCTTCCTGTTCGACCCGCAGGTGAACCTGATCGCCTTCCTCTTTTCCGCGGCGATCGGCGTGGTGTTCGGCTACTTCCCGGCGCGGCGGGCGGCAAGCCTCAACCCGATCGACGCGCTGCGGCACGAGTGAGCGGCGGTTTCTGAACGATTGTTCAGACTAAATCTGCACTTGATACAATTTCCGACACTTATGCCCGCCACTTGGGACAAGTCTGCGACAAGCCTCTCCTATCTCTGTCTTCGACGCCGGGGAACGGCGCCTGACACAAGGTAAGGAGCAAGTCGATGTTTAAAAAGATCCTGATGAGCCTGGCCGCCACCACCATGGTCGCGAGCCCGATGATCGCCGCCCAGGCGCAGGCCGCGCCGCATCGCGAGAGCGTCCGCGTCGTCGAGCGGGGCCCGCACGGCCGCACCGTGGTCAAGCAGAAGACGGTCGTCCGCAACGATTATCGCGGCTATCGCAACGGCCATCGCTGGGCCAAGGGCCAGCGCTTCGACCGCCGCTATGCGACCAACTATCGCGTGATCAATAATTATCGCGACTATCGCCTGGCCCCTCCCCCGCGCGGCTATCAGTATGTCCGTTCGGGCAATGACGCGGTGCTGGTCGCCATCACCAGCGGCATCATCGGCGCGGTGATCGGCAGCGCCATCCGGTAACGCCTTTCTGCAAGGCGTGGCAGATGCCCCGGGGTTCTCTCCCCCCGGGGCATTTTGCATGACCTGGGTTAAATACCTGATTTTAAGGGGTTGGGCGTAGATTCCGATGCTGGCCGAGGGGAGTGAACCGGGAAGCAGCATGTCCATCCATCAGATCATGTATATCAGCAGCGTCACCGACGCGATGACATCGGCACAGTGCGCCGCCATCGCGCGGGGCTCGGCGGAGCGCAATGCGGCGGAGGATGTGACCGGCCTGCTGCTGTTCAACAGCCGGCGCTTCCTTCAGGTACTGGAGGGGCCGAAGGAAGCGGTCGAGCGCATCTATGCCCGCATCGCGCGCGACGGGCGGCACGGCGCGATCGTCAAGCTGCGCGAACAGAGCGTGCCGGCGCGCGAGTTCGGCGCCTGGGACATGGCCTATGACGACCCCGCCCATCCGTCCGAGGCGCTGAAGGACAAGGTAGCCGCGCTGCTGGAGCAGGCGGGCGCATCCACCCGCGCCCACTTCATCGGCACGGCGGAAATGCACCGGGGTTAGACCAGCCCCGTCAGATAATAGACGGCGATCACGATGAAGACGGTCAGCGTCTTGATGAGGGTCAGCGCGAAGATGTCCTTGTAAGCCTGCCGATGCGTCAGGCCCGTCACCGCCAGCAGGGTGATGACCGCGCCATTGTGCGGCAGGCTGTCCATCCCGCCCGACGCCATGGAGGCGACGCGGTGCAGCACCTCGCGCGGGATGCCAGCGGCGTCCCCGGCGGCGGCAAACTGCTCCGCCATCGCCGCCAGCGCGATCGACAGTCCGCCCGACGCCGATCCGGTGATGCCTGCGAGCGAGGTGACGGTGACGGCTTCGTTGAGGAGCGGGTTGGGGATGGATTTGAGGGCCTCCTTCACCATCAGGAAGCCCGGCAGCGCCGCGATCACCGCGCCAAAGCCATATTCGACCGCCGTGTTCATGCCGGCCAGCAGCGCGCCGCCGACCGCCGCCTTCGATCCTTCGGCAAAGCGCCTTGCCACGGGGCGAAAGGCGAAGATCAGGATGGTGGCAATGCCCGCGAGCAGCGCCCCCTCGACCGCCCAGAGCGCGGCCATCTGCCCCACCTTGAGCGTGATCGGTTCGGGCAAACCGGACAGCGAGTGGGACACCTCTTCGCCCGGCATCCAGCGCGGAATGGCGAAGGTGAGCGCGAGATTGCCGAGGCCCACGACCAGCAGCGGCAAGAGGGCGATCAGGGGATGGACGCTCGCTTCCTCGGGCGCGGGCTCAGGCTCGTTCACCAGCGTTTCGGGCGCCCCATAGCCCTCCCCCGCCGCCATCAGCGCGCGCCGCCGCCAGCCCAGATAGGCAAGGCCCATGCCGGCGATGCACGCCGAACCGATCAGGCCCAGCACCGGCGCGGCCCAGGCGGTGGTGCCAAAGAAGCTCGTTGGGATGATATTCTGGATCTGCGGCGTGCCCGGCATCGCGTCCATGGTGAAGGTGATCGCGCCCAGGCCGATCGTGGCGGGGACCAGCCGCTTGGGGATATCGGCCCGCCGGAACATTTCGGCCGCGAAAGGATAGACGGCGAACACCGCGACAAACACCGAAACGCCGCCATAGGTGAGCAAGGCGGTCACGATCATGATCGCGGGGATGGCGCGGCCCGCGCCCACCAGGCCGATGACCGCGGTCACGATGGCGCGGGAAAAGCCCGAAATCTCCACCAGTTTCCCGAATAGCGCGCCCAGCAGGAAGACCGGGAAATAGAGTTTGAGGAAGCTCGCCGCCTTCTCCATGAACAGGCCGGAGAAGGCGACCGGCACGGCGGCGGGATCGGTGAGGAACACGGCCAGCATGGCGAGCAGCGGGGCCATGAGGATGACGCTCATGCCCCGATAGGCGGCGATCATCAGGAGGATGAGAGACAGGGCTGCTATTGCGATTGGCATTTCCTCTCCCCCACTCTCACGCCGTTCGCCCTGAGTAGGGGCTGAGCCTGTCGAAGACCCGTATCGAAGGGTCGCGCGCCAATCTATCCTTCGATACGCCACTTCGACAAGCTCAGTGGCTACTCAGGACGAACGGATATCGGCAGGGCAAGGCTGCATAAACGCACCTTGCCTTTCCCCGCCCTTTCCGCCATAGGCGCGCCTTCGCTCAAGGCGTCGGGGTGACTCGCCGCCTGTGCGAAGCATTTTGAGACGACAGCCGGAGGGGCGCACCACATGGGGTGGGCGTCAGCGATCGGCCAACAGAGAAGGCTTCAAAGCATGGCTCTTTACGAGCATGTGTTCCTTGCGCGCCAGGATCTGGCACAGGCGCAGGTGGACGCTCTGGCGGAAACCGCCACCAAGATCGTCGAGGATAATGAGGGCAAGGTCACCAAGGTCGAGACCTGGGGCCTGCGCAGCCTCGCCTACAAGATCGCCAAGAACCGCAAGGCGCACTATGTGATGCTGAACATCGACGCCCCTGCCGGCGTCGTCGCGGAACTGGAGCGCCAGACCCAGATCAACGAAGACATCATCCGCTACATGACCGTCAAGGTCGATGCGCTGGAAACCGGCCCGTCGGTGATGATGCGCAAGCAGGAGCGGTCCGAGCGTGGCGATCGTGGCCCGCGCGGCGATCGTGGCGACCGGGGTGATCGTGGCCCGCGCCGCGACCGCGAAGAAACCGCTGGCGAGTAAGGAGACCTAAGTCATGGCACGCCCGTTTTTCCGCCGCCGCAAGAGCTGCCCCTTCGCCGCCAAGGATGCGCCGAAGATCGATTACAAGGACGTCCGTCTGCTCCAGGGCTTCGTGTCCGAGCGCGGCAAGATCGTCCCCAGCCGCATCACGGCTGTGTCCGCCAAGAAGCAGCGCGAGCTGGCCCAGGCCATCAAGCGCGCCCGTCACCTGGGCCTGCTGCCCTACATCGTGAAGTAAGGGAGAAAGACCCATGGAAATCATTCTCCTGGAACGCATCGAGAAGCTGGGCGCGATCGGCGACGTCGTGACCGTCAAGGACGGTTACGCCCGCAACTTCCTGCTGCCCAACAAGAAGGCGCTGCGCTCCAACGCCGCCAACAAGAAGGTGTTCGAAGCCAACCGCGCGAAGATCGAGGCCGATAACGCCGCCCGCCGTTCGGACGCCGAAAAGGCCGCCGAGGGCGTCAACGGCAAGCAGATCGTCCTCATCCGCCAGTCGTCCAACGCCGGCCAGCTTTATGGTTCGGTCGCGGTGCGCGACGTGGTCGAGGCGCTGGAAGCCGATGGCGTCAAGGGCGTCAGCAAGGCGATGGTCGTGCTGGAACGCCCGATCAAGACGTTGGGCGTGTTCGACGTGAAGGTCGCGCTGCACCCCGAAGTCGTCACCACGATCACCGTGAACGTCGCCCGCTCGCCCGAGGAAGCCGAGCTTCAGTCGCAGGGCGTCGACGTGATGGCCGAAATGTTCGAAAAGGACGAAGCCGGCTTCACCGAAGACTATGATCCCAACGCGGAACCCGGCGACATCGCCGCCGCGACCGAAGAGGCAAGCGCCGACGAGGCCTGAGCTGTTTGGAACGGATCGAACGAAGGAGCCGCCCTGTTGTGGGGCGGCTTTTTTGTTGGGGGGTGGCGGCGGAAACATCCTCCCCTGGTAGTGGAGGTGGCATGGCGAAGCCCTGACGAAGGGGTGTCAGCCTCTCGATAGCGTTGAGCAGGTCGGTCATGCCCCCGGCATGACCTTCAGATTGCCGGGGGCAATCTGAACCTGCTCAACCCCTCCACCACGCCCTACGGGCGCGATCCCCCTCCCCTTGCAGGGGAGGAGCGGAAACGACCATTTGCGGGCATTGGGTTCGTGCTATGCTATCCCTGAAAGCGGACAGTCATGGTGGCAACTAGTGGGTGAGCGAACAACAAAGTTTGATGAACAAGCAGCATTTGCTGCCATGCGTATTTTCCTTGAGGCCTACTGGGAGAGGGGGGGGGCGCTCATCAGACGACATTGCCGTGCTTTTGGGCTCATTGGAGGTGGACCCCGCTCAGCGGTTGGATTGGATAGACGCGGTCGAACGGAGCCGTGCTTTGAGCCGATAGCGACCAGAAATGGACACTTGGTGCCGCGCTGCCAGCATTTAAAAGCGGCCACGGCGCAGCTTGCGAAGCATCCGCATTACCAAGGGTCTGCGCACCAGCCACGATCATCAAGATAACGAAACGCTTGTTGATGTGTTCTCCAACTCCGGTCAGGATATTCTTGTAAGCGGGTTGCCACAAATCGTCCTGTTATCGAGCATTGCACCTTGTTGCGTTGCTCTCCGTTCCACTCACATTTTAAGTTTTTGACCTGATACTTTCCAGCAGCTCTGTCAGCGCATGGCCCTGTGCCAAGCATACATGCGCAGCTTCTCAACATAGCAGACGCCGCCGAATTCTCCGTGGGAAGATCGGGCGAAGTCGCAGGAACGTGGGGCGAACAAGCACCTAGAACGAGCGACAAAAAGAGGCACTTCGTGCCCTGTTTATCGCGCGTGACGGCATGGCTTTTGGCGCCGACCCCAAATGAGCGAAACCTAGCTAACGACAACCGCCCCCTCCCAAATTTCAGCACTCGAATGTCGGCTTAATGCATTAATTGTGCGTAAGCGGAATGTCGTCTACCCACCCTTGTCCCTTGAGGGAGAAGGATACGAAGCCTTGCCGCGTAGCGGCTAGGCGGAGTTGGATGAGGGGGACTGGGGCGACGTTAGCGCGTTCATGTGACGTTGCTGCCCCCTCACCCAGCTTCGACTAGGCAGCAAGCTGCCAAGTCTTCGCATCCCTCTCCCCCGAGGGGGAGCGGGCATACCTTCTCCGTCATCCCGTTTACCGAGTCACCCTGCCGAACAGTAGTTGGTACGCGTCCCGTCCGCCCGCTGCGTCGTAGGCGGCCATGACCTCGCGCAGGGCGCGCGGAGCCAGCGGCGCGCGGCCCGCGTCGGGGACGACAGCGCCGATCCCCTTGAGGTGCGCCAGGAGCGCGCGCGCGCCCTGCCCTTCCAGCGGGACAGTCTCGTCGAAGGCGAAGGCGTCGTCATAATCCGCCAGCAACGCTTGCAGGTCGGCGAGCGAGGGATAAGCGGGGATGCCCGCCGCCACACCGCTGGCCGCATGGGCCGCGCGCCAAGCGGCAAAGCTGCCTTCCCCCATGGTCGAGAAGAACAGGCCCCCCCCCGGCGTCAGCAGCCCCGCCAGCCGCGCGATCGCGCCCGCCAGATCGTCGAACCACTGGAAGGCGAGGCTGGAGAGGATGAGGTCGAACCAGGGGCCGTCGAAGGCGGGGGCTTCGCCGTCCATGGTGAGGAAGGTGCCGGCGACGAGGCCGCCCGCCGCCGCCCGCTCCACCATGCGCGGCGACAGGTCGGTGACGACCAGGTCCGCGCCGGGCCAGCGCGCCTGGATGTCGCGGGTAAGGAAGCCGGTGCCGCAGCCGATCTCCAGGATGCGGCGCACCCCCGCCGGCTTCTGCCGCTGCGCCAAGTCCGCCACGAGGGACGCGGCGAAGCGCTGCGGCCCGGCATGATCGTCATAGCGGTCCGCCGCCGCGCCGAAGGCGTCGCTGATCCGTTGCTTGCGGGGTTCCTTCATGGGCCATCGCATGGCAAAGCAGCGCGCGCCTGACCAGCCCCCTTTCAAGGAACACCCCATGACGCCAGCCCCCCGCATCCCCGCCATGGACGTGCTGCGCGGCTGCGCGGTGCTGGGGATTTTGTGGATGAACATCACCACCTTCGCGCTGCCGCAGAACGCCTATTTCGATCCGGCGGTGGCGGGGCCGCTCGGGGTCGGCGACGTAGCTTTCTGGGCGGTCAGCCTGATCTTCATCGACGGGAAGATGCGCGCGCTCTTCGCGATGCTGTTCGGCGCGTCGATGCTGCTGCTGATCGACAAGGAGGAGATGGCGGGACGCAACGGGATGCGGGCGCAGACGATCCGCAACTTCTGGCTCTTCGCCATCGGCCTTGCCCATTATCTGCTGCTGTGGTGGGGCGACATATTGATGGTCTATGCGCTGGTCGGCATGATCGCGCTGCGCTTTGCGCAGGGGCAGCCGATGGCGCTGGTGAAGGCGGCATTCCTCTGCTTCCTGCTGCATTTCCTGCTGCTGGCGGGCTTCATCGCCACCATCTACGCCTGGAGCCGCGCACCAGGGGAGGCTGCGAGCTATGGCGCCTTCATCACATCCCTGTCCGACCCGGCGAGCGCCGCCGTGCGGGACGAGATCGGCCTCTATCGCAGCGGCTTTATCACGATCGTCGCGCACAAGCTGGCGCATTATCCGGGCGAGTGGCTGTGGAGCCTGATGTTCACCGCGATCGAGACGCTTGGCTTTATGCTGCTGGGCATGGCGATGCTGAAGGGGGGCTTCCTGACCGGCAATTGGGAGGCGGAGCAATATCGGCGAACGGCGCGGCATTGCTTCCTGATCGGATTGCCGCCGATGATCGCGCTGGCGATCTGGGTATGGGCGAGCGGCTTTGCCCCCCTGCCCGCGTTCGGAACGGCGCTTGCCTGGGCCTTTCCCTTCCGCATTCCGCTGGCCGTTGGGTGGGCGGCGCTGATCCTGTGGATGGCGGCGCGGCACAGGGGGCATTGGCTGGCTGCCCGGCTGGCGGCGGCGGGGCGGATGGCGCTGACCAATTATCTGGGCACCAGCCTCGTCATGACGGCGATCTTCTACGGTTGGGGGCTGGGGCTGTTCGCGTCAGTCCGCCCTGCCCTGCTGCCTCTATTCGTCCTCTGCGGGTGGGCGGCAATGCTGCTGTGGTCGAAGCCCTGGGCCGACCGATTCGCTCTAGGCCCGGTCGAATGGCTGTGGCGCAGCCTGAGCGCGGGCAAGGTGCAAAAGATTCGCAGAAGCAGCTGAAACACTATTGCGACTTATTATCAGGGACGCTATTTCTCCATTGGTACGGAGAGTCGCTCATGGTCGTTTGCGTCTGTAATGCGATAAGGGAAAAGGATCTGCGCGAAGCGGCGCGCAACGGCGCGGATACGCCGTGCAGCGCCTATGCCCAGTTCGGTCGCCGCCCCAAATGCGGCCAGTGCGTGTCCTTCGCCCGCACGATCATCGCCGCCGAACGCGCGGCCGCCTGACACGACTGCAAATCATCCGCAAAGCGCCGGCGCGATCCGCTCGCATTAGCGATCGGAAAAATGGCGGATTTCCAAGAGTTTCAGCTTAACATCGCGGGTCCGCGCCGATATGGTCCGGGCGTTTCCAGTCCATTCGGAGCATCAAGGCCATGAAGGGCGACGCCAAGGTCATCGAATATCTGAACGAGGTGCTCAAGAATGAGCTGACCGCGATCAATCAATATTTTCTCCACTACCGGATGCTCAATCACTGGGGCGTCGCGAAGCTCGCCAAGTTCGAATATGACGAATCGATCGACGAGATGAAGCATGCCGACAAGCTGGCCGAGCGCATCCTCTTCCTCGATGGCCTGCCCAATTTCCAGCTGCTGGGCCGGCTGAAGATCGGCGAGACGGTCGAGGAGATATTGAAGGCCGACCTGGAGCTGGAATATGAGGCGCTGCCGCCGCTCAAGGACGCCATCGCCTATTGCGAATCGATCCGCGACTATGTGAGCCGCGACCTCTTCCAATATATATTGGAGAGCGAGGAAGAGCATATCGACACGCTCGAAACCCAGTTCGAGATGATCGAGCGCATGGGCATCCACAATTATATCCAGCTGCAGAGCAAGCCCGCAGAGGAGTGATGCGACCGGGGGCGTCTCGCACGGCGCCCCTTCCCCCTACAGCAGCGCCTCCAGCAGCCCGATCAACGGCAGGTCGGCCGGCGGCATCGGCAGGCCGTACATCTGCGCGGGGCGGACCCATTTGAGCGCGGTGGCGTGGCGCGGTTCCGCCTGACCGCGCCATTTGCGGCAGACATAGAGCAGCATCAACAGATGCCTCTCGCCGAGCGGCTCGCTGGCGAAGGTCGCGGGCGCAAGGCAGCTTTCGTGCGTCGCGATGCCCAGTTCCTCCTCCAGCTCGCGCACCAGCGCGGCTTCGGGCGTTTCGCCCGGCTCCACCTTTCCCCCCGGAAATTCCCACAGGCCCGCCATCGACTTACCGGGGGGCCGCTGTTGCAGCAACACGCGGCCGTCAGGGTCGATCAGCGCGACAGCAACGACGAATAACGGGGATAATGGCGGCATAACGGTCCTGTTGAGAGGGTTTGTTAACCCTGCCTGCTTTACAAGTTCTGCGGGGACTGTCTGTAGCGAACTGGGGATCATCATGCGCGGGCTTTGGACGATAATCGCCCGATCGGGGCTGGGGCGGTGCGAACGTGGCGCGACGGCGGTCGAATATGCGCTGATCATCGCCATGATCGTGCTGGTGATGGTCGCGGCGCTGACCAGCGTCGCCAACAAGACGATCGGCATGTGGAACAATGTCGCGAACGAAGTAAGCAGTCGTTAACCATCAAAATCTGACAGCTTTGCTTCTGCCATTAAGTATTTCTCAACTGACCTGCTTTAATCCCACCCTTGCTGACCACGAATTATCCAAGCGGGGCGGCCGGGTAGTTTAACGTAGTAGATCCTATCAGGAGACAGAAGATGCAGTATATCCGCAAGATCATGAAGAACGAAAAGGGTGCCACCGCGATCGAATACGGCCTGATCGCCGCTCTGATCGCCGTCGCCGCCATCGCCGCGATGTCGACGCTGGGCACGAAGCTCGGCAGCACCTTCAACAACGTCTCGAACAAGCTCTAATAGCCTCGAAACGCTGTAAGATACGGGGGCGGCGAACTCGAACGAGTTCGCCGCCCCTTGTCGTTTGGTTCACCAGGTGACGATCTTGACCCGCTGTCCCGGCCGCACGCTGGCGTTGGCGGCAAGGGCATTGATCGTCAGGAAGCGTTCGAGCGGATAGTCGCTGTAGGCCATGCGTTTGGCCAGCGACTGGACGGTGTCGCCCGCCTTTACAGTGACCACGGCGACGCGGCGCGGCTTGATGCCGGCCGCCTCCTGCGCGGACAGGCGCTGGACCGATTCCACCATCGGCACGAACGGCCCGACGCCGCGGCCCGCCGGGGTCAGCAGCAGGAAATGATAGGCTTTGCCGCCGCCGAAATCATAGGCGAAGACGGTGGCGTCGACCTGGCTCTGCTGGCTGGTCGCGCGGACCGTGCGATAGGCGGCGGGCAGGCCGTTGATCGTGGTGCGGCTGACCTCCCCTGCCGGAACGCCGCCATTGCCGCCGCCCAGCTTGGCGAAGACGCTGTCGACATAAGCGCTGAGGTTGCCCGAATAGGGGGCAGAGCCGAACTGCGCCTGCCCGCCCGATCCGGTGATGGAGACGGCATCCGCGCCATTTTCCATGCCAAAGCCGCTGGGCGCGGTGAAGGTCAGCCGCAGGTCGGGGTGGCGGAAGCGGTTGCCGTCGATCACGCCCTGTTTCGGGTCGTCGCCATAGAGCACACCATCGAGCGCGTTCAGGAAGGCGTCGCGATTGCGCGCCGTCCCGACCGCGCGGGTGTTGGCGGCAGCGTCGGCGGCGCGCTTGACGCGCGACGCGGGATCGGGGTGGGTGCTTGCCCATTCGGGCATCGACCGGGCGCTGCCGCTCGTCCGCGCGTCGAGATTGCTCTGCGCGGCGAGCGAGGCAAGCATGCCTGACAAGGCGCGCGGATCATAGCCGCCCGAGGCGAGATAGCGGATGCCAAGATCGTCCGCCTCATATTCCTGGGTGCGCGAAAAGCGCAGGGTCAAAAGCTGGCTGCCGGTGCCGATCCCCTTCTGGATCAACCCGGCAAAGCCCGAATCGCCGAGCAGAGCGCCCGTCAGCACCTGAAGCAACGCGCCGCCGATGGCGTTGCGCTGCGCCGCCTGCTGCCGCCGCTGACCATGCTGGGCGGCGACATGGCCGACCTCATGCCCCAGAACGCCGGCCAGCTCCGCCTCGTCATTCATCAGCGCCATAAGCTGGCGCGTCACATAGACATAGCCGCCGGGGATGGCGAAGGCGTTGTTGACGGGCGAATTGAGCAGGGTGACGGTGAAGTCGCTCTGCGCGTTGGACAGGCCCGATTGCACCGCGATGCGCCGACCGACGGTTTCGACATAGCGGGACTGCGGCCCGGCGTAGGGACCGCCAAATTCCTTCAGCAGTTCAGGATGCTGCTTCGCCCCGCTCGCCTTGTCTTGCTGACTGATCGAGGAGACGGTGCGGATCGCGCGCTGCTGCCCGATGACCGCCGGCGCGCCAAAAACCAGCGCCAGCGCCGCGCCCGCGCCCGCGCCGCCGACCATCGCGAATTTCCGGTTCATGCCTCTCCCCATCTGCCGTTACCCCTACGTAACGAGCATCATGGCGGCGCGTTCCACCAAAAGCGAGAGGGACGTGGCACGAACGGCCTCAATCGCCGGCGAAACCGTCCTGATATTCGGTCTTGATCGCCTTTCGCATGGCGGCGTCGACCGGCACGGGAACCTCATATGTTCCTTCGGCATAGGGGCCGGCGCTGTAGGGGCCAACGACCACGGTCATGGCGTCGACCGCCTTGCCGTCTCGGGACGTCGGAACCAGCACCTGCTCCATCGGGTCGATGCACTGCGTGAAATCATCGTCGCCGCGCACCACCGGCGCGCCGCGCTTTTCGGCGCGCTGCTGGTCGAGCGTGGCGCAGAAGCGGTCCTGGATTGCCGTGGCGAAGGCTTGCGGCGACGTCATCAGCGCCTTGACGCTGGTCTCGCGCTTGCGCGCCTTGTCCCACAGGATGACGTCATAGGCGGTCATGCCGTGCGCGCCGCCGGTATAGACATAGGTCTCCGACCGCAGCGCCAGGAAGCGCGGCGTGTCGGCCGCCACGGTCCATTTCGTGTCGAGGCTGTGGGCACGGAAGGGATAGCCCGATTGCTTGGCGGACGCGCTGTCCTCCTTCGCCATCTTCAGCGCATCGGCCTTCGACGCCGCCATCGCCTTGTCGAACTTGGCAACCAGGAAGGGAATGGCGGCCGCCTGCGCCGGATAGGCATAGCCATATTCGAGGAATTCGGTCTTTTCGCTGGTGGCGAACGGCTTGGCCGGGGGCGCGGGCGGCGGCGTGCCGGCCATGCGGTCGGCAAAGCGGCTCGCCGCCGCATTGACCGTCGCATTGCCGGCCGGCTGCTCCGACGATGGCGTGCAGGCGGCTAAGCCAAGCGCCGCCGCGCCCAGCGCTAGTCCCCCGGTCCGCATCAATGCGCGTGCGCCGGAGCGTGCGCTGCGCGGCAGCGTTCGCTGATCGCCTGACGCGCATAATCGCTGTCGAGTGCGCGGGCGGCATTGGACCAGCCCTCCCCGATCAGCGCCCGTTCGACGGCATGGCTGTTGGCGAATTCCCCGCTCTCCGCGAGCGTATAGGCGCGCGCGCGCGCGGCCTGAAGGCTGCGATCGTCACCATGAGTCATCGTCCTGCTCCTTTGTGTCGTTTGGGGTCGCGAATCTAGGCTTCCACCGCCGCTTGTGCAAAGGAAGAAAAGGCCGGTCATGCCGCGACGACGACGAACAAATAGCGCTTTCCTCGAACAGCCGCTTGTCGCTAGATCGTCGGCATGACCGACCTTGCCGACCTCCTCAAAGCCGATAATCAGCAACCCGCGCGGACGATCCATCTGGTCGATGCGGCGGGATATGACGCCTGGCTCGCGGCGCTCCCCACGCCGCTGCGGGCGCTGGCGGCGGCGCAGAAGTTCAAGGGCAAGGCGCATGAATATGCGATTCTGCCGGGAAGCGGCGGCGCGGACGACTGGTGGGTCGCGGCAGGCGTCGCGGACCGCGCGGCGCTTGGCCCCTGGTGCCTTGCAAAGCTGGCCGAGGCACTGCCTGAGGGGAGCTACCGGCTGGCGGAAGGATCGTCGGGCGCGGCGGCGCTGGGCTGGCTGACCGCGCAATATCGCTTCGACCGCTATCGCAAGGAGGACAGCGCGCCCGCGCCGCGCGTGCTGCTGACGGGCGACGTTGCGCGGATCGACCCGACGGTCCAGCTGGGCCGGGCGGTCGCTCTGGTGCGCGATCTGGTCAACACGCCGGCCGCCGACATGGGACCGCCCGAGCTGGAGGCGGCGGTGCTCGCGGTCGGACAGGCGCATGGCGCGAGCGTCACCGTGACGAAGGGCGACGCGCTGGAACAGGGCTATCCGATGATCCACGCGGTGGGGAAGGCAGCGGACAAGGGCTTTGCCCCGCGCCTGATCGAAATGACATGGGGCGATCCGGCGCACCCGCGCATCGCCATCATCGGCAAGGGCATCTGTTTCGACAGCGGCGGGCTGGACATCAAGCCTTCGTCGGGGATGCGCCTGATGAAGAAGGATATGGGCGGGGCGGCGCATGCCCTCGCGCTGGCGCAGCTCGTCATGGGCGCGCGGCTGCCGGTGCGGCTGCACCTGCTCATTCCGGCGGCCGAAAATGCGATCAGCGGCAACGCCTTCCGCCCCGGCGACATATTGCCCACGCGCCAGGGGCTGACGGTCGAGATCGGCAATACCGACGCCGAAGGGCGGCTGGTGCTGGGCGACGCCCTCACCCGCGCGGCCGAGGAGACGCCCGAACTGATCGTGGATTTCGCGACGCTGACCGGAGCCGCGCGCGTGGCGCTGGGGCCGGACCTCCCTGCCCTGTTCGCCAATGACGATGCGCTGGCGGCGGACATGGCGGCGGCGGGCGCGCAGGTCGACGATCCGCTGTGGCGGCTGCCCTTGTGGGATGGCTATGCCGATATGCTCAAATCCGACATCGCCGACATCAACAATGCCGGCGAAGGCGGATTTGCCGGCGCGATCACGGCGGCGCTGTTCCTGAAGCGCTTCGTGCCGGACGGCACGCCCTGGCTGCATCTCGACACCTTCGCCTGGCGACCGGCGGCCAAGCCGGGACGGCCCAAAGGCGGCGAAGCGCTGGGGCTGCGGGCCGTGTTCCGCCTTCTCCAGCAACGCTACGGACGGAGCGGATAGCGCTTCAGTTCTCGCCCAGCGCCTTGACCGCGCCCTTGTGCGCCTTGGCATTGTGGACATAATGGTCGACGCCCTCACGCATGTCGATCAACGCGGCGTCGGACAGGTCGCGCATATATTTGGCGGGCCGCCCGGCCCACAGCTGGCGGTGCGCGACGGTCTTGCCCGATGTCAGCATCGCGCCCGCCGCCAGCATCGCGTCGCTTTCGACCGTGCAGCCGCTCATGACGATCGCGCCCAGCCCGACGAACGCCCGGTCGCCCAGCACACAGCCATGGACCATCGCCATATGGCCGATCAGCACGTCGTCGCCGATGATCGTGGGCCACCCGTCGAGCGGGCGGCCATCGTCGCGCTCGCCCGCGCTGTCGCAATGGATGACGGTGCCGTCCTGGATATTGGTGCGCGCGCCGATGCGGATGCGGTTCACATCGGCGCGGATCACGCAATTATACCAGATGCTGGCGTCCGCCCCGATCTCCACGTCGCCGATGATGCGGCATCCCGGCGCGATGAAGGCGCTGGGGTGGATGATGGGCGTCTTGCCGCCGAAGGGGATGATGCTGACGTCGGGATAGTCCGGGTGCGACACATGTCTCTCCTGTTTATGGTCGTATCTTGAGCGCCGGCAGGATGCTGGCATGATCGTCGGTCCACAGCGCAAAGCCGGGCCGTGGTTCCATCGTCCGCCATCCGCCCGGCGGGCTGTAGGCAGCGAGCAGGTCGATTTGCCGGGGATCGCGTGACAGGGCGACCCACACGGAGGCCGCATAATGGCGGGGCGCATCGCGCGTGTCCGGCACATAATGGCGCCAGCGCGCCTGCCACCCGCCCGCCGCCGCTTGCCCCGCGATCGCCGGGCGCAGGTCGAGATAGCGGTTGGAAATGTGGATCAGCAGCAGCCCCTTGGGCGTGAGGCGATCGGCATAGATGGCGAACGCCTCGCGCGTCAGCAGGTGAAGCGGAATCGAATCGGACGAAAAGGCGTCGATCACCAGCAGGTCGATGCTGCGCGCCGGCTCCCGCGCCAAAGTGAGGCGCGCGTCGCCGATCACGATGTCGGCGCGCGGCTGGCAGCGCGACAGGAAGCTGAACCGGGCGGGATCGCGCGCGATCGCCGCCATCGCCGGGTCGATCTCGTAGAAGCGCCAGCGTTGGCCGGGCGCGGCATAGCAGGCGAGCGTCCCCGCCCCCAGCCCCACCACCCCGATCCGCGCGCGCGGACCGACCAGCGCGGGCGCATGGCGCAGCGCCAGACCGACGCCTGAATCGGGCGCATAATAGCTGGTCGGCGTCCGCTCCCAGCCCGGCCGGCGCAACTGGACGCCGTGCAGCGTCGTGCCGTGGAACAGGATGCGCCGATCGCCCGCGTCGGCGACGCCATAGACGCCGAAATAGCTGCGCGTCAGCATCCCGCTCGCCGACTGGGACAGCTTCTCCCAACCGCTCAGGCACAGCATCAGATAGACGAGCATCCCGGCGGTCAGCGTCCGGTGGCCGAGCGCCAGCACCCCCATGGCGATGATCGCGACGAAGGACAGCGTCTTTGCCCATTGGGGCGTCGGGTCCGGCCCGATCAGCCCGCCGCCGACCATCGAAAGCGCAAGCCCGATGACCAGCATCAGCGCGGCCAGCCAATGTCGGCGTCCGGGCGCTTCCCACAGCAGGCGCGGCAACCGCAATATCGCCTCGCGCCCCGGCATCAGCAGCGCGGCGGCGATCAGCAGGATCGGATATTCATAGGTCCAGTCGAAGATCAGCGGGGCGATCAGCGCGCAGAACAGCCCGCCCAGCATCCCGCCCAGCGACATGACGAGGTAGAAGCGCGTCAATTGCGCCGGCACGGGCCGCAGGTCGTACAGCCGGCCATGGAGCGCGATCGCGGTCACGAACAGCACGATCACGATGCCGATCGCGATGAAGACCGGAAAATGGATCGCGCCGGTAAAGGCGATGCACGCGCCGATCAGCAGCACCAGCGGCGCGACCTGCCCGCACATGTCCGCAAGGGCGCGTTTGCGCGCGAACGCGATCGAGAAACTCAGCAGATAGAGGCCCAGCGGCACCACCCACAGCAGGGGCATCGCGACGATGTCGGTGGTGAGGTAGAGGCTGGTCGCCAGCATCAGCCCCGACGGCACGGCGGCGAGCGCCAGCCACAGCGCCACGGTGGTCCATGACGGGGGCGGCGCGTCCGACGCGGCGACCGGCGCTTCGCCCGGACTGCCCGCCGGCAACCGCCGCGCACTCGCATAGACGAGGAAGAAGAGCGCGCCGTAGCCGAGCGACCAGAGCAGGCTCTGCGCCTTCAATGTCAGCAGCGGCTCGACCAGCAACGGATAGGCGATCAGCCCGGCAAAACTGCCCAGGTTCGACGCGGCATAGAGCGGATAGGGATCGCTGTCCTCCGCCAGAGCGAACCAGCGCTGGAGCAGCGGCGCTTGCGCGGCGACCACGAAGAAGAGCGGGCCGATCGACGCAGCCAGCAGCCACAGCACCCAGAGCGCCGGGGCCACTGTGGCGGACGGCTCCCACGGCGCGAGGCCGATCGGCAGAAAAACCGCGCTCGCCAAGAACAATGCGAGGTGGATCGTCGCCTGCCGCCGCGCGGGAAAGCGGCCGAGCCAATGGGCATAGGCGTAGCCGGCGAGCAGCAGCGCCTGATAGACGAGCATCGCCGAATTCCACACCGCCGGCGCGCCCCCCAGCCGGGGCAGCGCCATCCGCGCGATCATCGGCTGCACCAGGAACAGCAGGAACGACCCCGCGCAGATCGTCAGGACGAAGCGCGGACGTGTTCCCAACGCTCTCATGCCCTACTCGTCGCCCCGGGCTTGACCCGGGGCCCCGCTGCCTTTTGCTTCCTCAAGAAGCGGGGCCCCGGCTCAGGGCCGGGGTGACGGAGGTTGCATCCAGTCTTACCCATTCAGCAGCCGCGCTGCGTGCAGCGCATGATAGGTGAGCACGCCCGTGCATCCCGCCCGCTTGAACGCCATCAACGTTTCCAGGATCAGCGCGTCCCGGTCGCCCGATCCGGCCGCCGCCGCATGTTCGATCATCGCATACTCGCCCGACACCTGATAGGCGAACACCGGCACAGCGAAGCGGTCCCGCACTCGCGCAATGACATCCAGATAGGGCAGCCCCGGCTTCACCATCACGCTGTCTGCGCCCTCGGCCAGGTCGAGCGCCACCTCGCGCAGCGCCTCCTCGCCATTGGCCGGGTCCATCTGATACCCCTTCTTGTCGCCCTTCAGCAGCCCGCGCGATCCGACGGCATCGCGGAACGGGCCATAAAAGGCGCTCGCATATTTGGCGGCATAGGACATGATCTGGACATTGGCATGGCCCTCCTCCTCCAGCGCCTCGCGGATCGCGCCGATCCGGCCGTCCATCATGTCGCTGGGCGCGATGATGTCCGCGCCCGCCGCCGCCTGGTTCAATGACTGGCCGATCAGCACGTCGATCGTCGCGTCGTTGACGACATAGCCGGTCGGATCGAGCAGCCCGTCCTGCCCATGCGCCGTGTAGGGATCGAGCGCCACGTCGGTCAGAACACCGATGTCGGGCACCGCATCCTTGATCGCGCGGATCGCCCGGCACATGAGATTGTCGGGATTGAGCGCCTCCGCGCCATCGTCGCTGCGGCGCTCCGGCTGGGTGTTGGGAAAGAGGGCAAGGCAGGGAATGCCGGCGTCGCGCGCGTCCTTCGCCCTTGCGACCATCAGGTCGACGGACCAGCGCGACACGCCGGGCAGCGCGCCGATCGGCTCCTCCACCCCCTCCCCCTCGGTCACGAACAAAGGCCAGATGAAATCGGCGGGGGAGAGGCGGTTTTCGGCATGCATCGCCCGGCTCCAGGCCGTGGCGCGCGGGCGGCGCAGGCGAAGCGCCGGATAGGGGGCGTAGGTCATGGGGCGGAGGTGTAGGCGGGCGGGGCCAGGGGATCAAGCCGAAGCGGGGAGAGGGTCGCCCCCCCCCCGCCCGTCATTCCCGCGAAAGCGGGAATCCATCTCCTACCCTATCCCCGGACGCAAGGTCGGGAGATGGATCCCCGCCTTCGCGGGGATGACAGAGGATTATATCGCCTAAAATTCCTCCCCGCCGCACGTCACGCGCCCCGTCCCGCGATTGTCCACCGTGCAGGCGGCCTTGCCGGTCACGGTCACGTCGCCCGATCCGCTGGCGACGATCTTCGCGGCGACATCGGCGCTCAGCGCCATGCTGCCGGGGCCATTGTTGCCCAGCGTCGCCTGCCGCACCCGCAGAGGCTCGGCCATGAGCGCGCCGGGGCCGGAGACATGGGCGTTGGCGATGTTCGCGCGCCCCGCCAGCGTCACCCGCCCGCCGCCCGTCAGCGTCACGTCGATGCGGTCGAGATCGACCTCCGCCACGCTCACATCGCCATTGCCGCCCAGCGCGATCTCGCCGCGCTGGCCCTTGAGGCGATTGATCGCGACCGATCCGCCGCCGGTCAGCACCACCCGGTCGATCATGGCGGTGGAGAGGCGCAGCGTCGCCGCGCCCGCGCTCTTCGTGCCCGCCGGGCCGCGCTCCATGCTGACGATGAGCAGCCGGCCCGACACGTCGACCTTCAATCGGTCGAGCGCGGTCTGGTCTCCGTCCGCGCGCGCGGACGTGGCCGTGCCGGTGGTCAGCACCACGCTGACCGGCGCGTCGACCCGGATCGCATCGAAGCTGGTGATGGTAAAGCCGCGCGTCGCCGCGCTCGCGGGGCCGCCCGCCAGCAGCCCTGCCCCGATCAATCCCGCCGTTACGGCGCGCAGCGCGCCTCGCCCGAACCCATGATGCTGCTCTTGCACTGCGCCCTGCCCTTCACCGTCACGTTACCCGATCCCAATATGCTGATATCAACCGCGCCGTCCGACGCAAAGCCGGCATCGCCCGATCCCAGCAGCGACACCTCGCCGCCGCCGGCCTTCAGCCCGGCCCCGTCGAAATCGCCCGATCCGGTCAGCGACAGGTCGATCGACTGCGCGGTGCCGGCGATCTGCATGTCGCCCGATCCGGTCAGTTCGGCCTTCAGCGCGCCGACGCTCGCCTGCGCCACGCTCAGATTGCCGGAGCCGTTCAGTTCCGCCTCGAACGGTCCGCCATCGGCGCGGTCGACGCTGACGTCGCCCGATCCGGTCGCCTCGACCGATCGGATCGCGGGCAGGGACACGCGGATGGTCGCGCCCTTGTCCTCGCTCCAGCTCATGCCCATGCGCTTCTTGCGCCCGATCTCCAGCGTGTCGCCATCCCGCCTGATCTCCAGCCGGTCGATCGCCTTGCGGTCGCCCTCCACCTTCACCGCGAAGTCGCCGCGCGTCACGATCACGTTGTCCGGCCCGGTCACCTCGATCGCGGTAAAGCCGTTGAGGCCCGCCCAGTCGGCAGGGTTGGCCGGCGTCTCGTCGGCCGCGCCGCCATCGCGCGTCTCGCGCGAACAGGCGGCCGGAACCAGCGCCAGCGCGGCGATCAGGGTGGCGGGAAGAAGAGCTCGGCGCATCGCAATCTCCTACAACTGTGTTGCTCGACTAATACGCTATCTGGGTGGCGGTTCCAAGCCCCCTTGTGCGTTCTTCCCCAAGAGGCATGATCACGCCCCTGAACCGGAAGGACTCGTCCCGCCCATGCGCCCTCTATCGCTGATCCCCCCCGCGCTGCTGCTATGCGTATCAAGTGTCTCACTCGCTGTCCAAAGCGAGGATGACGGCCCGCGCTGGTGGCGCCATGTGGAGGCGCTGGCGGGCGATGCGATGGAGGGGCGCGGCACCGGCACGCCGGGCTATGACCGCGCGGCCGACTATGTGATCGCGCAATTGCAGGCGCTCGGCCTCAAGCCCGCCGGGATTGACGGCTACAAGCAGCCTGTCGCCTTCGTCGAGCAGGTGGTGCAATCGGGCAGCAGCAGCGCCGCGCTCATTGGCCCGCAGGGGGAAACGCCGCTCAGCGTGCCGGGCGACCTCATCTTTTCCGGCAGCGGCGGCCCGGTGCCCGAAACGATCGACGCGCCGCTGGTGTTCGCCGGCTACGGCCTCCACCTCCCCGAAGTCGGCCATGACGATTTCGCCGGCCTCGACCTCAAGGGCAAGATCGTCGTGGTCGTCTCGGGCGGCCCGGCGAGCATCTCGGGCGCGCTCAAATCCCATGCCCGGTCGGAGCGGGCGAAATGGCTGGCGGAACAGGGCGCGGTCGGCCTCGTCAGCCTGGTGACGCCGGGGCAGGTCGAAATACCCTGGGACCGGCGCGTCGCCCTCGCCAGCGCGCCGGCGCTCTATTATGCCAACGCCGCGCTGCGCGAGACCCAGGCGCCCTTCCTTGGCGCGCAGCTCGATCCCGCCAAGTCCGCCTTGCTGTTCGAGGGATCAGGCAAGGATTTCGCCGCCATCGCCGCCGCCGCAGACGCCTCCGCCCCGGTCGCCAGCTTCCCCCTCGCCCAGCGGCTGAAGGCCAGCATCGCCGCGACCCGCCGCGACCTCTCCTCGCCCAACCTGATCGCGGTCATGCCCGGCACCGATCCCAAGCTAAAATCCGAATATGTCGTGCTCTCGGCCCATCTCGACGGCTACGGCATCGGCACGCCGATCAAGGGCGATGCCATCTACAACGGCGCGTTCGACAATGCGTCGGGCGTCGCCAGCCTGCTGGAAATCGCCCGCGCGCTCAAGGCCAGCAAGGTCAAGCCCAAGCGCTCGATCCTCTTCGCCATCGTGACAGCGGAGGAGAAGGGGTTGCTCGGCTCCCGCTATTTCGCCCGTCGCCCGACCGTGCCGGGCAAGAGCATCGTCGCCGACCTCAATTTCGACATGGCCCTCCCCATCTTCCCGCTGACCAGCGTGACGCCCGTGGGTTACGACCAGAGCAGCCTGGGGCAGGACGCGGCGGCGGTCAGCCAGGCCATGAACCTGCCGATCGTCCCCGATCCCTTCCCCGATCGGAACGTCTTCATCCGCTCCGACCAATATGCCTTCATCCGCGAAGGCATCCCCGCGCTCTTCTTCAAATATGGGTTCAAGGCCGGCACGCCCGAAGCCGACACGGAAAAAGCCTGGCGCGCCAACCTCTACCACTCGCCCTTCGACGACCTGAAGCAACCGGTGATGCCGGCGGAGAGCGCCAAGCTCAACGCCTATGTCACCGCCGTCACCCTGCGCGTCGCCAATGCCCCTGCCCGCCCGACCTGGAACGAAGACAGCTTCTTCAAGCGCTTCGTACAGTAGCGGCTGCCTTACCGCGCCGCCTCATACAGTTCCAGCGGCAGGTCGTCGGGGTCGGCGAAGAAGGTGAAGCGCTGGCCCGTATATTCGTCCACGCGGATCGGCTCGCACGGCACCCCCGCCGCCTCCAGCCGCGCGACCTCGGCGTCGAGATCGTCCACGGTAAAGGCGAGATGGCGCAGCCCCTGCGCCTCCGGGCGACTGGGACGCGGCGGCGGCGCGGGGAAGGAGAACAGCTCGATCTGGGCGTTGCCCGCATCGAGATCGCACTTCCACGACCGCCGCTCCGCCCGCCACACCTCCCGGATCACCGGCAGGCCGAGGATGTCGCGATAGAAAGCGCGGGACCGCTCATAGTCGGAGCAGATAAGGGCGATATGATGAATGGCGCGCATGATGCGCGTGTAGGCCGCTAGCGCGGCGGAGGGAATGGGGATAGCGGGTGGGAACTGGACACTCGATCTCTATCGTCATCCCCGCGAAGGCGGGGCCCCATCTCCCCATCGCTGCACTTGGGGTGACGTCAGGAGATGGGTTCCCGCCTTCGCGGGAATGACCGAAAGAGGGTGGATGGCGGACGGTCGGCTTTGCGGTGAGTGAGTGTGACTAGCGGCTATTAGGCGGGTCTGCTTCTATAAGGCTCAAACGGTTCGCGCGTACCATCGGCCTTCCTGTAGCGCCGTCTGGAATAACTTCGCCTGACAGTTGCACGACGACCTGAACGTTGCCGAACCCATCCTGACGCGCTGATCGCACAATGCGGTCATAAGCCTGATCAACATTGTCATTGCCCGTGGCGAAGCCGACACCGGGGCAGTCCCGGCCGGAAACCGATGCTCCGCATTCGATACAGCCGTCTTTAGCTGCGTGCGCTAAAAGAACTGCGGTGCCTTCAACCTTGTCGCCAACAGATACCGCCCAGCACCGGTTGGCAGATAGTTCGACCGGCTTAGAAGCGCATGACGCCAACGCGACGAGGCAAAACAGCGAGAGATTGTAGGACCGCATTTGGCGATCGTCACACAACTCTCCAATGTCCGCAAATGATCGCCTTCAGGCACCCTCCTTTGCAAGGGGATGGGGAGTGATTGTTCGGCAAGCCACTGGAGCCTGACCTCGGTAGAAATGAGATGTGCGGAGAAGGCTGCGCGCCTGAAGCGCCGTTTCCGCTTACGCAACTAAAGAGCGGTTCACGCGGAGGCGCAGAGGCGCGGAGAGATGGCGTAACCCCTCCGCGCCTCTGCGCCTCCGCGCGAACAAATTCTTCGCTGCGGGCCCCGCAGCGATCAAACCCTGTCCTACTTCGCCTTTTTCTGGTTCACCCTATCGGATGCCCCCGCCCCCTCCCTCGCCCGACCAATGGCGCCACCCGACAATCGCGCCGGCCTTACCCGAGGATGACCTTCCCGCAGCGCGACCGGCGCGTCGGCGGCGCGTCGCGAGCGCGTCGCGAGCGCTTCGCCCCGAAAAACCCCGCGACGGTGTGAACTTCGTAGGATGACCCGATGCGCCCATGCTTATCGAAAACTTTACCGCCCCTCCGCTAGAGCCGAACCCGATAATGATGATCGGACCAGCCATGCGCCTGCCCCACGCCCTGCTCATATTCCTGACGATCGCCGCGCCGGAGCCTGCCTTCGCGCAGGTCGCGGCGGCGGACAGCGGGGATACCGGCTGGATGATCCTGTGCGCGCTGCTGCTGCTGGTCGCTGCGCTGCCGGGGCTGATGCTGCGCCATGCGGGTCAGGTCAATGTCCGCAGCGCCCTCTCGGTCATGGCGCAGGGCGCGGCGGTGGCGGCGGTCGCCTCGATCGTCTGGGCGCTCGCCGGCTACAGCCTCGCCTATGCGCCGGGGGGAAGCTGGATCGGCGGCGGCGCGAACCTGCTGCTCGCCAATCTGGGGCAGCTCCGCGACGGGCTGACCGTGCCCGAATCGGCCTTCGTCCTGTTCCAGCTCGGCCTGGCGCTGATCGCCGCCTGCCTGCCGGTGGGCGCGGTGGCGGAGCGGACACCGATCGGCTGGTGGATCGCCTTTACGCCGCTCTGGCTGCTGCTCGTCTATGCCCCGCTCGCCCATGCGGTGTGGGGCGGCGGCTGGCTGGCGGAACTGGGCGTCATGGATTTCGCGGGAGCCTTGAGCATCCACGCGCTGGCGGGCTTTTCCGCGCTGGCGCTGGCGCTGATCGTCGGGCGGCGGCGCGAGGGCGGCGACGCAGGCCATGCCCCGGTGCTGAGCCTGGCGGGCGGCGCTCTGCTGTGGATCGGCCTGTCGGGCGCGGTCGGCGGCTGGGCCTTGGGCGCGACCGATGATGCCGCAACCGCGCTGCTCAACCATCATTTCGCCGCCTGCGCCGGCGCGCTCGGCTGGGCGCTGCTCGACAAGCTGCTGGGCGGACGCAGCAGCGCGACCGGCATAGTATCGGGCGCGCTGGCGGGGATCGCCGCCATTTCCGCTTCGGCCGCCCTGGTCGGCACGGGCGGCGCGATGCTGATCGGCCTCACCGCCGCGATTATCTCCCGCATCGGCGCGGGCGCGCTGTCCGGCCGGGTGGACGATGGCGCGGGCGTCTTCGTCATCCACGGCCTGGGCGGCGCGACCGGCGCGCTGCTTCTCCCCATTTTCGTGCTGCCGCTGATGGGCGGGGTCGGGTTCGAGGCCAACATCACCCTCACCGGCGCGCTCATGAGCCAGCTCATCGGCCTCGTCGTCGTGGCGCTCTGGGCGCTGGTGGGCAGCGCCATCGCCGCGTTGATCGTGTCGGTGGTCATCGCGATGCGGGTCAGCCCCGAAGCCGAAGCCGAGGGGCTGGACGCCCGCCAGCACGGCCAGCAGGGCTGGGACTTCCGCTGAGCGCCATGACGCTCGCCGTCCTCATCTTCGCCCATCAGGAGGAGCGGCGGATCGGCCTCTGCCTTGGTTCGCTGCCGCTCGACCGGCCCGATACGCTGCTCCATGTGCTGGTGAACGGCACCACCGACGCGACCGTCGCGCGGGCGAAGGCAGCAGCGGGCGGCCGGGCCAATGTCATCGTCCATGACATCCCCCAAGGCGGCAAGTCGCGCACCTGGAACCACGCCGTCCACACCCTGCTGACCGGCGACGAAGAGGCGGTGATCTTCATGGATGGCGACGCGGAGATCGTCGCGGGATCATTCGACGCGCTTGTCGCCTGCCTCGCCGCCCACCCGGACGCCAACGCGGCGGCGGGGATGCCGATGAACGGGCGGATGGCAGCGGCCTATCGCGACGGGCTGCGGGTCGAAGGCGGGCTGTTCGGCGATCTTTACGTCCTGTCGGGCCGCTTCGTGGCCGAGATACGGGCGCGCGGCCTGCGCCTGCCCGACGACCTCATCGGCGACGACGGCCTGGTCGCCGCCTGGGCGCATACCGGCCTTGGCCGCGACGCCCAGTGGGTCCACGAACGGGTGGTGATGTGCGACCGTGCCGGCTTCCTGGCCGAACAGGTGAGCCTCGCCCGCCCGTCGACCTGGGCAATGCAGTATAAGCGGCTGATCAACTACTCGGTGCGCTTCTATCAGAACCGGATCGTGTCCGACATCATGGCGCGCGAGGGCCCCGACGGGCTGCCCGCGCGCCTGTCGAGCCTCTATGCCGGCTGGCTCCCCCGCTGGCGCCCGCGTCCCGGCCTCACCGGCTGGTTCGACCGCAAGGCGCTCAGCCGGATACGGAAAGCGGCCGTTTAACGGTCGCGGCCGGCCAGTTCCTTGTTGACGTAGAGCGCCACCATCGTCGCCACCGCGCCCGACAGCAGGTAGATGCCCGACGCCGCGAGCCCGAACCTGACCGACAGCGCCAGCGCCACCAGCGGCGCGAAGCCAGCGCCGACCAGCCAGGCCAAGTCCGAGGTCAGCGCCGAACTAGTATAGCGCGCCTCGGTCGCGAAATTGGACGCGACCACCCCCGACGACTGACCGAAGGACAGGCCAAGCAGCATGAAGCCGAGGATCATGAACGCCACTTCGCCCAGGTCTCCGCCTGTCAGCAGCAGCGGCGCCATCACCGAGAAGATGGCGATGCCGAGCGCCGACCAGCCGAGCAGCGAGCGGCGGCCGATCTGGTCGGCGACGAAGCCCGACACGACGATAGCGAGCAGGCCCACCGACGCGCCGATCATCTCGATGATGAGGAAACGCTCGATCGGCTGGTCGGTGTAGAGCGCCACCCAGGACAGCGGGAACACCGTGACCATGTGGAACAGCGCGAAGCTCGCCAGCGGGGCGAAGGCGCCGATGATGATGTTGCGCCCTTCCTTTCGGACCGTCGGCAGCACCGGGGATGGCACCAGGTCGCGCTGCTCGAACAGCCGCGCAAACTCGTTGGTCACGACGATCCGCAGGCGTGCGAACAGGGCGACGACGTTAATTGCGAAGGCGACGAAGAAGGGATAGCGCCAGCCCCAGCTCAGGAAATCGGCTTCCGACAGGTTCAGCAGGAAGAAGGCGAACAGCCCGCTCGCCACCAGCAGCGCCAGCGGCGCGCCCAGTTGCGGCACCATCGCATACCAGCCGCGCTGATGCTGCGGCGCATTGAGCGATAGCAGCGAGGCGAGCCCGTCCCATGTGCCGCCGAGCGCAATTCCCTGCGCCGCGCGCAGGATGATGAGGACTAACGCGGCATAATGGCCTATCGTCTCGTAACCGGGTAGAAAGGCGATGGCGACGGTCGAACTGCCGAGCAGGAACAGCGCCCCGGTCAGCTTCGTTCCCCGCCCGTAGCGGCGGTCGATCGCCATGAAGACCAGCGATCCCACCGGCCGGGCGATGAAGGCGACGGCGAAGATCGCGAAGGAATAAAGCGTACCAGTCAGCGCGTCGACATAGGGAAAGACCAGGTTCGGGAAGACGATCACCGACGCGATTGCATAGACGAAGAAGTCGAAGAACTCGGAGGTGCGGCCGATGATGACGCCGATCGAAATATCCCCCGGCGCGATCCGCTCGTCGCGCGCGTTGATCTTGCGCGCGTCGTCTTCCAACGGCTTGGAGGTGAAGGCGATGGCCCCACTATTCATACACATCCGCTCCTTGGCTGGACCACCGGCGCGGAATATCCGTCTGTCAGCGGCCTGGGCGTGGCAACATATCAGAAAACCGCCAGAGTCTAAGCGGTATCCGGCGCTATCTACATTTTTTGCAGGCGCACAGAATGGGACAAAATGCCCACTGTGCGGCTTGCCCGGCAACCGGTAGGCGATCGCCATGTCCCTCCCCTCCCCCTCCCTGCCACCGTGGCTTTCACGCCGGTCCGTCCCGATACTCGCTGCGCCGCTGGCGGGCTGCAACATGGTCGTGATGAACCCGTCGGGCGATATTGCGGTGCAACAGCGCGACCTCATCCTGATTTCGACCGGGCTGATGCTGCTGATCGTGCTGCCGGTCATGGGCCTCGTCGTCTGGTTCGCGCTGCGCTACCGCGCGACCAACGCGGCGAGCGAGAAGGACTATGATCCCGACTGGGATCACAGCACCAAGCTTGAACTGCTGATCTGGTCCGCGCCGCTGCTGATCATCATCGCTCTGGGCGCGCTGACGTGGCTGAGCACCCACAAGCTCGACCCCTACCGCCCGCTCGACCGCATCGATTCGAACATGCGGGTCGACCCCAGGGTGAAGCCGTTGACGGTTCAGGTGGTCGCGCTCGATTGGAAATGGCTGTTCATCTACCCCGAGTTGGGGATCGCCACGGTCAACGAGCTGGCGCTTCCGGTCAACGTGCCGGTGCGGTTCGACATCACCGCCTCGACCGTGATGAACAGCTTCTACGTGCCCGAACTCGCCGGCATGATCTACGCGATGCCGGGGATGAAGACGCAGCTTCACGCCGTCGCCAACCGCCCGGTGACCAGCAAGGGGCTGTCGGCCAACTATTCAGGCGCTGGCTTCAGCCACATGCGCTTCGCCTATCGCGCGATGGACCGTGCGGGCTTCGATGCCTGGGCGGCAAAGGTCAGGACCAGTCCGGTGGCGCTCGATCGCCCCGTCTATCTCGAACTCGCGCGACCGACCGAGAAGGCGCCGGTCGCCTATTTCCGCACCGGCGACGCCCGGCTGTTCGACGCCGTCGTCAACCTCTGCCCCAAGCCCGGCCAGCGCTGCATGGGCGAATTGATGCATGTCGACATGATGGGCGGCGCGGGCAAGGAGTCGGCGCGCGACACGCGCGGGCTGCAATATGACTTTCCGAACAGTCACGTGATCGAGCAGACCGACCGCAACCGGGGTCAGGAAACCGCGCCCGATGCGGCCGGATCGGCCCACGCGCCCTCGGCGGACCATAGCAACCACAGCGGCGCGAACGCGCACGCGCAGCACCAGTAAGGCCGCATCATGACGACAGCACAGATGATCTTCGGACGTCTGACCTGGGACGCTTTCCCCTGGCACGAGCCCATCGTCGTCGCGACCTTCGTCGCGGTATTGCTGGGCGGCGCGGCACTGGTCGGCGCGCTCACCTATTTCCGGCTCTGGGGCTATCTCTGGAAAGAGTGGTTCACCAGCGTCGACCACAAGAAGATCGGCATCATGTACATGGTGCTGGGCCTCGTCATGTTCCTGCGCGGTTTCGCCGACGCGATCATGATGCGGATTCAGCAGGCCTGGGCCTTCAACGGCTCCGAAGGCTATCTGAACGCGCACCATTACGACCAGGTGTTCACCGCCCATGGCGTCATCATGATCTTCTTCGTGGCGATGCCGTTCATCACCGGCCTCATGAACTATATCGTCCCGCTCCAGATCGGCGCGCGCGACGTCAGCTTCCCCTTCCTCAACAATTTCAGCTTCTGGATGACGACCGGCGGCGCGATCCTGGTGATGTGCTCGCTGTTCCTGGGCGAATTCGCGCAGACGGGCTGGCTCGCCTACCCGCCGCTGTCGGGCATCGACTACAGCCCGGCGACCGGCGTCGATTATTATATCTGGGCGCTTCAGGTCGCGGGCGTCGGCACCACATTGTCGGGCATCAACCTGATCGCGACCATCGTGAAGATGCGCGCGCCCGGCATGAGCCTCATGAAGATGCCGGTCTTCACCTGGACCTCGCTTTGCGCAAACGTGCTGATCGTCGCCTCCTTCCCGATCCTGACCGCCACGCTCGTGCTGCTGTCGCTCGATCGCTACGCCGGCACCAACTTCTTCACGAACGACTTCGGCGGCAACCCGATGATGTATGTGAACCTCATCTGGATCTGGGGCCACCCGGAGGTGTACATCCTCATCCTGCCGCTGTTCGGCGTCTTCTCCGAAGTCGTGTCGACCTTCTCCAGCAAGCGGCTCTTCGGCTACACCTCGATGGTCTATGCGACCTGCACGATCATGGTGCTGTCCTACCTCGTCTGGCTGCACCATTTCTTCACCATGGGGTCGGGCGCCAGCGTCAACAGCTTCTTTGGCATCACGACGATGATCATCTCGATCCCGACGGGCGCGAAGCTCTTCAACTGGCTGTTCACCATGTATCGCGGCCGCATCCGCTACGAATTGCCGATGATGTGGGCGGTCGCCTTCATGCTGACCTTTACCGTGGGCGGCATGACCGGCGTGCTGCTGGCGGTGCCGCCGGCCGACTTCGTGCTGCACAATTCGCTGTTCCTGATCGCGCATTTCCACAATGTGATCATCGGCGGCGTGCTGTTCGGCCTGTTCGCGGCGATCAACTATTGGTGGCCCAAGGCGTTCGGGTTCAGGCTGAACCAGTTCTGGGGGCATGTCAGCTTCTGGTGCTGGAACATCGGCTTCTGGCTCGCCTTCGGTCCGCTCTATGTGCTGGGACTGATGGGCGTCACCCGCCGGATGCGCGTGTTCGACGATCCCAGCTTGCAAATCTGGTTCGTCATCGCCGCGATCGGCGCGGCGATCATCGCCTGCGGCATCGGCGCGATGCTGGTGCAGTTCGCCGTCTCGATCTGGAAGCGCAACGAGCTGCGCGACGTGACTGGCGACCCATGGGACGGGCGCACGCTCGAATGGGCGACCAGTTCGCCGCCGCCGGAATATAATTTCGCCTTCACGCCGGTCGTCTACGACGCCGACAGCTGGGCAGACATGAAGAAGAACGGCTATCAGCGGCCGCTGACCGGCTACGCGCCGATCCATATGCCCAGCAGCACGGGGACGGGCGTGATCCTGGCGGGCCTCGCGACGCTCTGCGGCTTCAGCCTCATCTGGTATATCTGGTGGCTCGCAGCGCTCGGCTTTGCCGGCTTGGTCGCGGTCGCGATCGGCCACACCTTCAACTACAAGCGCGACTTCTACATCCGACAAGAGGATGTGACGCGCACCGAAGAGGCGCGCACCCGCGCCCTGGCGGCGGGAGCCTGACGACCATGAGCAGCACGACCGCACCCCTGCCCGGCGAGACCCGGACCTACCATCTGGCGGAGGAACCGCACCTCCATGAAGGGCACAGCACCATGCTGGGCTTCTGGATGTATCTGATGAGCGACTGCCTCATCTTCGCCATCCTGTTCGCCACCTATGCTGTGCTGGGCGGCAACTATGCCGGCGGGCCGGGGCCGAAGGATCTGTTCGACCTGCCGCTGGTCGCGGTCAACACCGCGATGCTGCTCTTCTCGTCCATCACCTATGGCTTTGCCATGCTGGCGATGGAAAAGAACCGCGTCAGCGCGACGCAGGGATGGCTGTTCGTCACGCTCCTGTTTGGCGGCGCGTTTCTCTCGATCGAACTTTACGAGTTCGCGCACCTCATCCACGAGGGCGCAGGGCCGCAGCGCAGCGCGTTCCTCTCGGCTTTCTTCACCCTGGTCGGCACGCACGGGCTGCACGTCACCTTCGGGTCGATCTGGCTCGTCACGCTGATGGTGCAGGTCGCGCGCAAGGGGCTCATTTCGGCCAACAAGCGCCGCCTCATGTGCCTTTCCATGTTCTGGCACTTCCTCGACGTCATCTGGATCGGCGTCTTCACCTTTGTCTATCTGATGGGAGTCCTGCGGTGAGTGACGCAGTCCACAGCCATGGTCATCATGACGAACATCATGAGGAGGGCGCGCATGGCACCATGGGCAGCTACATGATCGGGTTCGGCCTGTCGGTGATCCTGACGGCCATCCCCTTCTGGTTGGTGATGTCGGGCGTGCTGGGCAATCCGCGCCTCACCGGCTTTGTCATCATGGCCTTCGCCGCGGTGCAGGTCGTGGTCCACATGATCTACTTCCTGCACATGAACACGCGGGTGGAGGGCGGCTGGTCCTTCATGGCGATGATGCTGACGCTGGTGCTGGTGGTCATCACCCTGTCGGGCTCCATGTGGGTCATGTATCACCTCAACGCCAACATGATGCCGCACGCGCAGCAGGATATGGGCGACATGAACATGGACATGGGCCCGACGCAGGAAATGCGGACCATGAGCAACATGAGCGAGATGCCGTGACAGCGGCAAGGTCCGGGGCGCGCCGGCGCGCTCCGGCCTTCCTGATCGGCCTGACGTCGATCGCCCTTGTCCTTTTTGTCGGATTCTGCGCGCTCGGCGTCTGGCAGGTTCAGCGCCTCGCCTGGAAGCGCGACCTTATCGCTCGCGTCGATGCGCGCATCCACGCCGCGCCTGTCCCCGCGCCGGCCAGCGCAACCAAGATGGACGAATATCGCCGCATCGCCGCTACCGGCAGCTTTCTCCACGACAAGGCCGCCCTGGTACAGGCGTCGACGGTGCGCGGGCCGGGCTATTGGGTGCTGACCCCGCTGCGCCGGGCGGATGGCACGATCCTCTTCATCAATCGCGGCTTCGTGCCCGACCGCCGCACCGCCTACGACAGGCCCCAGGGGCAGGTCCGCATTATCGGTCTGTTGCGGCTGACCGAGCCGGGCGGCGGCTTCCTGCGCGCCAATGATCCGCGCGCCGACCGCTGGTATTCGCGCGACATCGCGGCGATCGCGGGCAGCAGGAGCATCGCCGCCGCACACTATTTCATCGACGCCCAGGCCAGTGCCTCGCCCGGCTATCCGATCGGCGGCCTTACCGTCGTCCGCTTCCCCGACAACCATCTGCACTATGCGATCACCTGGTTCGCGCTGGCGGCAATGACCATCGCGGGCTACATCATCGTCATGCGCCAGACCGGGAAAGACCGCCGCCCATGACCGCGCCATCGGGCAAGAACCGAAGCTGGCTGCCCGGCCAGTGGCCCGCCGACGCCGCCGGTAGGCGCAACATGGCGCTGCTGGTGCAGCTGCGCTGGATCGCCATCGCCGGCCAGCTCGTCACGATCCTGATCGTCCATTTCGGCATGACTATCCGCCTGCCGCTCGGGTCCATGCTGGTGGTGCCATGCATCGCGGCGCTGATGAATGTCGGCAGCATGATGGTGCTGCGACGGCGCGACGACATCAGCCATGCCGAACTGTTCCTGGCGCTGCTGTTCGACGTGCTGGCGCTCACCACCCAGCTTTACCTGAGCGGTGGGGCGACCAATCCCTTCATCTCGCTCTTCCTGGTGCAGGTGACGCTGGGCGCCGTGCTGCTGCACCGCTGGAGCGTCTGGGGGATCGTCGCCATCACCGCCTTCTGCGCGGCGACGCTGACCGTCGCCTACCGCCCGCTCGACCTGTCGGAGCGGTTTCAGGACCGGCTATTCGATTTGCACATCATCGGTGCATGGGTGTGCCTGACGATGGTCGCGGTGCTGATCGTGCTCTTCATGACGCCGATCAGCCGCAACCTCCAGGACCGCGAAGCCTATCTCGCGCGGATGCGGCAACATGCCGCCGAGGAAGAGCATATCGTCCGCATGGGCCTGCTGGCTTCCGGCGCGGCGCATGAGCTTGGCACCCCGCTCGCCCAGCTTGCCGTGGTGCTGAACGACTGGCGGCACATGCCGCAGATCACCCGCCACCCCGATCTGGTCGAGGAGGTGGAGGAGATGGAGGCGGCGGTGCGGCGCTGCAAATCGATCCTGACCGGCATCCTCCTCTCCGCCGGCGAGGCGCGCGGCGAAGCGCCCGAGGTGACGAGCGTGCGCGCCTTCCTGGAGGCCATCGCGCAGGACTGGCGCGCCGCCCATCCGGGCGTGGCGCTGCGCAGCGATTTCGGCCCCCACGATTATCCGCGCATCGTCGCCGATCCAGTGATCCGGCAGGCCGTCACCAACCTGCTCGACAATGCGCGGGAGGCGGGCGCGACCTACATCAACCTGCTGGTCAGCCGCGACAGCCAATGGCTCAACATCGCGGTGCGCGACAATGGCAAGGGGTTCGACCCCGACATGCTGGCCGACGTCGGCAAGCCCTACCGATCGACCAAGGGACGGCAGGGCGGCGGGCTTGGCCTGTTTTTGGTCGTCAACGTCGCGCGCAAGCTCGGCGGGCGGGTGGACGCCAGCAACGGCGCCGAAGGCGGCGCGATGATCCAGCTGCGCCTGCCGCTGGCGACACTGGGCATGGAGGATGAAGATGACGGCTAGGCAGTTGCTGATCGTCGAGGATGACGAGGCGTTCGCCCGCACGCTCAAGCGCTCCTTCGAGCGGCGCGGCTATCAGGTGATGCTGGCCGACAGCTTGGAAAGCGTCACTGCGCTGCTGGAAACGCAGCGGCCGGGCTATGCCGTGGTCGATCTGAAGCTCGGTCCGCAATCGGGCCTCGCCTGCGTGCAGGCGCTCCACGCGCATGATCCCGCGATGCTGATCGTGGTGCTGACCGGCTTCGCCAGCATCGCCACAGCGGTCGAGGCGATCAAGCTCGGCGCGACCCATTATCTCGCCAAGCCGTCCAACACCGACGATATCGAAGCCGCCTTCGCGCGCGGCGCGGGCAATCCGCAAGCCCCGCTCGGCCCCCGTCCCACCTCGATCAAGACACTGGAATGGGAGCATATCCACGAAGTGCTGAAGGAATGCGATTTCAACATCTCCGAAGCCGCCCGGCGCCTCGGAATGCACCGCCGCACGCTGGCGCGCAAACTCGCGAAGCGGCAGGTGGGGTAGCGATAGGGGATGGAGCGGGTGAAGGGAATCGAACCCTCGTCGTAAGCTTGGGAAGCTTCTGCTCTACCATTGAGCTACACCCGCGTGGGCACCGTCCATGGCGCATCGCGGGGGGCGCTGTCAACGCTCCTCAATAGGGTGCGTCGGCGTCCCTGGGCGGGATCGCGCCGCGCCGGCCGATATTCCATCCCGCCAGCCGGTGCCCGGCCAGCGCCGCTTCCTGCGGCGATGCGCCGGACAGGCGGGCGTGGAGGTAGCCGGCGTTGAATGCGTCGCCCGCGCCACTCGAATCGACCACCGCCAGCGTCTGCGGGACGGGGATCAGCGCCTCGTTGACGCGGCAGCCGTCGCCGCCAAGCTTGACGATGATCTCACGGCCCTCCCCCGCGCCCCAGCGGCGGGCGGCGTCGGCGGCGTCATCCGCCTCGCCCATCTCCACCTCGTCCGCCAGCGTCGGCAGGCCGATGTCACACAGCGCGATCGCCCGGTCGCGCCAGTAGCGCGCGGTGGCGGCGTCGCTCCAGAGGCGCGGACGGTAATTGCCGTCGAAGGCGACCCGCCCGCCCCGCGCCCGGACGCGCGTGCACAAATCGAGCAGCACCTCCCGCCCCGCATCGGGCAGGATGGCGAGGGTGATGAGCGAGAAATAGAGCAGGGCGGACTGCGCCCCCTGTTCGACCATCGCCGCGCTGCCGGGCAGGTCGAACATGCGCCGCGCCGCCGCTTCGCTCCGCCAATAATGGAAGCTGCGTTCGCCCGCCGCGTCGGTCTCTATGGCATAGAGTCCCGGCAGCCGGTCGGGTGCGATAAGGACGAGCGACGTATCTACCCCTTCGGCCTGCCACTGGTCGATCAGTTGCGCGCTCATCGGATCGGCGCCGAGCGCGCTCGCGAGGCGCACATGCTCGCCCGAGCGCGCGAGATGGACGGCGGTGTTGATGACGTCGCCGCCGTAGCGCAGGTTCCACCCGTCGCCCCCGCCCCGGCTCAGTTCCAGCATCGCTTCGCCGATCACGGTTATCGTGGCTTTTGACACGGGCGCTCCATTTGTCTTACATAATCCCCGTGACCAGAACAGACGGCCAAGTCAAGGCCGCCCCCGGCAGCCAAGAGAGGGAACTTCCAAATGGTCCCGGCGTTTCGCCTGCGGCAAAAGAGCGCCCGCAAGGCGTTGATCCCGGGGGCCGCATGATTACATCCTCTCTCGAACAGGCCGGCAACCGCTTTGAACTGCTGGTGCAGAGCGTGACCGACTACGCCATCTACATGCTCGATCCGACCGGCATGGTGATCAGCTGGAATGCCGGGGCACGGCGCTTCAAGGGCTACGAGGCGGAGGAGATCATCGGTCTTCATTTCTCGCGCTTCTACACGCCGGAGGATCAGGCGGCGGGCATCCCCGCGCTCGCGCTCCACACCGCAGAGCATGACGGCCGGTTCGAGGCTGAAGGCTGGCGGGTGCGGAAGGACGGCGCGCGTTTCTGGGCCAGCGTGGTGATCGATCCGATCCGCGATCCGGCGGGCCATCTGCTCGGCTTCGCCAAGGTGACGCGCGACCTCACCGAACGGCGCATCGCGCAGGAGGCGCTGCGGGAGAGCGAGGACCGGTTCCGGCTGCTGGTGCAGAGCGTTACGGATTACGCGATCTACATGCTCGATCCGGTCGGCACCATCACCAGCTGGAACCTGGGGGCGGAACGCTTCAAGGGATATAAGGCCGAAGAGATATTGGGCGAGAATTTCGCGCGCTTCTACAGCGACGAGGATCGCATGGCGGGTCTCCCTTCGCGCGCACTGCACACGGCGGAGACCGAAGGCCGGTTCGAGGCGGAGGGGTGGCGCATCCGCAAGGATGGCACGCGTTTCTGGGCGAATGTCGTCATCGATCCTATCCGCGATCCCCGCGGAAAATTGCTGGGCTTTGCGAAAATCACCCGGGATCTGACCGAAAGGCGCGCGGCGCAGCAGGCGCTGGACGAAGCCCGCGACGCCATCGTCCAGACGCAGAAGATGGACGCGATCGGCAAGCTGACCGGGGGGGTCGCGCATGATTTCAACAATCTGCTGGCGGTCGTCATGGGCAGCTTGGACCTGGCGCGGCAGCGGCTGGCGACCGGCGGCGACATCGGCCGCTATCTCGACAATGCGATGACAGCGGCCGAGCGCGGCGCGACTCTGACCCAGCGGATGCTGGCCTTCGCGCGCAAGCAGGAGCTGAAATTGCAGGGGGTCGACTGCGTGGCGCTGGTGCGCGGCATGGCCGAACTGCTTCGCACGACACTGGGCGCTGCGGTATCGATCGAAACCCAGTTTCCCACCGTGATGCGGACCGCCCATGCCGATCCGGCGCAGTTGGAGCTGGCGCTGCTCAATCTGGCGGTCAACGCGCGCGACGCGATGCCCGATGGCGGGCGGATCATCATCGACGCCGCCGAAGTCGAGGTGACCGACGCGGCGCGGCCAGACTTGCGGGACGGAACCTATATCCGCCTGTCGGTCATCGATGAGGGCGAGGGTATGGACGCCGCAATCCTGTCGCGCGCCCGCGAACCTTTCTTCACGACGAAGGGCGTCGGCAAGGGCACGGGCCTTGGCCTCTCCATGGTCCATGGCTTCGCCCAGCAGTGCGGCGGATCGCTGACGATCGCGAGCGAAGTGCGCCAGGGCACGACGGTGTCGCTCTGGCTGCCCGTCGCGCAAACGGACAATGCCGCGCCCGTCGTGGCGCTGCTTGAGGAGATCGGCGACGAGACAGCGCCGCTGGTGATACTGGCGGTGGACGATGACGATCTTGTGCTGACCAACACCGCCGGGATGCTGGAGCATCTGGGGCATACTGTGTTCAAAGCGGCGTCGGCGCAGGACGCGCTGCGGATGCTGGAGCGGGGCGATGTCGATCTGGTGGTCACCGACCATGCGATGCCGGGCATGACCGGCGCGCAACTCGCCGACGCGATCGAGGCGTTGCGGCCGGGCCTTCCGGTCATCATCATTACCGGCTTTGCCGAATTGCCGCCCCATGCGACGCGCCGGCCCAGGCTCGACAAGCCCTTCCGCCAGGCCGAATTGGCGCAGGTGGTCGCCGGCGCGGGCCGGGCGGCGGCGGCGCGACGGCTGGCGGCGCTGGACATGGATCAATCCTTGCATGGCGCATGATGCCGGCGAAATGATGCCGGATTGAACGGAAATTTCGCTGGGAACGGACTTGCAACCCCGAAGCAGTTCGCCAATGGGGGAGGGACGCCCCTCCCCTCCGATCCGCAGGACCGCATGGATTCGCCCGTCGCGCCATCACCGACATCGCACTTCTACACGTCGCTGCGGACCCGGCTCCACTATCTGGACTGGGGCAATCCGTCCGCACCGACGCTGATCCTGGTGCATGGCGGGTTCGACCATGCGCGCAGCTGGGACTGGACGGCGCGCGCGCTGGCGAAGGACTATCATGTCATCGCACCCGATCTGCGCGGCCATGGCGACAGCAGCTGGTCCACCGACGGGGCCTACATGATGAGCAGCTACGTCTATGATCTGGCGCAGTTGGTGGACTTGCTCGACCGGTCGCCGCTGACGATCGTGGGCCATTCGCTGGGCGGATCGATCAGCTTGCGCTTTGCCGGCCTTTACCCGGAAAAGCTGCGCCGTCTGGTGGCGATAGAGGGTCTGGGCCTCGCGCCCACGCTGGTGAGCGAGCGCGGCGCTCGACCTGCGCCCGATGTGTGGCGCGAATGGATCGACAGCCGCCGCATCAGCGCCGCGCGCACGCCGCGCCGCTATCCCACGATCGAGGCGGCGATCGGACGGATGCGCGAACGCAACGAGCATCTCACCGTCGAACAGGCGTTTCACCTGACCAGCCATGGCGTCAATCGCAACGAGGATGGCAGCTACAGCTGGAAATTCGACCCCTATCTCAACGTCATGGTGCCGCAGGCGGGACTGGACGCGGAACTGCCCGATTTCTGGCAGCGCATCACCTGCCCGACCTTGCTGTGCCTGGGCGCGGACAGCTGGGCGTCCAACCCGGTCAAGGACGGACGCATCCGCCATTTCCGCGACGCCCGGCTGGTCGAGTTCGCCGATGCCGGCCACTGGCTGCACCATGACCAGTTTGATCGCTTCATCGGCGAACTGCGCGGTTTCCTAAGCGGTGAAACCGTCGATCGCCGCTCGGTACTGCGATCCTAGCGCCGCGATGAAATCGGCGGCAGGCTGTACCCGGTCGATCGCGCCGATGCCCTGACCGCAGCCCCATATGTCGCGCCACGCCTTCTTGTCGCCCCCGGCGATGCTGCCGAAATCCATGTCCTCGGCTTCGGGCAGATGGTCAGGGTCCATGCCGGCAGCAACGATGCTGGGGCGCAGATAATTGCCGTGAACCCCCGTGAAGACGTCGGAATAGACAATGTCTTCGGCATGGCTGTCGACGATCATCTGCTTGTAGGCGGCGTCGGCATTGGCCTCCGTCGTGGCGATGAAGGGCGAACCCATATAGGCAAGGTCCGCGCCCATCATCCGCGCCGCCGCGATCGACCGGCCGGTGGCGATCGAACCGGACAAAGCGAGCGGACCGTCGAACCATTGGCGGATTTCCTGCACCAGCGCGAAGGGCGACAAAGTGCCGGCATGGCCGCCGGCCCCGGCGGCGACGGCGATCAGGCCATCCGCCCCCTTCTCGATCGCCTTGTGGGCGAAGCGATCATGAATGACATCGTGCAGGACGATGCCGCCATAGCTGTGGATTGCCTGATTCACATCCTCCCGCGCGCCCAGGGACGTGATGACGATCGGCACGCGATATTGGACGCAGAGCGCCAGATCCTCCTCCAGCCGGCCATTGCTGCGATGGACGATCAGGTTGACGGCAAAGGGGGCGTCCTGCGGCGTCAGTTCGGCCTGCAACTGCTGCAACCATGCCTCGAACATGCCGGAAGGACGCGCGTTGAGCGAGGGGAAGGAACCCACGATGCCCGCCCGGCACTGGGCCAGGACCAAAGCGGGCTGCGAAATAATGAACATGGGCGACCCGATCAGCGGGAGTCGCAAACGGTCCTTTAGCACGGCCGGCAGGCTCATGGGCGGCATCTCCTCTCATATCTCCAGCCCGCGCTATCACCGCCAAGAGCGCGGAAAAAGGCGAAAATCAACTGTATTGCCGATATACTACACTGCTGTTATGATGCGCGCATCAGGAGAGCGGCGGGAGATGGCCGATGTATAGCGAGAGTGACCTACAGGATGCCGTAGCGGCGGGCGCTATCCCGGCCGACGCGGCGCAGGCGTTGCGCGATCATGTCGCGCGGCTGCGCGCAAGTCCCGTGGTCGACGAAGAGCATTTCCGGCTGCTGACCGGCTTCAACGATATTTTCGTGACGATCGCTGGCGTGATCCTGCTGGTGGCGCTCGGCTGGCTCGGCAACAGCCTGCGATTCGGCGCGCCCGACCATCATCCCGCCTTCATGTCCGGGGTGCTGATCGCGGCGGCAAGCTGGGGCCTGGCGGAATATTTCACCCGGCAAAGGCGCATGGCCCTGCCCTCCATCCTGCTGCTGGCCGGATTCGTCGGCGGCGTCTGCTTCGCGGTCGGCGCACTGGCGGGGCAGCTGGTGCCCAATGCCGGCGAGCGCGAAGGCGCGCTCATCCTTTCGCTGGTCGCGGCCTGCGGCGCTGGCGCGGCGTGGCTGCATTGGCGGCGCTTCATGGTGCCGATCACGGTCGCTGCGGGATCGGCGGCGGGTGTCGGCGTGATCGCCGGCCTCGTGATGGCGGCGGTCCCCTATGACCGCACCCTGCCCTTTCTGCTGATGCTGGCGGCGGGCATCGCCCTGTTCGCGCTCGCCATGTGGTGGGACATGAGCGACCGGGCGCGCACCACCCGCCGGTCGGACGTCGCTTTCTGGCTGCACCTCGCCGCCGCGCCCATGATCGCGCATTCGCTGTTCCAGCTGCTCGGCGTGCTGCGCGGCGACGAGATCAGCGCCGGGCGGGCGTTGCTGGTGATCGCTCTCTATGTCGCGTTCGGCATCGTCGCGCTGGCGATCGACCGGCGCGCGCTGCTCGTTTCCAGCCTCGCCTATGTCCTCTTCGCGCTCTACGCCCTGTTCCGGCAAGCCGGCGCGGTCGAGCTGTCCTGGGCGCTGACGGCGCTGGTGATCGGATCGGCGCTGCTGCTGCTGTCGGCCCTGTGGCACCATGCCCGCGCTCTGGTGGTGCGCGGGCTGCCGCCGGTCGTGACGGACCGGCTGCCCTATCTGGACCGGGCGGTGGCGTAACCGATCAGCGTTCCGACAGATAATAGCGGTCGAGCGCGGTCAGATCATCGGCCAGTTCATAGACGATGGGCTGGCCGGTCGGGATTTCCAGCTCGGTGATCTCGTCGTCGGGGATGTTCGACAGATGCTTGACCAGCGCGCGAAGCGAATTGCCATGGGCGGAGATGACGACCCGCTTGCCGGCCTTGAGGTCGGGCGCGATCGTCGCCTCCCAATAGGGCAGCACGCGGGCGATCGTGTCCTTCAGGCTCTCGGTCGAGGGGATGGCGATGCCGGCATAGCGGCGATCGGCCGACAGGTCGAATTCCCCGCCCGGCTCCAGCACCGGCGGCGGAATGTCGAAGCTGCGCCGCCAGATCTTGACCTGATCGTCGCCATGCTTCGCCGCCGTCTCAGCCTTGTTGAGGCCAGTCAGCCCGCCATAATGGCGCTCATTGAGCCGCCAGTCCTTCTCGACCGGCAGCCACAGCCGCCCCATTTCCTCCAGCGCCAGGTTGAGCGTCTTGATCGCGCGGGTCTGAAGGCTGGTGTAGCATATGTCGAAGTCCAGCCCCTTCTCCGCCATCAGGCGGCCGGCAGCGCGCGCTTCCTCGATCCCCTTGTCGGTCAGGTTGACGTCCCACCAGCCGGTGAAGCGGTTTTCCAGGTTCCACGCCGACTGGCCATGGCGGATGAGGACGAGGGTGGGCATGGGGCGCGTCTCCTGCACGAACATCATAGGATGATGATCCCCATAGCGGGCAAAATCCGCCGCGCAAGCTTGCCGCCGGACGCGGGCGTCCCACATTGCGGCGGCATGGTCCATCGGGTAGCAGATGGGCATCATATGAGGCAGGAGCAGCCGACTTGGCATTTGTGAAGGGCGCGTGGCGCATATTGGTCGCGATCAAGGACGGGCTCGTCCTCCTGTTCCTGCTGCTCTTCTTCGGCGCGCTCTACGCCGCCCTCTCCTTTTCGCCCAAGCCGGCGCAGAGCGTCAGCAGCGGGGCGCTGCTGCTCGACCTTGACGGCACCATCGTCGAGCAGCCCGCCGAGGTAGAACCCTTAGCTCTGCTGACCGGCAACGGCCCGCAAGCGAAGGAATATCGCCTGTCCGACATCGTGACCGCGCTCGACGCGGCGAAGGACGACGCGAAGATCAAGGCCGTGGTGCTGAACCTCGACGGCTTCATGGGCGGCGGGCAGGTCGCCCTGGCCCGCGTCGGCAAGGCGCTGGATGGCGTGCGCGCCGCTAAAAAGCCCGTTCTGGCCTATGCGACGCTCTACAGCGATGACAGCTATCAACTCGCCGCCCATGCGAGCGAGGTGTGGAGCGATCCGCTGGGCGGTGTCGCGATCATGGGCCGGGGCGGCTCGGGGCTCTACTATAAGGGATTGATCGACAAGCTCGGCGTCAACACCCATGTCTATCGCGTCGGCACCTACAAGAGCTTCGTCGAGCCCTTCATCCGCACCGATCAGTCGCCCGAAGCGAAGCAGGCCAATCAGGCTCTCGCCGACGCATTGTGGGAGGATTGGCGGCAGGATGTGGGCAAGGCGCGGCCGAAGGCGAAGATCGCGGCCTACGCCGCCGATCCCCTGTCGGCGGTGCGCGCGACGGGCGGGGACGTGGCGAAGGCCGCGCTGGCGGCGGGGCTGGTCGACAAGCTCGGCGACGCATCGGCCTTTGGCGACCGGGTGGCGGACATTGCCGGCGACGCATCAGGCGACAAGGCGGGCAGCTTCGCCACGGTCGACTTCGACCGCTACATAAAGGCGCGCAAACCTGCCAATGACGGACAGATCGGCGTGCTGACGGTGGCCGGCGACATCGTCGATGGCGAAGGCGGCCCCGGCACGGCGGCGGGCGATACCCTATCCGACCTGCTGCTGACCGCGCTCGACCAGAAAGACCTGAAGGCTCTGGTGGTGCGGGTCGATTCGCCGGGCGGATCGGTAATGGCGTCGGAGAAGATCAGGAGCGCGATCCTTCAGGCGAAGGGGGACGGGCTGCCCGTGGTCGTGTCGATGGGCAATGTGGCGGCGAGCGGGGGCTATTGGGTCTCGACGCCGGGAGACGTCATCTTCGCCGAGCCCGACACGATCACCGGCTCCATCGGCGTGTTCGGCATCCTGCCGAGTTTCGAGGGCACGCTGGCGAAGATGGGCATCACCACCGACGGGGTTCGCACGACGCCGCTGTCGGGCCAGCCGGACCTTGCGGGCGGCACCACGCCCGAATTCGACCAGATCATGCAGATGGGGGTCGAGGATATCTACCGCCGGTTCGTCGGCATCGTCGCGCAGTCGCGGAAGAAGTCCCCCCAGGCGATCGACGCCATCGCGCAGGGCCGGGTGTGGGATGGCGGCACGGCGCGACAGATCGGGCTGGTCGACCGCTTCGGCGGGCTGGAGGACGCCGTTGCCGAAGCCGCGCGCCGGGCGAAGATCGACCCCGCCAGGGCAAAGGTCTATCGCATCGAAAAGGCGCCCGACCCTTGGGCGGAGTGGATCGAGGCGCTCGCGCAGCGCGACCCCAACGATGACAATGCCGCCCGCGACATGCTCGCGCGGCAGGCGCGGGCGCAGCGCGGCTGGGCGATGCAGGCAGTCGCCGACGTGAAGGCGCTGGTGACGGGCGCGGGCGTGCGGGCCGATTGCCTGGAATGCCGCGGCTATGGCGCGCCCAGGCTGCGGAGCGCGGCTGAGGACCGCGGCATGCTGGCCATGATCGCCGCGTTGTGGCGATAGGCTGAAACCACTCCTCCCGCGTGCGGGAGGGGAGGCTCAATTCATCGAGAGGATCATGTTCCGCACCTGCGGATAAACCTGATTTTCCCATTTTCGGCCGGAAAACACGCCATAGTGTCCGACGCCGGGCTGAAGGTGGTGGCGCTTCAAATGCGGCCGCAGGCCGGTACATAGCGCGTGCGCTGCCGATGTCTGGCCGACCGCGCAGACATCGTCCTTCTCGCCCTCGACCGTCAGCAGCGCCGTCTTGCGGATCGCGCCGGGGTTCACCTTGCGGCCCCGCACGGTGAGTTCGCCCTTCGCCAGCAGCGTCCGCTGGAACACCATGTCGACGGTTTCGAGGTAGAATTCCTTGGTCATGTCGAGGACCGCGAAATATTCCTCGTAAAATTGCTTGATCTTGTCGGCCTCCACCGTCTTGCCGTCGGCCAGCAACTGGTAGAGTTCGCGGTGCTGCGCGCCGTGCCGCTCCAGATTCATCGACATGAAGGCCGACAATTGGAGGAATCCGGGATAGACCTCCCGCCCGCGCCCGGCATAGCGGAAGGGTACGACAGAGATCAGATTCTCCTCGAACCACTCGATCGGCTTTTCGTTGGCCAGGTCATTGACCACGGTCGGCGCGGCATTGGGATCGATCGGCCCGCCCATCAGCGTCATCGATCGCGGCGTCGCCTTGTCGTCATCCTCCGACATCATCGCCACGGCGGCGAGCGCGGGAACGCAGGGCTGGCACACCGATACGACATGCGCGCCCTCGCCCATGTCCTGGAGGAACCGGATCACATAGTCGACATAGTCGTCGAAGCCGAACCGCCCCGCCTCCAGAGGCACGTCGCGTGCGTTCTTCCAATCGGTGATGTACACGTCATGGTCCTGAAGCAATGTTGCGACCGTGCTGCGCAGCAGGGTTGCGAAATGGCCCGACATGGGGGCTACCACCAGCACCTTGGGCTGCGGCGTTTCGACATCGTCCTTCACGAAATGCAGCAGGTCGCCGAAGGGCAGCGCCATCGCGATCTCCTCGCGCACCGCCACCTGCGCATTGCCGCACTGGACCATGTCGATGCCGTAAGCGGGGCGACGGTGCGTCAGTTTCGCGCCCTGAAACACGTCCATCAGCGCAAACATGCGGCGCGGCATGGCCCAGTCGGCCATTGGTCCCATCCGGTCACGCATCGCGAGCGCCCATTGCGCGCCGAGGCGGGCGGGGAGCAGCATGTCGTTCCATGCCTGGTAGCCGCTATAGAGCATCCGCATCGTCGTAAATTCGCCTTACACCAATATCGCCAACCGAATCGGCGATTCCAATCAAACGCTATACATGCATTTTGTGTTGCACTGCATCATCATAAATGTGAGTTAAGTTGAAGGCGGGAGGCAAGCCATGGCAGTTGCAGAACTCACCCTTTCCAGCAAAAATTACTCGTCATGGTCGTTGCGCGGCTGGCTGTTGTGCCGGATTGCCGGGCTGAAGGTCCATGAGACGATCGTCGCCCTTGACGACCCGGAAAATCGCGCCGAACTGCTGCTGCTCTCTCCCTCCGTGCTGGTGCCGCGCCTGACGCATGAAGGCGCGAGCGTATGGGACACGCTGGCGATCGCGGAATATCTGCACGAGTTGTATCCGCAGGCGGGCATGTATCCCGCCGACCGGATCGCCCGCGCCCATTGCCGGTCGGTGTCGGGCGAGATTCACTCGGGATTCGCCAATCTGCGGTCCGCGCTGCCGATGAACCTCAAGGTGCGGCATGTCCGGTTCCCGATCTTTTCAGGCGCGAAGCCCGACATCGACCGGGTCGAAACGATCTGGCGCGAATGCCTGGAAACCTATGGCGGCCCCTGGCTGTTCGGCGACCGCCCGACCGTGGCCGACGCGATGTTCGCCCCGGTGGCGCAGCGTTTCCTGACCTACGCCGTGCCGGTATCGCAGGGCGCGGCCGCCTATTGCCAGACGATCAACAACTGGCCGCTGATGCGCGAATGGATCGAGGCAGCCCGCGCCGAACCTGAAGAGATGATCGAGCTGGAAGTCGAATTCTGAACGGCGATCAGTGGCGCACCTCGGCGAGCCACGCGCCGATCATCGCCCGTCCTGCCGCCACGGCGCCCGGTCCATGGGCTTCATGATCGCGCCGCAGCGCATGGACGCATTGCCGGGCGGTGTCGAGATCGGCCCAGAAGTGGGTCAGCCAATCCTCGAAACGCGGGTCTTCGCCCATTTCGGCATGGAATTGCAGCGCCAGCAGATTGGTCCCGCGCCGGAATGCCTGATGCGCATAGCTGTCGGTGGACGCGAGCAGTTCGACCCCGTCGGGCAGGTCGAACGTGTCGCTATGCCAATGCAGCACCGGCACGGCGTCGAGGTGGCGCAGCGGCGACGCCGCGCCGGCGGCGTTGAGCCGAACCGGCGCGAAGCCCAGTTCCATCCGCCCGCCCGGATAGACCGGCGCGCCCAGCGCCGCCGCGATCATCTGACTGCCCAGGCACACGCCCAGCGTCGGCCGGTCGGCGGCAAGGCGCGCGGCGAGCTTCTCGATCTGCAGGCTGATCCAAGGGTGATGATCGGTCTCGTAAACGCCCATCGGACCGCCCATCATGATGAGCAGGTCGGGGCTGCACAGGTCGACATCGGCAAAGTCGGGGCTGGCGACGTCGACGCGGTCGATATGGTAACCCGTCTCCTCGATCGGCTGGAGATACCCGGCCGCGCCTTCGCGCGGGACATGACGGACGATCAACGCTCTCTTCATTGCTGATCGATGCGATAGACAATTCGATCCGGCGGCACCACCCCAGTCTTTCTTGACCGCTGACAAACCCGTCTATGGCGCCGCGCCATGCCGCACGATGCGCGGAGCCCACTTCCCCGATTGACGCGCCCCTCGCTTTGCCGCAATGGCTTGGGCGTCTCCGGCGGATTCGTCTGCCGGGCACGATGCGGGAGAGCATGGGCCGCCTTTGAGGCACCGCCCGTCGCCGAAGGAGCAACCGCCCCGGAATCTCTCAGGCCAAAGGACCGCATCGCGCGAGACACTCTGGAAAGCGGACGCGCTTCATGCCCGTCCCACCGAAGGGGTAAGCCAGGGGGCCGCAGGGTCACTGGTCAAAGCTCTCAGGTTCCGTGACAGAGGGGGTGGCAGTCTTCCGCGCCATATCCGGCGGGGTCACGCTGTCGCCCTGCTACTCATCACGGAAAGGCCGGCCTGCATGACCGCCAATGACGATATCGCCCATCTGGAAGAAGAGCTGCCGTTGCAGGAACTGCCGCTCGACGCCTGGCACCGGGCGAAGGGCGCGCGGATGGTCGGCTTTGCGGGCTATCACATGCCGATCCAGTATGACGGCATCATGGCCGAGCATCTGTGGACGCGCGAACATGCTGGGCTGTTCGACGTGAGCCATATGGGCCAGCTGACCTTTTCGAGCGCCAATGAGAGTGGGGCCGTGGACGAAGCGCTGGAGCAGCTGCTGCCCGCCGACATCAAGGGGCTGAAACCCTTCCGTCAGCGCTACTCGATGCTGCTGGACGAGGATGGCGGCATTCTCGACGACCTGATGGTCTCGCGGCTGGGCGGCGACGCATTCGACGGCGCGGACATCTATATGGTGGTCAACGGCGCAACCAAATATGACGATATCGGCTGGATAATCGAGCATCTGCCCGACGAAGTGGTGATGAACCACATGGACGAGGCTGCGCTGCTGGCGCTGCAAGGGCCGGAAGCGGGCGAAGCGCTGGGCGCGCTGATCCCCGAAACCGCCGATCTCCTCTTCATGCAGTCGGGCCTGTTCACTTGGCGCGGCGTGCCGCTATGGATCAGCCGGTCGGGCTATACCGGCGAGGACGGGTTCGAGATCAGCGTGCCGGCCGACGACGTGGCGCTGCTGGCCGACGCGCTTTGCGCCCTGCCGCAGGTCAAGCCCATCGGCCTTGGCGCGCGCGATTCGCTGCGGCTGGAGGCGGGGTTGCCGCTCTACGGCCATGACCTGACGCCCGCCGTCAGCACCATCGGCGCGGACCTCGGCTTCGCCATCGGCAAGCGTCGGCGCGAGGAAGGCGGCTTCATCGGCCATGCCCGCGTCATGAAAGAACTGGCCGATGGTCCTGGCACCAAGCGCGTGGGCCTCCGCATCGAGGGCCGGCTTCCCGCGCGCGAGGGCGCGAAAATCTATGCCGGGGCGGTCGAAGTCGGCGAAGTCACCTCGGGCGGCTTCGCGCCGACCCTCGGCTCGCCGATCGCGATGGGCTGGGTCAGCCTGCCCCACGCGGCCATCGACACGGCACTGGAAATAGAGGTGCGGGGCAAGCGTATAGCCGCTGCGGTCACGCCGATGCCGTTCGTTCCGCATCGGTATCGGCGCAAGGCGTGATGTCATTTTTCGGAAGGGGAGTAACCATATGAGCCGCTATTTCACTGACGAACATGAATGGATCGATGTCGAGGGCGAGATCGCCACGGTCGGCATCACCGATTACGCGCAGGAGCAGCTGGGCGACATCGTGTTCGTGGAATTGCCCGCCGAAGGCACGACCTTAGACAAGGGCGACGACGCCGCCGTCGTGGAGTCGGTCAAGGCCGCGTCGGACGTCTATGCGCCGATCTCGGGCGAAGTGGTCGAAACCAACGGCGCGCTGGAGGACGAGCCCGCTCTGGTCAACAGCGACGCGGAGGAGGACGGCTGGTTCTTCAAGCTGCGCATCACCGACGCCAGCGAGCTGGAAGGCCTGATGAACGAGGCTGCGTACCGGAAGTTCGTGGCGAGCCTTTGATCGACATTCTCCCCTCCCCTTCAGGGGGAGGGGTCGGGGGTGGGGTTCAGCCTCATAGGGTGACGCATGGGGCGACACCCCACCCCAATCCCTCCCCTGAAGGGGAGGGGCATTGATAGGAGTGAAAATGCGCTACCTACCCCTTACCGACACCGACCGGCAGGCGATGCTCGCCACCGTCGGCGCGGCGTCGATCGACGATCTGTTCGTGGACGTGCCCGCTGAAGCCCGTTTGTCCGGCCCGATCGAAGGCCTGCCGAACCACGCCAGCGAACTGGCGGTCGAGCGGCATATGAGCGCGCTCGCACGGCAGAATCTGTCGGCGGGGGAAGCGCCCTTCTTTCTGGGCGCGGGAGCCTATCGTCACCATGTTCCCGCCAGCGTCGATCATTTGATCCAGCGTGGCGAGTTCCTGACCGCCTACACCCCCTATCAGCCCGAAATCGCGCAGGGCACGCTCCAGGTGCTGTTCGAATTCCAGACGCAGGTCGCGCGCCTGCTGGGCTGCGATGTCGCCAACGCCTCCATGTATGACGGTTCGACCGCGTGTTGGGAAGCGATCGTGATGGCGCGGCGCATCACCAAGCGCGGCAAGGCTTTGCTGTCGGCGGGTCTGCACCCCCATTATGTCTCGGTCGCGCAGACCATGGCGAAGTTTACCGGCGACGCGCTGGTGCATGACGCGCCGACGCTGGAGGCCGCGACGGACATCGACGCGCTGATCGCCGGGATCGACAAGGACACGTCCTGCGTCGTTGTCCAATATCCCGACATATTGGGCCGTATCGCCGACCTGACCCCGCTGGCCGACGCCGCCCATGCGGCCGGCGCGCTGCTGGTCGCGGTGGTGACGGAACCGGTGGCGCTCGGCGCGATACGGGCGCCGGGCCATATGGGCGCGGACATCGTGGTGGGCGAAGGCCAGTCGATCGGCGTCGGCCTGCAATTCGGCGGGCCGTATCTGGGCCTCTTTGCGTGCAAGCAGAAATATGTCCGCCAGATGCCCGGCCGCCTCTGCGGCGAGACAGTGGACGCGGCCGGCAAGCGCGGCTTCGTGCTGACGCTCTCGACCCGCGAACAGCACATCAGGCGCGAGAAGGCGACGTCGAACATCTGCACCAACAGCGGGCTGTGCGCGCTGGCGTTCAGCATCCACATGACCTTGCTGGGCGAGGCGGGGCTGCGCCAGCTTGCAACGCTCAACCACGCCCTCGCCTGCCAGGCGGCGGACCGTCTGGCGCAGCTGCCCGGCGTCACGCTGCTCAACGACAGCTTCTTCAACGAATTCACGCTGGTGCTGGCGAAGGACGCGCGTGAAGCGGTGCGGAACCTGGCCGACCGGGGCGTGCTGGCGGGCGTATCGCTCGGCCGCCTCTTCCCCAATTCGCCCGCAGTCGGCAACGGCCTGATCGTTGCCGTTACCGAGACGACCACGCCTGAGGACATCGAGGCGCTGGCCAAGGCGCTTGAGGAGGAACTGGCATGAGCGTGCTGTCTAACGCCGTGCTCCGGCGGAAGCCGGAGCCCAGAGCCCCACACGCTGTGCCCGGAACCCTGGGCTCCGGCTTTCGCCGGAGCACGGGACGTTTGAACAAGGAGATCGCGGCATGACCATGCTCAAGGAGGGCCGCCCCACCGCGCCCACGCCGGTCGAGGACGCGCATATGGCCCCCGCCACCGCCACCGGCAACCGCGCCCTGATGCTGGAGGAAAAGCTGATCTTCGAGATCGGCTCGACCGAAACGACCGGCGTCGATTTCGGCGAGACCCCGAAGATCGCCAGTCGCCTCGGCACTCTCGCCCGCGCCGACAGCATCGGCCTGCCCGGCCTGTCGGAGCAGGAGACGGTGCGCCACTATACCCGCCTCAGCCGACAGAATTACGCCATCGACCTTGGCCTGTTCCCGCTCGGCTCCTGCACGATGAAGCACAACCCGCGCCTCAACGAGAAGATGGCGCGGCTCCCCGGTTTCGCGGACATCCACCCGCTGCAACCGCAATCGACCGTGCAGGGCGCGCTTGGCGTCATCAACGAACTGGCCGTCTGGCTTATCCAGCTCACCGGCATGCATGGCGTCGCGATGACGCCCAAGGCGGGCGCGCATGGCGAACTGTGCGGCCTGCTCTGCATCCGCGCCGCCCTTGAAGCGCGCGGCGACGCGCGCAAGGTGGTGCTGGTTCCCGAAAGCGCGCACGGCACCAATCCCGCCACCGCCGCCTTCTGCGGCTATGAGGTGGAGGATATTCCCGCGACCCCCGACGGCCGCGTCGATCTGGAGGCGCTGAAGGCCCGGCTCGGCCCGGACGTCGCGGCGGTGATGATCACCAATCCCAACACCTGTGGCCTGTTCGAGCGGGACATGAAGGTGATTTCCGACGCAGTCCATGCCGCCGGTGCCTTCGTCTATTGCGACGGCGCGAACTTCAACGCCATCGTCGGCCGGGTGCGCCCCGGCGACCTCGGCGTCGATGCGATGCATATCAACCTGCACAAGACCTTCTCGACCCCCCATGGCGGCGGCGGCCCCGGCTCCGGCCCGGTCGTGCTCTCCGAAGCGCTCGCGCCCTTCGGCCCGCTGCCCTACACCGCGCGCCTGGCGGACGGCACGATCCACCTCATTGAAGAAGATAATGTCGGCGAGGAAATGCCGCAGAGCTTCGGCCGCATGTGCGCCTTCCACGGCCAGATGGGCATGTTCACCCGCGCGCTGACCTACATCCTCAGCCACGGCGCGGATGGCCTGCGGCAGGTGGCGGAGGACGCGGTCCTCAACGCCAACTATGTGCTGCGCAGCCTGGACGATGTGCTCGACGCGCCATTCGGCGCAAGCGGCCCCTGCATGCATGAGGCGCTGTTCAGCGACAAGGGGCTGGCCGAAGGCTTCACCACGCTCGACATCGCCAAGGGGCTGATCGACGAGGGCTTCCACCCGATGACCATGTATTTCCCGCTGGTCGTCCATGGCGCGATGCTGGTCGAACCCACCGAAACGGAAAGCAAGGCGGCGCTCGACCAGTTCATCCTGGCGCTGCGCAGCCTGGCCGAACGGGCAAAGGCAGGCGACGAGGCGCTGAAGGGCGCGCCCTATCACGCGCCGCGCCGTCGCCTCGACGAGACCCTCGCCGCGCGCAAGCCGGTGCTGAGCTGGACCGATCCGGACTTGGCGCAGGCGGCGGAGTGAGCGTTCGTTCCAACCGAAACAGGGGCGATGGGCTATGAACGCCATGGAGATTATTACGGCTCCGTAATAATACCGCAAACAGCTGGCTATCCGGCTGACCGGATGCCAGCGCCCTCGGCCCTGAAGTGGCAAACAACTGTTCAACTCGCTGTTCAATTAAGCGGCTGATGCTGGCCCGACCTTGCCGCCGAACTTGAAAGCTCGTCCCGCTCCTGCGAAGGCGGGCCGGTAAAGAGAGCGGGACGGGACTCCCGCCTCTGCAGGAGCACGACCGACGCCCATGCCTAGCCGCCTGCTGCCGCTCGTCGCTGCGGAACTCGCCCGCCCCGCCGATCCTCGCGCCGCCGCGATGGCCGGGGCGCTGGCGGCGACATATCCGCAAGCCGCGCGGGCCGTGCTGTTCTACGGCTCCTGCCTGCGCGAAGCCAATCTCGACGGATTGATGCTGGATTTCTACCTGATCGTGTCGGATTATCCGGCGGCTTACGGGCGGCGATGGCTGGCGAGCGCGAACCGGCTGATCCCGCCCAACGTCTTTCCGTTAGAGCATCAGGGGCTGATGGCGAAATATGCGGTGCTGTCCGAAGCGGACTTTGCACGGCTCAACAGCCCGGCTGCGGATAACGTGTCTGTCTGGGCGCGCTTCGCCCAGCCCGCGCGGCTGCTCTGGGCGGCCGACGATCTGGCGCGGCAGCGGGTCGTTGCGGCGGTGGCGCAGGCCGCGCCGACGCTGCTGTCGCTGGCACGGCCGATGACGGGCGAGCAGGACGATGTGCTGGCGCTCTGGAAGGCCGGCTTTGCGCTGACCTATAATGCCGAATTGCGCGCCGAAAAGACCGGCCGTTCGCTATCCATCGTGGATGCCGACCCCGATCGGTATCGGCGCTTTGGGGACGCGGCGCTGGCCGACGGGCTGCCGCCCTCCCCTGCTGATGCGCCCCGCCTCTGGCGTAAGCTCCAGCGCCGGGGCAAGCGCCTGTCGGTGCTGCGGCTTGCCAAGGCGAGCTTCACCTATGCCGGGGGGATCGACTATCTCGCCTGGAAGATCAATCGCCACGCCGGCACGCAGATCGCGATTCGGCCGTGGCAGCGGCGCTGGCCGCTCCTGGGCGCGCTCACTCTGCTGCCGCGGCTGTTCCGCGGAGGGGCGATTCGGTAAGCGCGTCGCTGAGCGCCTGCCCCAGCGCGGCGAGCGTATAGGGCTTTCGCAGCACGGCATGGCCGGCAAAGTCCGCGCTTTCGCCGACATCGCCGGCATAGCCGGTGACGAACAGCACCGGCAGATGGCGGAACTGGGCGGGCAGCCCCTTCACCATTTCCGGCCCCGTCATGTCGGGCATCAACACGTCGCTGATGATGAGGCCGACGTCGGCATTGTTGGTCAGCAGCTTCGCCGCCTTGGCCGGATGGTCGCAGGCGACCGGCAGATGGCCGAGTTCGGAGAGTGCGGCCATCGTCTGGTTGAGGACGCGCGGATCATCCTCGACGACCAGGATGCGGGTGGGCGGCTGGCGCACCGGCCCCTGCGCGAAGGCTGCCCCCGCTTCGCCATTCTCCGCTTCGTTCAAGCAGCGGGGCAGGTAGATGCACACGCTGCTGCCTTCGCCCGGCGTCGAATCGATGCGGATTTCGCCCGCGCACTGGCGCACCAGCCCAAAGATCTGGCTGAGGCCCAGGCCCGTGCCCTTGCCGACCGGCTTGGTGGTGAAGAAGGGCTCGAACACGCGGGCCAGCACCTCGGGCGTCATGCCGCAGCCATCGTCGGTGACCGTCAGCACGACATAGTCACCCTCCGCGCAATCGCCGATCTCCCTGCTTTTCAGCGTCATGCGATCGGTCGACAGGCTGAGCCGCCCCCTCCCCTCCATCGCGTCGCGCGCATTGACGCACAGGTTCAGGATCGCATTTTCCAGCTGATGCTGGTCGACGAAGATGCGCCAGCCCTCCGCTCGATGCGCGAAACTGACGATGATCTGGTCGCCGATGGTGCGGTCGATCAGGTCCGCCATGCCGGCGATCAGCGCGTCGGGATCGACCGCGCTCGGCAGCAGCGGCTCTGACCGGGCAAAGGCGAGCAGGCGACGGGTCAGCGCAGAGGCGCGGTTCGCACCCTCCATGGCATTGTCCAGGTGCCGCGACGCCTCCTCGGGCTTGAGGCGGAGGTTGCGCTTGGCGAGTTCCAGCCCGCCGACGACGACTGCGAGCATATTGTTGAAATCATGGGCGATGCCGCCCGTCAGCTGCCCCACCGCGTCCATCTTCTGCATCTGCCGCAGATTGTCCTCGGCCGCCGCGCGTTCGGCCGACTCGCGCTTCAATTCGTCATAGGCGGCGGACAGCTCGGCCGTGCGCGCCTGCACCGCCGCCTCCATCCGGTCAGCGCGCTCGGTTTCCAGTTCGGCGAGCGCGCGCGCCTTGCGCCGCTCGCTATAGGCGGCGTTGGCGAGCCAGGCGGCAAACAGCACGCAGACCAGAAGCACCAGCCCCAGCAGGCGCGACGTCCGCCCGACCTGTTCGGTGCGGTCGCCTGCAAGGCTGACGGCAAGGCTACGCTCCTGAAGGCGGCTGTTTTCCGCCCGGATGACCATGTCGAGGAGGGCGGTGATCCGCCGCAGGTCGCGGCTCTTGCCCGCTTGGTGGAAGCGGGCGAGCGCGGCCATCTTCTGGTCGTATGCGGTGCGGAGGCCGATTTCGTTCAGCGTCCGTCCGCGTTCGTCGAAGGCGCGCTGGAGCGCGGCGAGATGGCCGCGCTGCCAGCCCGACCGGCGCGTGGCGTAACGGAGCGCGCGCAACTGCCGCGCCGCCCCGCGCCATTGGTCCTGAAAAAGCCGGCCGGTGTCGGGGTCGAGACTGATGACATAGCGCGCCAGGGTCACTTCCGCTCGGGCGACCTGCGCTTCGAACCCGCGGGCGAGCGCGATCACCTCGAAACTGCGCTGCTGCTCGGCGAGCGCGCGCTGATGATCGCGCGTGGCGTTGCTGGCGGTGTAGAGCAACGCGCCGAGCGCTCCGACGAGCAGGGCGACAAGGAGGAACGGCAAAAGCCGGCGCATAGCCACGCGCCAGGGGCTTTCCCGTCCGTCCTGATGATCGCCATGCGCCATGGGACCGTTACACTAGCCCAACAAGGTTAATGAAGAAACGGGGGAGGCGAAAACTTCGATAACATGGGTCGAGTTCCCCGTTGGGGGCGGTCTGTCAGCCGATCGCCCCGGTCGCCTTGCCCGCCGCCGCGAACATGCCGATGATCTGTTCGACCTGATCGTCGCTATGTTCGGCGCAGAGCGAGCAGCGCAGCAGGAAGGTGCCGGCGGGCGTTGCGGGCGGGCGGGCCATGTTGACGTAGAGGCCCAGTTCCAGCAGCGTCTGCCACATCGCCACGGCCTGCGCCTGATCGGTCAGGATGACAGCGATGATCGCGGATTGCGGCGTCTTGGTGCCGAGCGTGAAGCCAAGGTCGGTCAGCCCTTCGTGCAGCCGCTGGCTGTTCTTCCACAAATGCGCGCGCTTCTCGCCCGCGTGCATCAGCTTGCGGATGCTGGTCGCGGCGGTGGCGACGACGCTGGGCGGCAGCGAGGCGGTAAAGACATAGGGGCGGCAGACAAGACGGAGGATTTCGAACTTGGGATGGTTCGATACGCAGAAGCCGCCCACCGTGCCGACCGATTTGGAGAAGGTGCCGACGACGAAATCCACGTCCTTCTCGACGCCCTGCTCTTCATAGACGCCCCGGCCGTTCGGGCCGAAAAAGCCCATGCCATGCGCTTCGTCGACCAGGATCATGCAGTTGGGATGCTTGCGAATGGCGGCGACCATATCGGGCAGCGGCGCGACATCGCCCAGCATCGAATAGACGCCCTCCAGCACGACGAGCTTCAGCGCATCGGCGGGCAAACGGCCGAGGCGCTTGTCGAGATCCTCGACGCTATTGTGGCGGAAGCGGACGATCTCCGCGTCCCCCAGGAAGCAGCCGTCATAGATGGAGGCATGGCTGTCGGCGTCGAGCACGACATAGTCGCCCTTGCCCGCCAGCGTCGAAATGACGCCGAGGTTCGCCTGATAGCCGGTCGAAAAAACCATGGCGGCGGATGTGCCGTAGAAATCCTTAAGCGCGTCCTCGACTTCCCTGTGGCCCTGATAGGTGCCGTTGAGAACGCGGCTGCCGGTCGTGCCCGCGCCGAATTCGTCGAGCGCCTTCTTGCCGGCCGCGACGACATCGGGGTCGAACGTCATGCCCATATAGTTATAGGTGCCGAGCAGGATCGTGTCCTTGCCCTTGATGACGGCCTGCGTCGGCGACTTCACCTCGTCCATCACGATCGCGAAGGGATCGCGCACCCCTGTCGCCAGCAGCGCCTCGCGCTCGGCGATCAGATTATCGAACTTGGAGAAAAGGTCGCGCGCGTCGCTCGTTTCGGCGGGGGTGCGCGCGTCGTTCGCGGTGGCGGCTGCGTCGGTCATTTCCATATCTTCCGTTCGGTTCGAGCAGCATCGAGCGAAGTCGAGATGCGTCTGTCGAGAACTTGCTTCCCGTCTTCTCAACTTCGGTTCTCGACAATCTCGAACCTCCGCTCGAAACGAACGGGCTATGTTGGGTCTCAGGCGGCCTTGAGCTTCGCCACCGCGTCGACCAGTTGGCCCACGGTCTCGATCTCGGCCTGCATGTTCATGGTGATGATGATGTCGAACTCGTCCTCGATCGCGGCGACGAAATCCATCACGGTCAGGCTGTCCCACTCCAGATCGCCGGCGAAGCTGGTCGCTTCGGTCAGGTCGATGCCCTTCTTGTTGAAAGGCGCAATCTGCGCGGCGACGCTTTCGAAAATGGCGCTGCGATCGGTCATTATCGTCAAAATCTTTCCGTCAAAACGCGGCTTTTGCCGCCTCCACCCGCCCTTTGGCAAGCGAATAAGGCGGCAATCAGGCAGCATCGCGCCCGAATGTGCGGGCAGCGCCGGCGCTTTAGCGGAAATTGTCGGCGTAGGCTTGAATTTTCAGCGTCTTGGGGGGCGTCGCGATGACTGAATAGGCGATGCCATACTTGTCCGCATAGGCCACCGCCGCGTCCTGCGACGGGAAGGTGAGCTTCACCTGGCTCTGCGTGTCGCCCGACCCGGCCCAGCCGGTCAGCGGATCGGGCTTCTTGGCTTCCGCCTGCGCGAATTCCAGCACCCATTTGTGGGTCAGCGCCTTGCCCGATTGCATGGCGTTCTTCTGGATCTGGTATATGCGCGCGGCCATCAGGTGGAACTCCGATAAATCTCGACGCTGCGTTGCACCAGCGTCCGGCGGCAAGTCAAGGCTTCGGGCCGCCCTGCCGCCGCGCGTCGGCATTTTTGGTGCGCAGCGTGGCGCTGGCGGCGGCGGGATCGTCGGGCCAGGGGTGGCGGGGGTATCGGCCACGCATTTCCTTGGCGACATCGCGCCAGTTGCCGGCCCAGAAGCCGGGCAGGTCGCGCGTCGTCTGGATCGGTCGCCCGGCCGGCGAGGTAAGCGAGAGGACGAGGGGCAAGCGCTCGCTCCCGACCGTCGGATGCGCGGCAAGGCCGAACAGCGCCTGCACGCGCAGTTCGACGCGCGGGCCTCCCTCGGCCGCATAGTCGATGGCGTGGGTCGATCCGGCGGGCGAACGGAACTCGGGCGGCGCAAGCCGGTCCAGCTGCTGCTTGCCGTCCCAGCCGATCAGCCCCTCCAACACACCGGACAATTGGGATCGGTCGATGTCGGACAGGCGGCGCTTTCCCGCCAGCAGGGGCGACAGCCAGTCGTCAAGCGTGGCGAGCAGCGCGTCGTCGGACAGCGCTTCGACTCCTGCGAAGCCGGCGCGCATCCGCAGCGATTGTGCCGCGTCCGACCAGGGCAGCAGGGCAAGGCCGCCCTGCCGCACGCCATCGACGAGCGCGGCGACAACCGCCTGCGGATCGGGGCGGTCGTCCGACCCGCTCGACAGCCGCACCGCGCCCAGCCGGCGCTCGCGCAAGGCTTCGATCCCACCATTGGCGGCACGGAAGCGCACGGTGCGATGCTCCCTGACTCGATCGCCAAAGAGAGCGATCACGTCCGCCTCGCCGATCGGTGCGGCCGACAGGATACGCGCGCCCGCCGCGCTGCCCTGCACCTCGCCCACCGCCAGCCAGTCCTCGCGCGCGAGCGGCGAGAGCGGATCGAGCCGGAAGCCGCGCCCGCCGACGCTCGCCCAATCCCCGCCGTCGGCGGAACGGCGCTTGGCGACGCGATCGGGGAAGGCGAGCGCGAGGCAGAGACCGACGCTATCGTCTCTCCTTCCTGTCAGGGGCGGGTCGGGGGTAGGTCGCGAGCGAAGCGATCCTCCTTCGGAGGCATCCATCCCAACCCGTCCTTTGACAGGGAGGGGCTTGACTAAGGCTGCCCACCGCTTCGCCAGACCTCGCGCCGCGTCCGCCCGCTTGCCGCTCTCTCGCCGCCAGCGCTGGCGGCGGAGGGTCAGGTCGGTGTCCTGCCCGCCAACGCCGCGCTCGCCGAGCAAGACGGCAACCTCCGCCGCAATGTCCGCCAGCCCCAATTCACCCGCGCGCACCAGCATATGGGCGAGGCGCGGAGAGAGTGGCAGTCGGGCGAGCCCCTTTCCATGGGCGGTGATGCGCCCATCCCCATCCAGCGCGTCCAGCCGCACCAGCCGCCGCCGCGCTTCCTCCACCGCTGCGACGGGCGGCGGGTCGAGCCAGCGAAGTGTCCCGGGGTCGCTGACACCCCAGAGCGCACAGTCGAGCAGCAGGCTCGAAAGGTCGCTTTCCAAAATCTCCGGCGGGTCGAAGGGCGGCATTCCGGCCGTCGCGGCCGCCTCCCACAGCCGATAGGCCACCCCCGGCCGCTGCCGCGCGGCGCGGCCCGCCCGCTGGGTCGCCGCCGCCTGGCTTGCGCGTTCCGTCACCAGCCGCGTCACCCCTGCGGCACGGTCGTAGCGGGGCCGCCGCGCAAGGCCGCTGTCCACCACGATCCGCACCCCTTCGATGGTGAGGCTGGTTTCCGCGATCGACGTTGCGAGGATCACCTTGCGCCGCCCCTCGCGCGATGGACGGATGGCCGCGCGCTGGGCGGCGGGGTCCAGCGAGCCGTGCAGCCTGTGCACCTCCGCCACGCCCTCGATCCGCTCGGCCGTCCGTTCGATCTCCGCAACGCCCGGCAGGAAGGCAAGCAGATCGCCTTCCGCCTCGTCGCTCAGCGCCCGGCGGATCGCGGCCGCCACCTCGTCCTCGATCCGCGCCTCGGCCGCACGGCCGATATGGCGCAGCTCCAGCGGCTGGATGCGCCCTTCGCTCTCGACCACCGGCGCGTCCTCCAGGAGCGCCGCGAAGCGAGCGCCATCCAGCGTCGCCGACATCGGCACGATCCGCAAGTCCGGCCGCAGAGCGCCTTGGGCATCCAGCGCCAGCGCAAGGCCGAAATCGCTGTCGAGGCTGCGCTCATGCACTTCGTCAAACAGCACGGCCGACACCCCGGCCAGCTCCGGGTCGTCCTGTATCCGCCGCACGAAAATGCCCTCTGTCAGCACCAGCAGCCGCGTCTTCGCGCTCGTCTTGCTGTCCATCCGCGTCGCATAGCCGACCGTGCCGCCCGGCCGCTCGCCCATTAACTCGGCGATGCGTTGCGCCGCCGCCCGTGCGGCCAACCGACGCGGCGAAAGAAGTAGCACCTGGCCGCTGCACCAAGGCTCCGACAGCAAAGCCGGCGCGACCGCCGTGGTCTTGCCTGCGCCCGGCGGCGCGACCAGCACGGCGTTGCGCCCCGCCCGCAGGGCGGCGAGCAGGTCGGGCAAGATGGCGTGAATGGGCAGGTCGGTCATGTCCCCTGCTCTCGCCCGCCCCGCGCCGAATCGCAAGGCGGTGCGATTTTGCCGATCATCGCGGAAACAGTTGCGCCTCGGGACGTTTCGCGCGAACAGCCGACTGATCCATGTTGGTAAAAACGCGCGGCAGGGCGCGCCGCGACGAAGGGGCGACAAAAGCAATGGCAAGCCTGCCGGGGGATGCGGAGCGCTATCGCGCCCTGTTCGAATCGATGGACGAGGGCTTTTGCATCATCGAGTTTTTCGATGGCCCGCATGGTCCCTTGAGCGATTATATCCATGTCGAGGCGAACGCCGCATATGAGCGACACGCCGGCATCCCCAATGTCGTCGGTCAGAAGGTGCGCGAAATGGTGCCCCACGAGGCCGATGGCTGGGTCGAACTCTATGGCAGCGTACTCCATACCGGCAAGCCGATCCGTTTCGAGCGCGAGTTGGTCGCAACCGGCCATCATCTCGAAGTCCACAGCTTCCGCGTGGGTCCGTTCGAGAGCCGACAGGTCGCCGTGCTGTTCAAGGACATCACCGACCGCGTCCTTGCAGAGCGCGCGCAACAGCAAATCAACCAGACGCTGGAGGCCCGCATCGCCGAGGCGCTGGCCGAGCGGGAGGAAGTCGAAAGCACGCTGCGTCAGGCGCAGAAGATGGAGGCGGTGGGGCAGCTGACCGGGGGCCTCGCCCATGACTTCAACAATCTGCTGGCCGGCATTTCCGGCGCGTTCGAGATGATCGGGGTGCGGCTGGCGCAGGGGCGTACGGGCGACGTTGAGAAATATCTGGCGGCAGGCCAGGGAGCGACCCGGCGGGCGGCAGCGCTCACGCACCGGCTGCTCGCCTTTTCGCGCCGCCAGACACTCTCGCCAAAGCCGATCGTCATCAACCGGCTGTTGGCCGACCTCTCGGAACTGGTGCGGCGCACGGTCGGCCCCCAGATCGACGTGCAGACCATCGCGGCGAGTGGCCTCTGGCCAGCGCTTGTGGATGCCAACCAGCTCGAAAACGCGTTGCTCAACCTCTGCATCAACGCGCGCGACGCGATGCCCCATGGCGGCACGATCACGATCGAGACGGCGAACCGTTGGCTCGACGATCGCACCGCGCGCGAACATGGGCTGACGCCCGGCCAATATGTGACCGTCTGCACCAGCGACACGGGCACCGGCATCGACAAGGCGATCCTGGACCGGGTGTTCGATCCCTTCTTCACCACCAAGCCGATCGGCGAGGGGACCGGGCTTGGCCTGTCGATGGTCTATGGCTTTGCACGGCAGAGCAACGGCCACGTCCGCATCTATTCCGAAGTCGGCCAGGGCACGATGGTGTGCATCTACCTGCCGCGCCATCGTGGCGAGGAGGAAGAGGAGACAGTGATCGTCGGCGACGTGCCGATCCCGATCGACGCGGGAGAGACGGTGCTGATCATCGATGACGAACCTTCGGTGCGGATGCTGGTGTGCGATGCACTGGGCGATCAGGGCTATCATTGTCTGGAAGCGGGCGATGGCCCTTCGGGGTTGCGAATTCTTGAGTCAAAAGTGCGGATCGATCTGCTCGTCACCGATGTCGGCCTGCCCGGCGGCCTCAACGGGCGGCAGGTGGCGGATGCGGCGCGCGCGCTGCGGCCGGGCCTCAAGATATTGTTCGTCACCGGCTATGCCGAAAATGCGGTGCTGAACCACGGCCATATCGAGCCGGGCATGGAAGTGCTGACCAAGCCATTTGCGGTGGACGAACTGCGCAGGCGGGTGGCGACCCTGCTGAAGGCGGAATAGTCAGCCGAACAGATAGATGTGGATCGGGTTCTTCGGGTCCAGCAGCATCTTCGCCGTCAGCGCCAGCGACATGAGGATCAGCAGCGGCTTGATGAGCCGCGATCCGAAGCGCATGGCAAGGTGCGACCCGATCTGCCCGCCCACGATGCTTCCCGCCGCCATGGCAAGGCCTGCGACCCAAATCACATGGCCGCCGGCCAGCATCGTCAGCAGCCCGGCGATGTTGCTGGCAAAGTTCGCCGCCTTGGTCTGCGCCGTCGCCCGCAGGATCGAAAGGCCGCCAAGCGCGAGGAAGATGGTGGTGTAGAAGGCACCCGCGCCCGGCCCGAAGAAGCCGTCATAGAAACCGACCACACCGATCAGGCCAGACAACCCTGCGATCCCGACCCGCGCATGGCGATCGGCCTCGCCCAGCTTGGGCGAGAAGGTGAAATAAGCGGCCATGGCGATCAGCAGCGCGGGCATGAGGCCGGCGAGGATCGAGGGATCGACCCGCTGGAGCAGCCATGCGCCGCCGACTGATCCCACGAACGCGGCGACGACGGGCCACTTATAGGTGGCAAGGTCCATATGCCCCTTGCGCGCATAGGCGACGCACGCGCCGAACGTGCCGAAACAGCTTTGCAGCTTGTTGGTCGCGACCGCCTGCACCGGGGGAATGCCCGCCGCCAGCAGCGCCGGCAGGGTGATGAGCCCGCCGCCGCCCGCCATCGCGTCGACGCACGCGGCCATCATTGCGGCAGCGGACAGGAAGGCGATGGTTTCGGGGGAGAGGATCATGGGCGAACCGGCCTCAATCTCTCATCCCGTTCGGGCTGAGCCTGTCGAGGCCCCTGGCTTTCTTGAAAGAGAAGAGCCCTTCGACAGGCTCAGGGCGAACGGACGCTGAATGATGACGATAAACGGCAGAACGACCGAAATCCTCAGTAAGCCCGCGCGATAGCGAACTCCACCGCTTCGGTAAGGGCCGCCTTCGCCTTGCCGGCATCGAACATGCCGAGCGCGTCGATCGCCCGCTGCCCGTAGTGGCGGGCGCGCGCCAGCGTATCGGCGATCGCGCCGGTCCGCCGCAGGAGCTGCGTGGCGTGGGCGAGGTCTTCGTCGCTGATCCGGTGCCCGGCGATCGCCGCCTTCCAGAAGGCGCGATCCTCCTCCGAGCCGCGCGCGTAAGCGAGGGTGACGGGCAGCGTCACCTTCCCGTCGCGGAAATCGTCGCCCGCATCCTTCCCCATCGTCGCCTCGTCCGACTCATAGTCGATCGCGTCGTCGATCAGCTGGAAGGCGATGCCAAGGTTGCGGCCATAGACGTCGAGCGCCTGCTCCTCCGCCTCGCTGCGGTCGGCGACCACGGCGGAGATACGGCACGCGGCGGCGAACAGCGCGGCGGTCTTGGCGCCGATGATGTCGAGATATTGCTCCTCGCTGGTGTCGATCTTGCGCTGAGCGGTCAGCTGATTGACCTCGCCCTCCGCGATGACAGCGGACGCGTTCGACAGGATTTTCAGCACCTTGAGCGACTCCGCCTCGACCATCAGCTCGAACGAGCGCGAGAAGAGGAAGTCGCCCACCAGCACGCTGGCGCTGTTGCCCCAGATGATGTTGGCGGTCTTGCGGCCCCGGCGCATTCCCGAGCCATCGACGACATCGTCGTGCAACAGGGTGGCGGTGTGAATGAATTCGACCGCGGCGGCGAGCTTGTAATGGCGGCTGCCGGCATAGCCCACAAGGTCGGCGCAGGCGAGCGTCAGCATCGGCCGCAGCCGCTTGCCACCGCCTGCGATCAGATGCCCGGCAAGCTCCGGGATCAGCGGAATGCGCGACTGCATCCGGTCCAGGATCACGGCATTCACCTGGTTCATGCCGTCTGCGACCAGATTCATGATGGGGGCAAGCGAGGGCTGCGCGTTGGCGCGGCCGATCGGGTGGACGTTTCCGGGGGCGGATGCTGTCATGACCCGGCTCATGTGGCGGCGCAAAATGCGGAAGGCAAGCGGTAATGGCTTGCGCCTTCGCCCAGATGACGCAAAAAGCCGGCGTTCAACCGAGGGGGCAGGCCCGTGACCGACACATTGCAGCGCTACCGCGAGAGTATCGACAACATCGACGCGGCGCTGGTCTTCATGCTGGCCGAACGGTTCAAGATCACCCAGGCGGTGGGCGAATATAAGGCAAGCCATGCGCTGCCCCCGGCCGATCCGGGGCGCGAGGAGCGGCAGGTCGCGCGCTTGCGCCAACTGGCCGCCGACGCACATCTCGATCCCGATTTCACCGAAAAATTCTTGCGCTTCATCATCGACGAAGTGATCCGCCACCACGAGCGGCTGCGCGAGGGCTGACCTCAGGCGGGCTCCGCGACATCCGCGCGGCGCCCCTGCGACCGGCCGAGCAGTACCCCGATTAGCGCCAGCGCGAAGCCGACAAGCTGCAACGGCCCCAGCCGCTCGCCAAACAGCAGCCAGGCTTCAACGGCAGCGAGCGGCGGCACCAGCAGCAGCAGCATCGACATGCGCGTCGGCCCTTGGTGCCGCACCAACCACACGAGCAGGCTGAGGCCCGCCGCCGACAGGCCGAGGACCGACCAGCCAAGACCGATCCACAGCATCGGCGCGCCGTCCCACCGATAATCGCCGACGATCAGCGTCGCGAGGACCGCCACCATGGCCCCGCCCATATTCTGCGCCGCGCCCGACACAAGGATCGGATCGCCGCTGATCTGACCGCGCTGGATCAGCGTGCCACCGGTCATCGCGGCGACCGCGACCAGCCCGGCGACGACCGGCCATAGCGTCGCGCCCCCCGCGCCGCCGCGCACGATCGCGGGCTCCAGCACGCAGGCGACCCCGATGATGGCGATGCCAAGGCCCGCCCATCCACGCGGCGGCAGCCGCTCACCGAGCAGTGCCACGCTCGCCACCGCAACGCCGAGCGGCTGGAGCGATCCCATCAGCGACATGATGCCCGCCGGCATCCCGTTCTGCACCGACCACCAACTGAGCGTCAGATAGAGCCCGTGCAGCATCGCCCCGGCCGCCAGATGCAGCGCCAGCCTCCGGCCGCGCGGCCATGCCTGACGGGCATAAAGACTGGCCGCGGCCAGCAGCATAGCGACGAGTGACAGCCGGATCGCCAAAATCAGTTCGGGGGCGCCATGCGGCACCATAGCGCGCGCAACGATGAAGCCGGTGGACCAGATGAGGATGAACAGGATGGATGCGAGCGCGGCGAACATGCGCGCCCCTTGGCCCAACCGCGCGCCAGTGTCGAGCTTAAGGCGCGGTCGCGCCCCAGATGTCGGCCGCCTTCACATAGCCGCGTTGCCCTTTGACGTCGAAGGCGCACCAGCCGTTCGAGCAATCGCTGAGGCGCCCCACGACCCCGCGTTCTGCGCGGAACAGCGCGCGCGATCCGTCGCTGGGCGCTTCGTGCATCGGCGCTTCGGACGCGCGGACGATAGCAGTCGGCGTATCGCTCAGCAGACGGACATGCATCCACCCTTGCGCGCCGTCGGGATCTTCCACCTTGCGCCACAGCCCCAGCACCTGCACGACCTTCACCGGCAGATCGCGGCGGCGATAGACCCAACTCGATGGATAATCGAGGCTCGGTCCGACCCGCATCCGGGCTTCGTCCTGCGAGAGCGACGCCCAATAGGGCACGGGCTTGGCCGGCGCTGCTGGCGCGGAGCCGGAAGAAAGGCCGGCGGCCGCGATCATGGCCATCGCCATATGCTTGATCCCGAAGCGTTGGACTCTGTCAGCCATAGCGCCCCATAGCGCGTCCCGCGCCGTCGCCACAATCTTTCATATCGCCCGGCCGGGCTTATCCGCTTGACCCGCGCGATGGTGGGGAATAGCGGCCTTCTCCATGGTCCAGGAACCGCGCAAGAGGCAACCGCGCCCCGCCAAGCCGCGCGTGATCGTCACGCGCCGCCTGCCCCCCAATGTGGAGGCGCGCATGGCGGACCTGTTCGACGCCAGCTTCAATGTCGGCGACGTGGCGATGAGCCGCGCGGAGCTGGCGCGCGCCATGGCGCAGTGCGACGTTCTGGTGCCCACCATCGGCGACACGATCGACGCCACGCTGATCGCCGGCGCGCCTGAGCGGCTGCAACTGATCGCCAGCTTCGGCAGCGGGGTCGATCATATCGATCTGGTTGCGGCGCGGAATAAGGGGATCATCGTTACCAACACGCCTGGCGTGCTGACCGAAGACACGGCCGACATGACCATGGCGCTGATCCTGTCGGTGCCGCGCCGCCTGGCGGAGGGTGAAAAGCTGGTGCGCAGCGGCGAATGGCGCGGCTGGAGCCCCTCGGGGATGCTCGGGCATCGGATCGGCGGCAAGAAGCTGGGGATCATCGGCATGGGGCGCATCGGCCGCGCGGTCGCCCGCCGCGCCCGTGCCTTCGGCTTGTCGGTCGCCTATCATAATCGCCATCGCCTGCCCTTCGAGGTCGAGCAGGAACTGGAAGCGGATTGGCAGGAAGATGTCGATACGCTGCTGGCGGCGAGCGACATCGTGTCGATCCACTGTCCGCTCAACGCCGACAGCCGCAGCCTGATCGACGCGCGCCGCATCGCGCTGATGCGGCCCGACGCTTATCTCATCAACACCTCGCGGGCGGAAATCACCGACGAGCCGGCGCTGATCGCGGCGCTGGAGGAAGGGCGGATCGCCGGCGCGGGGCTGGACGTCTATGCCCATGAGCCGGCGGTCGACCCGCGCCTCATGGCGCTGTCCAACGTCGTGCTGCTGCCGCACATGGGATCGGCGACCTTCGAGGGGCGCGACGCCACCGGGGCACGGGTCATCGCCAATATCCGCACATGGGTGGACGGCCACCGACCGCCGAATCAGGTGCTCGAAGGCTGGGTCTGAGGAACAAGCGCGGGCGGGGACGGTTGGAGTCTACAGTCCTCGGTTTAAAAGGCCCGTCCCATGATCAAGCTCGCTATCATTTCCCTCGTCATCGCCGCTGTGCTGGCGCTGCTCGGCTTCGGCGGCGCGGCCGGCACCTTCGTCGGCATCGCGAAGATATTGTTCTTCATCGCGCTCGCGGTGTTCGTCCTGTTCCTTGTCCTTGGTATCCTGGCTGGCAAGGGCGTCAAGGACGCGATAGACTGACCGCCATGGAGATCGGCGCGGGCGTGGACGAGACGGGGAGGCTGCTGCGCGACGCGGCGGGCTTCCTGCTCCAGCGCGATCTGGGCGGCAGCTACCGTCTTGTCCTGCTGCGCGTACCGGTCGACCATATCGAAAAGCGGGTGCGGGTACGCGGTTTCTACGCCGGCGACGGCATTGTCGAGGCCGACGGGATAGCGCCCGCCTGACCCTCTTGCCAAAGCCGGCGTAACAGGCGAACCATTGCGCTTATGCGCAAGATTCTGTCTCTAATGCTTTTCGTCGCCTCGCCCGCCGTGGCGCAGACGCCCCATGAACAACTCGGTCGGATCATCGACGATCATTGGGACTGGTATCTGTCCACCCACCCGGTCGAAGCGACCGCACGGGGGGTGCGCAGATATGACGACAGGATCGGCGACATGTCGCTGGCCGCCCGCGACGCGCAGATAGAGGCGGAAAAGGCGTTCGTCGGGCGGCTCGACGCGCTGCCGGCGGACGGACTCGATCCCGCCGATCGCGTCAACCGCGACGTGCTGCTCTGGATGCTGCGCGACGATATCGACGGCGACCGGCATCAGGCCGAACGGTTGATGCTCTTCACCAGCTATTATGGATGGCATCAGGGTTTTTCGGCGATGGCCGACGGGCTGCCCTTCTACAACCGCGCCGACTATGAGAGCTACCTGAAGCGGCTTGCCCTCTATCCCAAGATGAATGGGGATGCGCTGGCGATCACACGGCAGGCGATCAGGGGCGGCTACACCCAGCCCTGTTCAGTGCTGCAAAATTACGCGCCGAGCATTATCGGCATCGTCGCGGGAAAGCCTGAGGATACGCGCTTCTACGAGCCGTTCACCCGCGCAAAGCCACGCGACATAAGCGACGCCGACTGGACGGCCATGCAGGCACGAGCCGTCAACACCATCCGCGACGTGCTGACACCCGAATATCGCACATGGCATGACCTGTTCCTTTCGGATTATCTGCCGCACTGCCGCAAAAGCGACAGCGCCTCGGCGCTCCCCGGCGGCGCGGCCTGGTATGCAGCGCGGGTGAAGGCGCACACCACGACCGACCTGACGCCCGACCAGATTCACCAGATCGGCCTCGACGAAGTCGCCCGCATCGGGAAACGCATGGACGAGATCGCGGCGAAGGCGGGCTATCCCAGCCGCATCGCCTATATCCAGCATCTGCGGACCGACCCGTCCTACTATGCCAAGACGCCCGAGGACTTGCTGCGCGTCGCCGCGCGGCAGGCCAAGGCGATCGACGGGCTGCTACCCCGCTATTTCGGCACGCTGCCGCGCCTGCCCTATGGGCTCAAAGCGATCCCTGCGGCGGAAGCGGAAGGAACGACCACCGCTTATTATGGCCCCGGCGCGCCGGAGAGCGGCATATCCGGCACCTATTGGGTCAACACGTCGAAGCTCGACCAGCGACCTTTTTGGGAACTCCCTGCCTTGACCGCGCATGAAGCGGTGCCCGGCCACCATAATCAGATCGCACTCCAGCAGGAGTTGCCCCTGCCGCCCTTCCGCAAATATCTCGCCGGCTTCACCGCGTATGTGGAAGGCTGGGCGCTCTACACGGAGTATCTGGGCGAGGAGATGGGCCTTTACGACACGCCCGCAAAGATGATGGGCCGCCTTTCCTACGAAATGTGGCGTGCCTGCCGCCTGGTGGTGGACACCGGCATCCATGCCAAGGGTTGGGACAAGGCGCGAGCGGTCGCCTTCATGCGGGAGAACAGCGCACTCAGCGACGCCAATATCGACGCGGAGGTCAACCGCTATATCAGCTGGCCGGGGCAGGCTCTGGGGTACAAGCTGGGCGAAATCAAGATCCGGGAATTGCGCGCGAGGGCGGAGGCCGACCTCGGAGCGAGATTCGACCTGCGCCGTTTCCATGATGCGGTGCTGGCACAGGGTGCGGTGCCGCTGACGGTGCTGGAACGCCAGATCACTGGCTGGATTGTGGCCGAGAAGGCTGGTCAGGCGGGGGGCGCCGGGCGGAGCGTAAGCCAGCCACGATAGCCAAGGTCGAGCGGCAAAGCGGTTTCGCAGCAGGCGCATTCAGCCATCATCCGCCCAATAAGCCACTGCCGCTCCCCGCAGGCCGGACAAGGCATTCCCCGACCCGGCCGATAGGCGAGCGGCAAAGGCTGGGTATCGGCGGCGAGAGCCGAAACAGATCGCGGCATGGCACAATTCCCCTCGTAGTGCGGCTCAACGACGACACCCGCATTTGTTTCCCGATTGGTAGCGCTACCGTCTAAAAATGGCGGGGATCGACGGCAAAGCGACCACTTTGCCCATTTGACTCGGGGCCTCCATTCTGTATGGCACCGCAGCATCGGGACATACCTGCTTCGACCAGCGGTTGGGGCGCTCGCCCGCCACCTTGCCCACCCTTGATTCAGTGGGTGAGCTTCTGGTGGAAATGCGTCATCTGCTGGCCGGGCCATGCGAGGAGACGCACATCTTATGACCGCCATCGGACAGGACACTTTGGGCACGCGCGACACGCTGAATGTCGGCGGCAAGGACATCGCCTATTATTCGCTGAACAAGGCCGCGGCGAAGCTCGGCGACGTGTCCCGCCTGCCTTTCTCGATGAAGGTGCTGCTCGAAAACCTGCTCCGGTTCGAGGATGGCGTCACCGTCACCACCGACGACATCCAGGCGATCGTCGACTGGCAGAATGACAAGGGCAAGTCGGAGCGCGAAATTCAGTATCGCCCCGCCCGCGTCCTGCTTCAGGACTTCACTGGCGTCCCCTGCGTGGTCGACCTCGCCGCCATGCGCGACGCGATGAACGCGCTGGGCGCCGACGCGGGCAAGATCAACCCGCAGGTGCCTGTCCACCTGGTCATCGACCACTCGGTCATGGTCGATGAATTCGGCCATCCCAAGGCCTTCGAGCAGAATGTGGAGATCGAATATCAGCGCAATATGGAGCGCTACGACTTCCTGAAATGGGGCAGCAAGAGCCTCGCCAACTTCTACGCCGTGCCCCCTGGCACCGGCATCTGCCATCAGGTGAACCTGGAAAATATCGCCCAGGCCGTCTGGTCGAGCGAAGGCCCCGACGGCGTGACCGTCGCCTATCCCGACACCTGCGTCGGCACCGACAGCCACACCACAATGGTCAACGGCCTGGGCGTGCTGGGCTGGGGCGTCGGCGGGATCGAGGCGGAGGCCGCGATGCTCGGCCAGCCGGTCTCGATGCTCATCCCCGAAGTCGTCGGCTTCCGCTTCACCGGCGCGCTCAAGGAAGGCGTTACCGCGACCGACCTCGTCCTCACCTGCACCCAGATGCTGCGCGCGCGCGGCGTCGTTGGCCGCTTCGTGGAATATTTCGGCCCCGGTCTTGCCTCGCTCAGCCTCGCCGACCGCGCCACGCTCGCCAACATGGCGCCCGAATATGGCGCGACCTGCGGCTTCTTCGGCATCGACGACAAGACGCTGGATTATATGCGCCTCACCGGCCGCACCGAGGAGAATATCGCGCTCGTCGAAGCCTATGCCAAGGAACAGGGCTTCTGGATCGACCCGGCGGTCGAGCCGATCTTCACCGACACGCTGGAGCTCGACCTCTCGACCGTCGTGCCAAGCCTCGCCGGCCCCAAGCGGCCGCAGGATCGCGTCTCGCTTCCCGAAGTCGACGACGTGTTCAACGCCGACATGGAAAAGACCTACAAGAAGGCGCAGCAGCGCGTTCCGGTAGAGGGCAAGGATTTCGACATCGGCGACGGCGACGTCACCATCGCCGCGATCACCAGCTGCACCAACACGTCGAACCCCGGCGTGCTCGTCGCCGCCGGCCTCGTCGCCAAGAAGGCGAACGAGCTGGGCCTGAAGCCCAAGCCCTGGGTCAAGACCAGCCTTGCGCCCGGCAGCCAGGTCGTCACCGACTATCTGGAAAAGGCGGGGCTTCAGTCGCACCTCGACGCCATCGGCTTCAACCTCGTCGGCTATGGCTGCACCACCTGCATCGGCAACTCCGGCCCGCTCGCCGAACCGATCAGCAAGGCGATCAATGACAACGGCCTTGTCGCCGCCGCCGTGATCTCGGGCAACCGCAACTTCGAAGGCCGCGTGTCGCCCGACGTGCGCGCCAACTTCCTTGCCTCGCCGCCGCTGGTCGTCGCCTATGCGCTCAAGGGTACGGTGATCGAGGATTTCATCACCACCCCGATCGGCCAGAGCAAGGATGGGCAGGACGTCTATCTCAAGGACATCTGGCCGACCAATGACGAGGTCGCGACCACCATGGCGGGCTGCATGGATCGCGGCATGTTCCAGGCGCGCTACGCCAATGTCTACAAGGGCGACGCCCATTGGCAGGCGATCGAGGTGACGGGATCGGACACCTATACCTGGCGCGCCGGCTCCACTTACGTCGCCAATCCGCCCTATTTCGAAGGGCTGAGCATGACCCCGGCGCCCGTCACCGACATCATCGGCGCCAAGCCGCTCGCGATCTTCGGCGACTCGATCACCACCGACCACATCTCGCCGGCCGGATCGATCAAGGTCGACAGCCCGGCGGGCAAGTGGCTTCAGGAGCATCAGGTCAGCAAGGCCGACTTCAACAGCTACGGCGCGCGCCGCGGCCATCATGAAGTCATGATGCGCGGCACCTTCGCCAACATCCGCATCAAGAACCAGATGCTGGACGGCGTCGAAGGCGGCCTGACCCTCTACAAGGGCGACATCATGCCGATCTACGACGCGGCGATGGCGCACAAGGCGGACGGCACCCCGCTGGTCGTGATCGGCGGCAAGGAATATGGCACCGGCTCCTCGCGCGACTGGGCGGCGAAGGGCACCAATCTGCTGGGCGTTCGCTCGGTGATCGTCGAGAGCTTCGAGCGCATCCACCGCTCGAATCTCGTCGGCATGGGCGTGCTGCCGCTCCAGTTCAAGAATGGCGAAACCCGCGAGACGCTGGGCCTGAAGGGCGACGACAGCTTCACCATTGAGGGCGTCGCTGACTTGAAGCCGCGTCAGGACGTGACGGTGAACGTGACCCGCGCGGACGGCTCGACCTTCAGCTTTACCGCGCTCTGTCGCATCGATACCGTCAACGAACTGGATTATTTCCTGAACGGCGGCATCCTCCAATATGTGCTGCGTAAGCTGGCGGCTTGATCTCGGCCTAAGCGACCCTAAGAAAGAAGGGCTTCTCCGATCAGGAGGAGCCCTTTTTCATGCGGGGGCCTATGGCGCTGTTCGTCGAGATCGTCGGTTGGGCCGGCGCGCTGCTGGTGCTGGGAGCCTATCTTGGCGTGTCGAGCGGCCGATTACCGGGCACCTCGGCCGCCTTTCAGCTCATGAACGCGATCGGCGCGGGCTTCTTCGTGCTCAACACCTGGTGGCACGGCGCTATCCCGTCGATGGCGCTCAACATCATCTGGAGCGCGATCGGCTTCGTGGCCTTGTGGCGTGGCTGGAGGACGCCGCGCGCGACAACGTCATAGAGGCGCTTTCCCGGCGTGATCTTTAGCTGCGGACCGCAGCCCTGCCCTACCCTGCCAGCCCGTAAATCTCGGCGTGGCGCTTTTCGGCATAGCGGTCGGTCATGCCGGCGATGAAGTCGGCGATGTGGCGGCTGCGGGCGGGTTCCTCCAGCGCGCATCCGTCATGCCATTCGCCGGGCATCAATGCGGGGTCGGCATGATAGGCGCGGAACAGGTCGGCGACGATCACCCGCGCCTTGTCCGCCGCCGCAATCTGTTCGGGATGATGGTAGAGCGTCGCATACATGAAGCGCTTGAGCACCCGCTCCTGCTCGGCGAGGTCGGGCGAGAAGCCGACCAGCGTCCGCCCGAGCGCGCGGACGTCGGCCACCGTCTCCACCCCCGCCTCGGCGATGTTGCGGCGGGTCGCGGCAATGAGGTCGTTCGCCATCACGCCGATTTGCTCGCGCACCAGCTCGCGCAGCAGCCGCTCCTGCGCCACATCGGGATAGCGCGTCCGCACCCGATCCCAGCAGCGGGCCACGAACGGCACTTCCAACAGTTGGTCCAGAGTCAACAGCCCGGCGCGCAACCCATCGTCGATGTCGTGATTGTCATAGGCAATGTCGTCGGAAATAGCGGCGAGTTGCGCCTCAAGCGAGGCATGGCTGGCAAGGTCGAGCGGGAACAATTCGTCCAGCTGGCGCATCGCCCAGCCCGGACGGATAACCGGACCATTATGTTTCGCCAGCCCCTCCAGCATCTCCCAGCTGAGGTTCAGCCCCGCAAAGCGCGGATAGGGGCTTTCAAGCAGCATCAGCGTCCGCAGCGTATGGGCATTATGGTCGAACCCGCCATGGTCCTCCAACGCCACCTCCAGCGCATCCTCCCCGGCATGGCCAAATGGCGGGTGGCCAATGTCATGCGCCAGGCACAGCGCCTCGGTCAGATCCTCGTTGAGGCCCAGCGTGCGCGCGGTGGTGCGGCCGATTTGCGCGACTTCAAGGCTATGGGTCAGGCGGACGCGATAATGATCGCCATCGGGCGACACGAACACCTGAGTCTTGTGCCGCAACCGGCGGAAGGCGATCGAATGGATGATGCGGTCGCGGTCACGCTGAAACATATCGCGCGGCCCCCGCACCTCGCCGCCCGGTTCAGGGTGCAGCCGGCCGAGGCTGGCGTCGGGATGGCAGGCATAGGGCGCAAGGCTGGTCATGCCGCCGCCCTTACTCGCCGCCGAGCCTTTCGACCACCTCTCCCGCTTCGCTTTTCCACGCGAATACGTCGGCACCATCGGCCTTGAGCTTGCTCTCCACCTCCCTGGCGCGGGCAAAGGATGCGAACGGGCCGACAAGCAGCCGGTTGGTCCGACCCCAGCTTGCGCTCCAGGCATCCTGGGCGGCAAGGCTCGCATATTTCTTTCGCAGCCCCTTCATCGTGAAGCCGAGCGCGGACCTGCTCTGGCCGACCCCGACTTGCAGCCAATTGCGCGATGGGTTGGCTGCAAGGCGCTTCTTTTCCTCGGCCTCTTTCTTGGCCTTGGCCTCGGCTTCCGCCTTGGCCTTGGCAGCGGCGTCCTTCTTGGCCTTGTCTGCCGCGGCCTTTGCAGCGGCCTGCCGTTCGGCGCGGCGCTGGGCCTGGAGCGCGGCGACCTCGTCCAGATTGACTGCCGCGATGCTGGTCTCGCGTTCGGCTTCGGGCACGTCGATTGCCCGGATGATGTCCGCGAGCGTGCGGGTCGCCTCCGGGTTGGGCTGCGGCGTTGGGGCAGGCGGGGGTGGTGGCGGCGCAGCGGGGAGCGGCTGCACGGTTTGCGTTGCCGGAGCGGCCGGCGTGGAGGATTGCGCAAGAGTGATGGCGTTGAGCTGTGACCCGGCGGACGGCGTGGTGGATGCCGGGGCGGTGGGTGGCGCGTCGATCGTGTCGAAACCCGGCGCGGGCGGGCCCTGCACCTGCGCAGGCGACGCCTGAGCCTGGCGGACGGGCGCAGCCGCCGATGCGGCGGCCGCGCCGGGGACGGACTGGATGGTTTGCGGCGCGGGCGTAGGCGGAGGCGGTGTCGACTGCGTCTGGACAGGCGCCGGCTGGGCAACAGGCTGGGCCAGCGCGACCTGCCGTGGCGGGGCGGGCGCGGGAGCCGGCACCGGCGTGGGCGCCGCCGCGGCGGTGCGGACCGGCTGCTGCTGCTGCGTCCGAGCGAGGCGTGCGGCTTCTCGGCGCTGGCGGCGCTGCTCGGCGCGGCTCAGCGGTTTCGCTTGGGCGGGCTGGGCGGCGGCGACCGTGACCGGCGGCTTGGCCGCAACGGCGATGCCCGGCGCGGGCGGCGTCGGGATGATAGCGGCGATAGTCGTGCCGATCTGCTGCGGGAAATGACCGAAATGCACCGCCGCCGCCTTCTGCGCCGCTGTCAGATAGGGCATTTTCTGCATATAGGGCGTGATAGCGGCGGCAAGCTGCGCCGGCATTGTCTGGTCGGCGACCTTGCGCGCCTCGGCCTGCCGGTTGTTCATCGCCAGGATGAACGCGCGATAGCGCCATGCGGCGCGGTCGCTTTTGTAGAGCAGAGGCTCCAGCACCTTTTCCGATGCGTCCACCTGCCCTGAAATGCCGAGCGAGGCGGCATAACGGCGGACCAGTTCATCGTCCCCAGACGACCGGGCGAGCGCGACCTGATAATCGCGCTGCGCCCCGGCCTGATCGCCGGTCATGTCCTTGGCTAGGCCGCGATCGGCCAAGATAGTCGTATCGGGATAGCCGAGCCGAACCCCCTGGTCGAACAGGCGTAGCGCCTCGGCCGGGTTCTGGAGCTTCAGCATGACCCGCGCCAGGCCCGCCTTGATCCTGCCATTTCCGCTTTCGATCGCGTCCGCCCGCGCGAAGAAACCGGCTGCGGCGCGCGCATCATCGAGCGCCAGCGCCGCTTCCCCGGCTCCGATCAGCGCGCTGGCATCACGCGGGTTGGCAGCCAGCCGGGCGAGGTTGCTGTTGAGGTCTGCGGCAGCGGCCGGCCGGACCAGATCGGCCTGGTCGGACTGGGCTTGAGCGGCACCGGAAAGGAACAGGCCGGCGATTATCCAGGGGGCGGTACGCATCACGTCCGGGCCTTAGCCGATGCCGGGCTGAATGGGAAATTGACTCCGGCAAAAAGCGCGCCGGACCGCCTCAGGCGGCGGACGGCGCGCTTGCTTCTAGGCCGATCGGCTTATTGGTTGCTCTGCCGGTTCAGGAAGCGGGGGATGTCGACCCCCGGCACCGCCTCGTCCACGCCCTTCTCGCTGCCACGGGTCAGCCCCGCCATACGCTCGAACAGGGTGCCGCCGGTGGCGACGCGAGGCGCGGGCTGGGGTGCCGCGGGCGCGGACTCCGCATTATCGGCACCCAGTATCAATTCATCGCCCTCCGGCCCCTCGTCAGAGAACACCGCCGCAGGCTTGGGCGCGGCGAAAGGCGCGAGCGCCTCGGCCGGAGCGGGTGCTTCGGGGACATCCAGTTCCAGCGTCTCCGGTTCGGGCTGGGGCGCAGGCGCGGCGACGGGCGCTGGCTGCGGCGTCGGCGCGGCCTTGGGTGCGGCGGCCTGAGGCACGGCGACGGCGGGACGGCTGGCGAAGCTGAACGGTTGCGTCAGTGGCGCGGCCTGCGCGCCCACATCATTGTCGATGCCCGTGGCAACCACCGAGACGCGGATTTTCCCGTTGAGATTGTCGTTGAACGCGCTGCCCCAGATGATGTTCGCATCGGGATCGACCAGCTCGCGAATATGATTGGCGGCCTCGTCCACTTCCATCAGGCGCATGTCCTCGCCTCCCACGATGGAGACGATGACGCCCTTCGCGCCGCGCATCGACACTCCGTCGAGCAGCGGATTGGCGATCGCCTTTTCGGCGGCCTGCAAAGCGCGGCCGTCGCCTTCCGCTTCGCCCGTCCCCATCATCGCCTTGCCCATCTCGCCCATCACCGATCGCACGTCGGCGAAGTCGAGGTTGATGAGGCCCGGCATGATCATGAGGTCGGTGATCGAGCGTACGCCCTGCTGCAACACCTCGTCCGCCATCTGGAAGGCTTCCTTGAAGGTGGTGTTGGGGTTGGCGATCAGGAACAGATTCTGGTTCGGAATGACGATGAGCGTGTCGACATGCTTTTGCAGCTCGTCGATCCCCGCCTCCGCCGATTTCATGCGGCGATTGCCCTCGAAGGTGAAGGGCTTGGTCACGACGCCGACGGTCAGGATGCCGCGATCGCGCGCCGCCTTGGCAATGACGGGGGCCGCGCCGGTGCCGGTGCCGCCACCCATGCCGGCGGTGATGAAGCACATATGCGCGCCATCAAGCGCCTGCTCGACCGAGGCGATCGTCTCTTCCGCCGCAGCCTTGCCGATCTCCGGCCGTGACCCTGCGCCCAGACCTTCGGTGATCTGCGGCCCGAGCTGGATGCGCCGCTCGGCCGGCGAGCTGTTCAATGCCTGCGCGTCGGTATTGGCGACGATGAAATCCACGCCCTCAACCGATGCGGCGATCATGTTTGCGATGGCATTGCCGCCCGCGCCGCCGACGCCGATGACCGCGATCCGCGGCTTCAGTTCGTCGACATGGGGCGGGCTGATCTCAATGCTCATAATGTCTGCTCCCTCGGCTTCCTCGTCAGGAAGCATATCGTCACATATTGTTAACACCAGAAACCGGCGGATTTCACCAGCTAATTTCGTTCTAGTCCAATTTCATTCAATAGTTCGTCTTGATCGCGCGGATCATCCTTTGCCACCACACCGGCGTGCTCAAACGATGGACGGTCTGCGGCGCGGGCGCCATGGTGCGGAGATCAACCGGGTTGGAAGCGCCGTAAAGCGCGAGTCCCGCCAAGGTCGCGAAAGCCGGGCCGCTATGCGCCTCCGGCATCGCCGAAAGTCCGCGCGGCCGGCCGATCCGCACCGCGCGGCCTAGCGCGCCCTGGGCATAGTCGGCCACGCCCTTCATTTCCGCGCCGCCGCCGGTCAGCACCACCTGCCGCCCGGTCGAATGGAAGCCCATGCCGGCAAGCGCCGCATTCACCTCGGTCATGATCTGGTTCAACCGCTCGCAGATGACGCCGACCAGCGCGGCGCGGGTGATCTTGCCACCTTCCGCATTGGGGCCGGCCGCCTGCCCGCTCGCGGCGACGTCACCATGGGGCGGCGCGATCTCGATCATTTCGCGGAAATCGCGCGGGTTCTGCATCGCTGAGCCGTAGAAGCATTTGATCCGCTCCGCCTGGCTGCGGCGGATGCCGAAAGCGGACGCGATGTCGTCGGTGATGTCCGACGCACCCATGGGGATCGAGTGCAGCCCGACAAGCATCCCGCCGGCATAGAGCGACACGTTGGTGACGCCCGCCCCCATCTCCACCAATGCGACGCCAAGGTCGCGCTCCTCTTCCGACAGGCAGGCAAGCCCAGTGGCGATCGGCGATGCGACGATCGAATTGACGTTGAGATATGCCCCCCGCACGCACAGGTCCAGATTGGCAAGCGGCGCGCCGTCGGCCAGCACGACATGAATATCGACGCCCAGCAGATCGGCGTGCATGCCCAAGGGCTTCTTGACCGGCACCTTACCGTTGATGGTGAAGCAGGTGGGCTGGGCATGGAGCACGATGCGGCCGTCGGGATCGATGCCCTGCTGGCCGGTGGTGAGGAGGTCGTCGATATCGGCCTGCTCGATGCGGTATCCGCCCATGTCGCGTTCGACCGTGACGACATCGCTGACGAGGGAGCCGCCCGAGAAGCTGACCCACACATCTTCGATATTGGTGCCCGCGACCCGCTCCGCCTGCTCCACCGTCTCGCGCACGGCGAGTTCGGTCCGCTCCATGTCGGCGATGAAGCCGCGCCGCACGCCCCGGCTCTCGCGCTGCCCGGTGCCCAGGATCGCGAGTTCGCCGGTGTCGGTGCGGCCAGCGATCAGCGCCGACACTTTCCAGGAGCCAATGTCGACCGCCGTGATGAGCTTTTCGACCTTGGGCTGCGCCATGGGACTTAGCCTTCCTCGCCTTCGCCCGAGGGCTTGACCGCTACGCCGTCCGCCGGCTTCTCCTCGACCCGGCCCTGCGGCAGGCGAAGGACGAAGCGGTCAGGATCGCGCATGTCGAACTTCACGATGCCGCGCCCGAGCAGCCGGTTGACCCCGTCCATCCGCGCGAAATTGACCAAAGCCGACGCCGAATCCTTCGCGCCCTCCGGCAGGGAAAGCGTCTCGCCCGATTGAAAGCGCAAGTCCCAGCGCCGGTTCCCGACCCAGGTCGCGCCCGCCAGCATGGGTTTGAGCGCCGGGGCGTTTTCCATCAGCGTGTTGAGCCCGGCCGTCTGGCGATTGGCGTTGGGTCCGACGACCAGAGGAAGGTCAGGCATGGCGCTCGCCGACACCGACTGGAGCACGACGCCATTCACGTCGATCAGGTGCAGCTTGCCGCCATGTTGCCACACCGCGACGGGATCGCGCTCGACGATATCGACCACCAGCGTGTCGGGCAGGCGGCGGGATATGCGCGCGTCCTTGACCCAGCCGAGCTTCAGCATCTCCTGCCGCACCTTGGGCAGATCGAGCGAGAGCATCGAGCGATCGACCTGGCCGAGCGCGATATTATAGACCGGCAGCTCGTCCATCCGCTCGACGCCGCGCACCTCGACCTTGTCGACCTCAAAGCCCGCGCGGGCGGCGATTTCGGCCGCCTGCTGCTTCGCCATGCCCGGCAGGCCAGCGAAGATGGCGATGGCGACCGCGAAGCCGGCGACGATTCCCACGATCGCCCAGGTCGCCATGCGCTGGAGAGTCGCTTCGCTGACGGGCAGCAGCTCGATCAGCCGGTCGAGGCTGCTCTTGCGCTTGAGCGCACGGCCGCCGTTGCGGGTCGCGCGTCCCTTGGCGCTGCTGAGGCGGGCGGTGCCGCCGCGCCGGATGCGTGCTTCAGCCATCTGCCTTCCCCCCGGCGCGTTCCAGCGCCTCCTCCACGATCATCTCGACCAGAGTCGGATAGTCAATCCCCAGCTTCGCCGCCTGTTCGGGGACGAGGCTCAAGGGCGTCATGCCCGGCTGGGTGTTGACCTCCAGCAGGAAGAGCCCCTCGACACCCAGCCTGTCGTCCCAGCGGAAATCGGAGCGCGATGCGCCCTTGCAGCCGAGCAGCTGGTGCGCGCGCAGCGCGATCGCCTTGCACGCCTCGCTAATCTCCGGCGGAATGTCGGCAGGGCAGACATGCTCGGTCATGCCGTCGGTATATTTGGCGTCGAAATCGTAGAAGCCGCTCTTGGGCCTGAGTTCTGTGACCAACAACGCCTCTTCGCCCAGCACGGCGGTCGTCAGTTCGCGGCCGCGAATATAGGGTTCGGCGAGAAGTTGCGGAAAATCCTGCCAAGGGCCGATGCTGTCGCGAGCGATGGGGTTGCCGTAATTGCCCTCCGCCGTAACGATGGCGACGCCCACAGAGCTACCTTCGTTGACGGGCTTCAGCACATAGGGGCGCGGCAGCGGATCGCCAACGAACAGGCTTTCGCTGTCCACGATATGGCCGCCGGGCATGGGGATGCCATGCGGCACCAGCGCCTGCTTGGTCAGCTGCTTGTCGATGGCGATGACCGAGGTGGCGAGGCCCGAGTGGGTGTAGGTGAGGCCCATCAGGTCCATCAGGCCCTGGATCGTCCCGTCCTCGCCGGGAACGCCGTGCAGCGCGTTGAAGACGACGTCCGCCTTGGCTTCAGCGAGCCGCTGCGCGACATCGCGGTCCATGTCGATGCGGGTGACGCGATGGCCGCGCTGCTCCAGCGCCTTGGCGACCCCCTCCCCGCTCGACAGCGACACCGGCCGCTCCGCCGACCAGCCGCCCATCAGGACAGCGACATGCCAGGGGCCACGGGTCACTTGCTCACCCCCACGCGCTGGATTTCCCATTCGAGTTCAACACCGCTTTTCTCCCGCACCCGCCGACGCACTTCCTCGCCCAGCGCTTCGATGTCGGCGCTGGTGGCCTCGCCCAGGTTTAGCAGGAAATTGGTGTGCTTTTCGCTGACCTGTGCGCCGCCGATCTTCAGGCCGCGACAGCCGGCTTCGTCCACCAACTGCCATGCCTTGTGCCCGTCCGGGTTCTTGAAGGTCGATCCGCCGGTCTTGCTGCGCAGCGGCTGGCTTTCCTCGCGCGCGGCGGCGATACGGTCCATCTCGGCCTGGATCGCAGCAGGTTCGCCGGGATGGCCGCGGAAGGTTGCGCTGACCACGACCGCACCTTCGGGCAGAAGCGAGTGGCGGTAGGTGTAGCCCAGGTCGGCGTTGGTGAGCGTCACCTGCTCGCCCGAGCGTAGCACGACCTGTGCTTCCACCAATATGTCGCACGTCTCGCGCCCATAGGCTCCGCCGTTCATGCGGACGAAGCCGCCGACCGTGCCGGGGATCGAGCGGAGGAATTCAAGGCCCGCGATACCAGCGTCGCGAGCGGTAGAGGATACAAGAATGCCAGAAGCGCCCCCACCGCAGATGAGCGTCGTTGCATCATGTTGCTCTACCGTAGCGAAGGGCTTGCCGAGGCGTACAACCACGCCCGGCACGCCGCCGTCCCGTACGATGAGGTTGGAGCCGAGGCCCAGCGCCATCACCGGCACCGAAGGTTCGAGATCACGCAGGAATGCGGAGAGGTCGTCGGCATCTTTGGGCTCGAACAGCCATTGCGCCTCCCCGCCCGCCTTGAACCAGACGAGCGGCGCGAGCGGCGCATCAGCTTTCAACGCGCCGCGTACGGAAGGAAGGGCGATCGTCGCCGTCACGCGGCCTCCTTCACCTTTGCCGCGACCGCGTCCGCGAGGCCCGCCGCCCATTTGGTGATGTCGCCCGCGCCGAGGCAGATGACCATGTCGTCGGCCTGGATGTCCGCGGCGATATGCGCGGCAAGGTCGTCCGCGTCGGCGACGGTCGAGGCGTTGCGATGCCCGCGCCGCTTGAGGCCCGCGACCAGCGCGGCGCTGTCCACGCCCTCGATCGGCTGCTCGCCCGCGGTATAGACGGGCGCGGCATAGACGATGTCGGCGTCGTTGAACGCCTGCTGGAACTCGTCCATCAGATCGTGCAGGCGGGTGAAGCGGTGCGGCTGGACCACGGCGATGACGCGGCCCTTGGCCCCTTCCCGCGCGGCGGCGAGCACCGCCCTGATCTCGACCGGGTGATGGCCATAATCGTCGATGACGGAGGCGGCGCCCTCGCCCACCGCGATCTCGCCCACCTTGGTGAAGCGGCGCTTGACCCCGCCGAACTTGGCGAAACCGGTCTGGATCGTCGCGTCGTCGATGCCCATGTGCAGCGCGACGCCGATCGCGGCCATGGCATTGAGGACATTGTGCCGGCCGGGCATCGGCATCTCGATCCCCTCGATCCGGCGGGTCGAGCCATCGCGCTCGCGGATCTGCACGTCGAAACGGTTGCCGCCGGGGATGGGCTGGACATTGTCCCCGCGAATGTCGGCTTGCGCGGAAAAGCCGTAGGTGACGATCCGCCGGTCCTGCACGCGCGGCAGGATCGCCTGGACTTCCGGGTGATCGAGGCACAGCATCGCCGCGCCATAGAACGGCACGTTGCCGACAAACTCGACGAAGGCGTCCTTCACCCGGTCGAAACTGCCATAATGGTCGAGATGCTCGGGATCGATGTTGGTGACGACGGCCAGCGTGCCGTCGAGCCGCAGGAAGCTGCCGTCGCTCTCGTCCGCCTCGACCACCATCCAGTCGCTGTTGCCCAGCCGTGCGTTCGAGCCATAGCTGTTGATGATGCCGCCGTTGATGACCGTCGGATCCACCCCGCCCGCGTCGAGCAGCGCCGCGACCATCGATGTCGTGGTGGTCTTCCCATGCGTGCCCGCCACCGCGACCGTCGATTTGAGGCGCATCAGTTCGGCCAGCATCTCCGCGCGACGGATGACGGGGATGCGGTTCTCCAGCGCCAGCTCGACCTCCGGATTGCCGCGCTTGATCGCGGTGGACGTGACCACCACGGCGGCATCGCCCAGATTTTCGGCATTGTGGCCGATCATCACCTTGATACCCTTTTTCCGCAGCCCTTCGATCACATAGCCTTCGGCCATGTCGCTGCCCTGCACGGTGTATCCAAGATTGTGCATCACCTCGGCGATACCGGACATACCGATGCCGCCGATGCCGATGAAATGGATCGTGCCGATGTCGGTGCCGACACCCTTCATGCGGGAACTCCCTGGAGATTGAGCGTGGTCGGCGTCGGCCCGACCTTGATCGGATCGTTCATGATCGGGGCCTTGCCGATGCTTTCCAGCAGGTCCGCCATGTCGCGCGCCGCATTGGGGCGGCCGCAGGTCCAGGCGCGCTTGGCCGCGTTCTGGAGCGCGCCGGGCTCCATCGCCATCTTCTGCATCTGCTTGGCGAGTTCAACGGCGGTAAATCGCGCTTGCGAAATGGTGCGCGCGCCGCCCGCGTCGGTCATTTCCTTCGCGTTGGCGGTCTGGTGATCGTCCATCGCACTGGGCAGCGGAATAAGGATCGCCGGGCGTCCGGCGCAGGTCAATTCCGCCAGCGTCGAGGCGCCCGCACGCGCGATCACAAGGTGCGACCAGCCCAGCTTTTCGGGCACATCGTTGAAATAAGTGGCGAGGTCGGCGGGAATTTCCATCTCCGCATAGAGTTTCCGCACGCGCTCGATATCCTCGGCGCGGCACTGCTGCGTCACCTGGAGCCGGCGGCGCAGCGCGACAGGGAGCATCGACAGTCCCTCTGGCACGACGCTGGACAGGATCGTCGCGCCCTGGCTGCCGCCGATCACCAGCACGCGGAACACGCTTTCGTCGGTCAGCACGGGGAATTCCTCCTCGCGCAACTGCTTCACTTCCTCCCGCACTGGGTTGCCGACCAGATGCACCTTGCCGGCATGGCGGGGCTTCAACCGCTGCACGTCGGGATAGGCGGTGGCGATGGCGTTCACTCGTCCCGCCAACAGCCGGTTGACGCGGCCGAGCACGGCATTCTGCTCATGGATCGCGGTGGGCACGCCGTCCGCCAGCGCGCCGAGCAACGCCGGCATGGCGGGATAGCCACCGAAGCCCACGACAGCGGTCGGCCGGAAGGTTTCGTTCAGGCGGCGCGCCATCGCCCGGCCGGCCAGGATAGCCTTCAACGCACCGGGCCAGCTCATCGGGTTCTTCGTCATGCGCCCAGCGGGCATCACATGCACCTGGGCGCTTTCGAAAATGCCGGGGATCTTCGCGCCGCGCTCGTCGGTGACCAGCGCCACGCGATGGCCGCGCGCCATCAGCTCCTCAGCCACCGCATGGGCGGGAATCATATGGCCCCCCGTCCCGCCGGCGGCGAGGACGAAGTGACGGGAAATGCTCATCGGCCGCTCCATTTGACGACGGTATGCCGGCCCATGAAGGGATTGCGCCGCGTGAAGGCGAGCAGCAGGCCGACCCCGATACAAAGCGCGAGCATAGAAGAGCCGCCGTAGCTGATAAAGGGCAGCGTCATGCCCTTGGACGGAAAAATCTGCGCGTTGACGCCCATGTTGATGATCGCCTGAAGCCCGAACTGGGTCGTGAGGCCGGCGGCGGCGAGAATGGTGAACACATCCTCCTCGTCCAGCAGCCGCAGCAACACGCGCACCACGATGGCGAGATAGACGCAGGCGATGGCGATGCAGGCGAGCAGGCCGAATTCCTCGCCGATCACGGAAAAGATATAGTCGGTATGCGCTTCGGGCAGGCGGAACTTGTTGAGGCCGCCGCCCGGCCCTACGCCGGTGAAGCCGCCATGGGTGATGGTGCGGAAGGCAAGATCGGTCTGGTCCGGCCCTGCGTCCATCTGGACGCCGATGCCAAGGAAATCGTTGATCCGCTGCCGGCCATTTTCATAGAACATATAGGCCGCGACCAGCCCCGCCAGCCCCGCGCCGCCCAGCATCGCGATCCAGCGCATCTCCAGCCCCGAGAGCAGCAGCAAACAGCCCCAACAAGCGAGGAAGATCACAGTCTGGCCGAAATCGGGCTGCTTCATCAGGATGGCGGCGATCAGCAGTGTCAGCGCCCCGGTCAGCGGCACCACCGGCAGGGTCGCATCCTTGGCCCGCAGCGACAGCAGCCAGGCGAGGGTCACGACATAAGCGGGCTTCAGGAATTCGGACGGCTGGAAGCGGAAGCCCGGCAGGTCGATCCAGCGTTTCGCCCCGTTCACCACCGATCCCAGCAGCGGCACGCATAGCAGCATGATGAAGAAGAAGGCGCACAGGAATATCGCCAGCCGCCGCGCCTGCGGCCGGGGCAGCATGGAAATGACGAGCATGATGGGCAAGCCGAGGAACACCCACATCAGCTGGCGATAGAAATAGAGCAGCGGATTTACGGCGACCGTGGCGGTCGAGCGATCGATCGCGGCGACGGGCGACGCGGCGGCGACGGCGACCAGCCCGATCGCCATCAGCGTGACGATCAGCGACAGGAGGACGCGGTCGATCTCCCAGAACCAGATCGCAAGCGCGGTGCGCTCACGCGGGACGGTGCGGGTCTTGAAACCCTTCACCAGTTCGCCCGGTTTGAACATCCCTGTCGTGCCTTCCCTGTTCATGCCCCAGCCCCCGCTGAATTCACTCGAGTGCTTCGACCGCCGCGACGAACGCATCCCCGCGCGCCTCGAAGTCGCGGAACTGATCGAAACTGGCGCAGGCGGGCGAGAGCAGCACGACGTCGCCCGGCTGGGCGATGCGCGCGGCGCGGCGGACGGCGGCGCTTAGCATCTCGCTGTCATCGACCGCCATATGCGGGCGCAGCAGATCGGCGAACATATGGCCCGCTTCGCCGATGGTGTAGGCGTGGGCGACATTGGCGAAATGGGGCGCGCACTCGTCCAGATTGTCGGTCTTGGCAAGGCCGCCGACGATCCAGTGGATGCGGGCCTTGCCCTCGTTCGCCGGCCAGGCGGCGAGCGCTGGCGCGGTGGAGGCGGGATTGGTCGCCTTGCTGTCGTTGACGTAGAGGACGCCGTTGCGCGTGGCGACCGCCTGCATCCGGTGGGGGAGCGAGGCGTAGCTGGCGAGCGCGTTGGCGATGGTCGCTTCGTCGATACCGATCGCCTTGGCGACGGCAATGGCGACAGCAGCGTTCTGCGCGTTGTGTGGCCCTTGAAGGGCGGGCCAGCCGAGTTGATCGACGGGATCGATGTCGGTCGATTGCACCTTCATCACGCCAAATTTTTCCGCGTCATCCCCGCGCAGGCGGGGATCCATCTCCGCCTCGTTGGATCCTGACGCAAGGTCGGGAGATGGGTTCCCGCCTTCGCGGGAATGACGGACGGTAGAGAGGATGGACCGGCTCGGCTCATCCTCCGTCGCGATTACCGCGACATGGCCGGCCGACTGCATCGAAAACAGCCGCGCCTTCGACGCGACATAGCCCTCGAACCCATCGTACCGATCCAGATGATCGGGCGTGATGTTGAGCAGAACCGCGACATCGCAGTCGAGGCTGCGGGTCAAGTCGATCTGGTAGCTCGACAGTTCCAGCACATAGACGCCGGGGCCTTTGAGGTTCGGCTCCAGCGGCGGCTGGCTCAGGATCGGGAGGCCGATATTGCCACCCATGACCGTCGGAATGCCCGCCTGTTCGATGATGTGGTGGATCAGCGCCGTGGTGGTCGACTTGCCGTTGGTGCCGGTGATCCCCACGACCTTGTGCGGGGGCAGCGTCGGGCGGGCGAGCGCGAACAGTTCGATGTCGCCGATGATCGGCACGCCGGCAAGTCTGGCACGCATGGTAATGGGGTGGCGGTTCAAGGGCACGCCCGGCGATACGACGATGCCGTCGAACCCGGCGAGGTCGATCTCCATCGGATCGCCCAGTTCCGCCCGGCCCTCTACCAGCGTGCGCGCTTCCTCGCGGCTGTCCCACGCGACCACGCGCGCACCGCTCGCCACCAGCGTCTCGACCGTGGCGAGGCCCGATCGCGCGAGGCCGAGGACGGCATATGTCTTGCCCGCAAAGGCGCTGCTGACGATCATCGCAGCTTCAACGTCGCAAGGCCGGCCAGCGCCAGCACGAAGGCGATGATCCAGAAGCGGATCACCACGGTCGGTTCGGCCCAGCCCAGTTGCTCGAAATGATGGTGGATAGGCGCCATTTTGAACACGCGCTTGCCGGTGCGCTTGTAGAAGAAGACCTGGATGATGACGCTCATCGCCTCCACCACGAACAGCCCGCCGATGATGCCGAGCACGATCTCATGGTGCGCCGTCACCGCGATCACACCGATCGTGCCACCAAGGGCAAGGCTGCCGGTGTCGCCCATGAACACGGCGGCGGGCGGCGCGTTGAACCAGAGGAAGGCAAGGCCCGAACCGATGATTGCGCCGCACAGGATGACGAGGTTGCCCGCCCCCGGCACATGCGGGATGCCGAGATATTCGGCGAAGTCCGCGCGGCCGACGAGATAGACGATCAGCAGGAAAGCCAAGCTCGCAATGATGACCGGCATAGTCGCCAATCCATCCAACCCGTCGGTCAGGTTCACCGCATTGCCAAACGCGACGATCACGAAGGCGGCGAAGCAGAAATAGAAGGGGCCAAGCTCGATCGCCGGGCCATTGTAGAAGGGCACATACAGCGCGGTGTTGCCATGGCTATGGACGATCATCCAGGCCGCGACCCCGGCGATCAGAAACTCGAAGAGCAGGCGCATCTTGCCAGACAGCCCCTTGTGGCTGGCCTTCGTCACCTTGTCATAATCGTCGAGGAAGCCGATCGCGCCAAAGCCCAAAGTCACGAACAGACAGGCCCAGACATAGATGGAGCTAAGGTCCATCCACAGAAGGACCGACGAGACCATCGACGTCAGAATCATGAGCCCGCCCATGGTGGGCGTGCCCCGCTTGGCAAGGTGGCTCTGCGGGCCGTCGTCACGGATCGGCTGCCCCTTACCCTGCCGTACCCGCAGCCAGCCGATGAACTTGGGACCGATGACGAGGCCGATCAGCAACGCGGTGGCGATCGACGCGCCCGCGCGGAAGGACAGATAGCGTATGAGGTTGAACACCCCCGCGAAATCAAGCGTCTGGGCAAGCCAGTAGAGCATCAGTCACTATCTCCGTCGCGGGCGGCGTCGGCAAGGGCGGCGACGAGGCGGGAGAGGCCCACCCCGTTCGAGCCCTTGACCAGGATCGCGTCGCCCGCGCGCATTTCGGTCTGGATGAGGGGGATGGCCGAGGCGGTGTCGGGCACATGGGCATGGGGCACGGTGGTGAGCGCGCTGGCGAGCGGCTGCATCTCCGCGCCGACCAAAATGGCGTAATCGACCTGCGCGCCCTCAATCGGGGCGGCAAGGCCGGCATGGAGGTCCGCGCTCTGCTCGCCCAGTTCGCGCATTCCGCCCAATATGGCAATGCGACGGCCGGCCTTCTCGCGGCCAAGCTGCTTCAAGGTCGCGGCCATGGAGAGCGGATTGGCGTTGTAGCTTTCGTCGATCAGCAGCGCCTCGCCACCCGCGACCGGCAGGATGCGCCGCTCGCCCCGCCCCGGCAGGCCCGGCATTTCCGCCAGCGCAAGGCCAGCCGCCGCGAGATCGCCGCCGATCGCCTCGACCGCCGCCAGCACCGCAAGCGCGTTCGACACCCAGTGGTCACCCGGCGCGGCGATGGTGAAGCAGATTTCGGCGTCGGGCAACCGCGCCGTCACCAGCGTGCCGCCGCCCGGCGCGGGCACAGCCTCAAGCGCGCGGACATCGGCCTCGCCGCTCATGCCGAAGGTCAGGATGCGCCCGGCATGGCGCTCCGCCTTGTTGTAGAGCAACGCGACATGCGGGCTGTCATAGGGGATGATCGCCGTGCCGCCGGGTTCCAACCCCTCGAATATTTCGGCCTTGGCCTCTGCGATCTTCGCTTCGGTGCCGAAAAACTCGATATGGGCGGGCGCGATGGCGGTAACGATCGCGACATGGGGTCGCACCTGCCGGGTCAGCGCGGCGAGTTCGCCGGCATGGTTCATGCCCATCTCGAACACGCCGAACGCGCTGTCGCGGTCCATGCGGGCGAGGCTCAAGGGCACGCCGACATGGTTGTTGTAGCTCTTGACCGAGCGATGCACGTCACCCGGCGCGGCGCGATCGAGCGCCTGGAACAGAGCTTCCTTGGTGCCGGTCTTGCCGACCGAGCCGGTGACGCCGATCACCTTGCCCGCCATCCGCCTGCGCGATGCCTTCCCCAGCGCTTCGAGCGCGGCCGCGCTATCGGGGACGAGGATGTGGGGATGATCGACGGGGGTGCTGACGATCGCGCCGGCTGCCCCCTGCCCGAACGCCTTGTCGACGAACTTATGGCCGTCGGTCGTCTCGCCCTTCATCGCGACGAACAGGTCGCCGGGGCCGACTTCGCGGCTGTCGAAGGCGACGCCCGAAACGGCGAACGGCGCCGACGCGGCGCCGCCCGTGGCTTGCACGATCTCCGCCGAGGTCCAGAGCGGGGTCATGGACACACAACCCCGTTCGGTGTGGGAGTGTGGCATGTCACCCCGCGCACTCCCGCGCGACGGTCACGTCGTCGAAAGGCAGCACCCGGTCGCCGATGATCTGGCCCTGCTCATGCCCCTTGCCCGCCAGCAGCACGATGTCGTCCGCGCCGGCCATGCGGATCGCGGCGGCGATGGCGGCGCGCCGCCCGCCGATTTCTTCCGCCCCCGGCGCACCCGCCAGCACGGCGGCGCGGATGGCGGAGGGTTCCTCTGACCGGGGATTGTCGTCGGTCACGATCACATGGTCGGACAGCTCGGCCGCGACCTTGCCCATCAGCGGGCGCTTGCCCGCGTCACGATCCCCGCCTGCGCCGAACAGGGTGATGAGCCGCCCGCGCGTATGCGGCCGCAGCGCCTCGATCGCGGCGCGCAGGCCATCGGGCGTGTGCGCATAGTCGACATAGACCGGCGCACCCGCCCGTGTGATGACCGCGCGCTCCAGCCGCCCGCGCACCGGCTGCACCCGGCCGAGCAGTTCGAGAACCTTGCCGGTATCGCCGCCGGTCGCGATGACGAGGCCGGCAGCCACCAGCGCATTGGCAGCCTGATAGGCGCCGATCAGCGGCAGGTTGACCTTGTAAGCCTTCCCATCCGCCTCGATTTCCAGCGTCTGGCCAAGTTGGGTCGGGGTGCGATTGACGAGACGAAGCCCCTCCCCCTGCACCCCGACGCTCAGCAGGCGAAGCCCGCGCTTACGCGCCCGATCGATCGCTTTCGACGACCATTCGTCGTCCGCCCAGATGACGGCATGACCGGTCGCATTCACCACTTCATCGAACAGCCGCATCTTGGCGTCGAAATAGGCGTCCATGTCGCCATGATAGTCGAGATGATCGCGCGACAGGTTGGTAAAAGCGCCGGCTACGACCGGCAGCCCTTCGGTGCGATACTGGTCGAGGCCATGGCTCGACGCCTCGAACGCGGCATGGGTGATACCCTCGCGCTTGAGGCCCGCCATATTCGCGAGGAAGGTGACGATGTCGGGCGTGGTGAGGCCGGTTGAAACCTGATCGACCGATGTGGTGACGCCCAGCGTCCCGATCGAGGCGGACTTCTGCCCCAGCATCCGCCAGAGCTGGCGGGTGAGTTCGACCGTGCTGGTTTTGCCGTTGGTGCCGGTGACGGCGACGGTTGTGTCGGGGAAGGGCGCGAAATAGCGCGCCGCCATCAGCGCAAAGACCCGGCGGGGGTTGGCATGGGCGATATGGAACGCGCCGTCCACATCAGCTTCTGGCCGGGCGACGACCGCGACCGCGCCGGCCCGCACCGCGTCGGCGATATAATCCTCGCCATTGACGCGCAGTCCCTGGAACGCGCCGAACACCGTGCCGGGTGCGACCTTGCGATTGTCGATGGCGAAACCGGACACGGGCATGTCGAGGCCGGCGCCAGCGCCAGCCCCGACATCCAGCCCCTCGATCAGCGACCCGAGACGCATCATTCCTTCTCCTTGTCGCCGTGCAGCAGCGGCATCAGATCGGATATATCCACGTCGCGGCGCTCGTCAGGCACGACGCCCAGCATCGGCCCGGTGCGCTCGATCACCCGCTTGACCACCGGCGCGGCGGTCCAGGCGGCGGTCCGCAGGCCGAATGTCTGGGCATTGCCCTTGGGCTCGTCCATCATGGCGAGCACGACATAGCGGGGATTGTCCATCGGAAAGGCGGACGCGAAAGTCGTCACCAGCGAACTCTTGTTGTAGCGGCCCTCTTCGGGCTTTTCTGCCGAACCCGTCTTGCCGCCCACCCGGTAACCCTTGGCGTCGGCGCTTCGCCCTGTACCCGCCGCCACGATCATCCGCAACAGCTGGCGCATACGCGCGCTGGTGGCGGCAGAAAAGACGCGGCGGCCCGCCGGCACTTCGCCCTGCTCCAGCTTGCGGAGGGTCGCGGGCCGCCACAAACCGCCATTGACCAAAGCGGCATAGGCGCTGGCGAGATGCAGAGGGGTGACGGCGATGCCGTGGCCGTAGGACACGGTCATGGTGGTGATCCGCCCCCAGTTGACCGGCCACAATGTTCCCGCGCGCTCCTTGAGCTCGATCGGCGCACGCTGGTCGAAATGGAGGCTGCGGAACATGTCCTGCATCGGCTGCGCGCCCATTTCGTCGGCGATGCGGGCGGTGGCGATATTGGAGCTGTGTACCAGCGTTTCGGGCACGTTGATCCAGCGGCCGAGCGGATGGTCGTCCTTGATGCGGAAACCCGCGACCGCGAGCGGCGCGGTGGCGTCATAGCGCTTGCTCATCGAGGTGACCACGCCGCGATCCATGGCGGTCGCGATCGAAAGCGGCTTGAAGGTCGATCCCAGCTCGTAGCGCGCCTGGACGATATGGTTGCAGAGCGGCGAGTCGCTGCACTTCTTGCCGGCGTAATTCTGCAGCTTGTTGGGATCGAACACCGGGATCGAAGCCATGGCGATCACTTCGCCGGTGTTGGCGTCCAGAATGATGCCGCCTGCCCCCTTGGCGCTATGGGCAACCATCTGGGCATAAAGCTCGCTTTCCAGCGCGCCCTGAACCCGACTGTCGATCGACAGGGCAAAGGGCTTGCCGCGCAGCGCCGGATCGATCAGCCGGTCGTTGAACGCCGCTTCCACCCCCATGCCGCCGGTGCCTTCGCTATTGGGTGCAAAGCCCAGCACATGGGCGGCCAGCGAACGCTGGGGATAGAGCCGCTCCTTCTCGCGCGGGAATTCGATGCCGATCTCGCCCAGCGCATTCACCGCCGCTACTTCTTCGGGCAGCGCGCGGCGGCGCAGATAGGCCCAGCCCTTGCCCTTCAGCTTCTTGTAGAAGCTAGCTTCCGGCTCGTCGGGAAAAATCTCGTGCAGCTTGCGCGCCAGTTCGGCAGGCTCGCCGATCAGCTTGTGCGGGCGCACCGCGATCGAATAGGCGTCCATCGTCCGCGCCAGTGGCACGCCGTTGCGATCGACGATGTCGGCGCGCGCGGGGACGAAGGCCGACAGCGCATCGTCACCGGCCGCCCCATGCGCGAAGATGCCGACCCAGCTCAACCGGCCGATCAGGATGGCGGTAATCGCCATGAACAGGATCAGCAGCAGCATCAGCCGGTTGTGCGCGATCGCGGTCAGGCTGACCCGCTGGCGCCCCGCCCGCGCGCCGCCCGGCTGAACGATGATCGTCGCCATCAGCGCGCCCCCTTCCGCTTTTCGCGCGCCGCCCGCGCGGTGAGATCGCCCAAGGTACTGTCGTCCAGCAGCTTGGCGTCGAGCATCGCCATCCGCTCCGCCTTGCGCGCGATCGGGTTGGGCTTGCTGACGTCGGCGTCGACCTTGGCCTGCTGCACGGGCGTCTTCCTCGCCGGCTTTTCCAGCTTGTCGACATTGTCGGCGGCATGGGCCTCGCGGATGACGGCGATGTCGCTGCGAATCTGGGTCGCGGCCGGGCTTTCGGGCACCTTCTGCGGCGCCGACGGCAGGTCGGCCGGGGTCTCCACCATCGCCACCATCACCGGCGGCGCGACATAATCGGGGCCGTTGGGCTGCACCCCGTCGAGATGCGCGAGCGCCTGCTCGCCGCCCAGATATTGCTGCGCCGTCGGCGTCGCATAGAGGAAGTCGTGCTGGTTCCAGCTTTCGAGCTGCCGCATCGAGGCGCGGGCGCTGAATTCCGTCTCCAGATAGCGGATGTCGGCCTTCGCCCGCGCGATCTGCGCGCGCACCTTCATGAGGTCGTTGCGCTCGGTCGCGACCTTCAGAGACACCATATAGGCCCCCAGTGCGCCCAGCGCGACCAGGATCACCCAGATCAGGCTCTGCAATCTCTTGACGGCGATCATGCGCGGACACTCCGGGCGGACGGGGGGACGGGGGCAGCGGTGCGGACGGCGCTGCGCAGCGTGGCGGACCGGGCGCGGGGGTTGCGCGCCAGTTCGGCCTCGCCCGCGCGCACTGCCTTGGCGGGCTTGGCGAAGGTCGGCGCGGCAGCGGCCGCGCGTTCGGGCAGATGACGCGACCCCCCCGACTCGCTGCCGCTGCGGTTGCGGAAAAATTGTTTGACGATGCGGTCTTCCAGGCTGTGGAAGGTGACGACCGCCAGCCGGCCGCCCTCCTCCAGCAGCGCCTCGGCCGCCTCCAGCCCGCGTTCCAGCTCCTCCAGTTCGCGGTTCACATGGATGCGGATTGCCTGAAAAGTCCGGGTCGCCGGGTCTTTCTTGTCGTGCGGCTTGTACCCCAGCGCGCGGCGGACCACGGCGGCAAGCTGTCCGGTGCGCTCCAGCGGGCGCGCGTCGACGATCGCGCGGGCGACGCGGCGGGAGCGCGGCTCCTCGCCATAGCGGTAGATGACATCGGCGATCTCCTCTTCCGGGGCGGTGTTGAGGAAATCGGCGGCGCTCATCCCGCTCTGCGCCATGGTCATGTCGAGCGGACCGTCGGCCTGGAAGGAAAAGCCCCGTTCCGCCCGGTCGAGCTGCATCGAGGAGACGCCGATGTCGAGCGTGACGCCCGACACGCGGGCGACGCCGCGTTCGGCGAGCAGCGCCTCCATCCGCGAAAATTCGCCGGGGATGAGGGTGATGCCATGCGCGTCCGCCACCCCCTGCCCTTCGCGGATCGCATCGGGGTCGCGATCGAAGGCGAAGACCCGCGCGCCGGCCCGCGCCATGGCGCTGGAATAGCCGCCCGCCCCGAACGTGCCGTCGACATGAACCTCGCAGGGGCTGATGGCGAGGGCGTCGAGCACTTCATCGAGGAGGACCGGGATATGCGGCGCCGCGGCGGACGTGGGCGCACTCACTTGCCGCCCTCCATGCGCGTTTCGAGCCAGCGCTTCACCTTGTTGCGGATCAGCGCCGGGCGATCCAGGCTGTCGACCAGCCGCTCGGGCTTCCAGATCTGGAAATAGCGACCGACGCCGTAGAAGAACACCGCGTCGGTGATGCCCGCTTCTTCCTTGATATCGGGGTGTAGGAAGAAGCGGCCGCCATCGTCGAAATTCACGTCCTCGATCATGCCCAGGCGATTCTCGCGCTCCAGATCGCCGTTGAAATCGCGCCCCGCCTCGCGCGCCAGACGCTCCAGTTCCTCGACCTCGTCGAACAGGAACTGCTTGTGCGACAGGCCGAATCCGGTGGCGCAGCCATTGTCGAGATGAATGGACAGGCAGAGCTTGTTGGCGCCGGCGCTGGCCTGGACGACCAGCTTGCGCATCTCCAGGGGCAGCACGAAGCGGCCTTTGCCGTCCGCGACGCTGAATGCGTTGCCCGAATAGAGAATGGCGTCCGACACGGTGAAAAGTGGCCCCTTTTCGATGGGGCACAGACTTCCCGCCGCCGGAATCGCGATCACGACTCCGAGCCCCAGGACTGATCGACGCCTGAAAACCCCAATGCCGATTACCTATCAAGCATGGGGCTATGTGGGAAGGGATTTTTTGGGTGAGGAAGGGACAGGCAGGTTAGAAATGGGACCAGCCGTTTTCCTTCACCTTTTCCTTGGTTTGCGCTGGTCCGGCGCGGGCCTGAAAAAGCGCCAGGATGCGGGGCAAGAGCAGCGCGCCCATCACTGCCCAGATCGTCCCGGCCAGCAGCGCCGCGCGCACGCCCGCCAGCACATCGGGCAGGTCGCGCATCCACCGCCGCTCGGCTACAGGCGCGCCGTCGAGCCAGCGGACCAGCAGCGCCGGTGTGTCCGCGCTCCAGACGCGCGGGTCGAGCGGCCGGGCGGGATCGGCGAGCCAGAGGCGATCGTCGATCGCATCCGCATCGCCCAGCAGAGTGACGGTGCCATTCCCGACCCGGCGTGTGACCGGCGTATCGCGATAAGCGCCCGACAAGGTGAGCAGAGCGCCTGTGCCTAAGAAACGGCGTATCTCCGCACCTTCCTGCACACCGGGCGCGAAACCCCATCGCGCAAGAATCGGGTCGAGCAGGCTGGTTGCCGGCGGCCGGCGTCGATCGCCGATCGGCAGGTCGGAGGGCCAGCGGAGCATCGGGTCCGCCAGAACCAGCGCCCGGCCGCCCGCCCGCACCCAACGGTCGATGGCTACCAGTTGGGCCGGCGTCAGTGCGCGCGGCTGGGCCAGCAGCAGGCGGCGCGCGCCTCTCTCTGGCAGTTGCGTCGGATCATCGAGTGGTCCGACGGTGAAGCGGGTCCGCAGCAGCGTCAGGATCGGCGCATCCCGCCGCCTGCCCTCCTCGTCCCAGAAGAGCGGCAGCGCGGTGACGACGATAAGGCCGGGACGATCCGGGACAGGCTGGACCGGCTGCGACGGTCCGCGCCAGAGCAGCAGCGCGGTCAGGGCAAGCAGCCCAAGTCCGACTATCGATCGCAGCCGTGCGCCGGTGAATGTCGCAGCCAAGGCTACAGCCACCAACCCCACCGCTGCACTCACCTCCGGCGGGCGGCCAGCCGCCAGCGCGCAGAAGATCAGCGCAGTCCCGGCGCTGCCCAGCGCCACCCAGATGAACGCCGCGTCGTCCCTCCGGCGCAGCAGACCCACCCCCGCCAGCACCAGCGCGGCGACGATGCTCCAGTCCCAAGGGTCGGTCTGCCCCGTCAGCCAGGCGCGACGGAGGCCAGCCAGGAATATCGCCAGCGCCGGGAGCCAGAGCCAAAGGAAGCGCCCGAACGCCCGGCGCAGCGCCGCCATGCTCAGCGCTGCTGCTGCGCGTCGCGGTTGCGGATGTTGGGGTCGGGCTGGAGGTCGGGGACGATGGGCGCCTGTTCGGGCGCGGGCTGGACGCCGAGCTCAGCCAGCGGATCCTTCGCCGACACGGCGTTCTGGGTGAGCGTGGGGACGACCGGCGGCGGCTGCGCCGCGTCATCGATCCGCGCCTTTTCGATGACGATATTGGCCAGGCCGACGAGCAGCACGACGCCCGCCAGCCCGGTGAGGCCGATCTGGACGCGCTGCAACCCTTCCTGTCGGCGGGGTGTATCAGCCATGCAACCCTATTCTCTCGCTCGCCCCGGCGGATGCCAGGGATCAGTTACTTTGCGCGAGCCAGGGGAAGACGGTCAAGCCCTTAGATTCGAGCCATTGGCGGTTATAGAGGGTCGACAGATAACGAAAGCCGGTGTCGCACAGGATCGTCGCGATCCGCTTGCCCGGCCCCAGTTGCTTCGCCAGCGCCACCGCGCCCGCGACGTTGATCCCGGACGACAGGCCAAGGCAAAGCCCCTCCTCGCTCAGCAGCCGGTTGACCCAGTGCAGCCCGTCCTCATCGGAGATGCGGAACTGGGTGTCGATTGGCGCCCCTTCCAGATTGGCGGTGATCCGGCCCTGGCCGATCCCTTCGGCGACGCTGTTGCCCTCCGCCTTCAATTCGCCATGCGCGTAATAATTATAGAGCGCCGCGCCATGGGGGTCGCTGAGCGCGATGACGATGGTCTCGTCCTTGGCCTTGAGGCCCAGGCCCACGCCCGCGATGGTCCCGCCAGTTCCGGCCGCGCAGGTGAAGCCGTCGATCCGGCCTTCCATCTGGGTCCAGATTTCCTCTGCGGTGCCCACGATATGCGCCTTGCGGTTGGCGATATTGTCGAACTGGTTGGCCCAGATCGCATTGTCGGTTTCTTCGGCAATGCGGCGGCTGGTGTGGACGAAATGGCCGGGGTTGGAATAGGCGGCGGCGGGCACCGTCACCAGTTCGGCCCGCAGCGCGCGGAGCGTGTCCATCTTTTCCCGGCTCTGCGTCTCGGGCATGACGATGATCGTCTTGTACCCCTTCGCATTGGCGACCAGCGCCAGACCGATGCCGGTATTGCCCGCTGTCCCCTCGACGATCGTACCGCCGGGCTTGAGCAGCCCCTTCTCCTCGGCGTCATTGACGATGAACAGCGCCGCGCGGTCCTTCACCGAAGCGCCGGGGTTGGCGAATTCGCATTTGGCGAAGATGTCGCAGCCGGTCTCCTGCGATGGACCGGCGAGGCGGACGAGCGGGGTGTTGCCGATCAGGGCGAGGCTATCGGGATGAAGCAGCATGGCGAGTGGCATAGCGGAGGCGGCGCGGCTTTGCCAAGCAAGCGAATGATGGCGGGGACAAAGGGGTGATTTTAACATTTGCCGCGCGCGCCGTCCCATCGCGGCACAGCGGCAAATGCGGGGCAGAAGCGACACGGGCTTTGGTGTAAGGGCCGGTTCGGGACGATGCAGCGACGGGTGATTGGTGCGGTTTTTTAAGGGCTTGAGCGGGTGGAAGGGGCGCGGCGCGATCATCGCGCTCGCGCTGACCCTGCTCGTCGCCCCGCGCCTCATCACCGCGGCGCCGCTCGACATGCTGGACGGGGGAGAGGCGCGCGCCGCGATCGACCCGGCCGAGGAATCAGGGCAGAACTTCCCCGGATCGGCCTTCTTCTTCGCCGAGGGCGCGTTTGATCCGGCGCCCGGCGTCGAGACAGTGAAGAGCGAACATGTGCTGGGGCTCGACGCGGTGAAGGCCGCGCCTGCGGCGGTGTTCCGCGGCATCACCGCGCTGGACAGCTATCGCGCGCTCAACTGCCTGACATCGGCCATCTATTATGAGGCCGGCAACGAGCCGGAGGACGGGCAGCGCGCCGTGGCCCAGGTGGTGCTCAACCGGGTGCGAAGCCCGCTCTGGCCGAATACGGTCTGCGGGGTCGTCTATCAGGGGTCGGAACGGACCGATTTTCGCTGCCAGTTCACCTTCAGCTGCGACGGCGCGATGGCGCGCGCGCCCATGGCGGCCGCCTGGGCGCGGGCGCGGCGAGTGGCGGCCGATGCGCTGGCGGGTCAGGTCTATGCCCCGGTCGGGCTTGCCACCCACTATCATACGCTGGCGGTACGGCCCGACTGGTCGGGCAGCCTGCGCGCCGTGGCGGTGATCGGGGCGCATATCTTCTACCGCAATCCGGGCTTCAATGGCACGGAAGCGGCGTTCCGGGACATCTATCTGGGGCGGGAGACGATTTCCGGTCCGGCGCGGACAAGCTGGCCGGCGCGTCCTGCGCGTGCGCCGGCCGAGTTGCTCGCCCCGCCTGCGCCGCTCTTCGCAGCGCCCGTCGCTCCTGTGGCACGGGGCTGGACCCCGCCGCCGGCGCCGCTTCCAGCCGACGATGGCCTGCCGCAGTCCACGATCCGGCCCGAATATCGCAACAGCGGCCGGCCGCTGATCTGACGCTGGCGGCGGGCGAGCGGCTGACGGGCGGGAGAGGATTTGGACAGCGAGTTGTACAGCTATACGCGCTGCGCAATTTGATTAGGTAGCTAACTAACAACATTGTTATTGGGGCGGGCCATTTGATGCGCGGCCGTGCAAATTTCCGGGTTAATCCCTGCTAACCAAGGAAGTAGCTGGAATCGCGCCGATAAAATAATTGCATTTTTTTGGGGCGTGACGGGAACCGATCGGAGACTTCGGGGGTTCTACATTTCGGATAGCAAATCTTTTGCCCCCCGCTCTTGCTATCCGCAAAATATGAGCCCGGAACGTCTCCCCCCCCCCGACGCGTTCCGGGCTCAGACTTTTTCAGGGCAATTTTCCCGCCAAAATCATTATCTTTCCGGCACCGGAACGGAATGAAGAAGCGCGGGTTCTTCCCTCCGTCACCGCCACGGGCGGTCACGCAAGTTTGAGGAGATTTTCCATGACGAAGAAGATCCTGGCCGCTCTGCTGCTCACCGGTTCGCTGATGGTCGCGGCGTGCAACACGGTCGAAGGAGCGGGCAAGGACGTTCAGAGCGCCGGCAAGGCGGTCGAGGACGCGGCCGACTAAGCCGCTTTTCAGTTTTTACGGTCCCCTAGCATTGGCCCGCCGGATTTCCGGCGGGTCTTTTTTTGCCTGCGCCTTCAAGCGCTGGGCGTTAATCCAAACCACCTCCGTTCGGTTCGAGTAGCCCTTCGAGCGAAGTCGAGAAGGCGTATCGAGAAGGCTCGCGCCAACCTTCTCGACAGACGGTTCTCGACTTCGCTCGAACCTGCTCGAAGCGAACGGCTTAGATTACAGGCTCGGCGCCTTGGCTCATGCCGCTGCCTCTTCCGCCGCATCCTTCGCCTGCCGCCGGTCGGTGAACCAGATGGCGATGATCGTGAATTCGTAGAGCAGCAGCAGCGGGATCGCCAGCATCAGCTGCGACACGACGTCGGGCGGGGTCAGCACTGCCGCCAGCACGAAGGCGGCGACGATCATGTAGCGGCGCAGGCCGATGAGCTGCGCGCGGGTGACGAAGCCGGCGCGGTTCAGCAGCATCAGCAGCACCGGCATCAGGAAACTGATGCCGAAGGCGAGGATGAACTGCATGACGAGACCAAGATAGGCATCGGCGCTCGGCAGCGCCTCGACCGACAGGCCGCTGCTGTTCCCCTGAAATTGCAGGAAGAAATGAAAGGCGGTCGGCATCACCACGAAATAGGCGAGGCTCGCACCCATTCCGAACAGGAAAGGCGTCGCGATCAGGAAGGGGAGCAGCGCCTTCTTCTCCTTCGCGTACAGGCCCGGCGCGACGAACGCCCAGAGCTGATTGGCGATGATCGGGAAGGACAGGCAGAATGCGCCGAAAAAGGCGATTTTCACCTGCACGAAAAAGGCTTCGTAGAGCTTGGTGTAAACCAGCTTGCCGCCGCCGTCGCCGAACGCTTCCTTGAGCGGATGGACCAGTACCGCGAACAGCTGCTCGGAAAAATAGAAGCACAGCGCCCCGGTGATCGCCAGCGCATAGACGCATTTGAGCAGGCGGCCTCGCAGTTCGATCAGGTGGTCGAGCAACGGCGCCTTGCTGTCGTCAATGTCGCTGATCATGCCGCCGCGTCGCCCTTGTGGGGGGCTTCGGCCAGATAGGGCGGGCCTTCGGTGACGGCCGGCGTGACGGGGGCAGATTGGGCGACAAACGCCGGCGCATCGACTGGCGCTTCATCAACCGGGGCGGACTGGGCGACGAAGGCGGGCGTCTCCGCCTCGACCGGCGCGGGCAGAGCGCCCGGCGTCGTTTCGGGCGGGTGTTCGTCCATGATGCGCTTATTCTGCGCCGCCCATTTCTTTTCCAGTTCCTCCAGCTCGACCTCGCGCACCATCGCGTCGATGCCGGTGCGGAAATGCCGGGCCATGCCCTGCGCCTTGCCCACGATCTGCCCCACCTTGTAGAGCGCGCGCGGCAAATCCTTCGGCCCGATCACGATCACCGCGATGATCACGATCACCAGAAGCTCAGTGGAATCGATCCCGAACATGCGCGCCTATCGCCCCGGTTCGCGCGGAATCAGGCCTTGGTCTTTTCTTCAGTGACGGTGGGGGCGTCCTGCTCCGGCACGCGATGGCCCTCGATCCGGGTCGCGGGCTTGGGGGACGTCACCTCGTCATCCTCGGCCATGCCCTTCTTGAAGCTCTTGATGCCCTTGGCCACGTCACCCATCAGGCCGGAAATACGGCCGCCACCGAACAGCAGCATGACGACCAGGAGCACGATGACCCAGTGCATCAGCGAAAAGGAACCCATTTTTCAATACTCCTAGCAGAAGCCCTATCTAAGCCTCTTCCTCGTCATTTTCCAGAACGGATTGGCCGGCCAGACCCTCCAGCGCCAGATCGACCGGATCGAGCAGGCCGGCGGCCCGCAGATCGTCCATCCCCGGCAAGTCGCGCCGGCTGCCAAGCCCAAAATGCGACAGAAATTCGGGCGTGGTCGCGTAGATCAGAGGCCGCCCCGGCACTTCGCGCCGCCCGGCCGGGCGAACCCAGCCCGCCTCCATCAGCACGTCCAGTGTTCCCTTAGCGACCTGAACGCCCCGGATCGCCTCGATCTCGGCGCGGCTGACCGGCTCGTGATAGGCGATGATCGCCAGCGTCTCCATCGCCGCGCGGGACAGGCGGCGCATCTCGTCCTTCTCGCGGCGCAGGATGTGGGCGAGGTCGGCGGCGGTCTGGAAATGCCAGCGCCCGCCCCGCTCGACCAGATTGACGCCACGCCCCGCATAGTCCGCCTGAAGCGCGCCGAGCGCCGCGTCCAGATCGCCCCCTCCTCCGACATGCAGCTTGAGTTCCGCAGGCGTCAGCGGCGCTTCGGCCACGAACAAAGCCGCCTCCACCGCGCGGCGGAAATCATCGGGTTCTTGGCTCATAGCAGCGACCCGGTGGGGGCAGCGGGCTGGTGCGCGCGCAGGTAGATGGGCGCGAAAATGTCCGCCTGGTCGATCTCCAGCCGCCCCTGCCGCGCCAGTTCCAGCGCCGCGACGAAGCTGCTCGCCAGCGCCGATTTTGCCCGCTCCGGGTCGAGCGCAGGCGGCAGGAAGGCTTCGAGCCGGGTCCAGTCGAGCGCCGCACCGACCAGCGATCCGACCCGCTGGATCGCCTCGTCCAGCGTCATCACCGGCCGCACGGCGATGGTGTGGACCACCGTCCGGGTGCGGGCGCGCACCTTGCCATAGGCGGCGATCAGGTCGTAAAGGTTCGCCTGCCACTGCGCCTTGCGGACGAGGCGCAGCCCTTCTGGCGCCCGCCGGCGGAACACGTCGCGGCCGATCCGGTCGCGCGCCATCAGCCGGGCGGCGGCATCGCGCATGGCATGCAGCCGCTGGAGCCGCAATTGCAGCCGCAGCGCCAGTTCCTCGGGACTGGGATCGGGCTGTTCCGCCTTCGGCAGCAGCAGCGCGGATTTGAGATAGGCGAGCCAGGCCGCCATGACGAGATAGTCGGCGGCGAGTTCCAGCTTCAGCTGCCGCGCACTGTCGATGAAGGCGAGATATTGTTCGGTCAGCGCCAGGATCGAGATTTCGCGCAAGTCCACCTTCTGCCCCCGCGCCAGCGTCAAGAGCAGGTCGAGCGGCCCCTCCCAGCTGTCGAAGCTGACGGTGAGGGTGTGCGGCGAGGGGATGGCGGGGGCGGTGAAGAGGTCGTCCATTTACATCCTCAAGCCGGCACCAGTCCCAGCAGCGTGTCGCGTGTCGCCAGCAGTTCCTCGATCGGCGGCTGGTCCGCGCCGCGGGTGACCGAGGCCATGGCCCGGTCGAGCCGGGCGCGCGACGCGTCAGTGATGTCCGGCAGCCGATCGGCGATTCCCACCATGTCGTCCATCCGCCCCCAGCAGTTGAGCGCCAGGTCGCATCCCGCCGCGACCACCCCAGCGGCCCGATCGGGAATCGTCCCAGTGAGCGCCCGCATATCCAGATCGTCGGACATCAGCAGCCCGGTGAAACCGATCGAATCGCGGATGATCTCGCCGATGATGGCGGGCGACAGGCTCGCGGGCCGTTCCGCGTCCCATTCGGTATAGACGACATGGGCGGTCATGCCGATCGGCGCGTTCCGCAACGTGCGGAAGGGGGCGAGGTCGGTTTCGAGCGCATTGAGATTGGCGTCGACGACCGGCAGTTCATGATGGCTGTCGACCGTTGCGCGGCCATGCCCCGGCATATGCTTGACGATGCCGACAACCCCGCCTTCGGCCAGCCCCTCCAGCGTCGCGCGGCCCAGCGCCGCGACCCGCATCGGATCGGCGCCCAGCGTGCGGTCGCCCATGATATCGCTCGCGCCGTCCTGCCGCACGTCGAGCAGCGGCAGCGCATCGACGGTGATCCCGACCTCCGCCAGCATCAGCGCGATGGCGCGGGCGTTGGCGCGCGCGGCGGCGATGGCGCTCGATGGCGCAACGTCGTAAAGCCGGTCGAACGCCGCGCCGGCCGGAAAGGCGGGCCATATGGGCGGCTGCATCCGCGCGACCCGCCCGCCCTCCTGATCGATCATGATGAGCAGGTCGTCGCGCCCGTGCAGCCCGCGCAGATCGTCAGTCAGCGCGCGCAGTTGCGCGCGGTCGACGCAGTTGCGCTTGAAAAGGATATAGCCCGCCGGCTCCGCCTCCCTGAAGAAAGCGCGTTCGTCGGGCGTCAGTGACTCGCCGGAAAGGCCGAAGATTGCCGGTTTCATGGGGCGGATGGTAGCGGTTGCGCCCTGCCCTGTCGAAGGGGTTGTTACGGCTTTAGTTGACGACGATGCAGCTTTCGCCCGCGACCTTGAGCTTGCCGCAGATCGTCGCCGCCTGCCCCCCGGCGCTGGCGCGCAGGCGATAGACGGTGCCGCCGCCGACCTGCGCCGGCTCGACCAGGGTGGCGAGCGGCGCGAGATAGGCGAAACGCTTGGAGAGCTTGGCCCACGCCTCGTTCGCGCCCTTTTCGCTGCCATAGGCGCCGAGCTGGATGAGGCCGCCCGCGACGGCTGCCCTGGGCGCGGCGGCGGGACGTGCGCCCGATTCGTCGGCGACGCGCGCGGTGAGGCTGGAGGCGGCTTTGGTCGGGGCGGGCTTGGCGGCATTGGGCGCGGGCCGGGTCGCGGTGATCGGCGCCTCTGGCACGCGGCTGGGATCGATGCGGCCGTCGCGCGCGACGCCCTCGCTCGCGGCGAAGCTGGCGTCGCCCTCGCCATCGAACTTCTTGGCGTCCGCCTCATTGGCGGCGATTTTGTAGTCGCCCGCGGGCGCGGCGATCAGCGCGCCCTCGCCCGCCTTGCCGCCGCCGGTCCGGTCCTTGACCAGCCAGACGCCGCCCACCACTGCGCCTATAAGGACGAGGCCGAGCAGGATCAGGCCCAGCAGGCGCAGCGGCGATATGCGGTCGTCGTCCGTATCGTCCACCGCCGGTTCGAGCCAGGGCAGGCGATCCTCATCGTCGAGGTCGAGCCGTCCGCGCGCATAATCGCCCATGTTCTTCAGCGCCTCACTGCATTTCCGTCAAAGCCTCGACGCCCATCAGCGCCAGCCCGTTGCGGATAATCTGCCCTATTCCGCGACTTAGGAAAAGCCGGGTTGCGGTGAGCGCCGGATCGTCGGCCAGAATGACGCGCGCGCGCGGATCGTCATTGCCCATATTCCACCAGCCGTGGAATGCGGAGGCCAAGTCATTGAGATAGAAGGCAATCCGGTGCGGCTCGCGCGCCTGCGCCGCCCCGTCGACCACGCGCGGGAACTGGGCGGCGAGCTTGACAAGGCCAAGCTCGGCCGTCCCAAGCAGGGACAGGTCGGGCGCGGGCAGATCCAGACCCGCCTCCTGCGCGCGCCGACCGAGCGAGGAAATCCGCGCATGGGCATATTGGACATAGAAGACCGGATTGTCCTTGGACGCCTCCACCACCTTGGCGAAATCGAAATCCATCTGCGCGTCGGCCTTGCGCGTCAGCATGGTGAAGCGGACCACATCCTTGCCCACTTCGCGCACGACATCGGCCAGCGTCACGAAATTGCCGGCGCGCTTGGACATCTTCACCGGCTCGCCATCGCGCAGCAGGCGGACCATCTGGATGAGCTTCACATCGAAACGCGCCCGCCCTTCGGTCAGCGCCGCAACCGCCGCCTGGATGCGCTTCACGGTCCCGGCATGGTCCGCACCCCAGATGTCGATCAGCTGATCGGCGGTCTGCGCCTTCTGGAAATGATAGGCCATGTCCGCACCGAAATAGGTCCATGACCCGTTCGACTTCTTGATCGGGCGATCCTGATCGTCGCCGAACCGGGTCGACCGGAACAGCGGCAGCTCGACCGGCTCCCAGTCGTCGGGCAGCTCGCCCTTGGGCGCTTCGAGCACGCCGTCATAGACGAGGTCGTGCGCGCGCAGCCAGGCTTCGGCCTCGTCAGGCTTGCCCGCCGCCTGCAATTCCGCCTCGGACGAGAAGATGTCGTGATGGATGCCCAGCAGCGCGAGATCGCTGCGGATCATATCCATCATCCGCGCGACGGCGAAGGTGCGGAACAGGACCAGCCAGTCCGCTTCGGGCGCGCCGACGAAGCGGTCGCCATATTCACCGGCGAGCGCCTGCCCCACCGGCACCAGATAGTCGCCCGGATACAGCCCCTCGGGGATATCGCCCACATCCTCGCCCAGCGCTTCGCGGTAGCGCAGATGCGCCGAGCGGGCGAGCACGTCCACCTGACCGCCCGCATCGTTGATATAATATTCGCGGATGACCTTGTGCCCCGCATATTCCAGCAAGGTGGCGAGCGCGTCGCCCACCACCGCCCCCCGGCAATGGCCCATATGCATGGGGCCGGTCGGGTTGGCCGAGACATATTCCACATTGACGGTCACGCCCTGCCCCGTGTCGGAGCGGCCATAATCGTCGGCGTCGGCATGGATCGCCGCCAGTTCGGCGCGCCAGGTCGCGTCGGTCAGGGTCAGGTTGATGAAGCCGGGGCCGGCGATCGCGGCGCTTTCCACCTCGTCCAGCGCCTGGAGCTTCGCGACGATCGCCTCGGCCAGCGCGCGCGGGTTCGTGCCGGCGGGCTTGGCCAGCACCATCGCCGCGTTGGTGGCGAGGTCGCCATGGGATGGGTCACGCGGCGGCTCGACCGTCACGGGCTTGCGGTTGAGCCCGGCGGGCAACACGCCCTCTGCCTCCAGCGCGTCCAGCACGGCGTCGAGATGGGCGGTGAAACGGGTGTAAAGGGACACAGGGAAATTTCCTTCAACTCCGTTCGCCCTGAGCGAAGTCGAAGGGCCCTGGCTGAGCTTGGCGAAGCACTTCGCTTCGCTCAGTGGCGGGCTTCGACTTCGCTCAGCCCGAACGGATATGGTTCAATGGGCGTCAGCGCGTCGCATTATATCGGAGCTGGTCCTGGGTCAGGTTGAAGCCCACGAGCAGCTCGAAACTGGTGCGTTGCAGCGCCGCCTTGACGTCGGGCTGGGCGAAGGGATCGATCGCCGCGTCGGCGTCGCCCGCCTTGCGCTTTTGCGTGATCTTCGCCTGAATGTCGGAAGGCAGCGTCGCCGCGCTCTTGTTGACGTAGGAGCCCGCCTTCGCCTGCGCGCTGGCGCGATAGTCGCCCGGCGCGAAATTCAGCGTCACCTGGCCGACGCGCTTGGCAACGACATTGGTGCCGGCCTGCACCACGGCGGAGAAATAGGGCAGCGTCACCTGCCGCGCGCCGCTGGCGTCGCTGCGGCGCGCATTCACGGTGAAGCTCGCTTCGGTATAGAATTGTTCGCCATCGGCGCAGGTCGAGCGCAGGTCGGTGATGTTCGCCACCACGTCGATCGCCGATGCATCGGTGCTGCCCGCCGGATTGAACAGGGTGACGTCCCCGGTCTGCGCCGGGATCGCCGCCACCGGACAGGCCGACCGCACCGCGACGATGCCGCCCGTCGCGTCGATCTCCCCCCGGCGCGAGCAGCCCGCCAGAGCCAGGGCCAGCATTGCGGTCAGGGCGACAGATGACAGTTTCACGAGGCACATATTCCTTCGATCGGGCCGCACGGCCGACGCTTTGCGCTTCCTTATCCATCCCCCGCCCCCCGCGCAACCTATAGGCTCTTTCTTCACGGGCGACATTGGCCTAAGCGCCGGAGCATGACGCAAGCGCCCGCTGACCCCATCACGAACATGCGCCCCATGACCCTGCTGATCGCCGCGCCGCGCGGCTTTTGCGCCGGGGTCGATCGCGCCATCATCATCGTCGAAAAGGCGATCGAGAAATATGGCGCGCCCGTCTATGTCCGGCACGAGATCGTCCATAACAAATATGTCGTGGACGGCCTCAAGGCCAAGGGCGCGATCTTCGTCGACGAGCTGGATCAGGTGCCCGACGGCGTGCCGGTCGTCTTTTCCGCCCATGGCGTGCCCAAGGCGGTGCCGGCGAAGGCGCAGGAGCGCGGGCTAGACTATCTGGACGCCACCTGCCCGCTGGTGAGCAAGGTCCACCGCCAGGCGGAGCGGCAGGTCGACGCGGGCCGCCATATCCTGTTCGTCGGGCATCGCGGGCATCCCGAGGTCGTCGGCACCTTCGGGCAGGTGCCAGACGGCTCCATGACGCTGATCGAAACGGTCGAGGATGCGGAAGCATTCGACCCTGCCGATCCCGACAATCTCGCTTTCCTGACGCAAACCACCCTGTCGGTGGACGATACCGCCGCGATCGTCGCTGTGCTGGAACGCCGTTTTCCGACCATCGCTGCGCCCAAGGGCGAGGATATCTGCTACGCCACCTCGAACCGGCAGACGGCGGTCAAGGCGATCGCCCCGCGCTGCGACGCGCTGTACGTCATCGGCGCGCCCAACAGCTCCAACTCGCTGCGGCTGGTCGAGGTGGCGGAGCGCGAAGGGACGCGGGCGCGCCTTATCCAGCGGGCGGACGAGATCGATTTCGACTGGCTGGCCGACGTGCGGACGCTGGGCCTTACGGCAGGGGCTTCCGCGCCGGAGGTTCTGGTGCGCGAAGTGGTCGACCGGATCGCCGAGCGGTTCGACGTGATCGAGGAACAGGTCGAAACCGCGCGCGAAAGCATCGCCTTCAAACTGCCGCGCGGGCTTGAGGCCGCCTGATCCATGGCGGTCTATACCCATGTCCCGGCCGAGGATATCGACGCATTCCTGACCCGCTACGACGCCGGGCGGCTGGTGTCGGCGAAGGGCATCGCCGAAGGGGTGGAGAACAGCAACTATCTCCTCGAAACCACCGGCGCGGACGGGCGGGGTCACCGCTATATCCTGACCCTCTATGAAAAGCGGGTGGAGGAGGCGGACTTGCCCTTCTTCATGGACCTGCTCGATCATCTGGGCGCGCGCGGATGCCTGGTGCCTCGCTTCATCGCCGATCGGGAAGGGCGGCGATTGCAGCAGCTCGCCGGACGCCCCGCCTGCCTGATCGAATTCCTGACCGGCATCAGCGTCACCGAACCCACCCCGGCGCAGGCGCGCGCGACCGGGGCGGCGCTGGGCGACCTGCATCGCGCGGCGCAGGGCTTTGCCGGCGGGCGGCGCAACGCCCTCGACAAGGATGGATGGCACGCGCTGGCGGCCAGATGCGGAAGTGATTTCGATTCGATCGCGCCCGGCCTTGGCGACCGCGTGGCCGACGAACTCGCCTTCCTCGACGCGCACTGGCCGTCCGACCTGCCGCGATCGGTGATCCATGCCGACCTCTTTCCCGACAATGTGCTGATGCTGGGCGATCGGGTCACCGGCCTTATCGACTTTTATTTCAGCTGCACCGACATCCGCGCTTACGACCTGGCCGTCACGCATAGCGCCTGGTGCTTCAGTCATGATGGCGCACGCTGGTTCGGCGACCGGGCTGCGGCCTTGGGTGAGGGCTATGGCGAAACGCATGGCCTGACCGATGCGGAGCAGGCCGCCTTCCCGATCCTGTGCCGGGGCGCGGCTTTGCGCTTCCTGCTGACCCGCGCCTATGACTGGATCAACACGCCGCCCGACGCGCTGGTGACGCGGAAAGACCCGCTCGCCTATCTGCGGCGGCTCGACTTCTACGCCCAGGCGGACGCGGCCGCGTTGCTCGGCGCATGAGCGAACTTCCGCAGGTCGAGATTTTCACCGATGGCGCGTGCAAGGGCAATCCCGGCCCCGGCGGCTGGGGCGCGGTGCTGCGTTTCGGCGAGACAGAGCGCGAGATGTCCGGCGGCGAAGCGCAGACCACCAACAACCGCATGGAAATGATGGCAGCGATCGAAGCGCTGAGGCAGCTCAAGAAGCCGTGCCGGGTCACGCTCTACACCGACAGCAAATATGTGATGGACGGCATCACCAAATGGATTTTCGGCTGGCAGAAGCGCGGCTGGCGCACGGCGGACAACAAGCCGGTCAAGAATGTCGAACTATGGCAGGCGCTGATCGCCGCCGCCGCGCCGCACAGGCTGACCTGGCAATGGGTCAAGGGCCATGCCGGCCACCCGGAGAATGAGCGCGCCGACAAGCTCGCCTGCGCGGCGGCGGAGACGTTTCGGAGGTAGCTTGAAGCATCCATCCTCCCCTTGCAGGGGAGGTGGCTGGCCGCAGGCCAGACAGAGGGGTGTCGCCCTTACGATGGCGTGACACCCCTCCACCACGCCCTGCGGGCGCGGTCCCCCTCCCCTTGCAGGGGAGGAATTTTATGCGCGTTGCGCCAATATCGCCTCGATCAGCGTCACGTCTTCCGCCTTGTCCGCGTCGATGCAGGCTTCGGGCTGCGTCATCGCCACCAGCCGCGCTTCAAGGCCAAACTTGCGCCCCATCCGCGTGATCCCGCCGCGCAGCGTCAGCAGCCGCAGCAGCGCGCCGATCAGCGCAAAGGGGCCGAACGCCGCCAATATCTTCCACCCCTTCTTCCGGTCCTGCTCCACCTCCTGCCACAGGGCGATCAAAGGGCGGGCGCGGGCGTTGCCGATCCAGAAGATGTTCGCGCCCGACCACCAGCCGTCGCGGAATTTGAGCCAGGTGCGGCGCGATCGCGGATAGCGAGCGATCAGCGTCTCGCGCTCCACCATCGCGACGGCGATATCCGCCCCCTGCGCTTGCCCCACGAACTGGTCGAGCATCGCGCCGTCGAGCAGCACATGGTCGGCGGTGGTGAGGAGGATCGGGAAGGGCAAGGCGTGGCTTTCCATCAGCGCCAGCAGCGAGGCGGCGATCCCGTGCCCGCCCATCTCGAATGTCACGCGCGGGTCGGCCGCGAGCCAGGCGGTGGCGGGATGATCGGCGAAGGCGTCGGGCCGCTGGGTCAATATGATGACCCGGCCGATCGCCGGATGATCGAGAAGCGCTCGCGCGGGCCGGTTGATCATCGGTTCGCCACCGACCGGCGCGAGCGGCTTGACCGGCACGCCCGCCGCCTGCGCCAGCGGATCGGGAATGGGGCGCGCGCCTGCCAGCAATATGGCGGTGATCGGACCTGTCATCGCCGTGCGTTAGCCGAGCGGATCGTCAGCGAAAAGCGGCTTATTTCCCGATCGCAACGGGCGCGGCCGCCGGCTTCTGCGCGAATGCTTCGTGCAGCCCGACGCGCAGGCCCTGATATTGGGCCAGCTTCGCGCGGAAGGCGGCGAGTTCCGATCCGGCAAGCTGCGCCATGGTGGTGAACTTCACCGATAGCGGATTGACCGTCGCGCCGTTGCGATAGAGTTCGTAGTGGAGATGCGGACCCGTCGACAGGCCGGTCGATCCGACATAGCCGATCACCTGCCCCTGCCGCACCCGCTGCCCCGGCACCGCCGCGATCCGGCTCATATGTGCGTATCCGGTGGCGAGCCCGCCGCCATGCTGGATACGGACATAATTGCCATGCCCGCCATGCCGCCCCGCATAGGCCACAACGCCGTCGGTCACGGCATAGATGGGCGACCCGTAGCGCGCGGCGAAATCAATGCCGGCGTGCATCCGCGTATAGCCCAGGATCGGATGCCGCCGCATCCCGAAGCCCGACGACATGCGCCCCGACACCGGCGAGGACAGGACGCCGCGCCGTTCGCCGACGCCCGACGCCTCGAACCATTCGGTGCGCCCGTCCTTGGTCCATTTGAGCATGTCGATCGACCTGCCCCGCGCGCGCTTAAGGCCGGCATAGAGAAGGTCGCCCACCTCCACGTCGCCCGTCTCGGCGCGGCGATAGGCGGTGACGATGTCGTAGCGGTCGCCCGCGCCGATGCCGCCCAGATCGACCTGCTGCGCGATGACGCGCAGGAAGGCCTGCACCGCCTTGGGCGGCGCGCCGGCGGCGCGGGCCGACCGGTAGATGCTGTCGCCGACGACGCCCTGGATGCGCAGCGGCGTGTCGTCGACGCGGATGGGGACGCGGCGCACCGACAGCAGCCCATCATTGCGCGTCAACTCCAGCGCCAGGTCCAGCCGCGCGCGGAATGCCAGCTTGTCGAGCGGACGGGGCCGGTCGCGGCTGGCGCGCCGGCCCAGCACGATGTCGAGCCGGGTTCCCGGCTTCACCCCGGCGTCGATGTCGCCGCCGACCAGCCCCATGATCGTGGCGACGTCGCCGCCGCTCACCCCCGCGCGGGACAGGGCGCGGGGCAGCGTATCGCTGCTCCCCACCTGCGCGCTGAGGTCTATCTGCGGCCGTTCGGGCGTCTCGCGCAGCGGCTGGACGGCATCGGTCGATCCCATATGCCGGCCGCTGTCCGCGCCGAGCGCCAGCGGCGTGATCATCTGGCTGCGGACCTCGTCATAATGCGAGTCGCTCAGCGTCGGGCCGGGCGCGCCGGGAACGGGCTGAAAACCGGGGGAAAGATAGAGGGCGGTGGCGCAGAGGCCGAAACAGGTGGCGAGCCCGCGAAACCAGGTGACGCTGCCGATGTTGCGGCCAAGGTCGGGCACCAGCTCCACTTCGTCGGCCCAGGCGCGCAGCCGCGCGCGCCAGTCCGGCGGCGGCGGCGCGGCCGGAGTGCGGACCAGCGAATCGGCCAGCCATAGCGACACGGACGCGCCGCCCTGCTGTGACCCGAACGAGTTTTCCTGAAACAACCCCGCGACCCCAAAGGCATTTTGTCGTTGCGCGCCGGCAACGTCCCCCGCGCCGCGCGTGGGCCGCACCGTTGTGAAGCGACAGGGTTAAAGTCAAATAAAGACGGCTGCCGCTTTTGCATCCCGCGACGAGCCGTGCGCGCGAGCGGCTGGAACGGCGGCGCGAGGAAGAACGGTCGATTCCCCTTGTGCGCTGCCTCCCGCTCCCCGACATAGGGGCGACCATGGCCCAGTTCGCCCGCTCTTCCATCACTGCGGTCCTGGGACCGACCAACACCGGCAAGACCCATCTCGCGGTCGAGCGCATGTGCGGCCATTCCAGCGGCATGATGGGCTTTCCCCTGCGGCTGCTGGCGCGCGAGGTCTATGACCGGGTGGTCGCGATCAAGGGCGCGGACAAGGTCGCGCTGATCACCGGCGAGGAAAAGATTGTCCCGCCGCACGCCCATTATTTCCTCTGCACCGCCGAATCGATGAGCCTGGAGCGCGACTTCGCCTTCGTCGCGCTGGACGAGGCGCAACTGGGCGCGGACCCGGAACGCGGCCACATCTTCACCGACCGCATCCTGCGCGCACGGGGCCGCGAGGAAACGATGATCCTGGGTTCCGCCAGCATCGCCCGCGTCGTCAAGGCGCTGGTCCCCGATGTGGAGATCATCGGCCGCCCGCGCTTCTCCACCCTGTCCTATGCCGGCGCGAAGAAGCTATCCCGCCTGCCCAAGCGCTCCGCCATCGTCGCCTTCTCCGCCGAGGAAGTCTATGCCGTCGCCGAGATGCTGCGCCGCTTCCGTGGCGGCGCGGCGGTGGTGATGGGCGCGCTCTCCCCCCGCACCCGCAACGCGCAGGTGCAGATGTTCCTGAATGGCGAGGTCGACTATCTCGTCGCCACCGACGCGATCGGCATGGGGTTGAACCTCGATGTCGCGCATGTCGCCTTCACATCGCTCCGCAAGTTCGATGGCCGCCGCACCCGCCGCCTGACCGTCAGCGAAATGGCGCAGATCGCTGGCCGCGCGGGGCGGCATCACAAGGACGGCACGTTCGGGAGCCTGGGCCATGAGGATGGCGACGCCGCCTTCACGCCCGAGGAGATCGAGGCGATCGAGGCGCACCGCTTTCCGCCCATCGACCAGCTTTACTGGCGGGACGGCACCCCGCGCACCGACAGCCTGGCCCATCTGATCGCCGACCTGGAGGAGAAGCCCGACCGGCCCGAACTGCGCGCCGCGCCCGAAGCGGTGGACCTGGCCGTGCTCAAGCGGCTGGCCGACGATCCGCTGGTGATCGAACGGGCGCGCGGCCAGCGGCAGGTGGAGCGGCTATGGGCCGCGTCCAGCCTGCCCGATTTCCAGAAGCTGGGTGCGGAGCATCACGCCCGGATGGTGAGCCGCATCTGGCGCTTCCTGTCTGAAGGCAGCGGCCATATTCCGCGCGACTGGTTCGCGCAGCAGATCGCGCGACTCGATTCGGTGCAGGGCGATATCGACATGATTTCGGGCCGCATCGCCGCCGCGCGCACCTGGGCCTATATCGCCCATCGCGCCGACTGGCTCGCCCATCCCGGCGAAATGGCCGAGCGCACCCGCGCCCTCGAAGAAAAGCTGTCCGATGCGCTCCATGCCGCGCTCACCCAGCGTTTCGTGGATCGCCGCACCGCCGTCCTGCTGCGCGACATCGGCCATAATGCGAGCAACCTGCCCGTCACGGTAGAGCCGGACGGGACGGTCTGCGTCGATGGCGAGACGATCGGGCGACTTGACGGCTTCCGATTCTCGGTCGATCCCGCTACGCGGCTTGCCGATCGCAAATTGTTGCTGGCGGCGGCCGAACGCCGGCTTGGAAAGGTGTTGCGCGTGAAGGCTGAAGAATTGGTGGCGGCGCAGGACGCGGATTTCGCGCTGCTGGACGAGGCGGGGCAGGCGCCGGGCATCGCTTGGGCGGGTACGCCCGTTGCGGCCTTGCTCGCTGGCCCCGCCCTGCTGTCGCCCGAAATCCGGCTCGACCGCGCGCTGCTGGCGCTGGGGCAGGATATGCAGAAGCAGGTCGCCGCCCGCATTGCCGCCTGGTTCGACGCGCAGAAGCAGAAGCACCTCCTCCCCCTCGTCAAGATGACCGAGAGCGCCGCCGACCCCGCCGTGCCGCCGGTGGTGCGCGCCGTCTTCGCGCAGCTCGGCGATGCAGGCGGCGTGATCGCGCGCACCGATCTCGACGCGGCGCTCGGCCATCTCGACAAGGACCAGCGCCATCTGCTGCGGAAGGCCGGCATCGATATCGGCGTGCTCGACATCTATCATCCCGGCCTGTTGAAGCCCGGCGCGGCGCGCTGGCGATCGGCGCTGCTGGCCGCGCGCATCGCCAAGCCGTGCCTGCCGCTGCCCGGCCCCGGCCTCACCCTGCTGCCGCTGGGCGAGAAGCCCGCGCAGATGGGCGCGCGGATCGCCGGTTTCCGGGGTTTCGGCGACCAGATGCTGCGCATCGACATGGCCGAGCGCATGGCCCGCGCCGCGCATGAGGCGATCGCGAAGAACGAGCCGTTCATGGCCACCAGTCCGCAGATCGTGTCGCTCGGCCTCCATGAGCCGGCGTTCCTCGCGCTGATGCGCCTCGCCGGCTTCCGCCCGGTGGAGCCGGTCGCGCCCGCTCCGGTTGCGGAGGCGGCCGAACCGGTCGAAGGCGCGGAAGCCGCCGAAGCCGCCCCGCCCGCGCCCGCCGGCGCGAACTGGGCCTTCCGCGGCCGGCAGAAGCCGCGCCCGGATCGCCAGCCCCACGGCGGCAAGCCGCGCGGGACCAAGCCGGAAGGCAAGGCCGACGGCGAACGGCGCCCGCCCCGCGATCGCGGCCCGCGCCCCGCCTCCGCCGGCAGCACGCCAGCGCCCGCCAACAACGCTTTTGCCGGGCTTGCCGAGCTGCTTGGCCGCAATGGCTGACGCGGCGGCGGTGGGGCACGGCCCCAGCCTTCGCATCGACAAGTTCCTCTGGTTCGCGCGCCTGTCGAAAAGCCGATCGGCCGCGCAGGCGCTCGCCGAGGACGGCCATATCCGCGTGAACGGCCGCCGTATCGATCGCGCCCATGCGCCCGTGCGCGCCGGCGACCTCATCACCTTCCCCCATGTCGACAAGGTCCGCGTGGTCCGCGTCATCACCCTCCCCGCGCGCCGTGGCCCCGCCCCGGAGGCGCAGGCGTTTTATGAGGAACTGACGATCGGAGGGTGAGGACGCGGGAATCCGCTATTTGAACCCGGCCTCCTTCTGGTGCCTGACCGCCAGGATCACCACCCGCATATCATCGACATGATAACGCACCACATAGCCGCTATCGCCGAAGTCGATGGGCCACTCCCGAAACGATTCGGGCAGATCGTCCACAAGGCGACCCATTCGGGGATAGGCCGCCAATATCTTCACCCCCTGCCGGATCGCCTCGCCGGCGCGGCGCGCGGCGTCTGCATCCTTGGGCGACAAAAAGTCCCGCAAGCGCTGCAAGTCCCGGACGGCGGCCGGCGCGTAGATTATTTGTGGCATTCGGGCGCTTGCAGCTCAGCCTCCGTGCCCCAGCTGGCGAGCCATGTGTCGACATCATCCGCCGCCACATGCTGCCCGGTGGCGCTGAACTCTTCCCATGCCGCCAGCACGTCCTGCCGCAGCACCTCACGCCGCTCCTCCCGATCGACATATTGCGCGATGGCTTCGCGCATGATCCAGTGTGCGCTCCGGCGGCGGGCGTCGGCCAGCTGCTGGATTCGTCCTTTCATTTCTTTATCGAGCTTGACTGATGTTGCGGCGGCCATGAAGGAAGCTCCATCGAAAGGTAATACCAAGCGATACCATGCGCTACCGCCCGGCGTCCACGGCAAACCGCCGGGCGATCCAAACCGGGCCTACCTCTCCGCCAACAATATCCTCATTGACCTTGGCGGCAGGCGGGCATAGCAGGGCCGCCGTTCACAACCCCAAGAGTGCCAGCCAATGACCTATGTCGTGACCGACAACTGCATCCGCTGCAAGTTCATGGATTGCGTGGAGGTCTGCCCCGTCGATTGCTTCTACGAAGGGGAGAATATGCTGGTCATTAACCCCAATGAATGCATCGACTGCGGCGTGTGCGAGCCCGAATGCCCGGCCGAGGCGATCCTGCCCGATACCGAAAACGGCCTCGAAAAATGGCTGGAGCTGAACACCAAGTTCAGCGCCGAATGGCCCAACATCACCGTCAAGGGCGACGCGCCCGCCGATGCCGAAGCGATGAACGGCGTGCCCGACAAGCTGGCGCAGTTCTTCTCCCCCGAACCAGGGCAGGGCAGCTAAACCAAACCCGTCCCGTTTCAGGCCGGAATCCCCGCCGCCCCGGACATTATGTCCAGGGGTGGTAATTTTGTTACGAATCTGCTAAAAAGGCCCGTAACGGCCGGATGTCCCCCTATCTGGCCCTGGAGAATATACTTCATGTCTTGACGGGCCACGCCGCGGATCATCCGGCTCTGGGCATCATGCTTCTGCGCTCCCGCGACGACCCGTTTCCCCGGTGGAATTGGAAAGGTATCAAATGGCTGCCAAGGCGCTGTCCTTTGACGTTGGTGATTATGTTGTTTACCCCAAGCATGGCGTTGGCCGGGTCATAGAGCTGCAAAAGGAGCAGATCGCCGGCATGGAACTGGAGCTGTATGTGCTTCGGTTCGAGAAGGAGCGCATGACGCTCCGCGTGCCGACCAACAAGGCCGAAGGCGTGGGCATGCGCAAGCTCTCCAGCAACAAGACGCTGGAAGAAGCTATGGAAACCCTCAAGGGCAAGCCCAAGGTCAAGCGCACCATGTGGTCGCGCCGCGCCCAGGAATATGAAGCGAAGATCAACTCGGGCGATCTCGTGTCGATCGCCGAAGTGACCCGCGACCTGTTCCGCGCCGACGATCAGCCCGAACAGAGCTATTCCGAGCGCCAGATTTTCGAGGCCGCGTCGAGCCGCCTTGCCCGCGAACTGGCCGCGATGGAAGAGACCGACGAGCCGAGCGCGCTCAAGAAGATCCTGCGTATCCTGAACGACGCCGCGCCCAAATATGTGAAGGTCGAGGGCTGAATTAAGCCATAGCTGCAAAGCAAAAGGGCGCTCCGACCGGTCGGAGCGCCCTTTTTCGTGCCGCTCTGGCGCGCTTACTCGCCCTTGACGCTGCCCGCCGCGTCCTTGGCCGCGTCGCCGACGTCGCTCGCCGCCTGGCCGACCTGCGTTGCCGCGCTGCTGACCGCATTGTCCTTGTTCGTCTGGCTGCTGATCAGGAAGAAGGCGGCGACCGCCACCACGACCACCAGCAGCAATATGGCGAAGGTCGTCCCGCCGCCGCCGCTACGCTTTTCGATCACGGTCGTCGTCGTCGTTGCCGGACGGTCCTGATAGTCGGTGCGGTAATCGGTCATGGTCTCTCCTCCTGGTCACGCCACCCGGCAGCAACAATGCGGTAATATGGCGGGAGGTTCCCGAGACCGGCCGTCAGTCTCCTGTCGGCACGAACGCCCCTTTCGCCCGATCCTTCACCACCTTGTCGGCGCGGAAGACCGATCCGCTCATGGTGATATAGACGCCGGGTTCCGCGACCTGCGCGGTGGCGAAGGCCATGCCGAGGTTAAAGCTGGCGTCGCTTTCGCCGAAGCGCGCCGGGGCGAGCGCACCGACCAGCACGATGGTCTTGCCATCGATGCCCTGAAGCTGCTTTGCCGTCTGCGTCATCGTGTCGGTGCCGTGGGTGATGACGACATGCCGTTCCGGCGCGGCGGCGACGCGGGCATAGATCAGCGCGCGGTCGGCATCGTCCAGCTCCAGGCTGTCCTTGCGCGTGACCTCCTCGATGCGGAAGGGGCGCTTGACGCGCGCGATCTCCAGCAGCTTCGCCATCACGGTCTCGCCCACCTGATAATCGGACAGGGCGTCGAAATAGATTTTGTCGATCGTCCCGCCGGTGGTCAGCAGCAGGATCGGCGTTTCGGGAGAGAGCATGGGATCGTCCTTCTGAAGCATCATGCTTCAACTAAGAATCGCTCGTCCTGAGTAGCCATTGAGCGAAGCCGAAATGGCGTATCGAAGGAGCAATGCTTCGATACGAGGCTTCGACAAGCTCAGCCTCTACTCAGCACGAACGGTATGGTTCAAATTAAGCGCAGTCCCCTCTACCTACCGCGCGCCATCGCCTCGCCCCTGTCGCGGGCGGCGGCAAGCGTGTCGGTCAGCAGGGTCAGCAGCCGGTCGTCGGCATCCAGCACGTTCAGGCCCTCGCGCGTCATCCCGCCCGGAGACGCGACCTGATCGGCGAGCGTCGCGGGGCTTACGACGGCGCGGGCGGCCATGTTGGCAGACCCCTGCACCGTCGCCAGCGCCATGCGCGCAGCCTGATCCGCCGGAATGCCGATCGCTTCGCCGGCCCGGGCCAGCGCGTCCACGAAGCGGAAGAGAAAGGCCGGGCCGCAGCCGGACAGCGCCGTGATGCGGTTGAACAGCGCCTCGTCGGCGATCCATTCCGCAAGGCCGAGCGGCCGGATCAGCGCTTCGACCGCTGCCCGAATGTCGGCGGTCGTGCGATCGTCGGCGAACAGCGCCGTCACCCCTTCGCCCAGGCCGACCGGCAGGTTAGGCATGGCGCGTACGATGGCGGCGGTGTCCGGGAAATGCCCGCGCAACGTCGCGAGCGTGGTGCCGGCAAGGATCGAGACGATCCGCGTGTCCGCAATGCAAATCGGTGCCAGCCGCGCCGCCACATCATCGATCTGATAGGGCTTCATGCCCAGCAGCACCGTCGTTCGCGCCGGGAGAGATGCGGGCCAGTCCGTCACGACTGTCACTCCCTCCGCCACTGGCCGCCCGCTCGGGCGCAGCACCGTCACCCGCGCGGGATCAAGGCCGCAATCGAGCCAGCGACCGAGCATCTGCCCCGCCATATTGCCGCAGCCGACCAGGAACAGATGGTCGGGCCAGGCGACTACGCCCATATCAGGCCTCGCCGCGGGTTTCGATCAGGCTGGCGGAAATGGCTTCGGATGGCGACTTGCCGCCCCACAGCACGAACTGAAACACCGGATAGAAGCGCTCGCATTCATCGATCGCGGTTTCGACCAGCAATTGCGCCTGATCGAGCGTCAGCGTGCCGCCCGCCCCCAGCAAAGCGCCATGCCGGAACAGGATGATGCCGCTCGACGACCACAGCTCGAAATGGCCGATCCACAGCTGCTCGTTGATGAGGCCCAGCGTCTCGTAGATGGTGGCGCGCTTCTCGTCCGTCACCCTTATGTCGGGCATGGCGAGCAGCTGAAGCACCTGATCCTCGTCGCGCCAGATGCCGCGCAGCTCATATTGCGCCCACGACCCCTGGGTATTGCCGACGATCTCGTCGTCCCCGACCTGATCGAAGCTCCAGCCATGCGCTTCGAAATAGGCGGCCAGCATGTCGATCGGCGCGGCTTCCTGACCGCCATGTTCGAATTCGTCGCTATCCATCATCGCCGCGCCTTATCATCGCATGCGGCCAAAGGACAGACGGATCGCAACGGCAAGGGGTCAGGCCGTGCCGCCCTTGCCTTCCAGCGCTTCGATACGGGCCTTGAGCTGCTCCACTTCCTCGCGCGCCGCCGCCGCCAGCGCCTTGACCGCGTCAAATTCCTCGCGCGACACGAAGTCCAGGCCGCCGATCCATTCGCGCGCGCGCTCGCGGGCGTTGGACTCGAACTCGCGGGTCACGCCCGCCACCGTACCGGCGGCGCCGTTCACCAGCTTCGCCAGATCGTCGAAAAAGCGGTTCTCGCTCTGCATTGTTCTTGTCCTCATGTGGGCGCGATGCTGCGCCGCTCTCTAACGTACTTGGGTTCGCAGCGCGGGTGCGACAAGGGTCTCGGCATCGGGGTTCAGCCGGCCGATCTCGTAATTGAGGTAGGAAGCGAAGGCCAGCCAGGCGAGATAGGGGATCAGCAGCAGCCCCGCGAGCCGGCGGATGCGCCAGAACAGCGCCGTCGTCGCCGCCACCACCAGGAACAGCGCGAGGATCAGGAGCAGCGCGCTCCCCACCTGATGCGCGCGAAAGAAAAGCGGCGACCAGGCGAGGTTCATGACAAGCTGGATCAGGAACAGCGCGATCGCCGCCCCCCGCCCCTTCGCGCCGCGCGCATGGAGGACGATCGCGAAGGCCAGCGCCATCAGGATATAGAGGATGGTCCAGGCGACCCCGAACACCCAGCCGGGCGGGATCAGTGCCGGCTTGTCCAGCGCGTCGAACCAGCGGTTGCCATAGCCGCTATTGGCAAGCTGCCCCGACAGAAACCCCAGAAACACGATCGCCGGCACGGTGACCAGCGCCCAGCGCAGATAGGCCAGGCGCAACTGACCTTGGGACGCAATCTCGTTCATCGAAAGCAACACTCCCCACGCATGTCACTCATTCAGCCGGCTCGGGCGAATCCTTCAGTGCCGATTCCAGCTTTCGGCTGACGGTTTGCGGAGAAACCGTCCGCTTGGCAACGCGCGAATAGAAGATCGGGATCAGGAACAGCGTGATCAGCGTCGCCAGGCTGACGCCGAACACCACGACCACGCCGATCGACTGGCGCGCCGCCGCCCCCGCCCCGCCCCGGATGACCAGCGGCACCGCGCCGATGACGGTCGCGATCGAGGTCATGAGGATCGGGCGCAGCCGGCGCTTCGCCGCCTCGCGGATCGCCGCCGCGACCTCCAGCCCTTCATCGCGCAGCTGGTTGGCGAACTCCACGATCAGGATGCCGTTCTTGGCGGCGAGGCCGACCAGCATGACGATGCCGATCTGGCTGTAGAGGTTGATCGTGCCCCCGGTGATCGCCAGCCCCAGCACCCCGCCCGCAACGGCGAGCGGCACGGTGGCGATGATGACGCCGGGGTGGATGAAACTTTCGAACTGGGCGGCCAGCAGCAGGAAGACGATCAGGATGGTGAGGGCGAACACCAGCCAGATCGCGCTGCCGGTTTCCCGCAAAGATTGGCTTTCGCCGCGATAGCCGATCGCCAGCACTTCGGGCGACTGCCGCGCCTGTTCTTCCAGCCAACCGAGCGCGTTGCCAAGCGAGGTGCCCGGACCCAGCGCTGCGGACAAGGTGATGGCGCGCAGCTTGTTGTAGCGGTTGAGCTGGCGCGGGCCGGCGACCTCGCGCACCGTCACCAGCGCCGACAGCGGCACCAGCGCGCCGGTGCGGCTGCGCACGTTGATCCGCTCCAGATCCGCGACGGTCTCGCGCCCCTCATTTTCCGCCTGGACGAGGACGCGATATTCTTCGCCCCGGTCGACATAGGTGGTGACGCGGCGCGACCCCAGCAGGCTTTGCAGCGCCTGGCTGACGTCGTTCACCGATACGCCGAGGTCGCCGGCGCGGGCAAGGTTGGTTTCGATCCGCATCTGCGGCTTCGATTCCTTGTAGTCGCTGTCGAGGTTGATGAGGCCGGGATAGTCGGCCGCCGCCGCCATGATCCGGTCGCGCGCGGCGGCCAGCCCTTCGTAGGTCGATCCCGCCAGCACGATATTGACCGGCAGCCCGCGCCCCCGTCCCAGCCCCGATCGCGGCGCGACATTGCCGCGCACCCCCGGCTGGTCGGCGATCACCTTGTTGACGATCGCGGCCACTTCGCTCGTCGTGATGCTGCGATCCTCCCAGGGCCGCAGGAAGGCGATGACGTTGCCGCCGTTGAAATCGTCGGTCGAACCGAAGCCGGAAGGCGTGCGGATGACGAGATTCTGGAGCGTTCCGTCCTTGCGCAGAAAGGCGAGATCGTCCTCGATCTTCTTCATATAGGCCATCATCCGGTCGAACCCGGTGCCTTCGGGCGCGCTGATCTGCCCTTCGACCACGCCGGTATCTTCCGCCGGGGCAAGTTCGCTCGGCAGGCGGGTGAAGAGGAAGCCGGCTATCCCCAGAAACAACAGCACGCCCAGCAGAGGCAGCAGCGGACGACGGATCGCATGGTCGAGCCAGCGCGCATAGCCGCCCTCCAGCCGCTGGAACCGCGCATCCACCCAGCGCGCCAGACGCCCGCGCTCGGCGGTCTTCAGGAGCTTGGAACAAAGCATCGGCGCGAGGCTGAGCGAGATGAAGCCGGAAAAGGCGATCGCCGCGATCATCGCGATCGCAAGTTCGCGGAAGAGGAGGCCGGTCTGCCCGGCCAGGAACATCACCGGCACGAACACGGCGCACACGACCAGCGTCGTTGAAATGATCGCGAAGCCCACCTGCCGCGTGCCCAGGAACGCCGCGACCAGCGGATCGTCGCCCTGCTCGACGCGGTGATAGACATTCTCCAGCACCACGATCGCGTCGTCCACCACCAGGCCGATGGCGAGCACGAAGGCGAGCAGCGTCAGCAGGTTGATCGAGAGGCCGAGCAGCCACATCACCGCGCAGGTCGCGAGCAGGCAGATCGGCACCGTCACTGCCGGGATCAGCGTCGCGCGCACCGACCCCAGGAACAGGAAGATGACGAGGATGACGAGCAGGGCCGCTTCGATCAGCGTGTCATAGACATTCTCGATCGCGCGCTCGATGAACAGCGACTCGTCGGTGCCGATCGCGACCCGCATCCCCTGCGGCAGGGTCGGTTCCAGTTCCTTGATCAGCGCCTTGGCGCGCTGCGCCACCTCCAGCGTGTTCGCGCCCGACTGGCGGATGATGCCCAGGCCCACCGCCGTGCCCTGGTTGGATCGGAAACTGCTGTAGCGGTTTTCCGCGCCTTCCTCGATCCGGGCGACGTCGCCCAGCTTCACCAGATAGCCGTCCGCGCCGCGTCCGATGACGAGATTGGCGAACTGGTCCGGCGTCGAATAGGGGCGTTCGACGCGCAACGTCTGGTTCTGATCGCGCGATTCGAAGCGGCCCGCGGGCAATTCCACATTCTGGTTGCGCAGCGCATTTTCGACATCGGCCGGGGTCATGCCGAAGGCGGCGAGCTTTTCCGCGTTGAACCAGATGCGGGTCGACGGGCGCGCCTCCCCGCCGATATTGACGCGGGCGACGCCGTCGATCGCGGCGAAGCGATCGACCAGATTGCGATCGAGATAATCGCTGATGCGGATCGGCGACCATCCCGGCCGCGAAAACACGATGAACAGGATCGGACGCGCATCCGAATCGACCTTGCGGATTTCGGGTGCCAGCGCGTCTTCCGGCAGATCCTCGACCACCGATCCCACCCGGTCGCGGACATCGTTGGCGGCGCTGTCGATGTCGCGCGAGGGATCGAATTCGATGTTGATGTTGGACGTGCCGTCCTGCGAGGTGGAGGTGATCGTCTCGATCCCCTGCACGCCCGCCACCGCATCCTCGATCAGCTGGGTGATGCGGGTTTCGACGACCGATGCGGCCGCGCCGGTGTAGCTGGTTTCGACCGATACGATCGGCGGATCGGTATCGGGATATTCGCGCACGGAGAGGCTCAGCCACCCGACCACGCCGACGATGCAGAGCAGCACCGCGACGACGGCGGCGAACACCGGGCGGCGGACGGAAAGGTCGGACAGCTGCATCGCGTGTCAGCCGGCGCGCTTGGGCGCTGCGGGTTCCGCCTTGTCCCCCGCCAGCCGGACCTTGGCGCCGTCGCGCAGCTTGACGACGCCCTCGGTCACGATCCGCTGCCCCGGCTTCACCCCGCCGGTGATTTCGACAAGCCCGTTCTGGCGTATGCCGGTATCGACCTTCACCCGCTTCGCCTCCCGCCCTTCCAGCACGAAGAGGAAGCGATCCTCGCCATCGCCGACCACCGCCAGTTCGGGCGCGGCGAGCGACTGGCGCTGGCGCGCGGCGACGGTGACGGTCAGCAACATGCCTGGCTTCAGCGCGCGATCGGGGTTGGGCAGGATCGCGCGCACCCGCACCGCACGGGTCGCGGGATCGATGACGGGATCGATGGTGGCGATCGTGCCGGCGAAGGGCCGGGCGGGGAAAGCGGCCGACAGGGCGCGGATCGGCATCCCCTCCCGGATCATCGCCAGCCGGGTTTCGGGCACGGTGAAGTCCAGCTTGATGCGGCTCACATCGCTGACTGTCGCGATCGCGGTGCCCGCCGGGATGATCGCGCCCGCCGATATGGTGCGAAGGCTGACATAGCCGGAAAAGGGTGCGCGGATGACCCGGTCGCCGATCGCGGCGCGCGACTGGTCGGCCGCCGCCTTGGCCGCATTGGCGAGCGCGAGCTGCTGGTCGAGCGAGGCGGCGGTGGCGAAACCGCGCGCCTTCAATGCCTGCACCCGGTCGAGCTGCTGCTGCGCCTGCCGCGCCTGCGCCTGCGCGGCGGCAAGCTCCGCCTGTTCCTGCGCCACTGCCATGCGCGCGACCACCTGGCCGCGCCCGACATAGCCGCCATCGGCGAAGTTGAGCGACTCCACCCGCTCGGTCACCGGGGCGGAGAGCACCACCTGTTCGTTGGCGAGCGCGGTGCCCACCGCCTCGATCGCGTCGGTGAAGGTCGCGCGCGCGATCGGCGCGGCGCTGACAAGCGGCGGGGCGCTCGGCTTGCGGTCGGGCTGGCCGCCGCAGCCGGCGAGGCAGAGCAGGATCGCGGGGAAAAGCAACAGGGAACGCATGGTGGCGGGCTATCGGGCCTTGGGAAAGGATACAAGCCGGCCCTTTGTGCCACCCTGTATCAAATGGTATCGGCGGTGAAAACGAACCTTGCCGGCTTATCCGCCAAGCCGGGCGTGGAGCAGGAATTCGATATTGCCCTGCGGCCCGGTAATCGGGCTGGTTGTTATCCTCGCGACGGTCCAGCCCTGTTCCGCCACCCAGTCCCGCACCTGCGCGCAGACCCTCTCATGCACGGCGGGATCGCGCACCACGCCATTCTTGCCCACCTCCTCGCGGCGCGCCTCGAATTGCGGCTTGATGAGCGCGACGAGATGCGCGCCGGGGCGGGCGAAGCTGATCGGCCGCTCCAGCACCTTGGAGAGGCTGATGAAACTGGCGTCGCACACGATGATGTCGACCGGCTCAGGCACATGAACGTCGGTCAGGATGCGCGCGCTGGTCTGTTCGTGGACGATGACGCGATCGTCGGCGCGCAGCTTCCAGGCGAGCTGGTTGGTGCCGCTGTCGACCGCATAGACCCGCGCCGCGCCGTTCGTCAGCAGCACGTCGGTGAAGCCGCCGGTCGAGGAGCCGACATCGATCGCCACCATGCCCGTCACGTCTATGGCAAAGGCGTCGATCGCATGGGCGAGCTTGATGCCGCCGCGCGACACCCAGGGATGGTCGCGCCCGCGCACGTCCAGCACCGAGTCGGCCGCCACCTGCTGCCCCGCTTTCTCGACCTTCTTGTCGCCCAGATAGACGAGGCCGGCGAGGATCAGCGCCTGGGCGCGCGCCTTGCTTTCGGCCAGGCCATTGTCGACGAGCAGCTGGTCGGCGCGCAGCTTCGCCATCAGCGCACCAGATCGGTGAGCGTCGCAACCGTCAGCAACTGCGGCAGCACCTGCGCTGCCTTGCCGGGCGCATACCAGAGATAGAGGGGGACGCCCGACCGGCCCTGGCTTTCGAGGAAGCGGGTGATCGCGGGATCGGCATTGGTCCAGTCGCCGACCATCACTGTGACCCCGGCCTTGTCGAACGCGGCGCGGGTTTCGGCCCGGTCGATCGCGGCGGCTTCGTTGGCTTTGCACGTCAGGCACCAGTCGGCCGTGAAGTAAAGAAAGACCGGCTTGTTCGCGGCGCGCAGCTTGTCCAGTTCCGCAGCAGCGAACGGAACCGCCGAATCGCCCGTCGCCTGCGCGGCCGGAGCCTTGGCCGGAAGCGCGACAGCCGCGCCGGCGAGCAGCCCAAGCGCCGCGAGCGCCGCGATCAGGCCGCCCCCCCTGCCCGCGCGCTGCCGCCCACCCAGCCACCATAGCAGCAGCGCCAGCAGCAGCGCCGCGCCGAGGCCGATGGTCATGCCCGGCACGCCCCGCTGCTGCCCAAGCAGCCAGGCGAGGCCGAGCGCGGTCAGGAACATCGGGACGGCGAGGATTTTCTGAACCCGGCCCATCCATGCCCCCGGTTTCGGCAGCCGCTGGCGCAGCGCCGGCACATAGGCGAGCAGCAGGAAAGGCAGCGCAAGGCCAAGCCCCAGCCCCGCGAACACCGCCAGCGCGGCGGGCAGCGGCAGCAGCAGCGCCGCCCCCATCGCCGCCGCCATGAACGGCCCGGTGCACGGCGTCGCGACGAAAGCGACCAGCGCCCCGGTCCAGAATGCGCCGGAAAGCCCGCCCTTGCCCGCCAGCCCCTCGCCACCGCCGAACGCGGCCAGATCGAACAAGCCGGCAAGGTTGAAGGCGATGGCGGTCACCAGCAGCAGCAACGCCATTATGATGCGCGGGTCTTGCAACTGGAACGCCCAGCCGACCGCGCCGCCCGCCGCGCGCAGGCCGAGCAGCAGCCCGCCCAGCGCCAGGCAGGTGAGGATGATGCCCGCCGCGTAGGCCAGCGCCTCCCGCCGCACGACGCGCTCGTCGCCGCCGGCCTTCGCCAGCTTCATCGCCTTCAACCCCAGGATCGGAAAGACGCAGGGCATGATGTTGAGCAGCAGCCCGCCCAGGATCGCGCCGCCCAGCGCGGCGAGGATGGCGGACCATTGCGACGCCCCGCCCGCGCCGGGAACGACGCCGGGCCGGGCGGTCAGCAGGAAGCCGACATGGTCGCCGGTCCGCAGCACCGCCTGCGTTGTGCCGCCCTTATGCCCTTCGGCGGCGTCGGTCTCGATGACCAACCGGTCGCCTTCGCGCGACACCATCTGCGGCGCGGCATAGCGCGCCAGCCCCTCGGCGAGTGGAAAGACATGAATATCGGACGCCTGCGCGCTCGCGGGAAAAGGTATGGCGAGGCGCAGCCTGCCGTCCTTCACCGCATAAGTCGCTTCCGAACCCAGCGGTCGGGGCAGATGGGTGCGCCACCCATCGAACCGACTACGTTGCGTATCCGAAACAATACCCTCGCCCGCGACCAGGTCGAGCGCGAGGTCGCCGCTTTCGGGCACGCACACCTTGTCGGTGCAGGCGAGCCAGTTCGCCTTCGCCCGCACCGGCAGGCGGGTGCCGGGCGCGACATCGGGTGCGACCTTCAGGCTCGCCAGCACCGCATAGGGGCCTTCATAGACATGGTTCATCAGGCCCGAAATCAGCAGCGTCTCGGGCACCGGATAGCGCAGCGCGCCGACGCTCACGCCCTTGGGCAGGGTCCATTCGACCGTCATGCCCAGGCCCGCGTCGCCCGGATTTTCCCAATAGCCGTGCCAGCCCTTCGCCGGCGTCATGGCAAAGGCGATGGTGGTCCCCTCGCCGGCCCTGGGCGCACCGCTTTCCGCCACCAGCCGCGCAGCGATATGCGCCGGACCGCCGCCGAAGGCGCCCTGCGCCTGCGCGAGCGGTATCCCCGCCAGCAGAGCGACTGTCATGACAATGACTTGAAAAATCCGCATCGGGCCTCTGGTCGGCTGGGTGAATGGGGGCTAGGTCCAGCTGCATTCGCCGTCAAGGCTGCTGAAAGTGCCGACGCTCCGATGATCCCCATCCTCCCCTGCAAGGGGAGGGGGACCATCGCGGAGCGATGGTGGAGGGGTGTCGCCCTGTCGAGAGCAGGACACCCCTCCGTCAGGCGCTGCGCGCCTGCCACCTCCCCTTTCAGGGGAGGATTTTAGTGGGATGATATGATGAAGACACTCGCCGCCGCCCTCCTGTTCGCCACAGCCATCCCCGTAATGGCGCAAGAGACCCCCGCCACGCCCGCCGCCCCGCCCAAACTCATCGTCGCGATCAGCGTCGATCAATTCTCCGGCGACCTGTTCAGCGAGTATCGCCAATATTATAGCGGCGGCCTGAAGCGCCTCACCGAACAGGGTGCGGTGTTCCCGCGCGGCTATCAGAGCCATGCCGCGACCGAAACCTGCCCCGGCCATTCGACCATCCTGACCGGCAGCCGCCCGTCGCGCACCGGCATCATCGCCAACACCTGGTTCGACCTGTCGACCGCGCGCGACGACAAGGCGGTCTATTGCGCCGAGGACGAGACGCAGCCGGGGACGAACAGCGACGCCTATGTCGCCTCGCCCGTCCACCTCAAGGTGCCGACGCTGGGCGGCCGGATGAAGATCGCCAACCCCGCAACGCGGGTGGTGTCGGTGGCGGGCAAGGACCGCGCGGCGATCATGATGGGCGGCCCGACCGCTGACCAGACATGGTGGCTGGGCGGCGCGCAGGGCTTTGTGAGCTACAAGGGGGTCGCCATCCCGCCGCTGGTGGCGAAGGTGAACGCGGCGCTGGCCGAACAACTGGCCCGGCCGAGCGCGGGCTATGACTTGCCGCCGCAATGCGCGGCGCGGGACTTTCCCGTCGCGATCGGCGCGGGCAAGACCGTGGGCACCGGCCGCTTCGCGCGCGAGGCGGGGGATTACAAAGTCTTCCGCGCCTCGTCCGAGCAGGACGCCTACACGCTGGTGCTGGCGGCGGCCGCGGTCGAGAGCATGGGCCTTGGCAAGCAGGCGCAGACCGACATCCTGTCGATAGGCCTGTCGGCGACCGACTATATCGGCCACACCTACGGCACCGAAGGGACCGAAAGCTGCATCCAGATCGATCGGCTGGACAAGGAGCTGGGCGCCTTCTTCGACCGGCTCGATCGTGACGGGATCGACTATATGGTCGTTCTGACCGCCGACCATGGCGGCCACGACCTGCCCGAGCGGCACCGCGAAAATGCCATGCCGATGGAGGCGCGGGTCGATCCGGCACTGACGCCCAAGGCGCTGTCGGCGACCATCGGCGAACGAACCGGACTTACCGGGCGCAAGCTCATCTGGGGCGACGGGCCGGCGGGCGACCTTTATTTCGACAAGGGGCTCAACGCCGCGCAGCGCGCCCGCGTGGAGGCCGAGACGCTCAAGCTGCTGCGCGCCCACCCTCAGGTCGAGCGGGTTTTCACCAAGGCGGAAATCGCCGCCGCCCCTGCCCCCTCCGGCCCGCCCGAAAGCTGGAGCCTGTTGCAGGAAGCGCGCGCCAGCTTCGATCCCGCCCGCTCGGGCGACCTCCTGCTGCTGCTCAAGCCGCGCGTCACGCCAATCCCGGACCCGACCAAAGGCTATGTCGCGACCCACGGATCGCCCTGGGACACCGACCGCCGCGTGCCGATCCTGTTCTGGCGCAAGGGGATGCGGCCGTTCGAGCAGCCGCTGGGCGTCGAGACGGTGGACATATTGCCGACGCTGGCGGCGGTGATCGGGCTGCCGGTGCCGGCGGGCGAGATTGACGGGCGCTGCCTGGATCTGGTGGCGGGCGAAGGGGATAGCTGCGCCGGGCGGTGAGGCATACGATGCCGCAGGGAAAGAAGCAGAACCCCGCTCTTGCGGCGCGCACCCGTGCGGCTATCGTGCTGGCCATGACCTTCCGCTTTCCCGGCCTGCTGGCCCCGCTCGCCCTCCTCGCCCTCGTTCCTGTCCCTGCCGCCGCCCGCACGCGCATCCCGCCCTCGGCAACCGTGTCCGCCGCCGATCCGCGCGCGGCGCTGGCCGGACAGGAAATCCTGCGCCAAGGCGGCAGCGCGACCGACGCCGCCATCGCCATGATGCTGACGCTGGGCGTGGTCGAGCCGCACAACAGCGGCATCGGCGGCGGCGGCTTCATCCTGCATCATGACGGCCGCACCGGCGCGCTCGAAACGCTCGACGGCCGCGAGACCGCGCCCGCTGCCGCCCGCCCTAATCGCTTCATGAAGGACGACAAGCCCCTTTCCTTCCGCGACGCCTGGCCGGGCGGCTATTCGGTCGGCGTCCCCGGCAACCTCCGCATGGCGTGGGACGCGCACACCAAATGGGGCAAGCTCCCCTGGGCGGACCTGTTCCAGCCCGCGATCCGCTACGCGCGCGATGGCTTTCAGCTCGGCGAACGCACCGCCACCGCGCTCCGGGCCACGCAAACGGTCTGGGCCGATTTCCCCGAGATTCAGAAGCTCTTCTGGGTGAACGGCGCCCCGCCCCCGGTCGGCACGACCCTCAAAAACCCGCCGCTCGCCGCCCTCTACCAGCGCATCGCGGCGGAAGGCCCCGACGCCTTCTACACCGGCGAGAACGCAAAGCTGCTGAGCGCCGCCGTCACCGGCGCGCCGCGCAACCCCGTCCCCATGACGGAGGCCGACATCGCCGCTTACCGGGCGATCCCGCGCGACCCCGTCTGCGGGACATATCGCGTCTGGAAAGTCTGCGGCATGGCCCCGGCCTCGGCTGGTGGCATCACCGTCCTCGAAATATTGGGCATGGTCGAGCGCTTCCCGCTCAAGCAATGGGGCAAGGACGACCCGCGCAGCTGGCACGTCATCGCCGAAGCGATGCAGCTCGCTTATGCTGATCGCGAAACCTGGCTGGGCGATCCCGCCTTCGTCGCCGTGCCGGTCAAGGGGCTGACCTCCTCCGCTTATCTCAAGCAGCGCTCGGCCCTCATCCGCCTCAACCGGGCGCTGAACGACTATAAACCCGGCACGCCCCCCGGCGCCCCACCCCGCACCCCCGCCAGGCCCCAGCCCGAGGAAGGCACCAGCCATTTCGTCGCCGTGGACCGCAACGGCGATATCGCCGCCTGGACCTCCACCATCGAAAGCTTCTTCGGCAGCCAGCTCGTCGCCAACGGCGTGATCCTTAACAACGAACTCACCGACTTCAGCTTCACGCCGGAAAAGGACGGCGCCCCCGTCGCCAACCGGGTGGAGCCGGGCAAGCGCCCGCTGTCCTCCATGTCGCCGACCATCGTCTATGACGCGAAGGGCGTTCCCGTCTTCACCGTCGGCGCGGCGGGCGGCAAGACCATCATCATGCAGGTGGCGAAGGCGCTGATCGCCCATTTCGACTGGGGCCTGTCGACGCAGGATTCGATCGCGCAGGGGCTTGTCTTCTTCAACGGCGACGGCCTCGTCCTCGAACAGGGCACCGACCGCGAGGCGCTCAAGACCCCCCTCGAAAAGCTGGGCCACCGCGTCAACGTCACCCGCCTCGGCCTCAAGGCCAACGCGGCTGAGCGCCTTCCCGACGGCCGCTGGACGGGCGCCGCCGATCCCCGCAGCCCCGGCGTCTCGCTACAGGAATAGCCCCCCCGTCGCCCCGGCCATGAGCCGGGGCCCCGCTTCTTCTCGCCCTTGCGGGGAGAAAAGTGATCAGGTTCACGCGGAGCCGCGGAGACACGGAGGAGTGGGACGCTCAATGACAATGTTCGCGCAGAGGCGCAGAGGCCGCGGAGAAAGGTGAAATGCCGCCAAAGGCGGCCTCATTTTCTCTCTTTGTCTCCGCGCCTCCGCGCCTCCGCGTGAACAAAACTCTGCGCCTCTGCGCGAACCAAAACCGACTTGCCGTCACCCCTTCAAATCCAGCCCCGCCACGTTGAAGGTGAAAGGCGCGGTCTGCGCCTTGCCATCCACCACCAGATCGACCGTCACCGTCTTCGCCTTGCGGATCGCGGCATAGGCCCCCTGCGAAGGGGCAATCGTGATGCCGTCGTCATTGGTCGCGACCCGGCCCTTCCATTCCTCGGCCTTGCCCCCGTCGATCCGCGCCGTCACGCGGCAATCGGACAGGTCGCAGGTGAAGGGCGCGCCCACCAGCTTGACGGTCACGTCCGCCGTACCGCTCTTGAGCGGCTGCACGAGCAGAACGGAAAAGGTATCCGGCGCGGTCATCGTCTGCACCGCATTGGCGCTGCCGATATAGGCGACCTTCGCGCCCTTTGCGCTCTCGCCCTCGCCGCCTTCATATTTCCATGTCTGGCCGATCTGCTCGCGCTGGGTCGGCCCCTTGTCCTTCTCGCCCGAACAGGCCGTCAGTGCGGCAACGGCCGCGATCGTCAGGATGGCGCGCATCGCTCGTCTCCTCTTGTGCGTTGGTTACGCAGGGAGAATGTTTCGACCCGCGATAAGGTTGCCTCAGGCGTAGCGCGCGGCGGTTTCGCGGATCAGCGCGATCATGTTGGGGATGCCCTGGGTCCGGTTGGAACTCAGCTGGTTCCTGAGGTCGAAGGGCGCGAGCGTCCCTTCGATATCCGCCGCACCGATTTCCCCGGCCGCGCGGTCCTGCACGCTCAGCAGCACCAGCGCGATGATCCCCTTCGTGATGGCAGCGTTGCTGTCGGCCAGGAAATGCAGCCGGCCATCCTCCAGAACGGTCGGATAGACCCACACCGCCGCCGAACAGCCGCGCACCAACGTCGCGTCGGTCTTGAGCGCGTCGGGCATCGGCTCCAGCTTGCGCCCCAGGTCGATCAGCAACCGATAGCGGTCGTCCGCATCGAGAAATTCATACTCGTCCTGAAGGTCGGCGATGGTCGGCAGATCGGTCATGCCCGCCATATAGGGCCATTTGCCGGCGGCGGAAGCGGCTTTTGGGCCAGCCTCCGATCAACTCGCGACCTTGCACCCCTTCGCACTCGCCAACCCGCGCAAATAGCCCCGCCGCGCGATCCCCGCCGTCACCGCCGCCTGCAATCGCCGCTCGGCCGGGGCCGCGCCGCTGATCTCGCGCACCAGGCCGCGGAAGGGGATCAGCGAATTGACGATCGTCTTGCCCACAGCCTCGGCGATCTTGCCCGTGCGGTTCTCGTTGGCCTGCGTGCCCACGGTGAAGTCGGCGCCCAGCACCGCGTTCAGTTCCGCCATCGCGGCATTCAGCCCCTTGCACGTCCGCGACGGCGGCGCAGCATAGGGATTCTCGACCGCCTTCACCAGCACCGGCGGGATCTCGTCCTTGTCGAGGCCCACATCCTTGGCCGGCTGCGTCGCGATCTTGCCGGCCTTGTCCAGCGTGTCGTCCCGCTTTTCCTCCTGCTTGCTCTCACTCTTCTGTTCCTGCGCTTGCGCGAGCGCGGGCGTGAGCAGCATGAGCGCGGCGGCGATGGCGATCTTGGTCATCCGATTGTCTCCCTGACCGCCAAACCGCCATCGGGGCGTCATGGTTCCCCGCCCGAAACGATATGCCGTGCGAGACAGGCCCGCCGCCCCGCGCTAGAAGGGCCGTCCCTCTCACGGAGCCACCATCCTTGTTCGATCCCGAAGCGCATTTCGCCATCGTCTCCCCGGCGCTGTCCGCCAGCATCAATCCGCTCGGCGCTGAACTCTGGTCGCTGACCGACGGCGCCGGCCGCAACCTCATGACCGACGCCGATCCGCGCTGGTGGACGGGCCATGCGCCGCTGCTCTTCCCCTTCGTCGGCCGATCGCGCGGCGATATCTATCGCCTTGACGGCCATGAATTCCCGATGCCCCAGCACGGCTTCGCTCGCCGCAAATGCTTTACCCTGGCCCACCAGTCCGACGCCCGCGTCACCCTGCGCCTCGACGCTGATGACGAGAGCCGCGCCGCCTATCCCTTCGACTTCCGGCTCGACATGGATTTCGCGCTGGACGGGCCGACGCTGCACATGACCGCGACGGTCAGCAACATGGGCGAGGCAAAAATGCCCTTCGCCTTCGGCTATCACCCCGCCTTCGCCTGGCCGCTCCCCTATGGCGGCGGCGTGGAGGATCACCGCATCACCTTCGAGAGGCCCGAACCCGCCCCCATCCGCAAGGTCGGCGACGAACCCGGCCTCATCGCCCGCGAACCCTTCCGCTCACCGGTCGAAGGCGACACGCTCGCCCCGAACCACGCCCTGTTCGAGGGCGACGCCCTCATCTGGGATGACCTGAACAGCCGATCCCTCACCTGGGGCGTCCCCGGCCAGCCGCACCTGCGGATCGACTTCCCCGACACGCCCTGGCTTGGCCTGTGGCAAAAGCCGGGCGCCCATTATCTCTGCGTCGAACCCTGGGCCGGCATGGCCGATCCGGTCGGCTTCACCGGCGACGTCTGGGACAAGCCCGGCATCATGGCCCTCCTCCCCGGCGACACCCGCAGCTTCCGCATGGACGTGACGCTGGTTCAATGACTGATGTCAATCTTCGAACCGTGAGGAACAAAAGGCCGCCGTTCGTCGCGGCAGCTATATGGGCAGCACTTATATTGGGGCTTGTAGTCTTCCTGTTTTGGGTGCGGGAATATTCCGAAGAACGCGAGGCCGCACGATCCCATTTGGTTTATTCTGCTAAAACTACAGCCGATCGCGACAATATCGCCACATGCCTATCGGACGACTTGCCACTGACGGACAGGGCGTGGACAGCCCAAGCCGTCGGCAATTGGGAGCGTGAAAACAGCGCTCGCCATCTGAGCGTCGCGATACTTGATATGCAAGACAGCCGAAGCGTAGCCATCTTCACGCGAGACGGACGGCCTCTGCGCGAACAGGAACGCGCAGTCATCGGTCGATGCTTGCGTACTTCGGAGCACAGATAGAACGGGCTGGGAACTCCACCGATATTCGCTATATGGGCGCGCCATGACCATCCCCTCCCGCCGCACCTTCGCCATCATCTCGCACCCGGACGCCGGCAAGACCACGCTCACCGAAAAGCTCCTGCTCGAAGGCGGCGCGATCCACCTCGCCGGCGAAGTGAAGGCGCGCGGAGCCAATCGCCGCGCCCGCTCCGACTGGATGAAGATCGAGCAGCAGCGCGGCATCTCCGTCACCTCCTCGGTCATGACGTTCGAGCGGACGCGCGACGGAGAGACGATCACCTTCAACCTGCTCGACACGCCGGGGCACGAGGATTTTTCCGAGGACACCTATCGCACGCTGACCGCCGTCGATTCCGCCGTCATGGTGATCGACGCGGCCAAGGGCATCGAGCCGCAGACGCGCAAGCTGTTCGAGGTCTGCCGCCTCCGCAACGTCCCCATCATCACCTTCGTCAACAAGGTGGATCGCGAAGGCCGCGAAATCTTCGGCCTGCTCGATGAAGTCGCCGACCAGCTCCAGCTCGACGTCTGCCCCATGAGCTGGCCCGCCGGCATGGGCGGCGAGTTCGAGGGCATATACGACTTCGCCACGAACCGCCTGCGCCAGCCGACCGGCCCCTCGCGCGAATATGAGGGCAAGGAAGCGCATCTCTCCGGCTTGGACGATCCGAAGCTGGCCGACCTGCTATCGGCGCAAGCGCTCGACCGCCTGCGCGAGGAAGCCGAACTGGCGCAGGGCGGCTATGCAGAATTCGACCTTGCCCGTTACCGCGCGGGCGACCTGACGCCCGTCTATTTCGGGTCGGCGCTCAAACTCTTCGGCGTCACCGAACTGATCGACGCGCTGGCCGCCCACGCCCCGCCGCCCCGCGCCCAGCCCGCCGAACCCGCCGCCGTCGAACCCGACCAGAACGAAGTCACCGGCTTCATCTTCAAGGTGCAGGCGAACATGGACCCGATGCACCGCGACCGCATCGCCTTCATGCGCCTCGTCTCGGGCAAGTTCCGCCGCGGCATGAAGCTCACCCCCTCAGGCAGCGGCAAGCCGCTCGCCGTTCACTCGCCCATCCTCTTCTTCGCGCAGGACCGCGAACTCGCCGACGAGGCGTTCCCCGGCGACATCATCGGCATCCCCAACCATGGCGCGCTGCGGGTGGGCGACACGCTCAGCGAAAAGCCGGGCCTGCGCTTCACCGGCCTGCCCAATTTCGCGCCGGAAATCCTGCGCCGGGTGCAACTGAAAGACCCCACCAAGACCAAGCAGCTTCGGAAAGCACTCGACGACCTGTCCGAAGAAGGCGTCATCCAGGTCTTCTACCCCGAAATCGGTAGCCAGTGGATCGTCGGCGTCGTCGGCCAGCTCCAATTGGAAGTGCTGATCTCCCGCCTCGACGCCGAGTACAAGGTCGCCGCCGGCCTCGAACCCTCCCCCTTCGACACCGCCCGCTGGATCAGCGGGGACGAGGCCGCGATCAAGGATCTGGTCGCCTATAACGGCGCGAACATGGCGAAGGACCGCGACGGCAACCTTGTCTTCATGGCCCGCAGCGCCTGGGACATAGGCTATCAGCAGGAACGCCACCCCAAGGTGAAGTTCAGCGCCACGCGGGAGCGGTAGCATGCAACCCTATAACCGTTCGTGCTGAGTAGGGACTGAGCTTGTCGAAGGCCCGTATCGAAGCATCCGCGCTAAGGCGGGATCCTTCGATACGCCATTTCGACTGCGCTCAATGGCTACTCAGGATCAACGGAAAAGTTCAGACCAGCTCCCCCTCACCTCCAAAACCCCGCCAGCCGCCTGACCCACTCCTGCGCCGCCACATGGTCCGGCTCCTCATTGGCGTCGCCATAGCCGAACCATTCATCCTCGCCGACCTCCTGCACGACGATCCCGTCGCGCCGCGCCAGCATCGAGAGCGTCCCATAATAGACGCCATAGGTGACGCCCGCCTGCGGGATCAGCCAGGCGATCTGGCCGCGCACCGGCACGATGCTCTCGTCGCGCCACAAAGCCCGCGCGCCATAGCCGGTGCAGTGGATGATCGCCGGCTGCTTCAGTTTCGTCACGTCGCCGGGCGCATGAAACTCCATCGGCACGATCGTCCCGCCCGCGATGAGGAAATCGGTCGTCAGCTGCCGCATCAGATCGGCGACGTTGAAGGTCAGCGAACTGTTGCGCCGCGCATAGGCCGGCCGGAAGGGATGCGTCCCCGGCGCCAGATCGACGCTGCGCGGCATGATGTCGGCGAGGCGGCTTTCCAGATGCAGGAAGTCATCCTCTCGCTCCACCTCCGGCGTCGCCATGCGCGGCTGGCCGAACGGCGTGTCCGACAACGCATAGCGATCGGTCCATTCGACCGGATCGCCCGCCATCCCGAGCAGGCTCTGGAAATAGGAAAAGGACGCCCGCGCCATCCTTTCCCATCGGTCGCCGAAGCCGGGATCGACCGCCTTCTCCATCGCGACCCGGCTGTCGGGCGACCAGGTTCCGGTCGCCCGCGCCGACCGGACGAAGGGGAACTGCTCCTTGGCATAGATGGTGACGTGCGCGCCCGCGCGCTGCGCCGTCAACGCGGCGGTCAGCCCCAGCGCGCCCGCGCCGATCACCGCCACGTCGCGCACCCCGTCCGCCAGCGCCAGCGCGACCGCCATCTCCGCCGATCCCCAGCTCAACGACCAGCCGCTGCCGCCATGGCCATAATTGTGGACGACGCGCTTGCGCCCGACCTGCTCCGCCTCGATGCGTGGGCCCGCCGCGCGGAAGGGGCGCAGGCAGACGGTGGTGCGGAATATGCGATCGGGCGTCGCGCGCACCGGCTCCACCACCGCGAACGGATCGAACGCCGCGCCCGCCTTGGTTGCAAAGGGCAGCGCTCCCGCAATGCCCATGAATGCCCGTCTGTCCATCCGCGCCTCCCGCCTGATCCGCCCTCTCCAACGAACCATAACGGCGCGACCGCAGGACCAAAATGTGTTTCACGCGGGGACGCGGAGAATGGATGATGCCGGCTTTGCCGGCCCATATCTCCTCAGCGCCCTCTGCCTCTCTGCGCCAACATTGTCCCAAGCCCCCTCCGCGCCCCCGCGTAACTCCCAAAAACAGCAGCCCCCAAATCCTATTCTCCTACGCCCGTCCGCGAACAGGCTCCAACACGGTCAGAAATACCGTATAATTTACAATGACTTATCTGTAGGAGAATCGCGAACATGCGAATCAACTGTTCAACTCGCTGTCCAAATTGCCCTGCCCCTTCGGCCACCCTTGATCCATATCATGGACAGTGGCGCACTTTGAACATATCAGGAACGGCATGGCGCAGCTGACCACCCGGCAGAAACTGGAAATCCTCGCCGACGCGGCGAAGTACGACGCTTCCTGCGCCTCGTCCGGCACGGCCAAGCGCGACAGCCGCGGCGGCAAGGGGATCGGTTCGACCGAGGGCATGGGCATCTGCCACGCTTACGCCCCCGACGGCCGCTGCATCTCGCTGCTCAAGATATTGCTGACCAACAGCTGCATTTTCGACTGCCACTATTGCATCAACCGCCGCTCCAGCGACGTCCGCCGCGCCCGCTTCACGGCGCAGGAAGTCGTGGACCTGACGCTCAGCTTCTACCGCCGCAACTATATCGAGGGGCTGTTCCTTTCCTCAGGCATCATCCGATCGTCCGACTACACGATGGAGCAACTGGTCGAAGTCGCCCGCTCGCTCCGCGAAGATCATGACTTTCGCGGCTATATCCACTTGAAGACCATCCCCGACGCCGACCCCGAATTGGTGCGCGTCGCCGGTCTCCACGCCGACCGCCTCTCGATCAATGTCGAACTGCCGACCGAAAGCGGCCTGAAGCGCCTAGCCCCGGAAAAGGACGGCACCCGGATCGAGGGCGCGATGGGGCATCTCAAAAGCGAGATCGATGACACCAGGGACGCCAGGCGCAAATATCGCCACGCCCCTAAATTTGCACCCGCCGGCCAGTCCACCCAGATGATCGTGGGCGCCGACGCCGCCGACGACCGCGCCATCATCGCCCGCGCCAGCAATCTCTACGACCGGCACAGGCTGCGCCGCGTCTACTACAGCGCCTTCTCCCCCATCCCCTCGCCCAGCGCCGTCCTGCCCCTGAAGCGTCCACCGCTGCTGCGCGAGCACCGCCTCTACCAGTCGGACTGGATGATCCGCTTCTACGGCTATGACGCGCGCGAGATTGCGGCGGCGACCGATCAGGCGACCGGCAACCTGCCGCTCGACATCGATCCCAAGCTCGCCTGGGCGCTCAACCACCGCGCCGCCTTCCCGGTGGACGTCAACCGCGCCCCGCGCGAGGCGCTGCTGCGCGTCCCCGGCCTCGGCGTCAAGGCGGTGGACCGCATCCTCATGAGCCGCCGCCACCGCCGCCTGCGGCTCGACGACATCGCCCGCCTGACTACATCGATCAAGAAGCTCCGCCCCTTCCTGATCGCCGCCGACTGGCGGCCGCTCGCGCTCACCGACCGCGCCGACCTGCGCGCCCGCCTCGCCCCGCCGGCGCGGCAGCTCGACCTTTTCACTCAATTGTAATTTTGGGTTGATCGCCGGGCCGGATCGTGAAACTCTGCTGCGGGGTCTTCGGAAGGGAGTATCGGCTTGGCGACCGCACTCGGCAACGGCGCGCATCCGCGCAAAAGCTTCGCCAAACGGATCAGCACGCATCTCGCCGCCGCGCTGGTCGTCTTCTGCCTGGCGCAGATCGGCATCGTGGCGAAAATGGGCGGCTCGCTGGTCCTGCACCTCGGCATCATCGTCGCGATCGGCGGCTACGCCATCGCCGCGCGCGGGCTTGAGCGTCGCTGGCGGATGCTGGAGCGCGGCACGCTGTCGGCAAGCAGCCTTGCCACCCGCTATCGTGTCGATGTGGCGCAAATCTGGGCCGCCAGCATCGTCGGCGCCCTGCTCTGGATACCCGTCGGCATCATCTATCGCTTCCTCTTCGGGTAGGTTCGGACCCAAAAGCGCCCGCCATCGTTGTCCGCCCGTAACTAAGGAGGACTCCCATGGCCGACGCCACCATCTTCGATCGCCTCAAGCAGGATCATGACAGCCACCGACAGCTCTTCGCCAAGATGGACGAGGCGAAGGACGATGCCGACCGGCTGGAAAAGCTGTTCGACCAGTTCAAGGTCGAGGTGAAGGCCCACGCCGCCGCCGAGGAGGAAACCCTCTACGCCACCATGCTCTCCCGCCCCGACCTGCGCGAAGACGCCCAGCATAGCGTCTCCGAGCATAAGGAGATCGAGGATTATCTGGAGGAGATGGAGGAGCAGGAGTTCAACGGAAAGGAATGGCGCGAAACCTTCGCCCAGCTCAAGAAGCGCTACCTCCACCATATCGAGGAGGAGGAAGAAGAGATGTTCCCGGACGCGGCCAAGGATTTGACGGACGAAGAGGAAAAGTCGCTCGGCGACAAGTTCGCCGAACGCAAACCCGCCGAACTGGAACGCGCCCAGGCAGAGGACTAAGCACTCCGTCACAACATCCGTTCGGTTCGAGCTTGTCGAGAGCGATTCCCTGGCTTCTCGACAGGCTCGAACCGAACGGGCTTTAGGAAGCAATGCACCGCATCGCCCTCTCCACCCCGGACGATTTCGACGGCTGGCGCACCGCTGCCCGTCGGCTTGCGGTGGCGGGGGTCGATCCGGCCGACGTGACCTGGCAGGTGGGCGACGTTCCCACCGACCTCTTCGCCGCCGATCCGCTCCCGCCAGAGCCGCTCCGCGCCGCCTTCTCGGTTCCCCGCGCCTTCATCGACCTTGCCGGAAAGGCGATCCTGCACAACGACCCTGAACGTTTTGCCCTGCTCTACGCCCTGCTGACGCGCCTGCGCGACCGACCCGGCACGATGGAGGACAAGGCCGATCCGCTGCTCCGCCGCGTGGACGTGCTGGCGAAGGCGGTGCGCCGCGATATCCACAAGATGCGTGCCTTCGTCCGCTTCCGCGAGGTCGAGGAAGGCGGGGAAACCCGCTTCGTCGCCTGGTTCGAGCCCGACCATCATATCGTCCGCGCCAATGCCGGCTTCTTCGTCCGCCGCTTCGCCACAATGCGCTGGTCGATCCTGACGCCGGAGATCAGCATCCATTGGGACGGCGAGGCGTTGACGCAAGGACCGGGCGCAACGCGCGCCGACGCCCCCGACGGCGATCCGGTCGAGGCTTTGTGGAAGGGCTATTATGCCGCGATCTTCAACCCCGCCCGGCTCAAGACCGGGGCGATGCTATCGGAAATGCCCAAGAAATATTGGCGCAACCTGCCCGAAGCCGCGCTCATCCCCGATCTCATCGCCGGCGCACAAGCGCGCGAGGCGGCCATGATCGCCACCGCCCCCACCCCACCTAGGCGCCAGGGCAACGCTGCCACCGTCTGGGCCGGCATCCGCGACGCGGCGATGGCCTGCACCCGCTGCCCGCTCCACCAGGACGCGACCCAGACTGTGTTCGGCGAAGGCCCGCTCGACGCGCCCCTCCTCTTCATCGGCGAGCAACCCGGCGATCAGGAGGATCGGGCCGGCCGGCCCTTCGTAGGCCCCGCCGGGCAATTGTTCGATCAGGCGCTGGAACAGGCCGGCGTCGACCGCGGCAGCGCCTATGTCACCAACGCGGTCAAGCATTTCAAGTTCGTCCGCCAGGGCAAGCGCCGTCTCCACCAGTCGCCCGATGCCGGCGAGATTCAGGCGTGCCGCTGGTGGCTGGGGCAGGAAATCGATCTCGTCCGCCCCCGCCTGATCGTCGCCTTGGGGGCGTCCGCCGCCCGAGCGATGCTGGGCAAGGCGGTCACGATCAGCCGCACCCGCGGGTCCGCGATCCCGCTGGACAACGGCGCCGAAGGCTGGGTGACGGTCCACCCCAGCTACCTCCTCCGCCTCCCCGACGAAACCAGACGCGCCGAAGAACGCGCCCGCTTCATCGAGGAACTCCGCGCCATCGGCGAACGGCTGAAGGCACTCGCCTGAGCCAGGTCTTTCGTTCCGGCTTTTGCCGCATCGGCCGGCCATGGGGCGTGGCCCGCGAAGCCCGCGATTTTCTAGGAAAACTGGCGGAGAGGGTGGGATTCGAACCCACGGTACCCGTAAAGGCACACCGCATTTCGAGTGCGGCGCATTCGACCACTCTGCCACCTCTCCGCAGAAGGTCCGCGATGCGCCGTTTGCGGCGCTGCATCCCCGGTCGAGCGGCGGCCATTAGCGAATGAAAACCGGCTTGCCAAGCATAGCGCCGCTATTTTTCTTGTCTGCGCGCAACCGTTCCCTAAGTTAGGGATATGACAGATGTGACTCAGATTTTCGGCACCGGCATCACCGCTCCGCCGATCGTCCATGCCCGTTTCAGCATCGGCGATGTGGTCAAGCACCGCATGTTCGGCTTTCGCGGCGTCATCTTCGATATCGATCCGGTCTTCGCCAATAGCGAGGAATGGTATGAAGCGATTCCCGAAGCCGCCCGACCCGACAAGCACCAGCCCTTCTACCATCTGCTCGCCGAGAATGGCGAGTCGAGCTATGTCGCCTATGTCAGCCAGCAGAATCTGGTGTCCGACGACAGCGACGAGCCGGTCGACCACCCCGCCATCACCGGCATGTTCGGCGCCTATGCCAACGGCAAATATCGCCTCCGCCCGCTCCATCGCCATTAAGGCGGCACGATGGCGCGCGGGCGCACTGCTGCTGGCCGGCGCGTTGCTGGCGGCGGCGGCGCCGGCGCAGCCGCCCAATGCCGACCCGGCCTTTCCCTTCTCCAACGAGATCGAGGCTTTCGCCGGCGCGAACAATAGCGGCGCGATGGTGCGCGAAGGCGTCCTCTTCCTGGGAAGCTCGAGCATCCGCCTGTGGGACATAGCAGGCAGCTTCCGCGACCGCACAACCATCAATCGGGGCTTTGGCGGTGCGACCACTGCGCATGTGCTGCATTATTACAAGCGCCTCCTGCCCCCTGCCTCGCCGCGTTCCGTGATCGTCTATGTGGGCGAGAACGACCTTGCCGCCGGCACGCCGCCCGATGCGGTCAGTCGTAACGTGCTTGCCCTGCTCAAGCGGCTGAGGGCGGACTATCCCCGCGCGCCCATCGCGTTCCTTTCGCTCAAGCCCAGCCCGATTCGATGGACGCTGCGCCCCAAAATGGCCGCCGTGAACGATGCCGTCGCTGCGAAGGCCAAGGATATGGACGTCACCTATCTGGATGTCGGCAGCAGCCTGCTGGCGCCCGACGGCCTGCCCGACGCATCCCTGTTTCGGCCCGACGGGCTGCACATGAACGCACGGGGCTATGATCGCTGGACCCGGCTGGTCGACGCGTGGCTTGGCCGGGCGGGGCAGAAAGCCTCCTGATCCACTTTGCGATTGATCCACGGCCAAGCAACATTATTACCGTTCGCACGAAACGCATAGAAGGCAGGGGGACGCGAGGGTGACGACTGACAAGGCAGCAGGCCAGGCCATGGCCGAACTGACGATCCGTGGGGTCGTTCTCGGCGGCCTCATCACCCTCGTCTTCACGGCGGCCAATGTCTATCTGGGCCTGAAGATCGGCCTCACCTTTGCCACGTCCATCCCGGCGGCAGTCATATCGATGGCGGTGCTGCGGCTGTTTTCGACCGGCACGATCCTGGAAAACAACATCGTCCAGACGATTGCATCGGCGGCCGGCACGCTGTCGGCGATCATCTTCGTGCTGCCCGGCCTCGTAATCATCGGTTGGTGGCAGGGCTTTCCCTATTGGCTGTCCGCCTGCACGATCGCGCTCGGCGGCATATTGGGCGTCATGTATTCGGTGCCGCTGCGCCGCGCGCTCGTCACCGGATCGGACCTGCCCTATCCCGAGGGCGTAGCGGCCGCCGAAGTGCTCAAGGTCGGCGCCGGATCGCGTGAGGGGCTGGAGGAGAACAGGCGCGGCCTTGCCGCCATCGTGGCGAGCGCAGCGGCCGCCGCGACCTTCTCGATCGTCGCCAAGACGAAGCTGATCGCGGAGGAAGCCGCGACCTTCTTCCAGTTCGGCGCGGGCGCGACCTCCATCTCGACCAGCTTCTCGATGGCGCTGATCGGCGTCGGCCATCTGGTCGGGCTGTCGGTCGGCGTCGCCATGTTCATCGGCCTGCTGATCAGCTGGGTCGGCCTTGTGCCCTACCTCACCGCTCCCCTGCCTGCCGGTGCCGACTTGGGCGAGATCGTTGGCACGGCCTTCCGCATGAAGGCGCGCTTCATCGGCGCGGGCACGATCGGCGTGGCGGCGATCTGGACGCTGCTCAAGATATTGGGGCCGATCGTCAGCGGTATTCGCTCGGCGCTCGTAGCCAACGCGACACGCAAGGCGGGCAACGCCGCCAGCCTGGACATTACCGAGCGCGACCTGCCGATCGGCATCGTCGGCGGCGTGATCCTCGCCAGCCTTGTCCCCATCGGCGTCCTGCTCTGGATCTTCGCGCAGGGTGGGCCGATCGCCGCCAATCCGGTGCCAGTGATCGGCCTGACGCTTGCCTATGTGCTGGTCGCGGGCATCGTCATCGCGTCCGTGTGCGGTTATATGGCCGGCCTGATCGGCGCGTCGAACAGCCCGATCTCCGGGGTCGGCATCCTTGCCGTGCTCGGCGCGTCGCTGCTGCTGGCCGCGCTCTATGGCGCAGGCGGTGATCCCACGCAGACCCAGGCCCTGATCGCCTACGCGCTCTTCACCACCGCAATCGTATTCGGCATCGCCACCATCTCGAACGACAATCTCCAGGATCTCAAGACCGGCCAGCTCGTCGGCGCGACGCCGTGGAAGCAGCAGTTGGCGCTTGTGCTGGGCGTGATCTTCGGGTCGCTGGTGATCCCGCCGGTGCTTGACCTGCTCAACAGCGCCTTCGGCTTCGCCGGCGCGAGCGGCGCGGGCGCCAATGCCCTGCCCGCCCCGCAGGCGGCGCTCATCTCCGCGCTGGCGAAGGGCGTTCTGGGCGGCGATCTGGATTGGACCCTTATCGGCATCGGCGCGGGCATCGGGGTGGTAGTGATCGCCATCGACGAGGCGCTCGGTCGCGCCGGCAAGCTGCGCCTGCCGCCACTTGCCGTGGGGATGGGCATCTACCTGCCGATGGCGCTGACGCTGCTGATCCCGGTCGGCGCGGTGGTCGGCCATCTCTACAATCGCTGGGCGCTGCGCCAGTCCAGCCCCGAATTCGCCGAGCGCATGGGCGTGCTCATGGCGACCGGATTCATCGTCGGCGAAAGTCTGTTCGGCGTCGCCTTCGCCGGCATCGTGGCGGGTACGGACAGCGACGCGCCGCTCGCGCTAGTCGCAGAAAACGGCTCGGCCGTGCCGCTTGCCATCCTGATCTTCGCGGGCGTCATCGCCGGTCTCTACGCCCGCCTGAGGCGCTGGGCGTCCGACCCCCTGTCCTAAAGGGAAGCGGAAAAAGCGCCTCGTTTATGCGCTTCTGACGATCCGGCCGGAAAGTCAGAAGGGTTGCCACATGAATGACGATCAGCGCGCCGACCGCGTGACGATCGAGTCCGACGCGTCGGTGCTGTACTGGACCTATCGCTTCAACGTTTCGCGGGAGGAGCTGGAAGAAGCGATCGACGCCGTGGGCGACAGCGCCGCCGCCGTCGCCGCCTATCTCAAGGTCGATCCCGCCGCGAACCGGGGATAGGAAAGCGCGCCGGCGCGTTTCCCCTCCTTCGCACCACGCACGGGAGGTTGCCATGCCGCAGGATGACGCACCGCATCCCACTAACCAGGACGATGACGACGCGCCCGCGCCGGAGCAGGGCTCGCCGGAGGGCGATCCGCAGGACGTGCCGGCCGATGCCGCCGCGCAGGTTGAAAAGGGCGAACCGGCGCAGGTCAATCCGCTAGCCCCGCCCGGCAATTCCAAGGCGGGAAGCTGAACGCAAAAAGGGGCCGCGCATCAGCGCGGCCCCCTCAACGTCAGTGTGTCAGAATGCCATGCGAGCGATCAGCTGGAAGACCGGGCCGGCCTTCTCGCTTTCAAGCTCATATTCGTCGAAGTCGCGGTCGATCTGGTCGGCCAGATTGTCGAACTTGTTGAAGCGCTCGCGCTTCGCGCCGTTCAGCAGGTTCGATCCCACCGCGCGGATGGTGAATTTCTTGCCGAAGCGCTTTTCAACGAAGACTTCCAGCTCCGCGCCATAGGTCGTCGTCACCTCCTCTGCGATGACGCGGCTATAGGCCGTCCCCTGCTTGCGATAGGTCGCGCCGAACGCTGCGCCAAAGCTCGGAAAATCCTGGATGAAGCCGAAATTATAGACATATTTCGACTGATTGTTGAAGCGCCGCTTGCCCAGCTCATCGCGGATCTCGCTGTCCAGCCAGGAGAGGTTGCCGAAGAGGCCGGTATTGGGCAGGCCGATGAAGCCGAGATCGGTCGACAGGTCGAACTCGACGCCATAAACCTTGCCATCGCCGACATTGCGCGGGGTATAGACGAAGGTGCCCTCGCCTTCCGACCCTTCCTCGCCGGTATTGGTCAGCTCGATCAGATCCTTGACGTCGCGGTAGAAGAAATTGACGCCAACGATGCCGCGCGCGCCCATGCGATGCTCATAGCCCAAGTCGATACCCCAGGCGCTTTCCGGGTCCAGCCGCGGATTGCCGAGCAGATCGCTGTCGCCGACCTCCTCTTCCAGCGTCGACGGCAGGATATAGTCGAATTGCGGCCGGCGCAGCGTGCGCGCGACCGATCCAATCAGCCGGTCATGATCGGTCAGTGACAGCTTGAACGAGGCCGAGGGGAGCAGTTTGCCATAGCTGTTGCGCTGGTTGGCGTCCGCCTCATCCACCGTATAGTCGGTGATGTGCACCTTGGTATGTTCGTAGCGGACCCCCGCTTCCCATTTGAAACTCGCGGTGGCGCCCTCCACCAGCGCAAAGATGTCGCGCCGCTTCTCCTTGATGCGGTTGTCACCGCCATCAATCGCTTCGGGTTCTTCGAACGCCTCCGCCAGTTCGGTGGGGTTCCTTTCGAACTGGTCCCAGGCGAAGCTGCCCTCGCTTTCCTGTTCCGCCTCGAAAATGCCGGTGCGACGGACCTTGTCCTGGTAGAAACCGCCGACCACGAACTTCATCGTCTCACCGAGCGGAATTTCGTGGTCGAGCTTAATCGAAAATTCCCGGTCCTTGATGTCGGTCCGGGTCAGCGTGCCCTCGAATTCGGGGTCGTCGCCTTCGTCGACGTCAAAGCCGATCTCATATTCGGTCTCGCGGCGATCCTCGATGAACTTGGCATAGCCGACGCGCAGCGACGTCTTTCCCGCTGACCAGCTCTGCGTGAGCTTGCCGTCGATCGAGAAATTCTCCTGGTCGATCTTCGCCACATTGGCATTGTCGCTCAGCAGATTGCCGACCGGCACCGGGCCCGTCACCGCAATCGGATCGTCATATTCGAAGCTGCGCTCGTCCTCGGTCCGGTCGGTCTTCACATAAAAGCCGTTGAGCTTGAAATTGGTGTCGCCCGCGTCGATCTCGTAGCTGCCGTTGAAGCTGTAATCCTTGCCATCGCGGGTGTCGGTCTGATCCTCGCGGTTGTCGAAATCGTCGACCGCATAGTCGGGATTATTCTCCGGCGAATCGCCGTAGCGCAGGCTTTCCTTCTTCTTGGGATTATGACGCCCCTGAAGATTGCCCCCCAGCAGCAGCCGGCCCGGCCCGACCGCACCGCCCCAGACGAAGCCGAGGCTCGGCTCCAGTTCATTGTCGTCGTAGATCAAGCCGCCGGCGCGGACATAGCCACCATTCAACTCATAGCCGTCGCGCAGGTTGATGTTGAGCGTACCCGCGATCGCATCGCCAGTGCGGCGCGCCGAGGAGGAGCGCACGATCTCCACGCTGTCGATCAGTTCGGCGGGGATGCGGTCCATGAAGAAGCTGCGGTCGGCCGAGGAACCGGGGACGCGCTCGCCGTTGATGAGGATCTGGGTATAGCCGGGCGGCAGGCCGCGCAGCTGTGGCGCGTCGCTTTCGATCACGTCGGACAGGAAGGTGACGGACGGCACGCGCTTCAGCGCATCGCCGGCGGTCAGCGGCTCGAAGCGCTGAAAATAGTCGGTGCCATATTTCAGCACGGGTTCGGGGCTGTCGGTGCGGTCGCGATAGCCGATGCCCGCGATGACGACGATGTCGGCGGCATTGGTAATCGAATCGTCGCCGCGTGCGATTTCGTCCGATGTCGCCGGTGCCTGCGCAAGAGCTGCTGAAGATATCAGCGCGAACGGCGCGCATCCGAGCATGAGCCACTTATTCGCGGTCATAACTTTCCCCTATTTTGGTGCAATGGTTTGACGCGCGAGCCGCTTCTTGTATTGGCCCGTCTCGAAGCGCGGCTAGGAGTTGTTCATGACCAGATCACGAAACTTTTGTTTCAATCCGATGACTATGCTGCCAGCGATTGTGACATTTTGTGGCTGCGTAGCGACCGAGCAAGACGTTCCGGTCGCCGTGCGCATCGCTAACGCCACCCCGGCAGTCACCGTGACCGCGCGCGGCGAGACGACCCCGGTGGGTACGTCAAACGCCGACGCGGCAGACGATCCGGCGATCTGGCGGAATACCGCCGATCCGGCGCAGAGCCTGATCGTGGGCACGGACAAGAAGGCGGGGCTCTATGTCTATGGGCTGGACGGCACGACCCGCGATTTTCTCGACGCGGGGCGGGTCAATAATGTCGATCTCAAGGATGGCGTGGCCATCGGCGGCGCGGATGGCATATTGGTCGCGGCGTCCGATCGGAACGACATCACCCAGGCCAAGGTCGCGCTGTTCCGGCTCGATCGCGCCACCGCAAAGCTGACCGCGTTGGGGAAGATCGATGGCGGCAGCGGGGAAGCCTATGGCATATGCCTTGGCCGGGACGAATCCGGGCTATCGGCCTTCATCGTGCTCAAGGACGGCACCATCAATCAGATCGCGATCGATGCGTCCGGCGCGACGCCCACCGGTACGATCGTGCGCACGATGAAGCTGGGCACGCAGGCGGAGGGGTGTGCGGTCGATGACCGGACCCATATCCTCTACGTCGCCGAGGAGGATGTCGGGCTGTGGCGGTTCGACGCCCGCGCCGGCGGATCGACCGCCCCCACCAAGATCGCGGCGGCGGACGGCAAGAACCTGGTCATGGATGCCGAGGGTGTGGCCATCGCGCCGGCGGGCGAGAAGGACGGCTATGTCATCGTCTCCAGCCAGGGGGACAATGCCTATGTCCTCTACCGGCTGTCCGACGACGCCTATGTCGGACGGTTCCGGATCGTCGATGGGGCCATCGGCGGCGCGGAGGAGACCGACGGGATCGAGTTGATGCTCGGCGACTTCGGGCCGAACTATCCCGGTGGGCTGTTCATCGCGCAGGACGGGCATAACGCCGCCGCCGCGCAGAATTTCAAGCTCGTCGCGTGGGACGATATCGTCAAGGCGCTGGGGCTGCCGAACTAGCAGCCCCAGCCCTTTTCCGCTTACCGCTTGGCGGCGAACCAGGCGGTGAGCGGGGCTTTCAGGCGCGCGCGCGTCTCGATCCGGGTCTTGATCGCCGAGATGGAGCGATCGACCACCTTGCGCGATTCGGGCGTCAGATACTGGGTCGCATAGGCGTCCAGCTTCGTCACCATCGCCGGGTCGGCCGATCCGCCGCCAAGGCGGGCAAGTGCCTGGCTACGGGCCGATACGTCGATCATCGCCTCATATTGGGTGCGGTGCACCAGCACATAGTCGACCGCGAGCATCGGGTGCTCGCCACCCACCTGCGCGATGATCGCGGCGCTGGTGGTCTTGCCCGGTTCGTCGGTCATGGCGAGGTCGAGCGCCTGCGCGCCGAGCTTCTCGTCACGCGCCCCGCCGAGCAAGCCGTAGAGCGTGCTCTTTTCCAGATCGGTCTTGGCCCCCTTCGCCATCGCGCGCAGCTTGTCCCAGGTCGCCTGATCGGCGTTCTTGGCGATGATCGAGAGCCAGACGTTCCGCAGCGGCCCGTCGAGCGCGGTGGGATCGGTCGCCAGCGCGGCGAATCGGCGATTGGCTTCGGCGACGACGCCCTTGTCGCCCATATCGCCCAGCGTCGAGACCAACGCCGAACGAAGCACCGGCACCTGCGGCCCTTCGCCCGGCTTCACATCATAGCCGATGCCATTGAGGACCGGGGTCAGCTTGGCCGAGGCATAGGCCAGCACGCGGGCCTGCGCCGCCTTGTCGCTTTCCAGCATGGCATAGGCGCTGTCGAGATAGCCCGGCACTTCGGCAAGCACGGCGGGGCTGGCAGTCGTGGGCACCGCGTCCACCAGGTCGAGCGCCAGCCCGATCGGCTGATAGCCGCCCAGGCCCAGTGCGAAATTGTCGGCGAGAAGCCCGGTCTGGTCGATACTGGCGAGCTTCGTGAAGTCCTTCGCCAGCGCCTTCACGTTCGCTTCGGGGTAGAGCGAGCGATAATAGCCCGTCTGGCCGGCATTCACGACATAGGCGCCGCAGCCCGGCAGGGTCAGCTGCCCCTTGCCCTGGAGGATCAGCCGCTGCGCGTCGCCGCCCACGGTCTGCGCCTTGACCGGCACGTTCCAGCTCAGGGGCGCCTTGTCCTTCTGGTCGCGGCTGAACTCGCTCTGGCTTAGCGTCAGGACGGTCTGGCCACCCTGACATTGGGCGCTGTCGACCTTGACCAGCGGGATGCCGGGCTTCGAAGTGAAATCATGCGCGATGCTGACCAGGCCCTTGGCCCCTGCCCCCTCAACCGCCTTCCACAGGTCGTCGGTAACGGTGTTGCCGTAAGCATGGGCCTTCATGTAGCTGCGGATACCGCTGCGCCACACATCCTCGCCGGCATAGCCCTCCAGCATGGTGATGACCGCTTCGCCCTTTTGATAGGTGATGGCGTCGAACGCCTGGTTCACCTGATCGACGGTGGTGATCTTCTGCACGACCGGATGGGTCGTGGCGAGCGCGTCGAGGCTCATCGCCGCCTCGCGCCCGTCGACGCGGGTCAGCAGCATTTCCCAGCCGGGTTGCAGCTTGTCCGTCACCTTGGTCGCCATCCAGCTGGCGAAGCCTTCGTTCAGCCACAGATCGTCCCACCAGGCCATGGTGACGAGGTCGCCGAACCATTGGTGCGCCATTTCATGCGCGACGGTTTCGTAGATGCGGCGCTTGGTCGCTTCGGAGGTGAAGCGCGGATCCACCAGCAAGGCCCGCTCGAAGGTGAAGATCGCGCCCCAATTCTCCATCGCGCTGAAGAACTGGCTCTGGCCGGGGCCGGCGACATTATCCAGCTTGGGCAGCGGATAGGGCACGCCGAAATAGTCGTTGAAATACGGCAGGATGGACGCCGAGGCGTCGAGCGCCAACTGCGCCTTGCCCGTATTGCCCTTGCCGGTGATGACGCCCACTTCGGTCGCGCCCGCCATCTTGGTCGCGCGCTCCAGTTCGCCCAGGCCGAAGAACAGCAGGTAGGACGACATTTTGGGGCTGGTGCCGAAGGTCACTCGGGTCTTGCCGCCGCCAAGGTCGGTCGAGCCTTTGACCGGCATGTTGCCGACCGCCAGTTCGCCGGTGGGGATGACCGCCGACAGGTCGAACGTCGCCTTGTAGCTGGGCTCATCCCAGCTCGGTACGAAGCGGCGGGCGTCGGGCGCCTCGAACTGGGTGAAGAGGGCGCGCTTCGCTTGTCCCTCATTATTGGTGTAATCGAGCGCGAACAGGCCGTTGGCCTGCTGGTTGATGATGCCGGCATAGGCGATGGCGAGTTTATAATTGCCGGGCGCGAGCGGCTTGCCGAAATCGAGCGTGACGGTCTGCGCGTCGGCATCGACCTTTGCCGTGCCCTTGATCGGCTTGCCCTTGGCGGGGGTCAGGGTTACGTCGCCGATGCTCAGGTCAGCCGCGTTCAAGACGAGCGTCGGCAAGCTCTGGCTGACGGTCACGTCGATCGCGACCTTGCCCGTGAACTTCAGGTTGGCGGCGTCGGGCGTCACCTCGATCGCATAATGGCTGGGCGCAGCGCCGCGCGGCAGCTGGGTCGTGATGGTGGCGGCAGGGCCGGCGGGCTGGGCCGGCTGCGCCAGCGCGGGCGCGGCGATCGCCAGCGGTGCGGCGGCGACCAGCAGCGGCAGGATTTTGGTGAAGGGCATAGGTGGGACTCCGACACGTCGTGGGACTGCGCGCCGGATTAGGGCGCGCGCGATGAACGCGGGATCAACCGTTTCGCTGCATCGGTCAAGCGATGGCGATCCGCCATTATGTCGTTGGTCGAATGTTGTTGGCCGTTTGTCAAACAGGATCGCGGGGCGGATGGCGGCTGCGCGGCGGTTCCTACGAAGTATACAGCGTGGCGGGGGTCAAGCGCCCGCGACGCGCCCGTGACGCGCCACCGACGCGTTCGCGACGCGCCTCTTCCTACAGAGGGGCGGGATTCTTCGTGCGAGGGGCGCAGTGGGTGAGGCATCGACCAGGATGGAGCACAACAAATCCTATTAGGAAAGGGCTTGTCGCTGTGGTGGCCGGGCGGGCGAAGGCAGCGGGATGCCGGGTCGAGCCCGGCATGACGAAGGAGGAGCGATCAAGTTTACCTTTATCGTGCGCTGGCGCGGGAGGCCAGCTCAGAGCGCGAGACCGGACCTTGGCGTGCGCCGGGGCGCAGCGCACTCTGGCCCATACGGAAATCGTGCAATTCGCAATCAAAGACCGCGCAGGAGATGGAAGAGCCACATCAGCCCGAACATGGCGGCGGCAATCAGAATCAAGCAGCCGATAGGATGCATGGTAACGGTGCAGCCGGGGTTGTGATCCCCCCGACGCTCCTCCGCCTTCCAAATTTCCTCGTCCGTCAGTGTGCTTCTCCACCGGAACCCAACAAAAAGGGAGGCGACCCGCATTGGCGCCTCCCTTTCGCATCCTCTCCCCTGCGCGAACAGGGATGGTAGGCCTTGAGCCTTATTCGGCCTTCGACTGGAGGTTCACCGCCGCATATTTGCCGCGACGATCGACTTCCAGCTCGAAGTCCAGGCGGTCGCCTTCGTTGAGCGCCGACATGCCGGCGCGCTCGACGGCGCTGATGTGGACGAAGGCGTCGGGCTGGCCGTCGTCACGCTGGATGAAGCCGAAGCCCTTCATGGCGTTGAAGAACTTGACCGTGCCGCTGGCGCGCTCACCGGTGAGCTGGCGCTGCGGGCCGCGATCGCCGCCGCCGAAGCCGCCGCGATCGGGACGATCGCCGAAACCGCCGGCGCGGGGTTCGCGCGGAGGCGCGCGATCGGTCACCGGCAGGGGCTCGCCCTCGATCACCAGATCGGTCGCCGACACCTTGCCACCGCGATCGACCAGGGTGAAGCCAAGCGGCTGGCCTTCGGCAAGACCCGTCAGGCCCGCCTGCTCGACCGCGCTGATATGGACGAACACGTCCTCGCCGCCGTCATCACGGACGATGAAGCCGAAGCCCTTCTGCCCGTTGAAGAATTTGACGACGCCTTTGCCTTCGCCGACGACCTGGGCGGGCATGCCGCGACCACCGCCGCCGAAACCGCCGCCGCCGCCACCGAAGCCACCGCCCCGGTTGCCGCCGCCAAAGCCGCCGCCGCCGCCGAAGCGGTCACCGCCGCCGAAGCCGCCGCCGCCACCGAAACGATCACCACCGCCGAAGCCGCCACGATCGCCACCAAAGCCGCCGCGATCACCACCGCCGTAGAAATTGTCGTCGCCGAAACCGTCGCGCTTGTCCTTGCCGCGCCCGCCGCGGCGACCTCTGTCAAAACTCATGCCCTGTTAGTCACTTTCGCTTCGCCCCAAGACACATTGGACAAACATGTCGGGCGAATGACATGCAGAATCCACCGCAATCGCGCGGTTTGGGAATCACTATATCAACTTTTCACGGAGGCGCGAATGATTTTCACCAAAGCGATCCCGTTCCGTTCCATTTGTCGCGCCCGTTGCGCGCAAGGCACAATTCGTCGCGCATACGAGGCGTTTCGGCCAGAATTCGAGCGGATGCAACGGCTCGATTGCGGTTGCGCCGCTTTCCCCATAGAGGGAAAGCCATGACCGTGCATTTTCATGAAGAAGACCTGCCCGAGGGCGTGCTGGCCCCCGGCCCCATAGCCGTCGACACCGAGACGATGGGCCTGATCACCCCGCGCGACCGCCTGTGCGTCGTCCAGATCAGCGACGGCAAGGGCGACGAGCATCTGATCCGCTTCAACCCCGGCAGCGATTATGCCGCGCCGAACCTGAAGGCCGTGCTGGCCGATCCTTCGCGGCTCAAACTCTATCATTTCGGCCGGTTCGATATCGCCGCGATCCAGCATTATCTGGGCGTGGTCGCGGCGCCCGCCTATTGCACCAAGATCGCCTCGCGCCTGATCCGCACCTATACCGACCGCCATGGCCTGAAAGAACTGGTGCGCGAACTGCTGGGGCAGGACATCAGCAAGCAGCAGCAGTCGAGCGACTGGGGCGGGCCGGTGCTGTCCGACGCGCAGAAGGATTATGCCGCGTCCGACGTGCGCTACCTCCACCAACTCAAGGCCGAGCTGGACAAGAGGCTGGTGCGCGAAGGACGGATGGACCTTGCCCAGGCCTGTTTCGATTTCCTGCCGCACCGCGCCGCGCTCGATCTGGCGGGCTGGCCCGAGATCGACATTTTCGCGCATATGTAAAGGGGAGCCGACCGGGTCCATGTCCGTCCAGGCCGATCAGCAACGCGACGTGCGCCGCCAATGGGCGCGGCCGGGCGGCAGCCATGACCGGATGGTGGGGCTGCTGAAGAACTGGCTGCCCGTCGCGGTCGGCGTGCTGGCGGCTTTGCTGGCGACCGCGCCCTTCACCAATGGCGACAAGGTCAGTTTCGTGCTCGACAAGAACAAGGTCGAGGTGGCGAAGGACCGGATGCGGCTGACCGAGGCGCTCTATCGCGGCGAGGACAGCAAGGGCCAGCCCTTCTCGCTGCGCGCCGGGAGCGCGGTACAGAAAAGCTCGCGCGAGCCGATCGTGGATTTGAACGACATGTCGGCACGCATCCTGCTGTCGGACGGTCCTGCGCTGCTGACGGCGCAGAGGGGCCGCTACGACATGGACAGCGAGCGGGTCGGGATCGACGGGCCGGTGCAGTTCGAGGCGGCGGGCGGATATCGCCTGACCACCCGCGACGTCGGCGTCGACCTCAAGACGCGGCGCATGAAGAGCGCGGGGCGGGTTGACGGGCGCATCCCGATCGGCACTTTCAGCGCCGATCATCTGGAGGCCGACATGGGCGCGCGGACCGTGACGCTGAACGGTCGCGCCCGCTTGCGTATCGAGCAAAATGGCCTCAAAGGGCAGAAGCGATGAAGCCTTTCCTGATCCAGCTATCGACCGGCCTGATGGGCGCGGCCGCCATGATGTTCGCCAGCGCGGGCGCGCAGGTGTTCCGCAACCATGACAGCAACGCGCCGGTCAACTTCACCGCCGACCGGATCGAGGTGCAGGACCGCGCCGACCGGGTCGTCGTGTCGGGCAATGTCGAAGTGACGCAGGCGGGCATGACGCTCAATGCCGCGCGCATGACGGTGGCGTACAGCAACAAGCCGGGCAGCGGCGGCGGGGTGGACATCAACCGCATCGATGCGTCGGGCAATGTCGTGGTGACCAAGGCAGATCAGACCGCGCGCGGCAATGTCGCCATCTACGACCTCAATTCCAAGCTGATCACCATGCTGGGCAACGTGTCGCTGACGCAGGGGTCCAACCGGCTGACCGGCGGGCGGCTGGTCATGGATCTGAACAGCGGACGCTCCACCGTCGATGGCCGCTCTTCGGGCGGCAGCGGCGTGCCGGGCGCATCGACCAGCCCCAGCGGCCGGGTGTCGGGCACGTTCACCGTGCCGCAGCGCAACAATTGAGCCGCTCGCGCGCTTTGAGGGACATGCGTAGATCCAACCCCTTTTCGCTCGCCCTCGATTGCTGGAGCCTTGGCATGGAGGCGAGTTCGGTGATCGGCATGCGCCTGCCCAAGCTGATGGAGGGCAACGCCGCCGCGATGACCGAGGCGCAGCGGATGGTGAGCGAGAAAGTGGAGGCGGCCGCGCTGCTCCAGTGGAAGCTGATGACCGGGGGCCTCGGCCAATCCGGCCCGGCGGTGATGCGCGCATCGGTCGCCCATTATCGCAAGGCGGTGCGCAAGAACCGCCGCAGGTTGAGCAAGCCCGCCAAGGACTGAAAACGGCCCTAGGCCGAGGGCAGGCGCAATCGCACCAATAGCCCGCCCAGATCCTCGCTTTCCTCCAGCGCGACCGCGCCGCCATAGATTTCCGCCACATCACGCACGATGGCAAGACCGAGGCCCGTCCCCGGCTTGCCCGAATCAAGCCGCACCCCCCGGTCGAAAATCCGCACCCGATCGGTCTCCGGGATGCCCATGCCGTCATCCTCGACCAGGATTTCGACCATGCCCGCGCTGCGCGCCACCACCGTCGCGAACACGCTGCCGCCGCCATATTTGGCCGCATTCTCGATAAGGTTGCCGAGCATTTCGTCGAGATCCTGCCGCTCGACGCGCACCGCCGCGCCCTTGTCGCCGTCCATGTCGATCCGCACGTCGGGATAAAGGCGCTGCACCGCCCGCTCGACAGCTTCCAGGCTCGCCCAGACCTCGGCCCGGCTCTGCGCCGCGCCGCGCCGTCCCACCGCGCGCGCGCGCGCGAGATGATGGTCGACCTGCCGCCGCATCGTCGTCGCCTCGCGAATGACCGTATCGCCAAGGTCCGGCGCCTTGGCCGTCGCGGCGTTCATGATAACGGTCAGCGGCGTCTTGAGCGCATGGGCGAGGTTGCCCGCATGCGTCCGCGCTTCCTCCGCCTGGCGTTCGTTATGAGCCAGCAGCGCGTTCAACTCCTCGACCATCGGCAGCACCTCGGCCGGCATCGGTTCGGTCACGCGGCTCTTCTCGCCGCCGCGCATTCGCACAATCTCCTGCCGCACCTTGCGGAGCGGCCGCAGCCCGTAGATCGTCTGGAGGCTCGCCAGCACGAACAGCCCCAGCGCCAGCAGCGCGAAGCTTTGAAACAGGGTCGACCGCAGCGTCTTGATCTGCCCGTCGAGACCAGCGCGGGCCTGCCCCACCATGAACAGCCATCGGGTATTCGACCCCGGCAGGATCACCGTACGCTCCATGATACGCAGATCCTCGCCGGGAAACTGCTTGCTGTTATAGACGTGCAGTTGCCGGTCATTATGGGCCGCCGGCACCTTCAATGCCCGGTCCCAAAGCGAGCGCGAGCGCCAATCCTCATGACCCTTGGCGCTGATCTGGTAATAAAGGCCGCTATTGGGCTCCAGGAAACGCTGGTCGGCGAGTTCCCGGTTGAACAAGACCTCCCCGTCCGGGCCGATCTCCGACGCGGCGATCATGGCGGTCAGCACATAATTCATGCCATCGTCGAAATTGCGCGTGATAGCGTCCGCCAGCACCCGGTCCAGCGCGACGCCCCCGCCGATCAGCAGCAGGCTGATCCACAGCGCGGCGATACCGATCATCCGGCGCGTGATCGAGCCGGTCGAGCGGACGGTGGTGGGGGATGCTGGATCGCTTGCCAAAAGGCCGTTCGCCCTGAGTAGCCACTGAGCGAAGTCGAAGTGGCGTATCGAAGGGTTCGTGCGAGGTGCTTCGATACGGGATTTCGACTTCGCTCAATCCCTACTCAGCACGAACGGTGGATTATCTGCCCGGCTCGTCCAGGCTGTAGCCGAGGCCCCGGATCGTGGTGATGACGTCCGCGCCCAGCTTCTTGCGGATGCGCGTCACGAACACTTCGATCGTGTTGGAATCGCGGTCGAAATCCTGGTCGTAGATATGCTCGATCAGCTCGGTGCGGCTCACCACCTTGCCCTTGTGGTGGAGCAGGTAGGACAGCAGCTTATATTCCTGCGCCGTGAGCTTTACCGGATCGCCCTTCAGCGTCACCTTGCCCGATCGCGTGTCCAGACGCACGTCGCCCGCCGTCAGTTCGCTCGACGCATTGCCCGACGCGCGGCGGATGAGCGCGCGCAGCCGCGCGATCAGTTCCTCGCTCTGGAAGGGCTTGGCAAGATAGTCGTCCGCGCCCGCGTCGAGCCCCGCGACCTTGTCCGACCAGCTGTCGCGCGCGGTCAGCACCAGCACCGGAAAGGCGCGCCCTTCCTTGCGCCATTTGTCGAGGACGGTCAGGCCGTCGATCGTGGGCAGGCCGAGGTCGAGCACCACCGCGTCATAGCTTTCGGTCGAGCCCAGGAAATGCCCGTCCTCGCCATCGGTCGCCAGATCGACGGCATAGCCCGCGCCCTCCAGCGTGTTCCTGAGCTGCTGGCCCAGGCTCGGTTCATCCTCGACGATCAGCAGACGCATAGGCTTTTGTCCGTTTCTGTTGTGACGCTCGCGACGGCTCGCCCCTTTTAGCGCGCCATGCCGATGATATCGCCTGTCCGGCCGTCCGCATCAACCCACATGACCTTGCCGTCGCGCACATATTTCAAGCGATACCGGTTGGCGGCGGGGTTGAATTCACTGCCGACATAGGTGGCGCCGCCCATCATCGCGTCGACGCGCCGCTTTATCATGGCAAAGGGCATGACCTGCCCGTCCAGCATCGCGCGCCGCGCCGCATCCTGCTCGTCGCGACGGCTGCCCGCCTGTGCCATCGGCATCGTCACCGCGATCGCCAGCGCCGCCACGATCGCGGAGGTCATCGTCTTCCGCTTCATATTCATGGGCATGGCATAGCCACAGCGCATTGAACAGGTGGTGAATGATGTGAACAAGCGGGCGGATGGTAACTGGCGGCGCGCTCGATTATGCGTCGGCCATGATGATGCAGGATGACAGGCCCGTAGCCGACCCGCCGCTCTGGCGCGCCGTTCCCCGTTGGTGGCGCAGCCATGTGATCCGCGAAATCGACCATCAGGCGGTGGTCGACCGCGTGCGCGAGGATGACGGCTGGACCCCCCGCTATGCCTTCATGATCCTCATGTCGGCCGGTATCGCGGTGCTCGGCCTTCTGCTGTCCTCGCCCGCCGTCGTCATCGGCGCGATGCTCATTTCGCCGCTCATGGGACCGATCGTCGGCCTGGGTTTTGCCCTCGCCACCGTCGATTCGCGCGAAATTCGCCGGACGATGATCGCGCTCGCCGCGGGCGCGCTCATCGCCATCCTCTTCACCGCCTTCATCGTCGTGCTCTCGCCGCTCCAGACCGTGACGAGCGAGGTCGCCGCACGCACCCGCCCCAACCTGTTCGACCTTGTGGTCGCGCTCTTCTCGGCGCTGGCGGGCGCCTATGCGATGATCCGAGGCAAGGCAGGCACGATCGTCGGCGTCGCGATCGCCACCGCGCTGATGCCGCCGCTCGCCACCGTGGGCTTTGGCGTCGCGACACTCAACGCGACCGTCGCGGGCGGCGCGTTTCTGCTGTTCTTCACCAACTTCGTGACGATCGCGCTGACGGCTGGCATCATGGCGCGGCTCTACGGGTTCGGCCGCGCGCTCTCGCCCCGGCAAAGCTGGATGCAGAGCCTTTTCATCGGGGCGATCTTCGTTGCGCTGGCGGTGCCTCTTGGCCTGTCGCTGCGGCAGATCGCCTGGGAATCCAGAGCCGCACGCGAAGCGCGGGACATCATCCGCAAGGAGTTCACCGGAGAAGCGCGCATTTCCCAGATCGATATCGATTTCGACGCGCGCCCGCTTGCGGTTACGGCCAGCGTCCTTACCAGCCGATACGAACGCGACGCCACCGCGCGCGCCAGGCGCGTGATGGCAGCCATGCTGGGTCAGCCGGTTGCGCTCGACATCGAACAAATCCGCGTGGGCGACGGTGCCGACACCGAGAATGCGCAATTGCTGGCGTCTCAGACCGCGCGGCGCGATGTTCAAGGGCAGGTCGATCGCCTTACCGATCGCCTGGCCCTGATCGCCGGCGTCGATGCTGACGCAGTCATCGTCGATACCGCGCGCAAGCGGGCCGTCGTCCGCGCGCGCCCGCTTCCCGACGCCGGCCTCGCCACCTATCATGTGCTGGAACAGCGCGCGGCGGCGACCGCGCCCGGCTGGACGGTCACGGTCGAGCCGCCAGTCCTGCACCTGCCTGACATTGCGCTCGACGGGTATGGCGCGCCCGCCGATCCCGATTCCCTCGCATTGGCCCTGTGGGCGGTGCAACGCGCAGGCTTGCCGATCGACATTGCCGTGCGCGGGACCGATCATGCCGCGTTGATCCGGCCCTTCGCGGATCGCGGTCTGGATGCGCGCCTGACGAGCGGTGCCAGCGCGGACCGGGCGGTCCTGCGCTGGCGCATCGCCGAATGAGGGATACTCAGCCCGTCATTTCTCCAGCGCGTACTGCACCGTCAGCGTCACCGAAGCGCTGACCTGCCCCGGTTCGACCGGCGTGACTGGCGCGGCGTCGGCCTTGAAGCTGCGCACCATCATCGGCATCGGCGGCTGGCCGCCGCTGTTGCTTTCGCTGATCGAAACCAGCCGCGCGGTGCGATAGCCCGCCGCCTGGGCGTAGAAGTCGGCCTGCGTCTTGGCGCTCTTGAGCGCCTGCCCCCGCGCCTGGACCAGCAGCGGCGAGGGATCGTCGATCGAGAAGGCGGGGCCATTGATGTTGGTCGCGCCCGCCGCCACCATCGCGTCGAGCGACGCGCCGACCCGCTTGATATCGCGCAGCTTGACCGTCAGCTGGTTCGACGCCTCATAGCCGATGAAACGCGGCCCCTGCGGCTGGCCGTCCTGATTGCTGTAATCATATTGGGCGCTGAGGTTGATGCCGCTCGTCTGGATGTCCTTCTTGGCGATGCCCGCCTTCGCCAGCGCCGCGATCAGCTTTTCGGTCTGCGCCGCATTCTGCTGCATCGCCGCCTGTGCGGTGGGCGCACGGGTCTGGACCCCGGTGCCGACTGTCGCCACATCGGGCGCGGCCTCGACACTTTCGGTGACGTTCAGCGTCACGACCGGCGCGGTTTCGGCGATGGTGACGCTGGTCTGCGCCAGCGCGGCGACCGGCAGCGCGGCGGCACCCAGGGCCATCAGGGCGAAAGCGGATTTCATGGGGGAAGTCTCCTTGAGCGGTGATGCCGTTCATTTGGAACGGCTGCGGTGAATGGACGCTGACGTGCGTTGAAAGCCGTGCGACAGCTTTGTGTTCCATGGCTCTTGCCCGCCCCGACCGGAGCGCCTAGCTGCACCGCCATGGCGGCTCCCATCCTATCCTTTGAAAATCTTGGCCTGAGCCAAGGCACCCACTGGCTGTTTCGCGGCATCGATATCCATGTCGGCCAGCGCGACCGGCTGGCGCTGATCGGCCGCAACGGCGCGGGGAAGACGACGCTCCTGAAACTGCTCGGCGGCCAGATCGAGGCGGACGAGGGCACGCGGTCCGTGCAGCCGGGCGCGCGCGTCATTACGCTGGAGCAGGACCCGGACGTCACGCCCTTCGCCACGCTCCATGATTTCGCGCTGGCGGGCGCGTTCGCTCCCCCCGCCCACGAGGTCGAGGCCATCGCCGACCAGCTCGGCATCGACCTCAGCCGCGAAGCGAAGACCGCGAGCGGGGGCGAGCGCCGCCGCGCCGCCATCGCCCGCGCTCTGGCAAGCGAGCCCGACCTGCTGCTGCTGGACGAGCCGACCAACCATCTCGACATCGCCGCGATCGACTGGCTGGAAAACTGGCTGGCGCGCTACAATGGCGCGTTCATCGTCATCAGCCATGACCGCGCCTTCCTGACGCGCCTGACCAAACAGACGCTGTGGCTCGACAGGGGGCAGATGCGCCGCAATGAAGTGGGCTTCGGCGGTTTCGAGCAGTGGATGGAAGCGGTCTATGCCGAAGAAGCGCGCGCCGCCGAAAAGCTGGACGCCAAGCTCAAGATCGAGGCACACTGGCTGGAACGCGGCGTCACCGCCCGGCGCAAGCGCAACCAGGGCCGGCTCGCCAAACTGTGGGAAATGCGCGCAGCCCGCGCCGCTATGCAGGGACCGCAGGGCACCGCCAAGCTCGCCGTCGCCAGCGACGACAGCAAGACGAAAAGCGTCATCAAGGCCGAGCATGTCACGAAGGCGTTTGGCGACCGCACCATCATCAGGGACTTTTCCCTGCGCGTGCAGCGCGGCGACCGCATCGGCATCGTCGGCGGCAATGGCGCGGGCAAATCGACGCTGCTGAAACTGCTCACCGGCGAACTGGCGCCCGACAGCGGCGAGGTGACGCTGGCGAAGACGCTCGACATGATCTTCATCGACCAGCAACGCAGCCTGATGCAGGGCGACAAGTCGGTCCGCGACATATTGGCCGAGGGCGGCGACTGGATCGACGTGCGCGGTGTCCGCAAGCATGTCCATGGCTATTTGAAGGACTTCCTGTTCGACCCGTCGCTGGCCGAGGCGAAGGTCGGCACGCTTTCGGGCGGGGAGCGCTCGCGGCTCCTGTTCGCGCGGGAGTTCGCCCGCGAATCCAACCTGCTCGTGCTGGACGAGCCGACCAACGACCTCGACCTGGAAACGCTCGACCTGCTTCAGGAAGTCATCGCCGACTATGACGGGACGGTGCTGATCGTCAGCCATGACCGCGACTTTCTCGATCGCACGGTGACGGTGACTTTGGGCCTCGACGGCAGCGGCACGGTGGACGTGATCGTCGGCGGCTATGCCGACTGGGTCGCGAAGCGCTCGCCCGCCCGCGCGCCGAAGGCGGAAAAGAAAGAGGCCGCGCCGCCCCCGCCGCCCAGGCCGGCGTCAGCGAAGCTCAGCTACAAGGACCAGCGCGACCTCGACCTGCTGCCGAAGCGGATCGAGGAACTGGAAGCGGCGATCGCAAGAGACGAGGAGGCGCTGGCCGACCCGGCGCTTTACACGCGCGATCCCAAGCGGTTCGCGGCGCTGACGAGCGCCATCGAGAAGGCGCGCGACGAAAAGGACGCGGCAGAGGAGCGCTGGCTGGAACTGGCGGAAAAGGCAGAGGGGTTAAGCACCTAATCCACCAATGTCGTCACCCCGGACTTGATCCGGGGTCACGCTTCTTGGCCGGAAGGAAGCGGGATGCCGGGTCAAGCCTGTCCTGAGCCGGTCGAAGGGTCCGGCGTGACGAGGAATGGCGACGTAGGGCCATGCGAAACCTGCATTAGCGAATTTTCGCTGTCTATGGTCGAGCGATAGCGGCTAGCCTGCTCTCGCCCGTTCCCCATGGGCGGGAGAAGCCATCGCATGTCGCTGACCGTCCGCATCCTGATTGGCCTGGCGCTGGGCCTCGCCAGCGGCATTGCGCTCACCGAATGGGGCGCGGCGTGGGAGGCGGACGCGGTCGCGATCGCGCAGCCTATGGGCAAGGCGTGGCTGGGCGGGCTTCAGATGCCGCTCATTCCGCTGATCTTCGCGCTGCTGGTCACGGGCATCACGCAGGCCGCCGCGACCGCGCGGGGCAATCGCATCGCCGGGCGCGCCATCGCGCTGTTCGCGATCCTGCTGCTCGCGGCCGCCAGCGTCGCGGCGCTCGCCGGGCCGATATTGCTTCGGATCTGGCCGGTGCCGTCGGGCGCGGTCGGCGCGCTGGCCGGCGCTGGCACCGTCGCCGAAGTGCCTGACGTGCGCCCCTCGGCCGAGTGGCTGCTGGGCTTCATCTCCGTGAACCCGCTCAAGGCCGCGAGCGAGGGGCAGGTGGTCGCGGTCGTGCTCTTCGCGCTCGTCTTCGGCTTTGCCGTCACGCGGATCGCCGCCGATCGCCGCGCGCTGCTCGCCGGCTTCTTCCAGGCGGCGGCCGACGCGCTGCTGGTGGTCGTCGGCTGGGTGCTGTGGCTGGCCCCCATCGGTGTGTTCGCGCTGGCGCTGGTCGCGGGCGCGCGATCGGGGCTGGCGACGGCGGGCGCGCTGCTCCACTATATCGGCTTCATCCTGCTGCTGTGCGTCATCGTGACGTTGCTCGTCTATCCGCTCGCGGTGATGGCCGGGCGGATCGGCCTCGCCCGCTTTCTGAGGGCGGCGCTCCCCGCTCAGGCCATCGCCTTCTCGACCCAAAGCTCGATCGCCTCGCTCCCCGCCATGATCCAGGCGAGCGACGGCCCCTTGAGCGTGCGCGAGACCAGCCGCTCGATCGTGCTGCCACTCGCCATCTCGCTGTTCCGCGTCACCAGTCCGACCGCCAATCTGGGCGTCGCGATCTACGTCGCGGGGATGAACGGGGTGCCGCTGGGCGCCATGCAGCTCATCCTGGGCGTCGCCGTCGCCGCGATCGTCAGCCTGGCGGCGGTGGGCCTGCCGAGCCAGATCACCTTCTTCACCACCACCGGCCCCATCTGCCTCGCCATGGGGGTGCCGGTGGAGGCGCTGCCGCTGCTGCTGGCGGTGGAGACGGTGCCGGACATTTTCCGCACCGTCGGCAACGTCACCGCCGATCTGGCGGTGACGCGGATCATCGACCAGTCGTCGGTCAGGGAAAGCGACGCGCCGCCAGAATCTTGACCGGCGCTTCGAGCATCTGCCCCTTCATCACCCCCTCGCCCGCGGTCGGCGACTTGGGTTGGGCCAGGATCGCCCTCACGACATCCATCCCCTCGACCACATGGGCGAAGACGGCAAAACCCTGATTGTCGCCGGCCGCCTGCGGCTGCGCGTCCATCGCGGGCATCTTGCCCAGCACGATGAAGAAATCCCCGGTCGCGCTGCCCGGCGCGTAGCGCGCCATCGACAGAGCGCCATCGTCATGGGTGAGGCCGGTCAGCGTGGTCGGCTCATGCTTGATCGGCGGCAGGATGCGTTTGGGATCATTCTGCACCCCGCCCTGCACGAAGCCATAGTCGGCCGTGCCGACGCCCCGATAGAATAGCGTGCCGTCGAACCGCTTCTGGTCGACATATTTCAGGAAATTGCCCGCCGTCACCGGCGCCTTGCCGGGATGGACGGAAATGACGATCCGCCCCAGGCTTGTCTCCAGCGCGACCCGCACATCGTCGGGCGACGTCTGCGCGGCGGCAGGCGAGAGGGTGAAGGCGGCGAGGAGCAGGAGGAGGAGCTGGCGAATCATGGGCTCCAGCCTAACGTCCCCGCTCCGGCGCGTCAGCCCTCCAGCTGGCGCAGGAGCGCGCGGATGTCGGCGTCGATCTCCGGGTTGCTCTCGCGCAGGGCTTCGATCGTGCGGACCGCGTGGATCACCGTGCTGTGATCGCGCCCGCCAAAGATGCGGCCGATTTCAGGAAGCGAGCGCGGCGTCATCTTCTTGGCGAGATACATCGCCACCTGGCGCGGCCGGGCGACCGCGCGGGCGCGGCGCTTGGAGCGCATTTCGGCCGGGTCGATCTTGTAATGGGCGGCGCACGCCTTCTGGATTTCGTCGACGGTGATGCGCCGTGCGTGCGCCCGCACCGCGTCCGCCAGCATCCCCTGCGCGAAATCCAGGTCGATCGAACGGCCGGTCAGCTGCCCATAGGCGACCAGCTTGTTGAACGCCCCCTCCAGCTCGCGCACATTCGACCGGATCGAGCGGGCGAGAAAATCGATGACGGCGTCCGGCACTGGCGGATCGCCCGCAACCAGCCGCTTGGCTTCGAGAATCGCGAGCCGCAGGTCCAGGCCCGCCGGCTGGATGTCGGCCACCAGCCCGCCGGCCAGCCGCGACAGGATGCGCGCGTCGATCGATTCGAGTAGTTGCGGCGCGCGGTCGGCGGTCACGACGATGCGCGCGCCCGCGTCGATCAGGTCGTTGACGGTGTGGAGAAATTCCTCCTGCGTCGATCCCTTGCCGGCGATGAACTGGATGTCGTCGATCAGCAGCAGCCGCGCCGCGCGCAACCGCGCCTTGAACGCCATGGTCTCGTTCGCGCGCATGGCGCTGACGAACTCCATCATGAAGCGCTCGGCCGACATATAGAGCACCGGCGCGGCGGGCGAATGGGCGGAGAAGGCGCGCGCGATGGCATGGAGCAAATGGGTCTTCCCCTGACCCGTGCCGCCATGGATGAAGAGCGGGCTAAAGCGCGGGGTGGCCTCGCCGGCCATGGCCTGCGCCGCCGAACAGGCGAGCCGGTTGGTTTCGCCCACGACGAAATCCTCAAACCCATGGCGCGGCAGGAAATTGGACGCGGCGACAGGCGTTTCGGCCGGCTTTTCCGCCGCCGGCTCGACATGCACGACCTCCAGCAGGCGCGGCCCGGCGGCTTCGGCCGCGCGGCGCACCCGCACCTCGCGCACGCCCACATTGGCGGCGCGCCAGGCGAGCCGAAGCCGGTCGCCGAACTGGCCCGACACGAAATTGGCGCTGAAATCGCTTGCGACCAGAAGGTCGAGCGTCTGCGATTCGGGGCAATAATCGCCCAGCCGCACGGGTTTCAGCCACTGGTCGAACATGCGCGCGCCCACGTCGCGGCGCAGACCGGCGCGGATGCTCGTCCAGGCGGATTCCAGGGCGTCGTCCGCCCGGATCACAGCGCCTTCCTGCCAAGCCACCACACGCACGCTATCCTTCATAATCCTGCCATTCCCCACCTTGTCACGCCCCCGTCCGGGCAGGAAAACTCGACGCAAGAAACCCGGTCGGAAAAGCCCCCGCTTCCCCGAGTCCTTGCGACGATCGATCTCAATGACGGCCGCGAGAGGTGATTCGACAGCGGCCGGATTTCAAAAATAGACAGGGGCGCAGTGCCGGATCAAGGCCGGATCGGGTCAAAAAAATGAAATAAAGGGTTTGACGACGCAAAGCCGCCGAAAACAGCCGGAAGAAAAATAGCTTCTATATTTCAATGATTTAAACGCCATCCACCATGCTGCGACGCGTCGAATCGCGGGAAAAGCGTCATTACATCCGGGTTACCAAATCATGACCCAAACGCCGAAAGGCCCGCACCGGCGATCCGGTGCGGGCCTTGCAATTCGACCAGTGTCGAATGGGGTCAGGCGAGCGCGCTGACAGCCTTGGTCAGGCGGCCGAACTTGCGCGAAGCGGTATTCTTGTGCAGCACGCCGCGCGCCACGCCGCGCGCGAGTTCCGGCTGCACGGTGGCAAGCGCGGTGGCGGCGGCGTCCTTGTCGCCGGCGGTGATGGCGGCTTCCACCTTCTTCACCAGGGTGCGGATCCGGCTGATGCGGGCGCCGTTGATCGCGGCGCGACGCTCATTGCGACGGATGCGCTTCTTGGCTTGCGGCGTATTGGCCATTGATGTTCCTCGGTTCTCGTCAAATCTTGGGACAAGAGGCCCGATCAGATTCGCCGACCAGCCTCGTGAAGGTGCGCCCCTTACAGGGGAACACCGCACCCGTCAACGGGGCGGAGCCGCGCTATTTCTGGCATTTCGCGCAGAAGAAGGTGGAGCGCCCCCCATCGACTCGGCGCTGGACCGTGCCGCCGCACGGGCATGGCTCGCCCTCGCGCCCATAGACGCGCCACTGCTTGGAAAAATAGCCGAGTTCCCCGTCCGGCCGGGCATAATCGCGCAGCGTCGATCCGCCGGCGGTGATTGCGGCGCTCAGCACCGTGCGAATCGCCTCCACCAGCAAAGCGAGGCGCGGTCGGCTGATCTTGCCCGCCGCCCGCGTCGGCGCGATGCCCGCCATGTTGAGCGCCTCGCACACGTAGATATTGCCCAGGCCCGCGACGATCCGCTGGTCGAGCAGCGCCGCCTTGATCGAGGTCGCCTTGCCCTTGAGCGCGGCGGCGAGCCGGGCGGCGTCGAACGCCTCGCCCAGCGGCTCCGGCCCCATGCGGGTGAAGGGCGCATAGGCTTCCCACGCATCCGCGCGCACCAGGTCCACCGATCCGAATCGCCGGGGATCGTTGAGCGACAGCAGCCGCCCGCCGCCCGTCTCGATCAGCAGATGATCGTGTGCGCCGATCGCGGCCGGGTCGATCCGCCAGCGGCCCGACATACCCAAGTGGAAGATCATCATGTCGCCCCGATCGGTTTCGATGAGGCCATATTTGGCGCGACGGGAGAGGCCGGTGACGGTCGCGCCGGTGAGCCGCTGGCGTAGGTCGACGGGGATGGGGAAGCGCAGGTCCGCGCGACGCGGCTCCACCCGCGACAGGGTGGCGCCTTGCAATACGGATCGCAGGCCAGCGACGGTGGTTTCGACTTCGGGAAGCTCGGGCATAAAGTCCATCTAGGCATGGGCGCATTCCATTCCCAGCTTCTTGGCTGGAACGGGACACAATCTCTGTCTAGAGGGCTTTGCATGAGCGAAACAGCATCCTTCGGCTATCGCGACGTCGATGCCGCCGAGAAAGCGGGCATGGTCCGCGAAGTCTTCTCCAATGTGGCGGGCAAATATGACCTGATGAACGACGCCATGTCGGGCGGCGCGCATCGGCTGTGGAAGGACCAGTTCGTGCGCCGGGTGAAGCCGCGTGCGGGGGAGCAGATTCTCGACATGGCGGGCGGCACCGGCGACATTGCGTTCCGGATGCACCGCCATGGCGCGCAGGTGACGGTGTCGGACATCAACCCCGAGATGCTCGCCGTCGGCGTCGAGCGGGCGCAGAAGAAGGGCTATGAGGGGCTGATCTGGTCGGAGCAGAATGCCGAGGAACTGACATTTGGCGACCGGGCGTTCGACGCCTACACGATCGCCTTCGGCATCCGCAACGTGACCCATATCGACAAGGCGCTGACGGAAGCCCACCGCGTTCTGAAATATGGCGGGCGCTTCTTCTGCCTGGAATTTTCGACCACCAGCTGGCCGGGCTTCTCGGACGTCTATGACGTTTATTCCCACAAGCTGGTGCCGCAGCTGGGCAAGATCTTCGCCAATGATGCGGACAGCTACCGCTACCTCATCGAATCGATCCGCCGCTTTCCTGACATGCCAAAGTTCGAGGGCATGATCCGCGAGGCGGGCTTTGTGAACACGAAGGTCGAGCCGATCCTGGGCGGTCTTGTCGCGATTCATTCGGGCTGGAAGGCGTGATGCGCCCCACAAACGAAAAGCCCCTGCCCTTGAGGGGAGGGGTTGGGGTGGGGCGTTGCCCCAAGCGCTGCTCCATAAGGCCAAGCCCCACCCCCACCCCCTCCCCTGAAGGGGAGGGGAGCATTTAGTCATGACCTCCCACGCCACCCATATCTGGCGGCTCCTGAAATGGGGCCGCACACTGGCGCGGCATGGCGCGCTGACCGGCATCGAGCGCGATCCGCTGACCCCCGCGCCGGTGCGTCGCCTCGTCCGCCTCGCCCGGTTCGGCGCGCGAGTCCCCGCGCAGCCGCGCTATGCCGACGCGTTCCAAGCGATCGGCCCGGCCGCGATCAAGCTCGGCCAGACGCTCGCCACCCGCCCTGATCTGGTGGGGGAGGCCGCAGCCACCGACCTGCTCCGTCTTCAGGATGCGCTGCCACCCGTTCCGTTCGAGACGATCCGCGCCGAGATCGAACAGAGCTTTGGCCGTCCGTTGGAGGCGCTTTACAGCCGCTTTGACGAAACGCCTGTCGGCGCAGCGTCGATCGCCCAGGTGCATCGCGCGCTTACCACCGACGGGCGCGATGTGGCGGTCAAGGTCATTCGCCCCGGCGTCATCGACCAGTTCAACCGCGACATCCAGACCTATGAATGGGCCGCCGCCCATGTGGAGCAGCTGGGCGGCGAGATCGCCCGGCTGCGCCCGCGCCTCGTCATCGCCAACATGAAGCGCTGGACGGCGCGCGAGCTGGATCTGCGCCGCGAAGCCGCTTCCGCCTCCGAACTCGCCGAAGCGATGGAGGCGATGCCGGGATACCGCATTCCTGAGATCGACTGGGACCGCACCACCGGCCGCGTCATGACGATGGAGTGGATCGACGGCGTCAAGATCGCCGATCGCGCGGCGCTGATCGCGGCGGGGCATGACGTGAAGGAACTCGCAAGCCGCCTCGTCAACGCATTCCTGCGGCAGGCGATCGCTGAGGGCTTCTTCCACGCCGACATGCACCAGGGCAATCTGTTCGTGACGCCCAATGGCGATATCGTCGCCATCGACTTCGGCATCATGGGCCGGATCGACCGGCGCGCGCGCATGTGGCTGGCGGAGATTCTTTACGGCCTCATCACCGGCAATTACCGCCGCGTCGCCGAAATCCATTTCGAGGCGCAATATGTGCCCGCCCACCATAATGTCGCCGAGTTCGCGACCGCGCTGCGCGCCGTGGGCGAACCGATGCGCGGCAAGCCGGTGCGCGAGCTTTCCGTGGGCGGGATGCTCGACGGGCTGTTCGCCATCACCCGCGACTTCGACATGCAGACCCAGCCGCATCTGCTGCTGCTGCAAAAGACGATGGTGATGGTGGAGGGCGTGGCCACCGCGCTCGACCCCGACATCAACCTGTGGGAAACCAGCGGCCCCTATGTCCGCGAATGGCTGCGCACCGAACTCGGGCCGGAGGCGAAGGCCGCCGACACGCTGATCGAGAACTGGCGCACGCTCCAGCGGCTCCCCGCCCTCGTCCGCCGTATCGAGGACGCCTTCCCGGAGAAAGGCGGCGCGCCACCGCCCCCGCCGCTGACCGAAGTCAAGCTGATCCGCGTCGGCGGCGGCTGGCGCTATGCGCTGGTGGCGGTGCTGGCGGCGGCGGCCGGGGCTGGCGCGATGTTCCTTGGATCCCATCTTTAGATGACCATGTTTCCGTCGATCCGATCCATCCCCGACAGCTTCGATGCGACAGCGGTCCACCATATCGACGAGCGGCTTGCCCAAATCGAGACACAGGACCATGTCGTAATCGGGTGGGCCATAGAGAGCGGGAGCAGGGCGTGGGGCTTCCCATCCCCCGACAGCGATTATGACTGCCGCTTCCTGTTTGTCCGGCGCGCAGACGACTATCTCTCCCCTTGGGTCCGACGCGATGTGATCGAAACGCCTCTGGACGGTGATCTGGATGTCAACGGCTGGGACTTGGGCAAGGCGATCAAGCTGCTGCTTAAGGGCAACGCTGTGGTGATCGAATGGCTGACTTCGCCGATTGCATATCGGGGCGACATCTGGCTGCGCGAGCAACTGCTTGATCTGGCCCGCCGCTTCACAGATCGTGATGCGGTGGCCCGCCATTATCTGCATTTGGGCGAGGGCCAACGGCGCGCCTATTTTTCGGACGACAAGAATGTCGGAATGAAGAAGCTCTTCTACGCGCTTCGACCCGCTGCCGCACTGCGTTGGATGCGGTTGCATCCTCAAGAAAGGGTAGCCCCGATGCATTTCCCGACACTGATGGATCAATGCGACCCCCCGTACGACCTAGTGCCGATCGTTTCCGACCTCATCAGGCGCAAAGCCGAAACCAAGGAAATGGGCAGCGCTCCTCTTCCCGCTCCGGTCAGCGCCTTCGTGGACTCGGAATTTGCGGCTGCTCGCGATCATTTCGCGCCACGAAGCACATCGACGAGTGTTGAGGGCAGAGAGGCTGCCGAAGCACTTTTCCGCAATGCCGTTGGGCGATATGCACAGTTCTCATGACCCCACGCGTCCTCCTCATCGTCTCCGGCGGCATCGCGGCCTATAAGGCGCTGGAGCTTGTCCGTCTGCTCAAGCGGCGCGGTATTGCGGTGCGGGCGGTGCTGACCGAGAGCGCCAGGCAGTTCGTCACGCCGCTCAGCCTTGGCGTCCTCACCGAAGATCATGTCTATGGCGACATGTTCGACCTCAAGGAAGAGCGCGAGATCGGACATATTCAGCTCAGCCGTCAGGCCGATCTGGTGGTCGTCGCACCCGCGACCGCGAATATTCTGGCGCGGATGGCGAACGGCATGGCCGACGATCTGGCGACGACGCTGCTGCTCGCCACCGACAAGCCGGTGCTGGCGGTGCCGGCCATGAACGTGCGCATGTGGCATCATCGTGCGACCCGGCGGAACCTCGACACGCTGCGCGGCGACGGCATCCACATATTGGAGCCGGCGAGCGGCTCCATGGCCTGCGGCGAATATGGCAAGGGCCGGCTGCCCGAGCCTGAGGAGATCGTGACCGAGATCGAGCGGCTCCTTGCCCTTCCCCGCCCCGCCGATCCTCTGGCCGGACAGCCCGATTTCGCCGGCGATGACCTGCCGCTCACCGGCAAGCACATCCTCGTCACCGCCGGACCCACGCATGAGCCGATCGACCCGGTGCGCTACATCGCCAACCGATCGTCGGGCAAGCAGGGCTTCGCCATCGCCGCCGCCGCCGCGCGGGCCGGGGCGCGGGTCACGCTGGTGGCGGGGCCGGTGCACGTGCCGACACCCGCCGGAGTCGATCGGGTGGACGTGGAGACGGCGCGGGACATGCTGGCCGCCGTCGAGACCGCACTGCCCGCCGACGCCGCGATCATGGTCGCCGCCGTCGCCGACTGGCGCACCGCCGACGCCGCCGACCAGAAGATCAAGAAGGACGGTTCGGGCCAGCCCGCGCCGCTGGCGCTCGTCGAAAACCCCGACATCCTCGCCACGCTTGGCCACCACCTCCGGCGCCCCGCCCTGCTCGTCGGCTTCGCCGCCGAAACCGAAAAAATCGCCGATCATGCCCAAGCCAAGCTTACCAAAAAGGGCGCGGACTGGATCGTCGCCAATGACGTTTCCGGCGACGTGATGGGCGGCGACAGCAATGCGGTGCAGATCGTGACCGCCGCCGGCATCGACGTCTGGCCGCCGCTGCCCAAGAACCAGGTCGCCACCCGCCTCATCGAGAAAGTCGCCCATGCCCTCGCCCATCGAGATTAAACTAAAGCGCCTGCCCCATGGCGAAGGGCTGCCTGTCCCCGCTTATGCTACCGCACATGCCGCCGGCATGGACGTGGTCTCGGCGGAGGATGTGATCTTGCCCCCCGGCGGCCGTCATGCGGTCGCGACCGGCTTCGCCATGGCGATCCCGCAAGGCTATGAAGTTCAGGTCCGCCCGCGCTCCGGCCTCGCGCTCAAGCATGGCATCAGCCTGCCCAATACGCCCGGCACGATCGACGCCGATTATCGGGGGGAGTTGAAGGTCATCCTCATCAACCTTGGCGACCAGCCCTTCGTCATCGCGCGCGGCGACCGCATCGCCCAGCTCGTCGCTGCCCCGGTGCAGCTTGCCAGCTTCGCGGAAGTCGATAGTCTGGACGAGACCGCGCGTGGACAGGGCGGTTTCGGGTCGACAGGAGTGTGATGCGATGACGATGCTGATTTCGCTGCTGCTGGCCGTCGCCGCTCCCGGAGCCGCCGCGCTTCCGCCGATGCCCGAGGATATCAGCGCCGTGCCGGTGATTCATGGCTGGCAGGGCCGCCGCGTGTCGCCGCGCTGGTCGGAGGATGTCGCGCGCTTCTACCGCAAGGGCGAGTGTTCGAGCGCGGTCAGCTATGAAGGGTCGTGGCTGCTGGAAATCGACATGCTCTTCCTGCTCTCGCCCGAAGGCAAGCCGCTCAAGATCGCCCCGGTCAACGCCCGCTGCCCCGAAGTCGAACGCTTCGTCAGCGCGCGCATCCTCAGCCTGCTGGGCAAGAGCTTTCCCGCCGGCGGCACGCAGCCACGCTGGATGCGCTCGCAGGTGCGGTTCCTCTGGTCCGACGCCCCATGACATTGACCGACGATCAGCTGGATCGTTACGCCCGCCATATCATCCTCAAGGAAATCGGCGGCGCGGGACAGATGCGGCTGTTGTCGGCCGATGTCGCGGTGATCGGCGCGGGCGGGATCGGCAGCCCGGCCATCCTCTATCTCGCGGCGGCCGGGGTCGGGCGCATTCGCGTGATCGACGATGACGCGGTGGCGCTCTCCAATCTTCAGCGGCAGATCGCGTTCGGCACGCAAGATGTCGGCGCGCCCAAAGCAGAAGCCGCGCGTGCCGCCGTCGCGCGGCTCAACCCGGACGTCACGCTCATCCCCATTAACGCCCGGATCGATGCGGACAATGCCGCGCTGGTCCTGCGCGACGCCGACGTGATCCTGGACGGCTGCGACAATTTCACCACCCGCCTCGCCGTGGCCGACGCGGCGCAGCGGCTCCGCATCCCACTCGTGTCGGCGGCGGTCGGCCCGTTCGAGGGGCAGCTCGCCACCTATCGCGGATGGGAGGCGGACAAGCCCTGCTATCGCTGCCTGGTCGGCGCGCCCGACGACGCACCGGAGCGCAACTGCGCCGAAACCGGCGTGCTCGGCGCGCTCACCGGCACGATCGGCAGCCTCGCCGCGCTCGAAACCCTCCGCCAGATCGTGCCCTTCGGCGCGGACATGGCGGGCCGGCTGCTGATCGCCGACCTGCTCTCGATGCGATTTCGTACCCTTGCCGTGTCCAAGGATCCGGGCTGCGCCGGATGCGCCATGGATCTATGCGTCCCCTCGCTCTGATCGTCGCCACGCCCGACCCGGAAAGGCTGCGCGGCGCACTCGCTTTGGCGGCGGCGCAGGCGGCGCTGGGCGGGTCGGCCAGCCTGTTCCTGCAACTCGACGCCGTCGCGCTGCTGCGCGCGCCGATATGCGCGCCGCAGGATGCCGCGCACCGCGCCGCCGGTCTCCCCGATCTTGCGACCCTGATGGAGGAAGCGCGGGCGATCGGCGTCCGCCTTATCGCCTGCCAGAGCGGGCTGGCGCTTGCCGGCCTGTCCGCGACCGACCTGCCGCCCGGCGTTGAGACCGCCGGCCCGGTCGCACTGATTCAGGGCCTGTCCGAAGACGCCCGGCTGCTGTTCGTCTGACGCTTAACGGATAACGGGGAAAATCCGGCTCAGCTTCTGCGCGGTCGCCGCGCCCGTCGTCGCCTGCGTCCCGAGCGTGTCAGGAGCCCCGGCAGCAAGACCCGGCAGCAGCCCGATATGCGCCGCGCCCCAGAAGGCGGCATAGCATATGAGCGCTGCCAGCGCGTAACGCATCGTCTTCATCGGCCGCCTCCTTTCCGGCCGCCTGCATAAAGACTGTGCAGGATGCATTCAACCGCGATCAGAAGGGGCGGCCCCAGGCGTCCTCCACGCTGGGATCGGACTTGCAGCTGCGCCGCAGCGCCTGCCACTGGGCCGCGTCCAGCGCCGGGCGATAGGCCGCGCCGCGCTGCACCGCCGCCTCGAACCGCTTGCGCCGGTCGGCCGACAGCGGGTGGGACGACAGCCAGGTCATCGCCCGCTCGACGTCCGCGCCCTCGCCCTTGCCGCCCATCCGCTCGAAAAAAGCGGCGGTGCCGGCCGGGGAAATCCGGGCGGCGCGCATCTGCGCGATGGCGACGCTGTCCGCCGCATCCTCCGCCTTGCGCCCGTAGGTCAAGGACAGGACGCCGTTGAGATAGCCGCCCGCGTCGCCGGCGAACCCGCCCAGCAGCACGCTGAGTCCCAGTTGCCGCACCAGCCCGGTCATCGTGTCGCGGTGGCGCACATGGCCGAGTTCATGCCCCAGCACGCCCGCCACCTCGTCGGGCGATCCCGCTTGCTGGATGAGCCCGTCGAACAGGATGATCCGCCCGCCCGGCAAGGTGACGGCGTTGACCAGCGGGATGTTGGCGACCACCACGTCGCGCGCCTCGGCATCGGGGTCGATCCGCGCGACGAGCGCCGCCAGCGCCTTGTCGCCGGCAGGCGTGCTGCATATGCGGCCGCCGAAATCGCCGACCATCGCGTCGCCCATGCGGTTCTCCCAGCTTTGCGGGATCATCGGCGCGATCAACGAGGGCGCTTCCAGCGCGCCCCACACCACCAGCCCGGCGATGACGGTGAAGGCGGCCGCCGCCCGCCACAGCCCGAACCGGTCGACCCAGCGGCCATAGCGCTCCGCTCGTGGCAGCCGCGCCGCGATATCGGGCGGCGCGTTTCCGGCAAAGCCCACGCGCCATCCGGGCAGCGCGTGGTGGCCGTAAGCCGACCGCCCCTTGTCCGCGCCGATGACGGTCAGGTCATCCCATGCGACCGGCTCGCCGGTCCAGCCGCTTTCAGGCTCCGTCAGCCGGAAATGCGCGTCATCCTCCGCCACGAGCGCCACCGCGCGCCGCACGGCGGTGACGCCGTCATAATGCCAGAGGCGGAATTCCTCCACGGGTTAGAAGGCGCCCACATCCAGCGCGTCGAGCAGCCCTTCGCCATGGCGGGCCGTGCGGGTCTGCGACTGGGTGAGTTCGTCGGTGAAGATTTCGCCGGTCACGCCCATATGGGTGATGAAGAATTTCCAGTGCCGATATTGCAGGAAGATCGCGCCGATCCCGAGCGTGCCGATCACCAGCGCGATGTCGCCCAGGAACAGCATGATCCACTCGCGGGTCTTGGCATAGAAATGGAAGTTGAGCCCGGCGAGCGACAAACCATCGACCGCGACGCGGAAGAATTTGGCGTAGAAGGCCAGCGCGATCAGACCGAGGCCGATGTAGAACCCAACGCCAAGCGCGAAAATCAGAAAGGAGGAACCGGAGCTTGGCCGGCTCCTGCTGGCGAAGGTTATTCCCACCAGCGCAAATAATCCGAGCGGCGCCAAATAGAAGAGCAGAAACCGCTTCATCGTCGGCCCATGCTCGCCCGCCGATTCAAACATATGCGGGCCGAAGCTCATCTTGTTCCAGCGTTCGTTCCACAGCGACATCATCGACCAGGGGATCATGAGCCCCGCCGCCAGCGTGCCGACGAAGCTTTTCCAGATATAGGACACGCCATAGCCCCAGCCGGCGTCGTCGCTCCCTCCCCTTATCCCGTGCCACCAGGTGCGGCTGAGCCGATACCGCAAGGCGCGAAAGCGGGCGAGGCCGACCATGTAGAAGATGACGAAGAAGGCGACGAAGGTCAGGATCGCGGCGATCCCGCCATGCCCCTGAAGAACCAGCGCCTGCGCCCCGAACTGGATGAAGAAGAAAGGCAGGCCGATGAGCAGGATCACCATCAGGAAGCCGATGAACAGCTCAAGCCCTGTGCCGGTCCATTCCAGCCGGTCGTCGATGAAGCGGGTATTCGCCCAGAGATAGCGCCGCGTCCGCGTCGTCGCCCAGAAGCGATAAAAGCCCAGCGTCACGATCGTCAGCAGCAAATTAGTGAAGGCGATCGGCGCATAGTCCCGCCAATCGCCCTCGAACGCGAATCCTTCACGCCCGATCTGTTCCTCGTCCATGCCCCATGTCCCCCGAAATCCCCGGCGGGCAGGAAAGATCAGGGACTTATACAGGTCAAGCGAAAAGCGGTGTCCTCAAAACTCCCGATAGCGCTCATTCCCCACGAACCCCATCCGCGTCACGCCCGCGCGGCGGATGTCGGCCAGCACTTCGTCGACGATGATGTAGCGTGCCTGCGCGTCGGGCTGGAACTGCAATTCCGGTTCCACCGGCAGCCGCAGCGACGCGGCGAGATACCGGCGCAGCGTCAGCCGGTCGACCGCCGCGCCATTCCAGCGGATGAGGCCGGCGGCGTCGATCGTCACCTTGTTCTTGACGGGATCGGGTTTGGCCAAGGTCTGGTCGGGCTGCGGCTGTGGCAGGTCCACGCCTACGCTGTGCGTCTGGATGGGGATCGTGATGATGAACATGATGAGCAGCACCAGCATCACGTCGATCAGCGGGGTGGTGTTCATGTCGCTCATCGGCGCGCCGTCCGGGGCGCCGCGGGGTCTTGCAAAGCTCAAAGCCATCTGTCCCTCCTCATGCTGATTATGATATAACAGCACATCGATGATGCGCCTTTGGCTTCGAGCTGGCAAGAGGGCTTCTATTGACAGGATGGACCGCCCATTTAAGGGGAAGGCGCGGCTTTTTGCCGGCCGCGCCCTTATCCTTCATCAGAGAGTTTCCCCGTGTCCGCCATGCTCAAGATCACCCTGCCCGACGGTAACGTGCGCGAAGTCGCGCCCGGCACCACCCCGGCGGACATTGCGGCGGCGATCGGGCCGGGGCTTGCCAAGGCGGCGATCGCCGCGCGAGTCGACGGCGAATTGCGCGACATCGGCCGCCCGCTGGAAGCGGACGCGACCCTTGCGCTGGTGACGGCGAAGGATGAGGCCGACGCGCTGGAGCTCGCCCGTCACGACTTCGCCCATATCCTGGCCGAAGCGGTGCAGGCGCTCTTCCCCGGCACGCAGATCACTTTCGGTCCCGCGACCGAGGATGGCTTCTATTACGACTTCGCGCCGAAGGATCGCCCCTTCACCGAGGAAGACCTGCCGGCGATAGAAGCGAAGATGCGCGAGATCATCGCCGCCGACAAGGTGTTGCGTCGCGAGGTGATCGATCGCGACACGCTGATCGCGCAGTGGGAAGCTGCGGGCGAAACGTTCAAGGCGCAGTGGGCGGCCGAACTGCCGCAGGGCGAGGAACTGACCGTCTATCATAGCGGTGACGGGTGGTACGACATGTGCCGGGGGCCGCATCTTGCCTCGACTGGAAAGCTCGACCCGGCGGCGTTCAAGCTGACCCGCGTGTCGGGGGCTTACTGGCGCGGCGACCAGAAGAATGCGATGCTGAGCCGCATCTACGGCACCGGCTGGCTGAACAAGAAGCAGCTCGACGCGCACCTGATGCGCCTCGAAGAAGCGGCCAAGCGCGATCATCGCAAGCTGGGCGCGGAGATGGACCTGTTCCACCTCCAGCAGGAAGCGCATGGGTCGGTGTTCTGGCACCCCAAGGGCTATGTGATCTGGCGCGCGCTGGAAGCCTATATGCGCCGCGCGATCGACGACGCCGGCTATCGCGAGGTCAAGACCCCACAGGTGATGGACGCGCGCCAGTGGGAGCAGTCGGGCCATTGGGGCAAATATCGCGAAAATATGTTCGTCATCCCCGACGAAGTGCCGAACGTCGCGGACGAAGGCCCGCTGGTTTCGGACGATGCCGAGTGGATGGCCTTGAAGCCCATGAACTGCCCCGCGCATGTCCTGATCTTCCGCCAGGGGATCAAGAGCTATCGCGACCTGCCCCTGCGCTTCTACGAAAATGGTTGCTGCCACCGCAACGAGCCGCATGGCGCGCTCCACGGGCTGATGCGGGTGCGCCAGTTCACGCAGGACGACGCGCATATCTTCTGCCGCGAGGACCAGATCGTCGAGGAAGTCCGCGCCTTCTGCGCGCTCGCCGACCGCATCTACAAGGATTTCGGTTTCACCTATTCGATCAAGCTCGCCCTGCGCCCCGAAAAGCGCTTCGGCACGGAGGAGATGTGGGACAAGGCGGAGGAGGAACTGCGCAACGCGGTCGCCGCCGCGGGGTTGAATACCCCCGACTATGGCTGGGAAGAATTGCCGGGCGAAGGCGCCTTTTACGCGCCCAAGCTGGAATGGCACCTGACCGACGCGATCGGGCGGACCTGGCAGGTCGGCACGATCCAGTCGGACCGCGTGCTGCCCGAGCGCCTCGACGCCAGCTATGTGGGCGAGGATGGCGAACGCCACCGGCCGGTGATGCTCCACCGCGCGATCTTCGGCAGCTATGAACGCTTCATCGGTATATTGATCGAACATTATGCGGGCCGCTTCCCGCTCTGGCTCGCGCCATGCCAAGCGGTCGTTGCGACCATTGTGTCCGACGCCGACGATTATGCCCGCGACGTTGTGGCGCAGTTGCGCGCCGCCGGCATCCGCGCCGAAGTCGATACCCGCAACGAAAAGATCAACTACAAGGTGCGCGAGCACAGCCTGGCCAAGGTGCCCAACCTCCTCGTCGTCGGCCGGCGCGAGGCGGACGAAGGCACGGTGGCGCTGCGCGAACTGGGCAAGTACGGGCAGAGCGTCCTTTCCGTCACCGATGTCATCGCCCGGCTTGCAAAAGAGGCGCAGGCACCCGATATGCGGTGAGGCAGAAATGCCGCAAGGGTGCGTGATTCCGCTTTGGCGGAGCCACGCGCCCCTTTCGGTTTTCCGCAAAAGCCGCTAAGAGCCGTCCGTTTTCGATAACGACCACAGGAGATATTGCTATACGTCCCCCGATGATGCGCCGCCCGCTGGCGCCGCCGCCTAAGTCCGGCCCCCGCTACAACGAGTTCATCACCGTGCCCAAGGTGCGCGTGATCGATGACGAAGGCGAAAATCTCGGTGTGATGTTTACGCAGGAGGCGATCGAGCAGGCCTATGAGGTCGGTCTCGATCTGGTCGAGGTATCGCCCAACGCCGACCCGCCGGTCTGCAAGTTCCTGGACATCGGCAAATATAAGTACGAGGCCCAGAAGAAGGCGAATATCGCCCGCAAGACCCAGAAGACGCAGGAGATCAAGGAGATCAAGATGCGTCCGAACATCGACGATCATGACTATGATACGAAGATGAAGAAGGTCCATGACTTCATCGGCGAAGGCGACAAGGTGAAGATCACCCTGCGCTTCCGCGGCCGCGAACTCAGCCACCAGCAGCTCGGCATGAACCTGCTTCAGCGCGTGGCGGAGAATGTCGCGGAAATCGCCAAGGTCGAAGCCTATCCGCGCATGGAAGGCCGCCAGATGCTGATGGTGCTGTCGCCGAAATAAGGCGCGCGTCAACGGTCGGCCGAAACGGGCGGGCGCCGCAAGGCCCCGCCCTTTTTCATGGGTCAGCCGTTGGGCAGGATCAGATATTTCTCGCCCGTGCGGCGCGCATTATAGGCGAGCACCGCCTCACGGGTCAGCGCTTCCTCCAGCGACAACCGCGCCTTGTAATGGCTGGCGAACAGGGTGGTCAAATTGTCGCGGACGCGCTGGCGCATCCGCTCGGCCGTGTCCGGCCCGGCCTTTTGCAGAAACGGGAAAAGCAGCCAGCCCGATACGTCCCAGGTGAAGCCGAAGCTGCGCGTCAGGATCGTCGGCGCCATGTCGAGCGCGCCGTAGATATAGGCATGTTTGGGGCTGCTCGATCCGTAGCGGCTGTAAGTCGCGCCCCGGCCGGCGACCTTTTCCATCGCGTGCAGGATCTGGCTGACCTGCTTGCCGCCGCCAATGGCGTCGAACGCCACGGTCGCGCCGGTCGCGGCGATGGCCTCCTCCAGCCGGGCGGAGAAGTCCGCGTCGCTGCTGTTGATCACATGCTCCGCGCCGATGCCGCGCAGTAGCGCAACCTGCTCCGCGCTGCGAACGATGTTGACGAGGCCGAGGCCATCGACCTGCGCGACCCTGACGAGCATCTGGCCGAGGTTGGAGGCGGCGGCGGTGTGGACGATCGCCTTGTGCCCGCCGGCCTTCGCCGTTTCGATGAAGCCCAGGACCGTCATCGGATTGACGAACGCGGACGCGCCCTGCTCCGCCGTGACATCGTCAGGCAGCGCGATGCAATCGCTCGCGTCGATCAGGCGATATTGGACATACATGTCGCCGCCGATCATCGCGACTCGCTTGCCGATCAGCGCCTGCGCCGCCGCCCCGTCGCCGGCGGCCATGACAGTGCCTGCCGCTTCGTTCCCGACGCCCAGAGGCTGTCCGATTCGCGCCGCCATCGCCCTGACCGCCGGTTCGGGCATCTGCGCGACGATCCGGCGGGGGGCATAATCGGCGGAAGCGACATCGGCCGGACCGAACATCAGGCCAAGGTCGGACGGGTTGATCGGCGCGGCCTCGACCCGCACCAACAGCTGATTTCCGGTCGGCACGGGCAGCGCATCCTCGACCAGTTCCACCGTCAGGCGGCCGTCTTCCGCCAGGGTCGACAGCAGTTTCAGGCCCCTCGTCTCGCTCATGTCTCGCTCCTGTTCGTCAGGCGGACGGGCGATCCCGGTATAGGTCGGGGTACATCGCCTTCAGCGCCGCCAGCTTGGGTTGATCCCAGCGCATGATATAGGGATGGCGCGGATTTTTCCGCATGAAATCCTGATGGTCCTCGCCGGCATTCTGGAAGCCGGTGAAACGCTCGACCTTCGTCACCACCGGGTCACGCCACAGGCCGGCCTTGCCCAATTGCGCGAGATAGGCGCGCGCCGCCTTGTCCTGCTCGGCATTGAGCGGGAACAGCGCGCTGCGATATTGGGTGCCGTGGTCCGGCCCCTGATAGTTTAGCGTGGTCGGATCGGCGATGACCGAGAAGAAGACGCGCAGCAGCGTACCGTAGCTGACTTGCTTGGGATCATAGGTGACGCGCACCGATTCGGCGAAACCCGTGTCGCCGCCGCTCACCGTCTCATAATCGACGCGGCTGCCCTTCGGCCCGCCGGCAAAGCCGGAGACGGCGAGATGGACGCCCTTGATGTGGGAGAATACGCCTTCGACGCCCCAGTAGCAGCCACCGGCGAATATCGCCGTTTCCAGCTTGCGGGTGGGCGCGGCGTCGACCTGCGGCACGGGTGCCCGCACCGCACGCTCGGCGCAGGCGGGAGCCGCCACGGCGAGCGCCGTGACAGCGGCCAGGATCAAACGCTTAGAGCGCACCCGCATCGGTCTGGGTCGCCGCGACCGCCGTGCTGCTGAACATCGGTGGCTCGTCGGGCTGGAGCATGACCATGCCAACGGCGCCGATCGCAAACCCGCCCAGGAAGCGCAGGAACAGCTCAGATTTCAAAAACGCCAACATGGCGAACGCCTTTCGTCTCGTCTTGCCGGTCATCCCGGCCCCGGCTACCCGCATCCGACTTGCCCCTGTCTGAACGGCCGCCGCCGCATCAGCGACTTTCGACCAACATCGACATCAGGACGACGAACGGAGCGGAACTTTTAATTCAGTTTCTCTTCGCAACGGGGATATAGGCCGCGCCACGCCGAACACAAGACGGCGCGGCGCGAAAAGGACCGTTTCGGTTTTTTGCCTGGCCGGGCGCTTATTTCAGCGCGGCGCAGGCCTCCTGGATGCGGGTGCACGCCTTCTTGAGCACCTCGTCCGACGTCGCATAGCTGATGCGGAAGGCGGGCGAGAGGCCGAAGGCCGCGCCATGCACCGCCGCGACCTTCGCTTCGTCCAGGAAATAGCCGATCAGCGCCTCGTCGCTGTCGATCAGCGCGCCCTTGGGCGTCGTCTTGCCGATCACCCCGCTGGCGTCGGGATAGACGTAGAAAGCGCCCTCCGGCGTCGGGCAGTCGAGGCCCGGCGCATCGTTCAGCATTGCCACCACCATGTCGCGGCGCTTCTTGAACACGGCGTTGCGCTCCTCCAGGAAATCCTGCGGCCCGGTCAGCGCCGCCACCGCCGCCGCCTGGCTGATCGAGCAGGGATTGCTGGTCGATTGCGACTGGAGCTTGCCCATCGCCTTGATGATCCATTCGGGGCCGCCCGCGAAACCGATGCGCCAGCCGGTCATCGAGAAAGCCTTGGAGCAGCCATTGACCGTCAGCGTGCGGTCGTACAGCTCCGGGCACACCTGCGCGATGGTGGCGAAGGGGGTGGGCGCGTACCAGACATGTTCATACATGTCGTCGGTCATCACCAGCACATGGGGGTGGCGCAGCAGCACCTCCGCCAGCGCCTTCAGCTCATCGGCCGAATAGGCCGCGCCGGACGGATTGGAGGGGGAATTCAGCATCACCCACTTGGTGCGCGGCGTGATCGCGGCATCGAGCTGTGCCGCTGTGATCTTGTAGCCCTGGCTCGCCGGCCCTTCGATGAAGACGGGCGTCCCGCCCGCGAAGTTCACGATGTCGGGATAGCTGACCCAATAGGGCGCGGGAATGATGACCTCGTCCCCTACGTCCACCGTCGCCACCAGCGCGTTGAACAAAGTGTGCTTGCCGCCTGAATTGACGCTGATCTGGCTGCGCTTGAAGGTCAGGCCGTTGTCGCGCCGGAACTTGAACATGACCGCTTCCTTGACGTCGGCCGTGCCGTCCACGTCGGTATAGCGGGTCAGATTGTTGCGGATCGCCGCGATCCCGGCTTCCTTGACGAAGTCCGGCGTATCGAAGTCAGGCTCGCCCGCCGACAGGCCGATGACGTCCACGCCTTCGGCCTTCAGCGCGTTCACACGGGCGCTCATGGCGAGCGTGGCGGACGGCTGGATACGGCCCAGGGCGGCGGAAGTCTGGCTCATGGCAACAATCTTTCTCAAATTTCCCCTCGCCTGCACGATCGGCAGACGCGACGCCCCTTAGGCCGCAACGGACGCAGGGGCAACCGGCCACATCATGGCATCTGGCCCCGGAAGAAAATGCCAAGCCGCCCGTGCGCTCCCCCGCATCCTACCGATTTTGTTCTGGCAACCGTCCGCCACCGCCCGATATGAAGGACTTGGGGGAAAAATGCTGATCGATTCGATCTACGAAGCAGCCGTCGTGCCACAGAATTGGGCGGGCGTGCTCGACGCGATTTCGGCGCGGTTCCACGCGCGCGGCGGCATGTTGATCCGCGCGTCGAGCAGCGGCCAGTCCAGCATCACCTCGCCCGCGATCGAGGAAACCGTGCGACTGTTCGAACAGTCGCCCTATGTAACCCAGAATGTCCGGGTCGAACGGCTGGCTGCCCATCCGCCGCATCCCGGCTTCCTCACCGATCTCGATCTGGTGACGGAGGAAGAGACCCGCACCCTGCCCATCTACACCGGCTGGCTGATTCCAAAGGGCGTAGCAGTCGGCGCCGCCACCCTGATCAACGATGTCGGCGATTCGCGGCTACTGATGAGCCTCGAAGGGCTGCCCGATCATGACGCCGCCCGCCTCGCCATCCCGGAACTCGACACGCTGCGTCCCCATATCGCCCGGTCGGCGATGCTTGCCGCGCGCTTCCACTTTGAAAAGATGCGCTCCTCGGTCGAGGCGTTGTCGGCGGTCGGCTTCGCCGCCGCGCTGATCGACCGGCGGGGCCGAATCGCGCTGGCCAACCCCGCTTTCGAGCAGAGCCTGCCCACCCTCATCGGCCCGCACGGCGCGCTGCGCCTGCCCAGCCCGGCGGCGCAGGCACAGTTAGATCGCGGCCTGGCCGGCATCGATACGGCCGGCGCCTCGATCGGCCTTCGCGGCGGAGAGGAGGACGCCTTCCGCGTGCTGCATCTCGTGCCGGTGCGCGGCGACGCGCGCGACATCTTCACCAACGTCGCCGCCTTCCTGATTCTGGTCGATCCCGCCCGCCGCACGACGCCGGGCACTGGCCTGCTCCAGTCCTTGTTCGACCTGTCCCCCGCCGAAGCGCGCATCGCCGATCAGCTCGCGCGCGGCCTGTCCCTGGGCGAAACCGCGCAGGCAGCGAAAGTCTCGACCGAAACCGTGCGCAAGCAACTCGCCAGCATCTTCGCCAAGACCGGCGTCAACCGCCAAACCGATCTCGTCGCCATGCTGGGGCAGGTTGTTCGCCCCGGCGAAGGCTGAGCTACCGCGCCAACGTCGCGGCCACCATGCCGCGCGCCGCATTGCCGATGAAGAAGCCGCGCTCCAGGTCGGCGACGCGCAGATCGCCCTCGATCGCCTCGCCCATGTCGATCAGGCTCTGCCGCAGGATGCCGGGCAGCACCCCGCGCGACAGTGGCGGCGTCACCAGCTTGTCGCCGCGCTCGACGAAGAGGGAGGAGAAACATCCCTCGGTCAGATAACCGTCCGCGTCCTTCAGCAGCACCTCATAGGTGCCGCCGCGCTTCAGCGCGTCGCGATAGAGCGAGCGGTCGGTGGTCTTGTGCCGCAACCGGCCGTCGTCGGCGGGCGCATGGCGCGGCACCACGGCGACGGGCATGATCGCCTGTGGCCAGGTGCGATGATCGCGCACCTCGATCGCGATCGCCCCGCCGCGCGAGGCGAGCAGCCGAACCCGGCTCTTCGCGCGCAGGCGGAAGGTCGCAGCCTGAAGCTCGTTCCGCACCCCGTGCCGGTCGAACTGGAACCCCAGCGCATCGGCGCTCGCCTTCAGCCGAGTCAGATGCAGGTCGAGCAGCCTGATCCCCTCCAGGGGATCGAAGGCCATGGTTTCCAGCAGGTCGAACCGTCCGTCGGCAAAGGGCATGGGCCTTCCTTCCCGCCCCGCCGCGCTCAAGTCAAGCCGGTGAGGAAACGCGCCTTCGCCAGGCATTCGCGCCATTCGGCCTCGCCGACCGAATCCGCGACGATGCCGGAGCCGAGGCCGAGGCGCGCTTCCCCCTGCCCGTCGCGCAGCGTCAGCGTGCGGATCGCGACGTTGAAGGCCGCGTCCCCTTCCGGGTCGATCCAGCCCATGGCCCCTGTATAGACGCCGCGCGGAAACGGCTCGACCGCGTCGATAATTTCCATCGCCCGGACCTTGGGCGCGCCGGTGATCGACCCGCAGGGGAACAGCACGCGCAGCACGTCGACCGGCGCCAGCCCCGGCAGCAGCCGCGCGCGCACCGTCGACACGAGTTGGTGCACGGTCGGGAAGGTCTCGACCCGGAACAGGTCGGGCACCGTCACGCTGCCCGCGCGCGACACGCGCGAGAGGTCGTTGCGCAGCAAGTCGACGATCATCAGATTTTCGGCGCGCTGCTTGGCGTCGCTCTCCAGCCAACGGGCGATCGCTGCGTCGTCGTTCGCGTCTGCCCCGCGCGTCGCCGTTCCCTTCATCGGCCGCGCGGTGAGCTGCCCGCGCACCAGCGTGAAGAAGAGTTCGGGCGAAAAGGACAGGATCGTCTCGGCCCCGGTGCGGATGATTCCGCCATAGCCCGCCGCCGCGCGCGGCCGAAACGTGGCGTAGAGCGCGACGGGATTGCCCGCCAGTTCGACAGCGCAGGGAAAGGTCAGATTGACCTGATAGATGTCGCCCGCGCGGATATAGTCCTGCACCTGGGCGAAGGCGGCCCGATACTCGTCCTCATTCAGCGCCGGGCGCAGCGCGCCGACCCGCGCGCCGGCCGGATCGGGCAGCATCGGCGCAAGGTCGCCGGGCGGAATGAAACGCACCCCTTCATAAAGGCCGAACCACAGCAGCGGTCCTCCCGCTCCTTCGCGGCGCCGCGCTATCGGGGCAAGCCGCTCTTCCAGCGCCAGTCCGGCTTCATAGGCCATGTAGCCCGCCGCATGGAGCCCATGTTCGGCCGCCTCGGCCAGCCGGTCCAGCGCCGGCTGCACCTCCGCCATCGTCCTCGCGCTTACCACCCCCACCGGATCGCGATACAGCCGCGCGGGCGCGGGCGCATGGGCGCGCGCATCATCGAACAGGCAGTAGGGCTCGTCGCCGCCGGGCAGGTACATGGCGCTGTCTTAGAGAGGCGCGCGCGCCGGGGAAAGGGGTGACGCTTGCCTTACGCGCGCGCTATTCCTAGACGCTCCGTGTTCCGGCGAAAGCCGGAACCCAGTCCCGCCCTCACCCTCTTGCAGGACGCCTGCACCATGACCCAAGGCCGCCCCGACCGCCCGATCCGCCCCGCGATCCTGCTCGGCCTGCGCGGCCGCTGTCCGCGCTGCGGCGAGGGGCGGATGTTTGCGCGCTTCCTGAAGCCCGCGCCCTCCTGCGCCGCCTGCGGTCAGCCGCTCGACGTGCACCAGGCCGACGATCTGCCCGCCTATCTCGTCATCCTGCTGCTCGGCCACATCATCGTGCCGCTGATGATCGAGGTGAACGCCGCTTTCTCCGTGCCTCTGCTCTGGCAGGCGGCGATCTGGCCGGCGCTTGCGGGGGTTCTTGCCCTGGCGCTGATCCAGCCGGTGAAGGGCGCGGTCATCGCATTTCAGTGGAGCCGGCGCTTGGCGGGCTTCGCCTGACTCCTATCCGGGACGTCGCAGGAAGTTCAGCTCCATCGCCTCGCGCAGCGTCTCGTCGATCACGCGGCGCCCTTCCGGCCCATGGGTCACGACCGTCGTGTCGGCGGTGGCGACGCAGACGCCTTTCTGAAACCCGGCAGAGCTGATCGTCCAACTGGTCCGCCCGATATGCCCGATCGCGCAATGCACCTCGAACGGATAGGGGAAATGGGATTCCTCGATGAAGTTCAGGGACACCGCCGCCACGAGCCAGCGCACCCCCTGTTCCTGCGGATGGCGGCCGAGATGATGGTGGAACCGGATACGCGCGGTCTCGAAAATACCCGAGATCGCGACATTGTTGATATGGCCCATCGTGTCCAGGTCTTGAAACCGCGTGTCGATGCTGGTGACGAAGCTGTAGGCGTTCGGATCGAACCGCCAGGCGTCGGGTTTGGCCATGTCTCGTCCCTTTTTGTGGGGGTAATCCGAAACTCTTAGCCCGGTCGGAACGGGATGCAATCACATCGGCAATTATGCCGCGCTTCTGCGTCCTTTTCGCCACAGCATGGATTGCATTTGGCACCGCGACCTTTTCCGCGCGGTCGATGGACTTCGGCGTCGGCAAGGCATAGTTTCGCCGCCGACACAACATGCGAAGGATCGCCCATGCACCGCTACAGCCGCACCGCCATATTGCTGCACTGGGTGATCGCTGCATTGCTGGCATTCCAGATCGCGGTGGGATGGGCGTTGGAGGACCTGGGCGCGCGCGGCTTTGCCCTGTTCCAACTGCACAAGTCGGTCGGGATGGCGGTGCTGGCGCTGACCCTGCTGCGGATCGCGGTCCGCTATTGGAAACCGCGCCCGCCCAAGTTGGAAGGCGGCTGGCAGGGGACACTCGCCAGCGCCGTACATGCCGGCCTCTACGCCTTCATGCTGGGCGCGCCGCTGACCGGTTGGGCGCTCGTGTCGACCGCGAAGGTCAAGGTGCCAACCCTGATCTTCGGCGTCCTGCCCCTGCCCCACCTGCCGCTTTCCGCCGCCGCGCATGAGATTGCCGAGAATGGGCATGGCCTGCTCGCCTGGATCGGCATCGCCCTGCTCGCGCTCCACGTCGCGGGCGCGCTGCGCCACCATCTGCTGATGCGCGACGGCCTGCTCTGGCGGATGGTGCCGGGGCGATCGTCCTTGCTGCTGGTTGCCCTGCCCGCCTTGCTTCTTGTCGGCTTCGCCGCCGGCCGCGCCATCCTGCCCGGCGCTCAGCCGGCGCCTGCTGCCCCCGCGCCGATCGAAGCCGACGCGCCGGAAAATATCGCCGAAGCCGAGCCCGCCAACCTCGCCGTCGCCGACAATGCCGCCGCCAACGCCGCCGAACCGGCCGCCGAGGAAGAGGAGCCCGCCGGCCCGCCCCCGGCCTGGACCATTCAGCCCGGCGGCCGCGTCGGCTTTTCGGTCGGCAATGATGGCGAAACGATCAGCGGCACCTTTTCGAAATGGACCGCCGCGATCGTCATGGACCCCGACCATCCCGAAAGCACGGACATCAAGGTGACGATCGACGTCGGATCGGCCAGCGTCGGCGACGCCTACAAGGACGGGATGCTGCCGGGCGACGAGTTTTTCGCCGCCGCCGCTCACCCGACCGCGACCTTCGTCGCCAAGGGCGCGCAGGCGGCTGGCCCCGGTCGCTATCGCGCCAGCGGCACGCTGACGCTGAAAGGCGTGTCGAAGCCGCAGACGATCCGCTTCACCCTGGCGGGCAAGGACGCCACCCGCACCGTCTCCGGAAGCGCCACCGTCGCCCGCGCATCCTTCGGCGTCGGCAATGGCGACAGCAGCAAGGGGCTTGGCCCGCAGGTCGCCGTCACCTTCGCCTTCACCGCAAAGAAAAAGGAATGACCCGCACGCTCCTCTTCTGCGCGCTGCTCGCGGCCGCCACGCCCGCCCCCGCGCCGGCGCAGACCTACATGTTCGAGACCGGCGACACGCTGCGCGCCAAATGCCGCAACAAGGCGCCCGAATATGCGCTTGCCTGCACCGCCTATATCGTCGGCGTGGTCGACGGCATCCGCAAGGACATGTTCATCGGCCGCGCCCGCCCGGTGTGCTGGCCCGACCGCATGGGCGCGGACGAAGCGCGCGCGACCGTCCTTGCCTATCTCGACCGCTGGCCCGACCAGCGCAAGGCGCCTGCCTCCGTCCTCGTCAGCGTCGCCCTCAACGAACGCTGGCCCTGTCAAAAATAGCCGATCGTTTCGCTCGATCGCGGGCCAACCGCTATAAACTTGCCTAACGCCCATCGAAAGCGTAGGTGCGCCCCCTATTTTCGTGAAGGAGACTCGACGTGGCGGCGAAGTGGACGCCGGATAGCTGGCGCAGCCATAAGGGCATTCAGATGCCCTTCTATCGGGATGCCGACGCGCTCGCGTCGGTGGAGGCCCAGCTCAGCCAGTTTCCGCCGCTCGTCTTCGCGGGCGAGGCGCGGCATCTGAAGGCCGACCTTGCCAAGGTCGCGGCCGGCGACGCCTTCCTGCTCCAGGGCGGCGACTGCGCCGAAAGCTTTGCCGAGTTCCACCCGAACAACATCCGCGACACGTTCCGCGTGCTGCTCCAGATGGCGGTGGTGCTGACCTTCGCGTCGAAGCTGCCGGTGGTGAAGGTCGGCCGCATGGCGGGCCAGTTCGCCAAGCCGCGATCGGCCGACACCGAGACGATCGGCGGGGTGGAGCTGCCCAGCTATCGCGGCGATAACGTCAACGATATCGCCTTCACGCCGGAAGCGCGCGAACCGGACCCGGAGCGGATGGTTCGCGCCTACAACCAGTCGGCCGCGACGCTCAACCTGCTGCGCGCCTTCTCGACCGGCGGCTATGCGTCGCTCGACCGGGTGCATGGCTGGATGCTCGACTTCATGGGCCGATCGCCCTGGGCCGCCAAGTTCGAACAAATGGCCGACCAGATCGGCCAGGCGCTTGACTTCATGCGCGCCTGCGGCCTCGATGCCGACAGCGTGCCGCAGCTGGGCGGCACCAGCTTCTACACCAGCCACGAAGCGCTGCTGCTCCCCTTCGAGCAGGCGCTGACCCGGCAGGACAGCCTGACCGGCGACTGGTTCGACACCAGCGCGCACATGCTCTGGATCGGCGACCGTACCCGGTTCGAGGGCTCCGCTCATATCGAATATCTGCGCGGCATCGGCAATCCCATCGGCATGAAGTGCGGCCCTTCGCTGGAGCCGGACGCGCTGATCCGCCTGCTCGACGTGCTGAACCCGTCACGCGAAGCCGGCCGCATCACCCTCATCACCCGATATGGCCATGACAAGATCGAGGCGGGCCTGCCGAAACTTGTTCGCGCGGTGCTGCGCGAAGGGCATCCGGTGGTCTGGTCGTGCGACCCGATGCACGGCAACGTCATCAAGGCCGCTAACGGCTACAAGACCCGCCCGTTCGACCGCATCCTGGCCGAAGTACGCGGCTTCTTCGCGGTGCACCGCGCCGAGGGAAGCTTTGGTGGCGGCATCCATGCGGAAATGACCGGCCAGAACGTGACCGAATGCACCGGCGGCGCGATCGCCATCACCGACGAGGGGCTGGCCGACCGCTACCACACCCATTGCGACCCGCGCCTCAACGCCGCGCAGTCGCTGGAACTGGCCTTCCTTCTCGCCGAAATGCTGAACGAGGAACTGAAGGAACGCCGCGCCGCGGCATGACGCCTGATCCCTCTCCCTTGACGGGAGAGGGCTGCGAAGACTTGGCAGCGTGCTGCCTAGTCGTAGCTGGGTGAGGGTGAAGCCACGTCACGGCGGCGTCCCAACGTCCCCTCATCCAGCTCCGCCTAGCCGCTGCGCGGCAAGGCTCCATGTCCTTCTCCCCCAAGGGGAGAAGGACGCTACCTCCCCCCCGTCGCCCGCCGGGCAAAGATATTCAGCACCTCGACCAGCGTCGAGAATGCCATGGCCGCGTAGATATAGCCCTTTGGCACATGCACGCCGAAGCCGTCGGCGATCAGCACCGCGCCGATCATCAGCAGGAAGCCCAGCGCCAGCATCACGACTGTCGGATTGCGCGCGATGAAGTTGGCAAGCGGGTCGGCGGCGATCAGCATAACCGTCACCGCCACGATCACGGCGATATACATGACCGCCAGGTTATCGGTCATCCCCACCGCCGTCAGGATCGAATCGAGCGAAAAGATCATGTCGAGCAGGATGATCTGCACGATCGCGCTGCCGAAGGTCAGCGTGGCGACGCTTTTCTTGTCCAGCACATCGTCGTCGCCATGCGGATCGACATTGTGATGGATCTCCTTGGTCGCCTTCCAGATCAGGAACAGTCCGCCCGCGATCAGGATGAGGTCGCGCCAGGAAAAGTCGGTCTCGAACGTCGGCGCGCCATGCTGGTCGGGCGGCCCGCTGAACCCCAGGTCGAACACCGGCTGGGTCAGCCCCACGATCCACGCGATCATCGACAGCAGCACCAGCCGCATCGCCAGCGCGAGACCGATGCCGATCTTCCGCGCCTTGGGCCGCTGCGCCTCGGGCAGCTTGTTGGTCAGGATCGAGATGAAGACCAGATTGTCGATCCCCAGCACCACCTCCATCACCACCAGTGCGACAAGCGCGGCAATGGCGGCCGGATCGGTGAAGGCGGCGATAAGGCTGTCCATATGTCTCCCCTGCATATGCCGGCAAATCGGCACGGCATCGAAACGGAAATCGTGCATCCCGGTTCCGCCCGGCCCTCAGCCAGACATGCTTTGTCACATGATGCCAGATCGCTTCGTCCGAAATGCGGCCGTCACCCTCCTTCGCCGATGCCTCGAAATACTTCGGCGTCAGTCCGCGTCCGGATTGCGGAAGTTCAATCGCCGCGTGACCGTATAGTCGAGCACGCCGACCAGCAGATAGCTGATCCATTGCTTGACGAGGGTCGGGAACGAGCGGTCGGCGCGATAGGTGGCCAGATCGATGGCGCGGCTGTGCGCGGCTTCGGTAGCGACAAAAGCGCGGACCTGTGCCGCGAAGTCAGAATCGTCGATCCGCAGCATGAGTTCGAGATTGAGGAACAGGCTTCGCATGTCGAAATTGGCCGAGCCGACATAGACGGCGTCGTCGATGACGAGCAGCTTCATGTGGAGCTTGCACGGCTGATATTCGTGGATTTCCACGCCGCGCTTGAGCAACGGGCCATAGAGCAGCCGCGCCGCCGAAACCGTCGCGAAATTGTCGGATTTCGCCGGAAGGACGAGCCGCGCGCCATCCCGCTGCGCGGCGCGGGCGATGCGCTTCAGCATCCCGCGCCCCGGCGAGAAATAGGCGGCGATCATGTCGACCCGGCGCGCCTGTTCCAGGTCGTGCTTGACCAGCTTGGCCCAGGGGCTGAAGTGTCGGGTCGGGCCGCCGATCAGCCAGCGGAAGGGGCTTGCCGGGTCGCGCGGCCGGGGCGGACGCCAGCGGCGGACCAGACGCCGCAGCGCGCGGAAGCCCTGGCGTTTGGAGGAGACCCAGCGCCACATATGTCCGAACCAGTTGCTCATCGCGCGCACCTCCGCCCCCTGCAACAGGAGACCGAGATCGCGCCAGCAATCGTCGGGCGGGATGCCGAAATAGCCGTCCTCGACATTGAAGCCGCCGATCAGCAGCGTCGCGTCATCAGCGATGGCCATCTTCTGATGGTTGCGGATGAGGTAACGGGTCGAGCGGCGGGTTCCGAAGCGGCCGAAATGCGCGCCGGCCTCGACCAGCGGCGCGAAGAAGCTGGCGGGCGTGTCCGCCGAGCCGAAGCCGTCAATCATCAGGGTGACGGCGACGCCGCGTCGCCGCGCCGCGATCAGGGCGTCGCGGATGCGGGCGCCGCTGTCGTCGGCGGCGAAGATGTAATAATAGAGTTTGAGGCTGACCCGCGCGCCGTCGATCAGGGCGAGAAGCGCGTCGCGCAACGCTTCGCCCCGCACGATCAGCCGCAGAGCGTGGCCGGCGATGTCAGCGCATATATCGGCGGCGTCGGCGTTGCCGGACTGTGGCTGGAGGGTCGCCATGGGGCCTAACTGCCGCATAAGCGTGCGCCATGCCATCGCTTTATGGCCTTTTATTGACTCCCGCCGGGCCGGCTGCTAGGCGGCGCTTTCACGATTTTCCATCCGCAATATCAGGAGGCCCTGTTTGGCCCGCGTTACCGTCGAAGATTGCGTCGACAAGGTTACCAACCGTTTTGACCTCGTCCTTCTCGCCGCCCAGCGCGCGCGGGAGATTTCCGGCGGCGCCGAACTGACGATCGATCGCGACCGCGACAAAAACCCGGTCGTGGCGTTGCGCGAGATCGCCGAGGAAACGGTGTTGCCGGACGAACTGCATGATTCGCTCGTCGGATCGCTGCAGAAGGTGCAGATCGACGATGACGACACGCCGGACGAGATCGGGTCGATCGCCCAGTCGGCCGAAGCGCTGCGCCTGACGGCCGCCGCGCCGCCGCGCAACCAGAATATCGGTGGCGACTACGACGGCTGACGGTCCACGCGCCTGACGAGCTTGGAGAGGGAAAGAGGCCCGGCCCGCGCGAGTGGGACCGGGCCTCGACCGTTTTGAGGCAGGATCACGCCTCCGCCCAGCGGCGCAGGAGATTGTGATAGACGCCGGTGAGGCGGATCACGTCGGCATGATCCTGGCCGAGTTGCGCCGCGAGGCCCTGCACGCTGCGGTCCAGGTCGAACAGCATCTGGCGCGCGGCGTCGTCGCGGATCATCGACTGGAGCCAGAAGAAGCTGGCGACCCGCCGCCCGCGCGTCACCGGCTCGACCCGGTGCAGCGAGGAGGACGGGTACAGGACCGCATGGCCAGCGGGGAGCTTCACCTGCTGCACGCCGAACTGGGTTTCGACGGTCAGTTCGCCGCCGTCATAGGCTCGCGGATCTTCGAGGAATACGGTCATCGACAGGTCTGAGCGGACCCGGAAGCCGGTGCCAGGCTGGATGCGGACGGCATTGTCGACATGGACGCCGAACGCTTGCCCCCCGGCATAGCTGTTGAACAGTGGCGGGTAGATTTTGAGCGGCAACGCAGCGGCGATGAACAGCGGGGACCGTCCCAGCGCGTCGAGCACGATCTGGCCGGCCTGTTTCGCGGCGGCGCTGTCTTCGGGCAATTGCAGGTTGCGCTTGGCAAGCGCGGACTGCGGGCCGGAGGTTGCGTTGCCGTCGATCCAGTCGGCCGCGTCGACCAGCTCACGGACGGAGGACACCCCGGCGGGGTCGAGCAGGTCGGGGATGGCGATCAGCATGAGCGAGGAATAAGCGAGCGGGGGAGGACGGGCAACCGCCCTGCCCCCGCCCCCAAAATCAGAAGCTGTAGAAGAGGCTGAGCCGGGCGGCGCGCCCTTCGCCCGGAGCGGCCCAGCCGCCCGAGACGACGCCGTTGGTCGCGCTGATATTGTTACGGATGCCGGTGTAGTAGGTCTTGTCGAACAGGTTCTGGACGTTGATCTGCGCGGTCAGGCCGTTGTCGAAGGCCCAGGACAGGAAGGCGCGGTGGACCCAATAGTCGTCCGACCGATATTGCGTCCGGTTGAAGAGGTTGGACTGGTTGAGCGCGAAGCTGCCCTGATAGGTGACGCCATAACCGAGTTCGAGGCCGAAGGGCAGGCGGTAGCTGGTATAGAGGCTGCCCGAATGTTTCGGCGTCTGGATGAGAGCGTCGCCCTTCGATGGATCGGGCAGCGCGGCGCTGTTGGAACAGGCGGCGCGGGGATTGGCGATGCAGCTGTCCGACGTACCCTGCACGATCTTGCCGTCAAGATAGGTGTAGTTGGCGAAGATCAGCCATTGCGGCGTGATATTGCCGGTGAGGCCGAGCGCGACGCCATCCACCCGAGACCGGCCGTCGAGAACCTGGAAAGTCGCGTTGGTGGCGGGATCGTTGGTGGGTATGCGGTAATTGGTGCGTTCGTTGCGGAAGAGCGCGGCGGTGGCGAGCAGCTTGCCGCCCATCAGGTTCGCCTTTGCGCCGATTTCGTAGCTGCGCGCGGTTTCCGGCGCGACGTCGCAGAAATTGACGAAGGTCGCGCCCGATCCGGTCGTGCAGCCGGCGCGCACGGTCGCTGACGAAGGCGTCTTGCTGTTGGCGAAGGCGGCGTAGAGGCTGACATCCTGTGTCGGCTTGAACACCCCGCCGACGCGGTAGGAGAAAAGGCTTTCCTTGCTGCGCTGGACGATGCCGGGCGTCGTGCCGCCGCCGGCCGCAGGCAGCGCGACGGTGTCGGCGCGGAAGATGTTGCGGACATCTTCGTAGCGCAGGCCGCCGTTCAGCTCGAACTGGCCCAGCTCGATGGTGTCGAAGGCGTAGATGGCGAGATTGCGGCTGTCGCCATAGCTATGACCCGAGACGATCCGATTCACCGCGCCGGTCCAGTTGGTGTTGGGGCTGGCGAGGCTGATGTCGGGCTCCGCCACGGTCGCGCCGGCGGCGGTGCGGAGAAGGTTCGCGCTGGTCAGGCGATAATCCTCCTGCGTTGCCGATGCGCCGACGACGAGCGTGTTGCGGATGCCGCCCGCGTCGCCGCTGACGATGCGGAGGTCGGTCTGGGCATAGAAAAGGTCATTGAGTTGGTCGCGGACGAGCCCGCGCGGACCGGAAGGGCGATAGGTGCCGGCCGCCATGCCCGCCGAACAGGCGAGCGGGGTCGTCAGATCGGTGGCGGTCACCGGTTGCACCCCGCTGGCGAGGCAATAGGTGCCCTGCGGCGCGCTGGTGATGCTGTCCTGGCGCACGCGCTGCCAGCGGCCCAGCGTTCGGAGCGAGACGGCGTCGCTGAACTGATGCGCGAAGATCGCGGTGAAGCGGTCGATGTCGATATCCTGCCGGTCGAGATTGGCGATGCCGAAATAATCGCTGTCATCGACACCGGGCAGCGGGCCGTCATTGATCGCGTTCTTGAAGAAGGGCACCCCATAGACCGGCGTGTTGCGGTCCTCCTGATGGAAATAGGAGAGGCTGAGGCTGGTCGGGCCGTCCATGCCGAGCTTGACGGAAGGAGCAACGGCCCAGCGCTTGAAGCGCTCGACATCGCGTCCCGGCAGGTCGTTGCGGTGGACCATGGCGTTCAGGCGGATGCCGATGAAGTCCGACGCGCGGATATTGCTGTCCACCGTGGCGCGATAATAATCATCGGTGCCAACACCTGCTTCGAGGATGGTCAGGTTTTCCGCCTGCGGCGCCTTCGACACGAGGTTGATCGTGCCGCCGACCGAGCCCGAGCCGTTGTAGACCGAGTTGGCGCCATTATAGACCTCCACCTGCTGCATGTTGAACGGGTCGGTGCGGCTATATTGGGCGCTGTCGCGCACGCCATCCTGGGTGATGTCGTTATTGGCCGAATAGCCGCGCAGGTTGATGCTGTCGCCATAGCCGCCGCCACCCTCGCCCGCGCCGAAGGTGATGCCGGGGACGGTCGTCAACACGTCGCGCAGGGTGAGCAAATTCTGCTTCTTGATCGTCTGGTCGGAAATGATCGTGATGGTCTGCGGCGTGTCGAGCACAGGGGCGGTATTTTTGGGGTTCACCGTCTGGTCGGCGTAGATCTGTCCGGTCACGACGATGGAATCCTGCGCCGTCACTGCTGCGGGCGCATCGGCGGCCAGGGCAGGCCCGCTCGTCAGTGCACCGACGCAGCTGAGCGCGAGGAAGGATGCGGATTTTGCGGTAACGGCCATGATGGTCCCCCTGTTCGGTTGGTGGGACCGCTATTGCGAATCGTTCTTACTGTCAATGCTAATGCGAATAATTCCTATCAGCGATAGCCGCACGCTCGATCGAAGAGCCAGCAGCGGATCGCACTTGCGAGATTGGGGGTGGGGTCGACGGCAAGACGCGCGACATCGATGCGCGCTATCAGTGCGTTGGTCGGGAGGTTTTCCGCCGCCGCCGCGGCGCGCAGCGCGTCCCAGAATATGGGTTCGAGGCTGATCGCGGTCTGATGACCTGCGATGGTGACGCTGCGCTTGACCGGCGGCGCAAGGGACGGCCCCGAGGGCTGGTCGGAGCCGTCCCTGTTCATCAATACATATGCTGGCCGCCGTTGATCGACAGCGTGCTGCCGGTCACGAAGCCGCCATCCTCGCTGCAGAAGAAGGCGACGCCTCGCGCGATTTCATGCGCCTGGCCGAGACGGCCGACCGGGATTTTGGCAACGATCTTCTCCAGCACTGGCGCGGGCACGGCGGCAACCATGTCGGTGTCGATATAGCCGGGCGCGATGGCGTTGACGGTCACACCCGATTTTGCGCCCTCCTGCGCCAGCGCCTTGGTGAAGCCATGGATGCCCGATTTGGCGGCGGCATAGTTGACCTGGCCGTACTGGCCCGCCTGACCGTTGATCGAGCCGATATTGACGATCCGGCCCCAGCCACGCTCGCGCATTCCGCCGAAGGTCGCCTTCGCCATGTTGAAGCAACCGCCCAGGTTGATCCGCATCACCTCGTTCCAGTCGTCGAAGCTCATCTTCGCAAGCACGCCGTCGCGGGTGATGCCGGCATTGTTGACGACGATATCGATCGGGCCGAGCTGTTCGGCGACCTGCGCGCAGCCGTCGAGGCAAGCCTGATGATCGCCGACATCCCATTTGAACGCCGCGATGCCGGTTTCGTCGGAGAAGGCCTTCGCCTTCGCGTCATTACCGGCATAATTGGCCGCGACGGTGTAGCCCATGTCCTTCAGCGCCAGGCTGATCGCCTCGCCAATGCCCCGCGTCCCGCCGGTTACGATCGCCACTCTCGACATTCGGCTTCCTCCTTCAAAGGGTCAGTCGATCCAACCCGAAAGTTCACGGCTGATTAGCCTGTGATAGAGGGTGATAGCTTCGCCCGAGGCATTTAGACAGGGCAAATAGGCGAATTTCTCTCCGCCTTTTGCCAGAAACACCTCTTTCGCCCGCAACGCGATTTCCTCCAGCGTTTCAAGGCAGTCGGCGGAAAAGCCTGGTGTCACAACGGCAACATTCCTGACACCTTCGTCCACCATCCGGGCCAGGGTCGATTCCGTCTCCGGCTCCAGCCATTTGGCGCGGCCGAAGCGCGACTGGAAGCTCATATGGACGGGAAGCGCCAGCGCCTCGCGCAGCAGGCGGACGGTCTTGACCGACTGGCAATGATAGGGATCGCCGAGGCGCAATGTCCGCTCCGGCATCCCGTGGAAGCTGGCGAGAAGCGCTTGCGGCGCGAAGTCCAGCGCGGCGATGCTGCGCTTGATCGAGGCCTTGAGCGCGGCGATATAGGCCGGGTCGTCATGGTAGGGCGGCAGGGTGCGGATGGCGGGCTGCCAGCGCATCGCGGCGAGCGCGGCGAAGGCGGCGTCGTTGGCGGTGGCCGTCGTGGCGGCGCTATATTGCGGATAGAGCGGCGCGAGCAGGATGCGGTCGCATCCTGCCGCCTTCATCGCGGCGAGCCGGCTGGCGATGCCGGGATTGCCATAGCGCATCGCCCAATCGACCACGACCCCCTCCCCCATCGCGGCTTGCATCGCCTGCGCGGTGACGCGGGTGTGGACGGCGAGCGGGGAGCCTTCGTCGGTCCAGACCTGCCTGTAGGCATGGGCGGACTTTTTCGGGCGGGTGGTGAGAATGACGCCGCGCAGGATCGGCTGCCATAGGAGCGGCGGAATTTCCACCACGCGGCGGTCGGACAGGAATTCGGCCAGGTAACGCCGCACCGATTTGGGATCGGGGCCATCGGGCGTGCCGAGATTGATGAGCAGCACCCCGACCTTGGGCGACGGGATGGCGGGGTGATCGGCGGGCTTGGCGGTGGTCATGCGCTTCCCACTAGAGGCAGGCTGCGCAGGCGCTGACCTGTCCATGTGTACAGGGCGTTGGCGACGGCCGGGGCGACCAGCGGCGCGGCGAGATCGGTGACGCCCGCCGCATCGGCGGTGCTGCGGATCAGTTCGACCGTGACCTCCCCGATGTCGGCAAGGCGCGGCAGGTTCATGCGGCCAAGGATGGCGCGGGTGGGCAGGCCGCGTTCGTAGGGGACGGACGCGCCCATGGCGAAGGCGAGGCCGTAAAGCAGCCCGCCCTCGATCTGTTGTCGGGCGATGTCGGGATTGACCTGATCACCGGCGTCGACCGCCGCGACGATCCGCCCGACGCTGAGCGCGTCGCCGTTCATCGCAGCTTCGACCATGACGGCGGCATACGCCCCGCCCATCTGGTGCGCGGCGATCCCCTGCCCGCTTCCGGCCACCCCGCCCTGCCATCCGCCCATCGCCGCCGCCGTCGAAAGGCAATGGGCGAGGCGCGGATTGCCGCCGAGCATCTGGATGCGGAAGGACATGGCCTCCATCCCCGCGAGATGCGCGAGTTCATCGACGAAGCTTTCGGTGAAGAATGCGCCGTGGAGATGCGCGTTGCCACGGGTGAAGCCGAGGGGGAGGCCGACATCGCAAGGGTAATGGTCGATCGCCCAGTTGGGAATGGCGTAGGGCGGCGCCATGCCGGCGACGGCGAGGCGCGACGGGGTATCGGCGGCGGCGGCCGCAGCTTCATACGGCAGCTTGCGATCCGCGATCCGACCCCATGTCTGCGTCATCGCGCAGGGGGTGGCGACCTTCGCCAACCACCCTTCGATCGCGCCGTTTCGGCCGAGCTTGGCGGCCATGCGGGCATGGGCGGGCGCGCCGGGGCGGTCCTGAACCACATCCTCCAGCCGCGACCAGAGGAGTTGCACCGGGCGGCCCATGTCGCGGCTGATGAGCGCGGCCTGCACGCCCGCCTCCCAGTCCATTTTACGGCCGAAGGAGCCGCCGGCATGAAGCGGATAGAGGGTGACGGCGCTTTCGGGCAGACCGAGCGCGGCGGCGATGGCGTCCCGCGCCAGCGCAGGGGCCTGGGTGGCCAGCCAGACTTCCGCGCCATCTTCGGTGACCCGCGCGGTGGCGCAGAGCGGTTCAAGCGCGAGATGGAGACCGGGGTCGACCTGATATTCGCTGGCAAGGATGGTCGCGCCCTCGAACACCGGAGCCAAGTCGCCCTGGGAATAAACCCGGCGGCCGGCGGTGCTGGAGAAGGCCGCCTCCAACGCGGCATCGATGCTCTCGCTGCTGACCGGGGTTCCGCGCAGGGTGAAGACGGGATCGGCGAGGTCGAGCGCCTTGTTCGCCGCCCACCAGTTGCTGGCGACGGCGGCGACCCAACGCTCCTGCTTCACGAGCTTGAGGAATCCGGTGACGGTGGCGGGCGCGCGATCGTCGAGACCGCCAAGCGTCGCGTCGCCGATCGGCCCCTGCCGTATCGAGGCATAGACCATGTCGGGCAGGCGGATGTCGGCGGCGAAATTATGGCTGCCGTCGATCTTCGACGGGGTGTCGAGCCGGGGGAGATCCTGGCCGGCCAGGCGGTTCTCCTGCCCCTGGCGGTAGGGCAATATATCGGGCAGGACGAAGGTCATGGCCTCGCCGGCGACCTCGCCGATCCTCATCCGGCGCGCCGCGCCATCGGTGACGATGCCGCCTTGTATGTCGCAGCTTTCCCAGGGAATGCCCCAGCGCGCTGCGGCGGCCTTGCACAGCAGCACCCGCGCCGCCGCGCCCGCATCGCGATAGGCGTCGTGGAACATGGGGACGGAGGTGCCCCCGCCCGTCAGCATCAACGCGCCGCGCGTCGCATATTGCTCGATCGCCCAGTCCCCCGCGCCAACGATCAGCCGGGTCCAGTCGCTCGCCAGCCACTCGCGCGCCAGCAGCGTGTTGGCGTAGAGCGGGCTGACCGGCGCGCTCTGGACCGCCACCGTGCGCCAGTCAGCGCCGAGTTCGTCGGCCAATATCTGTGGCAGAAGCGTGGTGACGCCCTGCCCCGTTTCGGTCTGCGGCACGATGACGATGATCTGGCCGGAACGGTCGATCTTGAGGAAGGCGTTGACGATCGTCTCGTCGGGACCGGCATTGAGGTTCGGCTGGTAGCTACGCGGCCACGCGCCCCAGGCGAGCAGCAGACCCGCCGTCGCGCCGCCGCCGATGAGCAGGGTCCGGCGGTCGATGCCTTTCCGGCCTGTCGCACGTAGTCGCGGTGAACGCCCCATGGCTGCCCTGATAGGGACGGGCAGCCGCGATGCCTAGCGCTAATCGGCGGCGACGGGCGCGACGCCAAGACGCGGAACCTCGATCGCGGGGCAGCGGTCCATCACCACCTTAAGCCCGGCGGCTTCGGCGCGAGCGGCGGCGGCTTCGTTGACGACGCCGATCTGCATCCAGACCGATTTCGCGCCGACGGCAATGGCGTCGTCCACCGCCTTACCGGCGGCCTCGCTGCGGCGGAAGATATCCACCATGTCGATGGGCACGCCGATGTCGGACAGGCGGCCCCAGACGAATTCGCCATGGACATGCTCACCCGCGATCTGCGGGTTGACCGGCAGGACGCGATAGCCATGGCCCTGAAGGAAGGCCATGACCGAATAGCTGGCGCGGTCGGGCCGGTCGGATATGCCGACCAGCGCAATGGTGCGGGTTTGGGCAAGCAGGTCGGCAATGTCCGGGGCGGCGGTGAGCGGCATGGCGTGTCTCCTTTGTCCGTCAGATGGGGATGACGCGGGCGCGCGCAAAGCGTTCCCCTGCGCGCTTTGATGCGGCATCCGCTGGACCGGCTGGCACCGCGACTAGTGCCGCATCCGTTACGCAACCGGATTGTCAATCGTGCGTTAAGGCGGCATGAACGCGCACGCAGCCAATGGTCACGCCATCGAAGTCGAACGCCCGGGCATCCAGCCGCTCGGCCAATGGATGCGAACGCTTGTCGATTATGTCCGGTCAGGCAAGCCCGATCTGACCAACCGCCAGATGGCGCTGATGATGACCGTCTATATCGGCCAAGGGCCGCACACCGTACGGGGCCTTGCCGAAGCGCTGCATGTGTCCAAACCGGTCATCACCCGCGCGCTCAACAAATTGTCGGCGCTCGGCTATCTGCGGCGCGAGCGCGATGCGGCGGACCGGCGCAATATTTTCATCACCCGGACGCCCAAGGGGGCGGAATTTCTTGACGCCTTTCACCATTTCATCGCAGGAACCGCGCGCGATGAAAGGCACTCTCATATCTCAGCCGAACGGACCGTCTGAAAGAACCCGCTTCAAACTGGATGGCCGGTCGGTAGCGCTCGACCGCCGCGTCCATGCCGCGCGGGGCGACCTCGCCGACCTGTCGCTCGCCGGGATATTATTTTCCGCCCATTATGCGCGCGCGGTGCCGCTGACCTGCGTGGCGCCGGGCGCGGCGATCCTGGCGGCGGCCTCCCCCACGGCCGAAGCGGTGAGCCAGTTGCTGCGCGGCGAGGCGTTTCACGCGCTCGACGTCACCACCGACTGGGCCTGGGGCTTTTGCGGGCATGACGGCTATGTCGGCTATGTCCGGCGCGACGCGCTGGACGTCGCCGAAACGCCCACTCACCGGATCGCGGCGCGGGTCGCGCCTCTGTTCAGCGCCGCCGACATCAAGAGCCCGATCGCCGACTATTGGCCGGGGGGCGCGCAGTTCCTGGGCGAGGAGCAGGGTGACTTCATCGCCTGCGCCGAGGGCTTCGTTCATCGGCGCCATGCCGAGCCGGCCAATTTCCGGCCCGACGATTGGGTCGCGGTCGCGCAACGCTATCTGGGCCAGCCCTATGTCTGGGGCGGGCGTGGGCATCGCGGGATCGACTGTTCGGGGCTGGTGCAGGTGGCGCTGGGCCAGGCCGGCATCGCCGCGCCGCGCGACACCGACCTGCAATGCGAAGGGATCGGCAGCCCGATCGACAGCGAGGCGAAGTTGCGGCGCGGCGACCTCATCTTCTTCCCCGGCCATGTCGGCATCATGACCGATGAACGGACGTTGCTCCACGCCAACGCGCACTGGATGGCGGTGGTCGAGGAGCCGCTGGCCGATGTCGTCGCGCGGCTGGCTGCCCTGCACGAGCATCCCATCATCGCGCGGCGGAGGATCGAGGCATGAGCAGCCGGGTTTTCATCGACGGGGGCCATGGCACCACCGGCATCGAGATCGCCGAGCGGCTGGCCGGGCGGCCGGAACTGACGCTGCTGACGGTCGATGAGAAAGACCGCAGGGATGCCGGCGCGCGGCGCGAGGCGCTGAATGCCGCGGACATCGTCATCCTGTGCCTGCCCGACGAGGCGGCACGCGAGGCGGTGGCGCTGATCGACAATGACCGCACCCGCGTGATCGACGCATCGACGGCGCATCGCGTCGCCGACGGATGGACCTACGGCTTTCCCGAACTGGAGCCGGGGCATCGGGCGCAGCTGGCGGAGAGCCGCTTCGTCGCCAATCCGGGCTGCTGGCCTACCGGCTTTCTGGCTTTGGTCAGGCCGCTGGTGCTGGCGGGGCTGCTGCCTGCCGACTGGCCCGTGACGATATCGGGCGCGACCGGCTATTCGGGCGGCGGCAAGGCGATGATCGCGGAATATGAAGGCGCGGCGGGAGTCCCGAGCGCCTATCGCCCCTATGGTCTGTCACTGACGCACAAGCATCTGCCGGAAATGACGCGCTATTCGGGGCTGGCGCAGACGCCGATCTTTGCGCCGGGGGTAGCGAATGCCTATCGCGGCATGATCGTGGAGGTGCCGCTGCACCTGAACGCGCTGCCCGGCGCGCCGTCGGTTGGCGATGTTCATGCGACGCTCGCCGCCGCCTATGAAGGATCGCCGATCGTCAGCGTCGCGGCGCTGGAGGAGAGCGCTGCGATGACTGGCCTTGCGCTGGAGCATGTCGGCGCGACCGACCGTCTGGCGTTGTTCGTCTTCGCCAACGAAGCGACGGGGCAAATTCGGCTGGCGGCGGCGCTCGACAATCTGGGCAAGGGCGCGGCCGGCGCGGCGGTGCAGAACCTCAATATCCTTGCAGGGTTGCCGGAGACGGCGGGGCTGCGGCTTTAGCGCGTCAGTGGATCGTGCCCAGCGGCTGGTCGTAGGTCAGCAGTACGATCAGCCGCTCGATCTGCCGCCAGTGGCAGAAATGGATGTGATTGCCCTGATCGAGGCTGCGGTCGGCGCGCGCGGCGGCTTCATAGCCCGCGTTCGCGCCAAACGCCGCCATAAGTTCGGCGGCATCGTCATAGCTCTTGCGATTGGCAAGATATGGCAACTGCATGTGTGCGACCCCCCGCTTCTTATCCGGCGTGTTTGTGGGCAGACAGGTTCAACCGCCGTGCCATTTTCGCGCGATGGCGCAGGTGGCGGGCGACGAGGGTGAACGCTCCATTAGGCAAGTCCCGAACCGGGTCATTCGTGCCGGAACGGGACGGCGCGGTCCCTCTGCGGGGCACGCAAGGCCGCGGCGCAAAGAGGCTGGCATCGGTGGCGGGATGATGGCAAGGCGGGGCGATGACCAAAGGCAGCAAGACTCCGACCGGCGCGGGCGCGATTATCGCTCTGCTCATTCTGGGCGGCACGATCATCGGCGGATTGCTGGGGCAGCCGAGCATCGGATTGCTCACCGGACTGGCGCTGGGGATCGTCATCGCGCTGCTGCTCTATCTGCGCGAACGCTGATCGCCGCCTTGTCGCTGAACCGGCGGCGGCATAGATAGGCGGCATGAACAAACATATCATCGTCCTGCCGCTCGTCGCCCTGGCCCTTGCCGGCGGCGCTTTCCTCTATTTCGCGCAGGGCGACACCGCCCGGCTCCCCGCCGGGGCCGACACCGGGCGCGAGCCGGTCTTCACCAGCGCGCGCAGCGAGATGCTGCCCACCATCAATATCGCCGAGGTGAAGCCATGGGCCGCCGGCGCGAAGCCGGTGGCGGCGAAGGGGCTTGCCGTCGCGCGCTTCGCCGAGGGACTGGCGCATCCGCGATCGCTGCTGCGCCTGCCCAATGGCGACATATTGGTGGCCGAAACCAACAGCCCGCCCCGGCCCAAGGAAGGCATCGTCGACCGGGTCATGGCCTATTTCATGGACAAGGCGGGCGCGGGCGTGCCGTCTGCCAACCGCATCACCCTGCTGCGCGACGCCGATGGCGACGGGCGGGCGGAAACCAAGACCGCGTTCCTGACGGGGCTTCACTCGCCCTATGGCATGGCGCTGGTCGGCGACACGCTCTATGTCGCCAACACCGACGCCCTGATGGCTTTCCCCTATAAGGAAGGCGAGACCAGGATCAGCGGGAGGGGGCGCAAGATCGTCGATCTGCCAGCGCAGGGGCCGAATTATCACTGGACCAAGAGCCTGGCCGCCGGGCCCAATGGACTGCTCTATGTCGGCGTCGGCTCCAACAGCAATATCGGCGAGAAGGGGCTGGACCAGGAGAAGAACCGCGCGGCGGTGTGGGAGGTCAATCCCAAGACCGGATATAAGCGGGTGTTCGCGTCCGGCCTGCGCAACCCGGTGGGCCTGGCGTTCGAGCCGGAGAGCGGCGCGCTGTGGGGCGTGGTCAACGAGCGCGACATGCTGGGCAGCGACCTGGTGCCCGATTATCTGAGCCGGATCGAGTTCGGCGCATTCTACGGCTGGCCGTGGAATTATTGGGGCGGTTACGAGGACCGGCGGGTGCAGCCGCAGCGGCCGGAACTGCGCGAATATACCAAGCGGCCCGACTATGCGCTGGGCAACCATGTCGCGCCGCTGGGCCTGGCCTTTGCTGACGCGGTGAAGCTGGGCGCACCCTATGCGGAGGGGGCGTTTGTCGGGCTGCACGGAAGCTGGAACCGCAAACCAGCCGCCGGATATAAGGTCGTGTTCGTGGGCTTTGCCGATGGGGAAGCGGGCAAGGGCAAGCCGGTCGATGTGCTGACGGGCTTTCTGGACCGCGATGGCAACGCGCAGGGCCGGCCGGTCGACGTGACCGGCGACAAAAGCGGCGCGCTGCTGGTCAGCGACGATGTCGGCGGCGTGGTGTGGCGGGTGACGGCGGCCAAGTAGCGCTCAGAGCGCCAACCCGTTGCGGCCGGCCAGTTCGACCACATATTGCCAGGCGACACGGCCCGACCGGCTACCCCGCTGGGTCGCCCACTGGATCGCCTCCAGCGGATCGACATCAAGGCCCAGCGTTGCCGCATAGCCGCGCACGATCGCGACATAGGCGTCCTGGTCGATCGCGTGGAAGCCGAGGCTAAGCCCGAAACGGTCGGACAGCGCCATCTTGTCATCCACCACGTCGCGCGGGTTGATCGGATCGTCCTGCTCGGCGAGGTGGCGGGGGATGATGTGCCGGCGGTTGGAGGTGACGTAAAGACGGACATTGGCCGGGCGCGCCGCCGTACCGCCCTGAAGCAGCGAACGGAGCGCCCGCGCGTCCCCCGCTCCATGATCGTCGAAGCCGAGATCATCGAGGAAAAGGATGAAGGGGCGTGTTGTCGGGCGCAGCAGCGAAAAGAGCGCGGGCAGGCTCGCCAGTTCATCGACCGCGCATTGCAGCAGCGCGATGTCCTGCCCTTCACGCTGGAGCCGGGCGACGACGGCCGCGACAACCGCCGACTTGCCGGTGCCGCGCGCGCCCCACAGCAGCACGTCATGCGCGGCGTGGCCGGCGGCGTGGCGGCGGCTATTGTCCAGCAACGCCTGCTTCTGCGTGTCGATACCGCTCAGAAGGTCGTAATCGATTGGCGCGAACGCGTCGACCGAGGCGATGGCGCGGCCATCCCAGACATAGGCCGGCGCGACGGTGAGATCGGCGGGCGCGGCGGGCGGCGGCGCCAGCCGTTCGAGCGCTTCGGCAATGCGCGTCAGGAGAGCGTCGGTCATGGCGCGGGATTAAGGTGACGCCCGGCAGGGCGCAACCCTGTCATTCCCCTGTCGCAATGGCCTTTTACTCCGCTTGATCGGGGACTATAGCGCGGGGCCGTGACAATCGCCCATCCAGCCTTTTCGACCAGGAGCCTGCGCTATGGCGCGGACGCGCTGCGCGAGGCGGCGCTGCTGATCCGGGCAGGCGAGCCGGTCGCCGTGCCCACCGAGACCGTCTATGGCCTCGCCGCCGATGCGACCGACAGCAATGCGGTGGCGGCAATCTACAGCGCCAAAGGGCGGCCGAGTTTCAATCCACTGATCGTGCATGTCGCCGACCGGGAGATGGCCGAGGGGCTGGCGCTGTTTTCGCCGGTGGCGCGGTTGCTGGCGGAGCGGTTCTGGCCGGGGCCGCTGACGCTGGTGCTGCCGGCGCGCGGGACAAGCGGCCTGTCGCCGCTGGTGACGGCGGGTCTGCCCACCGTGGCGCTGCGACTGCCGGCCCATCCGGCGATGCGCGCGCTGATCCGCGCGGCGGGATGCCCCCTTGCCGCGCCGTCGGCCAATCGCAGCGGGTCGATCAGCCCGACGCGCGCCGAGCATGTGCTCACCAGCCTGGGCGGCAAGATCCGGCTGATCCTGGACGAGGGGCCGACCAGCGACGGCCTTGAATCGACCATCGCCGCGCCGGAAGCGGACAAGGTCCGGCTGCTGCGGCCCGGCCCGGTGACGGCGGCGATGCTGGAGGAGGCCACTGGCCTGCCGGTCGTCACGGCGGCGGACGGCAAGATCGAAGCGCCGGGACAGCTGGAGAGCCATTATGCGCCGTCGAAGCCGGTGCGCCTCGATGCGCTGCGGGGCGAGACGGACGAATATCTGATCGGCTTCGGCCTGATGCCGTGCCATATCAACCTCAGCGCCGAGGCGGACCTGACCGAAGCGGCGGGCAATCTGTTCGCCGCGCTCCACATCGCCGATGCGAGCGCCGCGCGGCGCATCGCGGTCGCGCCGATCCCGAACGAAGGGGTGGGCGTCGCGATCAACGATCGGCTGCGGCGCGCGGCTGCGTAACCCTCAGTCGCAATCCTGATAGCCAGCCTCGCGGCACTGGCGGCGGCGTTCCTTTTCCCGCTTCTTCATCTCGCGCCCCTCGCGCGCTTCTTGCTTGCGCATCTTGCGGCCATAATTGCGGTCGGCCTCATCCTGGCTGGTCGTGGCCCAGTCCGCCGCCTGCGCGCCCGCGCGCACCGGCATGGTCGCGATGTCGAGCGCGGTCTTGGCCACGCAGCCCGGCAAGGCCAACATGAGCAGCGGCGCGGCGATCATCATCCTGTTCATTGTCAGTCCCCCGGAAAAAAGATCGTGGCCGCCATGGCATAGGCAAGATTAACCGCAGCCTAAGCCTTTGTCAGGAAACGCGGCGTATGGGGCGGACGGGATCGGGCCGCTGCGTGCCGGCAAGGGGGCCGGCGGCAATCAATTCGGCGATGCGATCTCGCGTGACGGGCCGGCTGAAGAGATAGCCCTGCACATTGGTGAAGCCGGCTTCGCGCGCCCATTGCAATTGGTCGGGCGTCTCGATCCCCTCGGCAACCGTGTCCATCGCCAGGTCGCGGGCGAGATTGCCGATGGCGCGGACGATCGCCCGGTCCTCCACATTGGCGCTGACACCGGCCATGAAGCTCTGGTCGATCTTGAGCGTGTCGAAGCGGTAGGAGCGCAGATAGGAGAGCGAGGAATAGCCGGTGCCGAAATCATCGAGCGCCAGGCGCAGGCCGATCCGCTGCAATTCGCGCAGCACCGCGTTGGTCTGGCCGCTGTCGTCGAGGAAGATGGATTCGGTGACTTCCAGCTCCAGCCGGCGGGCGGGCAGGCCGCTGTCCAGCAGCGCTTTGATGACATTGGCGGGCAGGTCCACCGACTTGAGCGAGGCGGGCGAGATGTTGATCGCCATGCGCACGTCGCCTGGCCAGGCCATGGCGGTGGTGCAGGCTTCGCGCAGCACCCAGCCGGTCATCGCCTCTATCATGCCCATGCTTTCGGCGATCGGGATGAATTCCGACGGCGGGATCGGCCCGAGCACCGGATGGTCCCAGCGCATCAGCGCTTCGCAGGCGTCGATATGGCCTGTCTCCAGATCGACGATCGGCTGGAACAGCAATTTGAGTTCGCCCTGATCGAGCGCGCGGCGAAGGCCCGTCTCGATTTCGTGCACGCGGTTGAAGCGTTCTTTCAGCGACCAGTTGAACGTCGAGGCGCGGTTGCGGCCGTCGCGCTTGGCCTCGTAAAGGGCGAGGTCGGCATGTTGCATCAACTCGTCCATGTCGCGTCCGTCCTGCGGCGCGACGGCATAGCCGATCGAGGCTGTGACCTGGAGGTGGTTCTCGCCAAGGTCGAAGCCGTGGGCGAAATCGCCGAGTATCTCCTGCGCCAGCGCGGCGGCCGTCACCCTGTCCATGTCGGGGCAGATGATGACGAATTCGTCGCCGCCGAAGCGCGCGATGCGCCCCTGCCCCTGCACGATCTCATTGAGCCGCTCGGCGACGACCCGCAGCAGCTGGTCGCCGACCATATGGCCGAGAGAGTCATTGATTTCCTTGAAGCGATCCACGTCCATCCAGAGGATGGTGACGGCGTCGTTGCGTTTTTCGCTGGTCTCGAAAATGTCGCGCAGCCGCATCTGCATGGCCATGCGGTTCTCAAGGCCGGTGAGACTGTCGAAGCGGGCGAGCCGCTCGAACTTCTCGGCGAGCAGCGACTTGTCGCGCCGCCCCACCAGCGCCTGGACCACGATGCGGTGAATGGTCGAGCTGATTTCGGCGAGGCCCAGGACCATCATGACCATGGCGACGGCCAGGACGCGGTAGCCGGTCGATCCTTGCAGCCAAAGGCCGGTGGCGGTGGGCAGCAGAGTGAGGCAGACCTGCCCGATGGCGATCTGCACCCGACCAGCGTTGCGGCCCGATATGCCGCCGGCATAGCCGGTCGCCATCGAGACGCTGAGCATATGCGTCACCGGATCGCGCGACCCCAGCAGGGTGACAAACGCCATGAGGCCGAGCAGCCCGGAATAGCCCCACGCGCCCAGCTCGTAGGCCAGCTCCCAGACACGCGATGCGACCGCCGCGCCGCGGGTGAGCTGGCGATGGAAGAAAATGGCGGAGACGACGCGGAGCGACGCGACGAGGCAGAGGACCGCGACGACCCACTGGATCGGGCCGGTATCCGACATGCCGCTGATGACGAGCCCCACGGCCACCCCAGTGACCGCGCCGATCGTCAGCGATGCAGGCGAGGCATAGAGCGATTCGACGAGGCTGCGGCGTACATCGGCGTCATGCGCGGGGCGCATCGCCTTCAGCTTCCCCAGCAATGTCGTCAAAGCGCGCAAATGGCGGGTCTCCGATTCCCAACCCGCTGATCGCACGTTCGATTTAGCATCTGGTTAACGCTAAGCCGCGGCACCGCTGGCACTTGCCGGGCAGGATTGATAGGCGAAACGCCCATGATGGAGCCGCCAATGTCCCTTCTCGATCATCCTGTCTGGAACAGCTTGACCAGCGGCTGGGGGGCGCTGGCCAAGGGCGATGCGCGGGCGCGGCGGCTGGACCCGCGCTATGGGCCGTTCGCGGCGATGGCCGATGACGGCGACGCAAGCCAGGCGGCGCTGACGGCACTAATCTCGCCGGACGATGAATTATGGCTGGTTGGGGCGGATGCGCTGAGGCCCCCGCCGGGCGTCCGCGTCGTTCGCACCGCGATGCTGGCGCAGATGATCGGGCCGGCGGTGACGGGCGGCGGGGCTGAGCCGGACTGGACGGTGCTGGGCGAGGCCGATGCGCCGGAGATGCTGGAATTGGCGCTGCTGACGAAGCCGGGGCCGTTTCGCCCCCTCACCCATCGGCTCGGGCGGTTCATCGGGGTGCGGGAGGGCGGCAGGCTGATCGCGATGGCGGGCGAACGGATGCGGATGCCGGGCTTTGCCGAGGTGAGCGGCGTGTGCTCCCATCCCGACTGGCGCGGCCGGGGCATCGCCGGCGCGCTGATGCGGATCGTCGCGCGGGCGATGCTCGACCGGGGCGAGACGCCGTTCCTTCACGCCTATGCCGCGCATGAAGCCACGATCGCGCTATACCGGACGCTGGGGTTCGAGACACGGGCGGAACTGCCGATGATGGTGGTGACGCAGGCGCCGATCAGCGGCTGAGCCGCACCTTGCCCGCCAGGAGCGCCCACCAGCAGATGAAGGGCTGCGCGAAGAGGCGGGGATAATGATAGGCCCAGCCGAGCCCGGTGCCGGTCGACAGGTCGCGGACGGCATGCTGGATGTTGAGCGGATAGACGCATAGCGCATAAAGGGCCAGCATCACGCCCGCGAGCGCGCGCAACCGGGGCACGAACAGGGCGGCCGCGCCGGCGATTTCGGCCGCGCCGGTCAGCAGGATGACGGTGTGCGGCGCGGGAATGGCCGTCGGCATCAGCGGCGCGAACATGTCGGGCCGCAGCAGATGGACGACGCCCGCGACCAGATAAAGCGGGGCGAGCGTCAGGCGGGCGATTGTTGCCCTGCGATCGGGGGGGAGAGGCATGGGCGCATCATGGCGTGGCGCAGGCGGGTAGGACAGCCCTCGACCGGCAAAAAAGAAAAGGCCGGCGGATCGCTCCGCCGGCCCATCTTTCCAGTAGGCTTTCGCCTGGAGGCATGAGACCCCGGCCTGCGCCGGGGTGACACTACGTGTCAGAAGTCCATGCCGCCCATGCCACCCATGCCGCCCGGCATCGCGGGAGCAGCGGACTTGTCTTCCGGCAGCTCGGCGATGGTGGCTTCGGTGGTGATCAGCAGACCAGCGACCGACGCGGCGTTCTGAAGCGCGGTGCGAACGACCTTGGTCGGGTCGATGACGCCGGCGGCGACCAGATTTTCATAGGTGTCGGTCGACGCGTTGAAGCCGAACGACGTGTCGGTCTGGTCGAGCAGCTTGCCCGATACGACCGCGCCGTCATGGCCGGCGTTCGCTGCGATCTGACGCACCAGCGAGGTCAGCGACTTGCGGACGATGTCGATGCCGCGAGTCTGGTCGTCGTTGACGCCGGTGACGCCTTCGAGAACCTTGGTCGCGTAGAGCAGCGCCGTGCCACCGCCGGGGACGATGCCTTCTTCCACGGCCGCGCGGGTCGCGTGCAGCGCGTCGTCGACGCGGTCCTTGCGCTCCTTGACCTCGACTTCGGTCGCGCCGCCGACCTTGATGACGGCAACGCCGCCGGCCAGCTTGGCAAGACGCTCCTGGAGCTTCTCGCGGTCATAGTCCGAGGTCGTGGTCTCGATCTGCGCACGGATCTGCTCGGTGCGGCCCTTGATCGCTTCGGCTTCACCCGCGCCATCGACGATGGTGGTGTTGTCCTTGTCGATGGTGACGCGCTTGGCGGTGCCGAGCATGCCCAGGGTCACGTTCTCCAGCTTGATGCCGAGGTCTTCGCTGATGACTTCGCCCTTGGTGAGGACGGCGATGTCCTCCAGCATGGCCTTGCGACGATCGCCGAAGCCAGGCGCCTTGACTGCCGCGACCTTCAGGCCACCGCGCAGCTTGTTGACGACCAGGGTCGCCAGCGCTTCGCCTTCGATATCTTCCGCGATGATCAGCAGCGGACGGCCCGACTGCACGACCGCTTCGAGGATCGGCAGGATCGACTGAAGGTTGCTGAGCTTCTTCTCATGGATCAGGATGTAGGGGTCGGCGAGTTCGACCTGCATCTTTTCCGGGTTGGTGATGAAGTAGGGCGACAGGTAGCCGCGGTCGAACTGCATGCCTTCGACGACGTCCAGCTCGAATTCGAGACCCTTGGCCTCCTCGACGGTGATGACGCCTTCCTTGCCGACCTTTTCCATGGCTTCGGCGATCTTCTGGCCGACTTCAACGTCGCCGTTGGCGGAGATGATGCCGACCTGGGCGACTTCATTCGAGCCCGAAACCGGCTTCGAGCGCGACTTGATGTCTTCCACGACCTTGCCGACGGCGAGGTCGATGCCGCGCTTCAGGTCCATGGGGTTCATGCCGGCCGCAACCGACTTCATGCCTTCGCGCACGATCGCCTGGGCCAGGACGGTGGCGGTGGTGGTGCCGTCACCGGCGATGTCGTTGGTCTTCGAGGCCACTTCGCGCACCATCTGCGCGCCCATATTCTCGAACTTGTCCTTCAGTTCGATTTCCTTGGCGACCGACACACCGTCCTTGGTGATGCGGGGCGCGCCAAAGCTCTTGTCGATGACGACGTTGCGGCCCTTCGGCCCCAGGGTCACCTTGACCGCGTCGGCCAGGATGTCGACGCCGCGCAGAATGCGCTCACGCGCTTCACGCGAAAACTTTACGTCCTTCGCTGCCATGATCTTTACCTCTCTTGAGAATTGCGAAACGTGCGAAGTTCACACCGTCGCAGGTGTTGAAAATCCGCGGAAAACAGGAAACGGGTCCGGGTTCGCAGCTTTACGCGACGACGCCGAGAATGTCCGATTCCTTCATGATGAGCAGGTCTTCGCCATCGACCTTCACCTCGGTGCCCGACCATTTGCCGAACAGGATGCGGTCGCCGGCCTTGACGTCGAGCGGGGTCACCTTGCCATCTTCGGCCTTGCTGCCGGTGCCGACGGCGACGATCTCGCCTTCCTGCGGCTTTTCCTTGGCGCTGTCGGGGATGATGATGCCGCCAGCAGTCTTCTCTTCCGCTTCCACGCGGCGGACGAGAACACGGTCGTGCAACGGACGAAATGCCATGTTGATGTGCCTTTCCCTAGCTGTTCGGGAGGGGATGGACGACCGCCATTCAGCGCGCCGCCCTCAAGTCCTTCTCCCGATGAACTTCCTTCTGTTAGCACTCATTGATCGAGAGTGCTAGCGGCGCGAATATGGCTGCGTCGCTTTGTGCGTCAAGATGGGGATGGAACTTTTTTGCATGGGCATCGGCGCAGCGCGACCGGTGAGCGACGAAGCGGGCCAGCGGCCGGCCCGACGTCTTGTGGCCCTCGCCCTTGCTTCCTACCTGCACGGCATCGTTTCCATGCTGAAAGGATTGCCCGTTGAGCGATACCCCCTACACCCCGCCTGCGGTCTGGACATGGGACAAGGACAATGGCGGCGCGTTCGCCAATATCAACCGGCCGATCGCGGGACCGACCCATGACAAGGATCTGCCGATCGGCAAGCACCCGCTCCAGCTTTATTCGCTCGCGACGCCGAACGGGCAGAAGGTCGGCATCTTGCTCGAGGAGTTGCTGGCGGCGGGCGTGGCCGAAGCGGAATATGACGCCTGGCTGATCAGGATCGGCGAAGGCGACCAGTTTTCCAGCGGCTTTGTCGACATCAATCCGAACAGCAAGATCCCGGCCCTGGTCGATCACAGCGCGTCGCCGCCGCGCCGGGTGTTCGAATCGGGTTCGATCCTGGTCTATCTGGCCGAAAAGTTCGGCAAGTTCCTGCCCAAGGACGGGCCGGCGCGCACCGAGACGCTGAACTGGCTGTTCTGGCAGATGGGGGCGGCGCCGATCCTGGGCGGGGGCTTCGGCCACTTCTTTGCCTATGCGCCGGAGAAATATGAGTATCCGATCAACCGCTACGCCATGGAGGCCAAGCGGCAACTCGACGTGCTCGACCGGCATCTGGCGGATCATGAGTATATGGCGGGGGACGACTATACGATCGCCGACATCGCCATTTGGCCCTGGTATGGCGGGGTGGTGCTGGGGCGCAGCTATCCGGGGGCCGATGTGTTTCTCGACGGGCCAAGCTACAGGAATCTGATGCGCTGGGCGCGGCAGATCGACGCGCGGCCGGCAGTGAAGCGCGGACGCATCGTCAACAAGGCTAACGGCCCACTGGAAGAGCAGTTGCACGAGCGGCATGACGCCAGCGATTTCGAAACGAAGACGCAGGACAAGGTGCAGGGGACGGAAGGCGGCAAATAGGGTCCGACCTGCGGTGGGGAAATGATGCTCCTGCGGAAGCAGGAGCCCAGAGCGTCGAAACGCCGCGCCCAGAACCCTGGGCTCCTGCTTTCGCAGGAGCATGGTGGTGGCTTTCCCTTACCCTGCCGCCTTGACGATGTCGGCCCAGGCGGCTTCGTCGATCACCTCTATGCCGAGCGCGGCGGCCTGTTTCAATTTGCTGCCTGCGCCCGGCCCGGCGACGACGAGATCGGTCTTGGCGCTGACCGATCCGGCGGCCTTCGCGCCTAGGCGCTCCGCCTGCGCCTTGGCCTCGTCGCGGCTCATGGTTTCGAGCTTGCCGGTGAAAACGACCGTCTTGCCGGTGACGGCGCTGGCGGTGGTTTCCACGACATAGGGCGGCGGGGACACTTCGGACAGCAGGTCGTCCCATGCCTCGATGTTGTGCGGTTCGTGGAAAAAGTCGGCGAGCGCATGGCCCACCGCCGCGCCGACATTCTCGACGCCGATATGGTCGGCGATGGCCTTGTCGCGCTTGGGGATGCTGTCAAAGGGCTGATCGCGCAGGGCGATGATGTCCTGCGCCAGCGCGCGGATCGCGGGGAGCGTGGCATAGCGTTTCAACAGGTCGCGCGCCGTCACCGCGCCGGCGTGGCGGATGCCAAGGCCGAAGAGCAGGCGCGCGGCGTCGGGCTGGCGCTTCGCCTCGATCGCGGCGAGGAGATTGTCGACCGACTTTTCCTTCCACCCCTCGCGACCGAGCAGAGCGGCGCGGTGCGCTTTCAGGCGGAAGATGTCGGCGGGTTCGGCGATCCAGCCCAAGTCGAGAAACTCCTGGATCGTCTTTTCGCCCAGCCCTTCGATGTCGAGCGCGGCGCGGCTGACGAAATGGCGCAGGCGCTCGAAGCGCTGCGCCGGGCAGATGAGGCCGCCGGTGCAGCGTATGTCCACTTCCCCTTCCTCGCGCACGGCTTCGGAGCCGCAGACCGGGCAATGATCGGGGAAATGGAAGGGGTCGCGCGGTTCCTCGCGCGTGAGATTCTCGACCACCTGCGGGATGACGTCGCCGGCGCGCTGGACGACGATGCGGTCGCCGGGGCGGACGCCGAGGCGCGCGATCTCGTCGGCATTGTGCAGGGTGACGTTGGAGACGACGACGCCGCCCACGGTGACGGGGGTGAGACGGCCGACGGGGGTGAGCTTGCCGGTGCGGCCGACCTGGATATCGATGGCCTCCAGCGTCGTTTGCGCGCGTTCGGCTGGGAATTTGTGGGCGATGGCCCAGCGCGGGGCCTTCGCGACGAAGCCGAGGCGCTGCTGCCAGTCGAGCCGGTCAACCTTATAGACGACGCCGTCGATGTCGAAGGGGAGATCGGCGCGGGCGGCCTCGATCGCGCGGTAATGGGCGATAAGTGCTTCGAGGCTGTCGACGCGGGTGAGCATGTCCGAGACAGGCAGGCCCCACGCGGCGATCGCCTGCATGACGCCGCGTTGCGTGTCGGCGGGAACTTCGCTGTGCGCGCCCCAGCCATGGGCGAGGAAGCGCAACGGGCGGCTTGCGGTGACGGCGGCGTCCTTCTGGCGCAGGGAGCCAGCGGCGGCGTTGCGCGGGTTGGCGAACTGGCGCGCCTTTTCCGGGTCTTCGGCTTCGGCAAGCAGGCGGGCGTTAAGCGCCACGAAATCGGCCTTCGCCATATAGACTTCGCCGCGGACCTCGAACAGGTCGGGGATGTCCGGGCCTTTCAGCGTCTGCGGGATGTCGGCAATGGTGCGGACGTTGGCGGTGACGTCCTCCCCGGTCGTCCCGTCGCCGCGCGTGGCGGCGAGGACCAGTTCGCCCTTTTCGTAGCGGAGCGAGCAGGACAGGCCGTCAATCTTGGGCTCGGCGGTGAGCGCGACGGGCGCATCGTCGGGGAGCGCCAGGAAGCGGCGGACGCGGGCGAGAAATTCGGCGATGTCCTCGTCCGAAAAGCCGTTGTCGAGGCTCATCATGCGGACGGCGTGGGGGACTTTCTTAAGCGCCGTGCTGGGGGCCGCACCGACCTGCGCGTTGGGCGAGTCGGCGCGGATCAGGTGCGGGAAGGCGGCTTCCAGCGCGTTGTTCTCGCGGATCAGCGCGTCATAGTCGGCGTCGCTGATCTCTGGCGCGTCCTGATCATGATAGAGCCGGTTATGCCGCGCGACCTCCCTGGCGAGGCGCATCAGGCGGTTGGCGGCTTCGGCTTCGGAAAGGGTGGCGGGGTCGGTCATTTATTCAGGTGCTCAAACAAGGCGAGGAGAAAGAAGAATGTTACCAGTAATACGCTGACGATCAGGTAGGCTATTAAAAGTGGTTTGAGAGGGCGGCGTTTCAGCATCCCTACTAGGAAAAAGGGCAGGAACAGCACGCCCACCGTAACAGGGATCGAGAACAGGAACTGTGTCAACGTAAGTGGCATGAGTTACCTCCCCGATCCAAAAGCGTCGCTTCCGCCGCGCGAGCTAGATCATACCCCTGCCACCGGCACGGTCTCGAAGCTGTGCGGGAAGCCGGCGATGAGGGGGCGGGCCTTGGCGATGGCGGCGCGGACGGCGGGGAGTTGCAGGGACGCGGCGTGGCTGCCCTTGCTGTCCCAGACTTCGGTGATCCAGATCGCGTCGGGGTTCGTGGCGTCGAGCGCGACGACATAGGAGAGGCAGCCGGGCATCGCGCCGGTGGCGGCGGTCAGGATCGCGACGAGGTCGTCGCGCTTGCCCGGCGTGCTTAGCATCTGGCCGATGAGGCCATAGCGGGGCTTCCCTTCCTGCGCGGCGGCGGGGATGGCACCGGCGGCAAGCGTGGCGGCGGTGAGGCCCAGCATGTCTCTGCGGTTATGGGTCATATTTCTTCTCGTCCCTCCCGTTCGTCCTGAGCGAAATCGAAGGACGTGGCCGAACGAAGAGAGGCCCTTCGCTCCGCTCAGGGGAGGGCTTCGACTTCGCTCAGCCCGAACGGTATGGGAAATATGCTGTTTGGCAAGCCCTATGCCCGCTCCAGCAATCGTTCCGCCTGCGCTCTCGCCTCCGCCGTAATTTCCGCGCCCGACAGCATCCGCGCGATTTCCTCGCGGCGCTCGCCTTCGCTCAGCGCGTGGACGCCGGTGCGGGTGACGGTGCCGTCCGACGACTTCGCGATCAGGAGATGGCCCGCGCCGCGCGCAGCCACCTGGGGGCTGTGGGTGACGACCAGGATCTGGTTGCTTTGCGCGAGGCGCGAGAGGCGTTCGCCGATCGCGTCGGCGACAGCGCCGCCCACGCCCCGGTCGATCTCGTCGAAGATCAGCGTGTCGGCCCCGCCCCGCTCCGCCAGCGCCACCTTGAGCGCGAGGATGAAGCGCGAGAGTTCGCCGCCCGACGCGATCTTCGCCAGCGGGGCGAAGGGTGCGCCGGGGTTGGTCGAGATTTCGAACTCCACCCGGTCCATGCCCTGCGGGCTCCATTGCCCTTCGTCCAGCTGCGCGACGACCGTACGGAAGCGGGCGGCGTCGAGCTTCAGGGGTGCGAGTTCGCCGGCGACGGCGGCGTCGAGGCGACCGGCGGCGAGCAGGCGTTCGGCGGAGAGCGCCTGCGCGGCGGCGCGATAGGCGGTTGCCTTGCCCGCGACATCGGCTTCGAGCGCGGCGATATGCTCCTCCCCTCCCTCGATCGCGGCGAGCTTGGCCGCCATTTCGTCAAGCAAGGCGGCGAGATCGTCGGGCGCGACCTGATGCTTGCGGGCGAGGCCGCGCAGGTCGAACAGGCGGGTCTCAATGGCGTCGAGCCGGGCGGGGTCGAAGGACAGGGCTTCGGCGGCTTCGGCGAGGCGATCCTCGGCTTCGCCCGCTTCCGCGACAGCGCGGTCGAGCGCTTCGAGGACGGCGGTGAGCAACGGCTCTTCGCCAGCGATGCGGTCGAGCCGGCGGGCGGCCTGCCGCAACTGGGCGAGGCCGCCATCGGAGCCGGTGAGGCAATCGCCGACAGCGGCGAGATCGTCGGTCAGGCGCGCGCCCTTCTGCATCGTCGCGCGCTCGGTGGCGAGCGTTTCCTCCTCGCCGGGTTCGGGGGCGAATTTGGCGAGTTCCGCGACGGCGTGCGTGAAATAATCGCGGTCGCGCGCGGCGGTTTCGACGGTCGCGCGCGCTTCGTTGAGAGCGGCGACGGCAGCGCGCCAGGCCGTGTGGGCAGTCGCGACCGCGCTTGCGTCGCATCGGCCATAGGCGTCGAGCAGAGCGCGGTGGCCGCGCGCGTTCAAAAGGCCGCGATCATCATGCTGGCCGTGAATTTCCACCAGCGTGCCGCCCAGATCGCGCAGCAGCGCGGCCGAACAGGGCTGGTCATTGACGAACGCGCGGCTGCCGCCATCGGCTTTCAACGTGCGGCGGATGAGCAAAGGCTCGCCCGGCTCCATGTCGATGCCATTGTCAGTCAGCAGCGCGGCGGCGCGGCTGTCGGGCGCCGGGGCATCGAACGCGGCGGTGACGCTCGCCTGAGCCTCCCCTGCCCGCACGAGGCCGCTATCCGCCCGTGCGCCGAGCGCCAGGCCGAGCGAATCGAGGAGGATCGACTTGCCCGCGCCGGTTTCTCCGGTGAGGACGGAGAGGCCCGCGCCGAACTCCAGGTCCAGTGCCTCGATCAGCACGACATTGCGGATGGCGAGACTGGTCAGCACGACGATGTTCCGCAAACATCATCCCAGCGATGGCTGGGATCGCGCGCCCCGCAGCCGGACCAAGCCGCCTGAGACCCCGGCCTTCGCCGGGGTGACGCCGTCATGATGACGTCACGCCTTCCCGCCATGGCGCTCCATCAGCTTGTAGCTGCGCTCATACCATTCGGAGCCGGGATAGTTGCGGCCCAGCACGGCGGCGGCCTTTTGCGCTTCGTCGGGGATGCCGAGCGAGAGATAGGATTCGACGAGCCGCTCCAGCGCTTCGGGCGTGTGCGTGGTGGTCTGATATTTGTCCACCACGGCGCGGAAACGCAGCGTGGCGGCAAGCCATTGGCCGCGACGCTGGTAGAAACGGCCGACCTCCATCTCCTTGCCGGCGAGGTGATCGTTGACGAGATCGACCTTGAGCCGCGCGTCGGCGGCGTAGCGGGTGTCGGGATAACGGCGGATCAGTTCGCCGAGCGCATCCAATGCCTGCTGCGTAATCTTCTGGTCGCGGGTGACGTCGGCAATCTGCTCATAATAGCAGAGCGCGATCAGATAATAAGCGTAGGGCGCGTCCTTGTTGCCGGTGTGGATCGCCAGGAAGCGCTGCGAGGCCGAGATGGATTCGGCGTAATCCTGGTTCATGTAATAGCTGAACGCCGACATGAGCTGCGCGCGGCGCGCCCAGGGCGAATAGGGATGCTGGCGCTCCACCTCGTCGAACAAGGCGGCGGCGAGCTTGTACTGCCCGCGATCCAGCCGGTCCTTGCCGCTGTTGTAGAGGGTGGACACGTCGCGGGCGACATATTGGGTGTCCGCCTTGTTCTTCGACGTGGCGCAGCCCGACAGCAGGGCGGCGAGCAGAACTGGAGCGGCGGCGACGCCCAGGCGCGTCATGGTTTTCGTCAGCATGGGCCGGGTCATAGCCGAGCGACGGGCCGCCGCCAAGCGCCAGAATAGGGATGCGTCAGGTGGCGCCGCCGGGCGGCAGGTCGAGCCGGGCGATGGCGCCCCTTCGCGGTCCGGGCACCAGCGCGAAACTGCCGCCGAGCTGCGCCGCCAGCGCATTGGCGATGCGCAGGCCGAGCGATTTTGCGTTGCCGATCTGGAAATCGGGCGCGATCCCCCTGCCGTCGTCGGCGATCTGGAGCGAGAGCCGGCCGTCTTCGTCGACATTGAGGCTGACATGGATACGGCCGGCGCAATCGGGCAGCCCATGTTCGATCGCATTGCTGACGGATTCGGCGACCACCAGCGCCAGCGGCACGGTGATATTGGGGTCGAGCCGCAAGCCTTCGGGCGCGGCGACATTGACCGATACATCCTGCCGCCCGCTCGCTTCCATGATATCGGTGGTCAGGGTCGTGAGGAAGGTCGCGATGTCCTGCCCTGCCCCGCTGCCGTCGTAGAGCGCGCGGCTGATGCGGCCGACCAGCGCGAGCCGCGAGGAAGCATCGTCCAGCGCGCGGCGGGCGACCTCATGATCGACATGGCGGCGCTGGAGCGCGAGCATGGCGGCGACGACCTGAAGATTGTTCGACACACGATGCTGAAGCTCATGGAAGAGCAGCTCGCGGTTTTCGGCAAGCGCGCGGTTGCGCTCACGCTCCACGGCAAGGTTGAAGTTGGCGCGCTGCATGAAATGGATCAGCACGATGTCGGTCGTGACGACGCCGATATAGAAGAGCATCGCGACCGCGACTGCCGGGTTCAGCGCCAGCTGTCCGGACGGCGGGATGAAGAAATACCAGGAGACGAAGCCGCAGAGCACTGCCGCGAAAATGCCGGGGCGCACGCCGAAGACGAAGGATGACAGGATGACGGCGGGAAAGAAGGTGACAAAGGGATAGCCGCTAGGCAGCAGCGGCGCTGCCGCCTCTCGCAGGGCGAAAGCGGCGGCGCAGAAAATCAGGGTGACGATATAGGCATAGACGGGGCGGCCGGGCACGAGCGGCAGGCGCTCGACAAAACGCTCATTCTTCCGCTGCATGGCTTTCCCCGACCCAGGTTCTGACACCGTACCAGATAGTTTCGCAATCGCATTGATCGAGATTAGTGAATTGCATTGTCAAGAACGAAAAAGGGCGCATGGATCATCCATGCGCCCCTTTGCTAGCTTCGGTTAGGACGGAAAAGCGGATCAGTCCTGGGTCAGGAAGTCGGGCAGGCCGGCGTTCGAGCCGTCATCATCGCCCTTTCCGCCCTCGCTGCGCGGGCCGCGATCACGACGCGGGCCGCGATCCCCGCCCCGGTCGCCACCGCGTCCGCCACGGTCGCCGCCGTCACGGCGCGTGCCACGGCCGCGGTCACCGCGACCTTCGCCGCGATCACCGCGCGGTTCACGCGGTTCGCGAGCGGGACGGGTGTCCTCCAGTTCCTCGCCGGTTTCCTGATCGACGACGCGCATGGACAGGCGCACCTTGCCGCGCGGGTCGATCTCGAGAACCTTGACCTTCACTTCCTGACCTTCCGACACGACGTCGGTCGGCTTTTCGACGCGCTCATTCTTCATTTCGGAGACGTGGACGAGACCGTCCTTGCCGCCCATGAAGTTCACGAACGCACCGAAGTCGACGATGTTGACGACCTTGCCGGTGTAGATCTTGCCGACTTCCGCTTCCTCGACGATGCCGAGAATCCACTTCTTGGCGGCTTCGATCTGGGCGATGTCGGACGAGCTGATCTTGATGATCCCCTCATCGTCGATGTCGACCTTCGCGCCGGTTTCCGCGACGATCTCGCGGATGACCTTGCCGCCGGTGCCGATGACGTCGCGGATCTTGGACTTCTCGATCTGGATCGTTTCGATGCGCGGGGCGTGGGCCGACAGTTCGGTGCGGGTCGAGGACAGCGCCTTGCTCATTTCACCCAGGATATGGGCGCGGCCTTCCTTCGCCTGACGCAGCGCGACCTCGAAGATTTCCTGCGTGATGCCGGCGACCTTGATGTCCATCTGCATGGTGGTGATGCCCGCTTCCGTGCCCGCCACCTTGAAGTCCATGTCGCCCAGGTGATCCTCGTCGCCCAGAATGTCGCTGATGACCGCGAAATCCTTGCCTTCCAGGATCAGACCCATGGCGATGCCGGACACCGGACGCTTCAGCGGCACGCCTGCGTCCATCATCGAGAGCGAGCCACCGCAGACGGTCGCCATCGAGGACGAGCCGTTGGATTCGGTGATGTCGGACAGGACGCGTATCGTGTAGGGGAACTCGTCCTTGCTGGGCAGCACGGGGTGCAGCGCGCGCCAGGCGAGCTTGCCATGACCCACTTCACGACGGCCCGGCGCACCGAAGCGGCCGACTTCGCCGACCGAATAGGGCGGGAAGTTGTAGTGCAGCATGAAGTTTTCATAGTGCAGGCCAGTGAGGCCGTCGATCATCTGCTCCGCGTCCTTGGTGCCCAAGGTGGTGGTGCAGATCGCCTGGGTTTCGCCGCGGGTGAACAGCGCCGAACCATGGGTGCGCGGCAGGAAGCCGACCATCGCCTCGATCGGGCGAATCTGGGTGGTGGTGCGGCCGTCGATGCGCTTGCCGTCCTTGAGGATGGCGGTGCGGACGATTTCGGCTTCCAGCTTCTTGGTGAGCTTAATGCCGGCCATCACGGTCTGGGCGTCGAGGCCGTCCTTGGCGAAGCTTTCCTTCGCCTTCGCGCGGGCTTCGTTGAGCGCGTTCGAGCGGGCGGACTTGTCGGTCAGCTTGTAGGCGGCCGCGATGTCCTTGCCGATCAGCTTGGTGAGCTTCTTCTTGAGGTCGCCGAGGTCGTCGCCCTTGGCGATGTCCCACGGATCCTTCGCGGCCTTTTCAGCGAGGTCGATGATCGCGTTGGCGATCTTCTTGCTCGCTTCGTGCGCGAAAAGGACGGCGCCTAGCATCACGTCTTCCGACAGTTCCTTGGCTTCGGATTCGACCATCATGACGGCGTTGCCGGTGGCGGCGACGACGAGGTCGAGTTCGCCGGTCTTCACTTCCTCAAGGGACGGGTTCAGCTGATATTCGCCGTCCTTGTAGCCGACGCGGGCAGCGCCGATCGGCCCCATGAAGGGCACGCCCGACAGCGTCAGCGCGGCCGAGGCGGCGATCATCGCCACGATGTCCGGCTCGCTTTCGCCATCGAAGCTCAGCACCTGGGCGATGACGTTGATCTCGTTGTAGAAGCCCTCGGGGAAGAGCGGGCGGATCGGACGGTCGATCAGGCGGGAAACCAGCGTTTCCTTTTCCGTCGCGCCGCGTTCGCGCTTGAAGAAGCCGCCGGGGATGCGGCCGGCTGCCGAATATTTTTCCTGATAGTGAACGGTCAGCGGGAAGAAGTCCTGCCCTTCCTTCACCGACTTGGCGGCGGTCACGGCGCAGAGCACCACCGTTTCGCCATAGGTCGCCAGCACGGCGGCGTCGGCCTGACGCGCAATGCGACCGGTTTCGAGAGTCAGGGTTTTGCCTGCCAGCTCGATCGAAACTTTCTTTACATCAAACATGCTTTTTCCTTCGCCCGCCACGGCCCTATTGCCCGGCGGGGCCTCATCTGCGGGCTAACCGGCCCGCTGCGGCTTTGGGGCGTCGTGTGGCCCCGATTGCGAGGATCACGCCGGATTGCGTGACCTTCCCTTTGTCTTGCTCCCCATGGGGAGAAGGCGTTCAACCCGAACGCCCTATATCTGTTATCGTGCTCCGGCGAAAGCCGGAGCCCAGGGTTACGAAGGCTGCGCCCAGTCCCCTCGATCCCGGCCTTCGCCGGGATGACCTGAAACGTAAACGGCCCGCCGAAGCGGGCCGAACGATCAGGTCACTTACGCAGGCCCAGCTTGGCGATGAGGTCGGTGTAGCGGCCCTCATCCTTGCGCTTGAGATAGTCCAGCAGCGACCGGCGCTTGTTGACCAGCATCAGCAGGCCGCGACGGCTGTGGTTATCCTTGTGGTGACCCTTGAAATGCTCGGTCAGGTTCGAGATGCGCTCCGACAGGATCGCGACCTGGACTTCGGGCGAACCCGTATCGCCTTCGGCGCGGGCATGTTCCTTGATCAGCGCTTCCTTGCGCTCGGCAGTGATCGACATCGGGCTTCCTTTCATATCTAGAGATTGAAGCCGCGCACCACCCGGATCTCCGGGCCACTGGACTCCACCAGCGCGACGGGCGTTTCGCCCAACATCGCCAGCAGGAGACCGGTGTGCGGTTTCCCCATGAGCACCCTCCCCTGACGGAGAGCCAATGCTTCATCGGGAGTGACGGGAAGGGCCGGGATGTCGTCCAGCCCCGCCGTCAACGGCAGCATCACGCCGCCGAGGTCGCCGCCCATAGCAGCTTCGTCCAGTTTGTCCAGCGAAATCGCCGATTCGAGCGTGAACGGCCCGGCCTTGACGCGCCGAAGCATGGTGACATGGCCGACGGTGCCGAGCGCCAGCGCGATGTCGCGCGCGAGGGAGCGGATATAGGTGCCCTTCGAGACGTGGGCGGTGAGGGTGATAGACGAACATGCGCCCCCCTCCGTTCGGTTCGAGCCTGTCGAGAAGCCTTGCACCGGGTTCTCGACAGGCTCGAACCGAACGGGGGTGAGAGAGTGGATCGTCACCGCCCTCGCCTTCATCTCCACAGCCTCCCCCTTGCGGGCAAGGTCGTAAGCGCGCTGGCCGTCGATCAGGATGGCGCTGTAGGCAGGGGGAGCCTGTTCGATCGCGCCGGTGAAGCGAGGGAGGATAGCCTCCACTTCGGCGCGCGTCGGGCGATGGTCGCTGGTCGCGATGGCCTTCCCTTCCAGGTCGAGCGTGTCGGTCTGGACCCCGAACTGGACAGTGAATTCGTATATCTTGTCGCTGTCCAGCATCCGGCCGGCGAGCTTGGTCGCTTCGCCCACCGCGATCGGCAGCACGCCGGTCGCCAACGGATCGAGCGTGCCGCCGTGGCCGACCTTCCATTTGCCCGCGCCCCCCGTCACCTCCCGCTGTATGCGAAGCGCGCGCTTGACCGCGCTGACCGCTTGGGTCGAGCCGAGGCCATGGGGTTTGTCGAGGATGATCCAGCCGTGCATGGCGGCGGTCCGTATCCCCCCTGCCCTGTTCTGTCAGCCTTTTATGCGCTAACGGACGCGGCGTGACGATCCAGCTCATCTGCCTCGATGCCGACGACACGCTCTGGCACAATATGCGCCATTTCAACGCGACCGAGGACGCGCTGCTCGACATGCTGCGTCCGTTCGCCGATGCCGATGTGACGCGCGAGCGGCTGATCATGTGCGAAACGCGCAACCTGCCGCTCTATGGCTATGGCGCGAAGGGCTTCACCCTCTCGATGATCGAAACGGCGGTGGAACTGGCGGGCGACGCGCTGTCGGCGACGATGATCGAGCAGATATTGGCGGCGGGGCGCGCGCTGCTGGCGCATCCGGTGCAATTGTTCGACCGGGTGGAGGAGACGCTGCGGGCGCTCGCCAACATCGCCCCCCTCGTGTTGGTGACGAAGGGCGACCTGCTGCATCAGGAAAGCAAGCTGGCGGCGTCGGGCCTGGGCGACCTGTTTTCGGGGATCGAGATCGTCAGCGACAAGACGGCGGACACGTTTCGCACCCTGTTCACGCGGCATGATGTGCCCGCCGAAGCGGCGGTGATGGCGGGCGATTCGATGCGGTCGGACATATTGCCGGCGCTGGAGGCGGGCGCCTGGGCCGCGTTCATCCCGCAGGAGGGCGGCTGGGCGCATGAGCGCGCCCGCACGCCCTCCGATCATGCGCGCTTCGTGCAACTGGAGCGGCTGGCCGATCTGCCGGGCTGGATCGCAACGCTGGACTGAGGCGTCAGCGCGCCATCCGCTCGACGAAGTGGCGGCGGCACAGCGCGACATAATCGTCATTGCCGCCGATCTGGGTCTGTGCGCCCTGGTGGACGGGGCGGCCATCGGCGTCGACGCGCAGGTTCATCGTCGCCTTGCGCCCGCAGTCGCAGATCGTCTTGATCTCGCTCAGCGTGTCGGCGAGGCCGAGCAGATGGGCGCTGCCTTCGAACAGCGCGCCCTGGAAATCGGTACGCAGGCCGTAGCAGAGGACGGGCACGTCGAGGCGGTCGCACACCGCCGCCAATTGCCAGACCTGTGTTCGGGACAGGAACTGCGCCTCGTCCACCAGCACGCAGGACAGAGGAGTCGCGGCGTGCTGATCGCCGATCACGGCGAACAGATCGACCTTCGGATCGAACAGGTGCGCGGGCTGTTCCAGCCCGATGCGGGAGGCGATGCGCGCCGCGCCGTAGCGATCGTCGATGGCGGCGGTCCACAGCATCGTCGCCATGCCGCGTTCCTGATAGTTGAAGCTCGATTGCAGCAGGGTGGTCGATTTGCCCGCATTCATGGAGCTGTAGTAGAAATAGAGCTTCGCCATCGGGTCAGCGCATGGTCGGCGCGACGCCCGCGAGGAAGCGCAGCAGCGCGTCGGCCAGCGCGATCCGCTTGTCCGAAAAACTATGGTCGGTCGGCCAGACCATCAGCCGCGCATCGGGGTTCGCGCCCTGCGCATCGGCCGCGACCTTGCGCGCCTGCGCGCCGATGCCGCGCTCCGCCCCGATAATGGTGAGCGGGCGACGGGCATAGGCGGCGAGGCGGCGGCCGAGGTCGAACTTGGCCGTCTCGCTTTTGATCTCCGCGGTCAGGCTTTCATAGGTCGCGCCGGCGAGCGGCGGCAGGTCGCCGGCGACTTCGGCCTTCCAGCCCGCGTCGCCGTCGGGCGTCGCGAGCGAGGCGGCGGTCTGGGACGGATCCCAGGGGTCGATCAGAAACAGGCCGGCGACGCGCGGTTCGGCCGCCGCCGCGTCCGCCGCCATGAAGCCGCCCATGCTGTGCCCGGCCGCGACGATCGCGCTGGTGTCGATGCGGAATTTCGCGACGGTGGCGGGCTGTTGCAGATACTGGAGCGCGGTGAAGGCGTCCTCCGACGCATTGCCGAAGGAGAAGGCGCCGGGGCTGCCCCAACTGCCGCGATAATGGAGGGTCAGCACGTTCCACCCGGCGCGGCGGGCGGCCTGGGCGAGGTCGAGATTCTGCTCGTTGCCGGGGAAGCCGTGGAGCAGCAGAAGCGTCGGGTGCGTCCCGGACCCGGCGGCAGTGTACATGACCGCGTTCATCGCGCCATTTTCCGCCGGGATGACGAAGGCGCTCATCCCGGCGGGATAGGCGGCGTCTGGCGCGGGATCGGCGATGACGGCGGACAGCGGCCCGGAGTCTTTGGCGAGGGCGGGCACAGACAGAAGCATCAAGCCCGCCGCGATCCATGCCATATTGTTCATGCGCTGCCCCGATCCGGTTATAGTTCGGAAAGCTGTTAGCGCGCCGCCGGGCAGGCGTCGAAGGTTATTCGCCGTCCTGCTCCAGGTCTCGCGCTACCTTGGGATCGCGCAGCAGCTTGTCGATATGGCTGCCTTCGTCGAAGCTCTCGTCAGCAAGGAATTTGAGCTTTGCCGCATATTTGAGGCGGATGCGGTGCGCGACTTCGCGCTGGAGATAGGCGGTGTTGGTGCGCAGCGCCTTGAGCACCGCTTCCTCATCCTGTCCCAGCAGCGATTTCACGAACACGGTCGCATGACGCAGGTCGGGCGACATGCGGACTTCGGTGACGCTGACGACATGGCTGGCGAGCACATCGTCATGCACGTCGCCGCGCTGGAGGATGTCGGACAGGACATGGCGCACCTGCTCGCCCACGCGGAGCAGGCGGACGGAGGGGCCTTCGGGTTCTAAATGCTTAACCATCGTATAGATTTCCGACTTGCATCCCCACCGTCAGAACAACGAAAATCAGAAGCGTCCAGAATGGGACACACCCAAGGAGGTCAAGAGCGCAGCCGACTCGGGGATCCAATCCGCTGGATCCACCGTCGGCTGGCTCCTGACAGTTTCCTCGGTCACAGCGTGCGCTGGCGTTCCTCGACCTCGAACAGTTCGAGCGTGTCGCCGACCTTGATGTCGTTCGTATCCTGGAGCACCGCGCCGCATTCCATGCCGGCCCGGACTTCGGACACGTCGTCCTTGAAGCGGCGGAGCGAGGCGATGTTGGTGCGCGACACGATGACATCGTCGCGGGTAAGGCGCGCGGCCAGCCCCTTGCGGATGATGCCTTCCATAACGAGCAGCCCTGCCGCCTTGTCCTTCTTGCCCGCCGGGAACACCTGAAGCACCTCGGCGCGGCCGACGACCGTTTCGATGCGCTCGGGCGCGAGCTGGCCCGCCATTTCGCCGCGGACTTCCTCCAGCAGGTCGTAGATCACGTCATAATAGCGCAGCGAGATTTTCTCGCGCTCCGCCAACTGGCGCGCCTTCGCATTGGGCCGGACGTTGAAGCCGATCAGCGGTGCGCGGCTGGCGGCGGCCAGCGTAACGTCGCTTTCGGTAATCGCGCCGACGCCCGAATGCAGGATACGGACCTTGATCTCGTCGGTCGAGATGCGGTTCAGCGACGACACGATCGCTTCGACAGAACCCTGCACGTCGCCCTTCACCACCACCGGGTATTCGATGACGGTGGTGTTGAGCGCAGAGAACATATGTTCAAAGCTCGTCGGCGCATTGGTGGTGCGCTTCTTGGTCGCCTGTTCCTGACGATAGGCCGCGACTTCGCGGGCGCGCGCCTCATTCTCCACGACGGTGAGCTGGTCGCCCGCCATCGGAACGCCCGACAGGCCCAGCACCTCGACTGGGGTCGAAGGACCGGCGACCTTCACCTGCTGGCCCTTGTCGTTGATCATCGCGCGGACCTTGCCGCTTTCAGAGCCAATGACGAAGGTGTCGCCGATCTTCAGCGTGCCCTTGCGCACGAGAACCGTCGCGACCGCGCCCCGGCCCTTGTCGAGCTGCGCCTCGACCACATTGCCTTCGGCGGCGCGATCGGGGTTGGCGGTCAGTTCGAGCAGTTCGGCCTGAAGCAGGATCTTTTCGAGCAGTTCGTCGAGGCCGGTCTTCTTGAGCGCAGAGACTTCCACATCCTGCACGTCGCCGCCCATATCCTCGACCACGATCTCCTCGCTCAGCAGGCGTTCGCGCACCTTCTGCGGGTTGGCCTCGGGCTTGTCGACCTTGTTGATCGCCACGATCATCGGCACGCCGGCCGCCTTGGTATGGTTGATCGCCTCGATCGTCTGCGGCATCAGCCCGTCGTCGGCCGCCACCACCAGGATGACGATGTCGGTGACGTTCGCGCCACGCGCGCGCATCTCCGAGAAAGCCTCGTGGCCCGGCGTGTCGAGGAAGGTGATGGTGTCGCCGCCCTTGGTCTTCACCTGATAGGCGCCGATATGCTGGGTGATGCCGCCGCTTTCGCCCGACACGACGCTGGTGCCGCGCAGTGCGTCGAGCAGAGAGGTCTTGCCATGATCGACATGGCCCATGATCGTGACCACGGGCGGACGCGGCTGGAGCGTTTCGGGCGCATCGGCCTCGCCTTCCATGCCGATTTCGACGTCGGCGTCGGACACGCGCTGGATGCGGTGGCCGAATTCCTCGACCAGTAGTTCCGCCGTATCCTGATCGATCGGCTGGTTCAACGTGACGGCGGTGCCCATCTTGAACAGCGCTTTCACCAGGTCCGCGCCCTTTTCGGCCATGCGGTTGGCGAGTTCCTGCACGGTGATGCTTTCGGGCACTACGACATCGCGCGACTGCTTTTCACGCTGCTGCGCGCCGCCCGAATAATGGGCGCGCTTTTCCTTTTCGCGGGCGCGCTTCAATGCCGCGAGGCTGCGCGCGCGGGCGCTGTCGTCATCGGCGAGCGCGCGGGTTACGGTCAGCTTGCCGGACTGGCGGCGATTATCCTCGCCCTTCTTGGCGCGATCGGGCTTGGCCGGCTCGGGGCGCTTGACCGGCGCGACCGGCGTGAAGCGACGCGGCGGCGGCACGGTGGAAGCGGCGGGCGCGGGCGTCGCGTCCTCGCGCGGCTGGGGCGCGGCTTCAGCGGCAGGCGCTTGCTCGACCGGAGCAGGCGCTTCGGGCTCGGCCTGCGGCTCGGCGGCCGGCGCGCTGCCGGCTTCGGCGGCGAGACGGTTTTCCTCGGCGCGGCGCTTTTCTTCCTCGCTGGCGGCGAGACGCGCGGCATCCTCACGGCGGCGCGCTTCTTCCAGCGCCGTCATGCGGGCTTCCTCGGCCTCACGCAGCAGCTTGGCCTGCAATTCCTGACGCGACATCAGGCTCTGCGGTGGCGCCTGGCGCGGGGCAGCGGGCTGCGGCGCGCGAGTCTGCTGCGGCGCGGGCGCGGGCGCGGCGGGGCGCGGCGCGGGAACGGGATCGGCCTGGGGCGCAGCCGCAGGCGCGCCACCGGTCGTCTCGCCGGGCTTGCCCAGGACGCGGCGCCGCTTCACCTCAACCACGACCGTATTCTTGCGGCCATGGCTGAACTGCTGCTGCACCTGACCGGATTCCACGGTCCGCTTGATGCCCAGCGGCTTGCGACCCAGAACCGGCTTGTCTTCCTTGCTGTCACTCATACGATCGAACTTAACCCTTCACTTCCGCTCCGGCCGGAAAGGCCCGCCGGCGCCCTATTTTCAATGCCTAGCCGGAAACGCCCGGCGCATCGGTGGAGCCTTGCTCCCCTTGCGCGGGCGCTTGCGTAGCGCAACCCAGATAGCTTTCCAAGCGGCCTATGGCCGCGCGCAGACGCGACGCTGCACGCGAGTCGGTCACCGCGATATGGACGACATTATCCCGCCCCATTGCCATAGATAGGGCGTCGCGGTCCACAGGCAAGGTGATGCCCGCCAAATCCGTGCCTTCCGCTTCCTGCCCGACGCGCAGCGCCTGGTCGAGCTTGCGATTGCCGTCGGCGGCCGCGTCGGCGGCATGGAGCAACAACTGCACCTGCCCCTTGCGGCAGGCGACGTCGATCTTTTCCGAACCGGTGAGCAGCATCGACGCGCGCGCCTCCAGCCCCAGCCGGTCGAGCAGCGCGCGGCGCAGGCCATCCTCGATCAGCGCCGGCAGATCATCCGGGATGGCGAGGTCGCCGCCCTTGAACGCGCGGGCGAGCGCGCCGCGCAGCTTGCCCTTCGCCAGCGCGGCTTCAAGTTCGGCGCGGCTGACGCCGATCCATGCGCCGCGTCCTGGCGCCTTGGCGCGGATGTCGGGCAGCACCTGCCCCTCCGGACCGACGGCGAGGCGGATCAGCGTGTCGGGATCGGCCCGGTCGCCGGTCAGGATGCATTTGCGTTCGGTCATGCGCGGCCTCCGCCACCACAAGACCGTTCGGGTCGAGCCGGTTCGAGCCCGTCGAGAACCGACAGGTCGGTTCTCGACGGACGCATCTCGCCAAGCTCGATGCTGCTCGAACCGAACGGAGATAATGCTGTGGGGAGGGTCAGCCTCTCATCGGGGAGTGTCCGCAGCATGGGCGTCCTCCCTTGGCTGAGGCGTCGCGGCGCGGTCGGCGAGCAATGGCCCGCCAGCCGCGCGATTTTCGGCGAAGATTTGGGAAATCGCGATCCGGGCGGCAGCCGCCGGCTTCCGTCCGGGGGACGAAAGCAGACGCCACGCAGCGACCACCGCGGCTTTCTGCTCGCGGGGGGTGCTGTCGGCCAGGCGGATGTCCACGAAGGGCATGGGCTGCTTACGCTTCCTCTTCGTCGAACCAGTGGGCGCGGGCGGCCATGATGATCTCATTGCCCTGCTCGTCGCTGAGGCCGTAGGTGGCCAGGATGCCGCCCTTGTCCTCATTGCCGCTGTCATTCTTGCGGCGACGCTGATCGACGCGCTTCTTCTGCACCAGTTCGTCGGTGGCGAGATCGGCGAGGTCGTCCAGCGTCTTGATCCCCGCCTTGCCCAGCGTCACCAGCATGGCTTCGGTGAGATGCGGCATGTCGGCCAGCGCGTCTTCGACGCCCAATGCCCGGCGCTCTTCGCGGGCGGCGGCTTCGCGGCGGTCGAGCGCTTCCTGCGCGCGGCTCTGAAGCTCGGCGGCGAGTTCGTCGTCAAAGCCTTCGATGCTCGCCAGTTCGTCCACCTCGACATAGGCGACCTCTTCCAGCTCGCCGAAGCCTTCGGCCACCAGCAGCTGAGAGAGAGTCTCGTCCACGTCCAGTTCGTTCTGGAACATTTCGGAGCGCTGGATGAATTCCTTCTGGCGCTTCTCGCTGGCGTCGGCCTCGGTCATGATGTCGATCGCCTTGCCGGTCAGCTGGCTGGCGAGGCGGACATTCTGGCCGCGGCGGCCGATGGCGAGCGACAGCTGATCATCGGGAACGACGACTTCGATGCGCTCCTCTTCCTCGTCGATGACGACGCGGGCGACCTGCGCGGGCTGGAGCGCGTTGACGACGAAGGTCGCGGTGTCTTCGGACCAGGGAATGATGTCGATCTTTTCGCCCTGCATTTCCTGCACGACCGCCTGGACGCGGCTGCCCTTCATGCCGACGCAGGCGCCGACGGGGTCGATACTGCTGTCGCGGCTGATGACGCCGATCTTCGCGCGGCTGCCCGGATCGCGGGCGGCGGCCATGATGGTGATGACGCCATCGTAGATTTCGGGGACTTCCTGCGCGAACAGCTTCTTCATGAATTCGGGGTGCGCACGGCTGAGGAAAATCTGCGGCCCGCGATTTTCGCGACGGACGTTGAGCACCACCGAACGAATGCGGTCGCCGACGCGGACGACTTCGCGCGGGATCTGCTGGTCGCGGCGGATGACGCCCTCGGCGCGACCGAGGTTGACGACGACATGGCCGAACTCGACCGACTTGACGACGCCGGTGATGATCTCGCCCACGCGGTCCTTATATTCCTCATATTGGCGTTCGCGCTCGGCATCGCGGACCTTCTGGAAGATCACCTGCTTGGCGGACTGGGCGTCGATGCGGCCAAGGTCGATGGGAGGCAGCGGATCGACGATGAAGTCGCCGACCACGGCGTCCTTCTTCAGCTTCGCGGCCTGCTTCAAGTCCACCTGCTTGAAATAATCCTCCACCGTGTCGACCACTTCCACGACGCGCCACAGACGCAGGTCGCCGCTGTCGGGATCGAGCTTGGCGCGAATATCGTTTTCCGCGCCGTAGCGGGCGCGCGCCGCGCGCTGGATCGCGTCTTCCATCGCCTCGATGACGATGGCCTTGTCGATCATCTTCTCGCTCGCCACCGAATTGGCGATGGCGATCAGCTCGGCCTTGTTTGCGGAAATGGCGTTGGCCATGACTTATGAACCCTTATTCCTCGGTTTCAAATTCATCCGCCCCATCGGAAGAGAGCGGCATCGTAGCAGAAATCAGCTTGTCGGTCAGCAGCAGCTTCGCGTCATGGACCAGCGCAAAGGGGATGCGGACATCGCCCGCCTTGGCGTCGGCGAACAGGATATCCTCCCCCTCCACGCCGTTCAGCAGCCCGCGAAAGCTCTTGCGCCCCTCGACCAGTTCGGTCGCGGCGACCTTTGCCTCATGCCCGGCCCATTCCTGGAAGTCGTGCAGGCGGGTCAGCGGGCGATCGATGCCGGGCGAACTGACTTCGAGGCGATAAGCTTCCTCGATCGGATCGGCCTCGTCCAGCACATCCGACAGGCGGCGCGAGATGGCGGCGCAATCCTCGATGACGAGCTGCTTCGTCCTTGGGTCTTCGGCCATGATCTGAAGCGTATGATCGTCGCCCGATCCGAACAGCTTCACGCGCACGAGGTCGAAGCCAAGGGCCTTCACCTCGGGCTCGATCAATGCGGTCAGTTCGGCGATGTCCGCCATGCGGTCTCCAGATGCTCAAAAATGCGTGGCTTCCCGCGCCGCGAGCGATCCGCCCGCGACCCCGACATGTGTAACGATGTAAGGAAGCATTGCCGATATAGGCAGGGCGTCGATTTTCTGCAACAATTTTAATCCCTGCTCATTTCCGTTCGGGCTGAGCCTTGTCGAAGCCCATTTCTTCCTGAAGAAAAGCGCAGCCCTTCGACAGGCTCAGGGCGAACGGAGACACAAGTCATGCGGCGTTCACTGGCGACCACCCTCCCCCTCATCCTCATCGCCTGTTCGGCGCAGAACGCCACCGGGCAGAATGCCGCCATGGGCGCGGACAAGCCGTTCAAGACGTCGATCATCGCCGATTTCGATTCGCCCTGGGCCATGACCTTCCTGCCGGACGGGCGCGCGCTCGTGACGGAGAAGGCGGGCGAGATGATCCTGTTCGATCCGAAGAACGGCACGAAGATTCCGGTCGCGGGCATCCCGGCCGTCGACAGCGCGGGACAAGGCGGCCTGATGGACGTGGTCCCCTCTCCCACTTTTGCGAAGGACAAGGCGGTCTATTTCAGCTTCTCCGAGGCACGCGACGGCGGCAAGGGCGTGGCGCTGGCGAAGGGCACCTTCAACCAGGCGAGCGACGGCACGACCAAACTGGACGGGGTGCAGGTGATCTTCCGCGCCACCCCCTATGTCGAGGGGAACGGCCATTATTCGGGCCGCATCGCCTTCTCGCCCGACGGCAAATATCTCTTCTTCACCAATGGCGAGCGGCAGCAATTCGATCCGGCGCAAGACCCCAAGGCGACGCTGGGCAAGGTGCTGCGCCTGAACCTGGACGGCACGCCGGCGGCGGAGAATCCGCTGGCGGCGAAGGGATTCCATCCGGCGGTCTGGTCCTACGGCCATCGCAACCTGCTGGGCATCGCCTTCGACAAGGACGGGCGACTGTGGGAGCAGGAGATGGGGCCGAAGGGCGGCGACGAGGTGAACCTCGTCAAGCCCGGCCTCAACTATGGCTATCCGCTGGCGTCGAACGGCGACCATTATGACGGGCGCGACATTCCCGATCACAAGCCGGGCGATGGCTTCGAAGCGCCCAAAGTCTGGTGGAACCCGGTGATCTCGCCGGGCGGGCTGCTTTATTATTCGGGCGACATGTTCCCGCAATGGAAAGACTCGCTGTTCATTGGCGGCCTGTCGAGCAAGGCGCTTGTCCGCGTGAAGCTGGACGGCGAGAATGCGAGCAAGGCCGACCAGTGGGACATGGGCGCGCGCATCCGCGAGGTGGAGCAGGGACCGGACGGCGCGCTGTGGCTCCTGGAGGATGGCGGCGGATCGCAGGGGCGGCTGCTGAAGCTGACGCCGGCGGCGGGCTGACCCTTTTCGCCAGTGGTGGCGCTGCCTATCTGGAGCGCTTTCTTTGACCTGGAGATTGACCATGCCTGGTCCCACGCTGTTCCAGCCGTTCGACGTCGGCGCCCTGAAACTCGCCAACCGCATCGTCATTGCGCCCATGTGCCAATATTCGGCCGTCGATGGCGAGATGACCGACTGGCACCTCATCCATCTGGGACAGCTCGCCCTGTCGGGGGCGGCACTGCTGACGATCGAGGCGACGGCGGTCGTGCCGGAAGGACGGATCAGCTATGCCGATGTCGGCCTTTGGGACGATCGCACCGAAGCGGCGATGAAGCGGGTGCTGGACGGCGTGCGCCGTCATTCCGACATTCCGATCGCGATCCAGCTCGGCCACGCGGGGCGCAAGGCGTCGACCGAGGTGCCGTGGAAAGGCGGGGCACAGATCGCGCCCAACGACGCCCATGGCTGGCAGACGGTCGCGCCGTCCGCCCTACCCTTCACGCCCGGCACCCACGCCCCGATGGCGATGGATGCCGCCGCGATCGGTCGGCTGCGCGATGCGTTCGTCGCTGCGGCACGGCGTGCGGCCAATCTGGGGCTGGACGCGGTTCAGCTGCACGGCGCGCACGGCTATCTGCTCCACCAGTTCCTCTCGCCCCTCTCCAACCGTCGCGACGATGATTATGGCGGATCGCTGGAAAACAGGATGCGGCTGCCGCTGGAGATATTCGACGCGGTGCGCGCCGCCTTCCCGGCGGACCGGCCGGTCACGATGCGGGTGTCGGGCACCGACTGGGTCGCGGGCGGATGGGACATAGAGCAGACGATCGCCTTTGCCCAGGCGCTGGAGGCGCGGGGATGCGCCGCCATCCATGTGTCGAGCGGCGGGCTGGACCCGCGCCAGGCGATCCCGGTCGGTCCCAGCTATCAAGTGCCGCTCGCCCGCGCGGTCAAGCAGGCGGTGGACATGCCGGTGGTCGCGGTCGGCCTCATCACCGATTATGAGCAGGCGGAAGCGATCGTCGGCACCGGCGACGCCGACCTGATCGCAATCGCGCGGGCCATCCTTTACGACCCCCGCTGGCCCTGGCACGCCGCGGCCCATCTGGGCGCTTCGGTGAAGGCACCGCCGCAATATCTGCGCTGTCAGCCGCGCCAGTATCGTCACCTGTTCGACGCGCCGGCGGGGTGATGGCCGCCAGCCGGCAACGCTATCGGTTCAGACCAGCCGGCTCTGCTTGACCGCCGCCTCGATGAAGCTGGCGAAGAGCGGGTGCGGGTCGAAGGGCTTGGATTTGAGTTCCGGGTGGAACTGCACGCCCACGAACCAGGGGTGGTCCGGCCGCTCGACGATTTCGGGCAGAGCGCCGTCGGGCGACATGCCTGAAAAGATGAGGCCGCCCTGCTCAAGGCGATCGCGATAGCCGGCGTTGACTTCGTAGCGGTGGCGGTGGCGTTCGCTGATGTCGCTGGTGCCGTAGATGCCCGCGACGACGCTGTTGCCGGTGAGCTTGGCCGGATAGGCGCCCAGCCGCATCGTGCCGCCCAGGTCCGTTTCGGCGGTGCGCTTCTGCAAGCCTTCGGCGCTCATCCATTCGGTGATGAGGCCGACGACCGGCTCCGACGTCTCGCCGAATTCGGTGGTGGAGGCGTGGGCGATGCCCGCCATGTTGCGCGCGCTTTCGATGCAGGCCATCTGCATGCCGAGGCAGATGCCGAAAAAGGGCACGCCGCGTTCGCGCGCGAAGCGGACGCTGGCGATCTTGCCCTCCGACCCGCGCACGCCGAAGCCGCCGGGGACGAGGATGCCGTGCATCGGTTCAAGCCGCGCGGCGATGTCAGCCCCCTCTTCCTCAAACAGCTCGGCGTCGAGCCACTTGATGTTGACTTTCACCCGGTTGGCGAAGCCGCCATGGGTCAGCGCCTCATGCAGCGACTTGTAGGCGTCGGGCAGGCCGACATATTTGCCGACGACGCCGATGGTGACTTCGCCCTCGGGGTTCTGCTGGCGGTCCATGATGTCGGCCCAGCGATCGAGCGAGGGCGCGGATTCGTCGGCAATGCCGAAGGCGCGCAGCACTTCGCGGTCGAGCCCTTCGGCATGATATTGCTGGGGCACGGCATAGATGCTGCTGGCGTCGAGCGCGGGGATGACCGCTTCGGGCCGGACGTTGCAGAACAGCGCGATCTTGCGGCGTTCGCTGTCGGGCAGCGGCTGTTCGCAGCGACACAGAAGAATGTCAGGCTGGATACCGAGCGAGGTCAGGTCGCGGACGCTGCGCTGGGTGGGCTTGGTCTTCAGCTCGCCCGCCGCGGCTATGTAGGGCACCAACGTCACATGGACGAAGATCGACTGGCCGCGATCGAGGTCGTTATGCAGCTGGCGGATCGCCTCCATGAAGGGAAGCGATTCGATGTCGCCGACGGTGCCGCCGATTTCGCACAGCACGAAGTCGAGATCATCGGTGTCGGCGGTGGCGAAGGCCTTGATCTCGTCGGTGACGTGCGGGATCACCTGGACCGTAGCGCCCAGATAGTCGCCACGCCGTTCCTTCGTGATGATCGTCTGATAGACGCGGCCCTGCGTCACATTGTCGCTCTGCCGCGCGGAGACGCCGGTGAAGCGCTCATAATGGCCAAGGTCGAGGTCGGTTTCCGCCCCGTCGTCGGTCACATAGACTTCGCCATGCTGATAGGGCGACATCGTGCCCGGATCGACGTTGAGATAGGGATCGAATTTCCGGATTCGCACACGGAAACCCCGCGCTTGCAGCAGGGCTGCAAGGGATGCGGCCATCAGGCCCTTTCCAAGCGAGGAGACCACGCCGCCGGTGATGAAAATATACCGCGCCATGGGAGAGGAGGCTTAGCCTTTCGGAACGACAAAGGGCAAGCGCGCGAATCCACGCGCGCTTAAAAAAAGATCGAAGATCGACGGATCAGTTGGCGAGCGGGACCGCGCCGTTGGACGCGGGAGCCGCCGCATTGCCGGCCGCGCTGCCGAGCGGATCGGCGCTGCCGGCGGGCGCAGGCGCGCCAGTCGTGGCGGGGGCCTGCTTCACCAGCGAGGTGTCGATGTCGGTCGGCGCGTGGCGCACCGATGCGATGACCGCCATGACGATCGACAGCGTGACGAAGATCGTCGCCAGCACCGTGGTCGACCGGGTCAGGAAATCCGCCGCGCCGCGCGCCGACATAAAGCCCGACGGGCTGCCGCCCACGCCCAGCCCGCCGCCTTCCGACTTCTGCATCAGGATGACGGTGACCAGCATGGCCGCCACGATGGCCTGCACGACGAGGAGGAAGGTGAACATGCGACGATTTTCTGTCCGGTGATGGGATGCGTTGGGCGGCACATAGCGACGATGGGGCCGTGGGGCAACCGCACCTTTTCCTCCCCTCCCTCTCAAGGAGCGGCCCATCCCAACCCCTCCCCTGAAAGGGAGGGGCTTTATGCAGATCAAGCCGCCGCCTGCATCCTCTGGTCGGCCGCCTCGATGATGGGCGCGAATTTCGCGGCGGAGAGGCTCGCGCCGCCGACCAGGCCGCCATCGACGTCGGGCAGGGCCATGAGATCGGCGGCATTGTCGCCGTTCATCGACCCGCCATAGAGGATTCGCATCCTGTCCGCCTCCGCGCCGATGCGGCTGGCGAGCGCCTTGCGCAGCGCGGCGTGCATGGTCGCGACCGCCTCCATCGTCGGGATGCGGCCGGTGCCGATCGCCCAGATGGGTTCATAGGCGATCGCCAGCCAGTCGGCCGCCGCGCCATCGGGCAGCGATGCGAGCAGCTGGTCGGCGACGACCTGCTCGGCCTTGCCGGCGTCGCGCACGGCCAGCGTCTCGCCGACGCACAATATGACGTTGATGCCGGCCTGATGGGCGGCTTCCGACTTGGCGGCGATGTCGGCGTTGGTTTCGCCGCGTGCTTCGCGCCGTTCGCTATGGCCGGTGATGACCCAGGTCGCGCCCGCTTCAGCGAGCATGTCCGCCGACAGCGACCCGGTGTAGGCGCCGCTGATATCCATATGGCAGTTCTGCGCGCCGATGAAGGCCGCGCCGCGCCGTTCCGATCCCGCCATGATGAGCGTCGCGGGCAGGCACAGTCCCACCTCCACCGCAGGATGCTGCGCGGCGATCCGGCCGATCGCCTCCACCTCGTCGAGATGCGCGCGCATCCCGTTCATCTTCCAGTTGCCGACAACCAGCTTGCGCCTGTTCATCCGCTTGGTTCCCTTGTTGTTATTGCTGCACGTCGCCCTTGCGCTTCCGCCGCCGCAGGTCTGCGCCCGCGTCCGTCTCCCCGGAAGCCTTGAGAGCTTGCCAAAGCCGATGGACGGCCCCCGCGCATTTGTCCAGTGCAAGCCTTGCCGCCGCGACCGTCCCGCCCTAAAGCGTGCCGCCAAAGCCCCCTTGCCGGACGATCCCATGCTTGCTGTTTTCCGTCGCCTTATCCGTTCCAAATTCGGCGCGCTCTTTGCTGTCCTGTTCCTGGGCATCGTCGCCGCCGCCTTCGTCATGGGCGATATCACGAGCGGCAAGTTCGGTGGCGGATCGCTGCTGGGTGGAGGCGGCACGGCGGCCAAGGCGAAGGGATATAGCCTCAGCGTCGCGGAGGTGCAGGACCGGGTGCAGCGCGTGTTCGAAAATGCGCGCCAGTCCAACCCCTCGCTCCAGATCGCCGATTTCTTCGCGCAGGGCGGCGGCGATCAGGTCTATGACCAGCTGGTCGATGCCCTGACCTTGCGCGCCTTCGCCGACGATCAGGGCGTGCATATCAGCAAGCGGCTGGTCGACGCGCAGATCGCGCAAATCCCTGCTTTCCAGGACGCGGCCGGCAATTTCAGCCAGGACGCCTTCCGCCAGCTGCTGCTGCGCCAGCGCATCACCGAGCAGGCGTTGCGCGACGATATCAGCCGCGAAATCTTGCAGCGGCAGCTGACCGCTCCGGTCGCGCTGGGCGCATCGCTCACCGACAAGATGGTGCTGCCCTATGCCTCGCTGCTGCTCGAAAAGCGGCAGGGCAGCGTCGCGGCGATCCCGGCGGTCGCACTGCTGGATCAGAAAGACCCGAGCGACGCGCAACTGGCGGATTTCTACAAGAAGAACGGCGCGCGCTTCACCATCCCGGAGCAAAGGAGCATCCGTTACGCGGTGATCGCCGCCGAGCGCTTCGCCCAGGCGGCGCAGCCGAGCGACGCGGAGATCGCGGCCTATTACAACCAGAACAAGTCGGCCTATGCCGCCAGGCAGACCCGCAGCGTCGAGCAGCTGGTGCTGCCGACACAGGCGGGCGCGAAGGCGATCGCCGACAAGGTGAAGGCCGGCACGTCGCTCGCCGCCGCCGCACAGGGCGCGGGGCTGGCGGTGTCGGTCGCCACAGACCAGAGCCGCGAGGCGATGACCGCCGCGAGTGGCAAGCAGGTGGCGGATACGGCCTATGGCGCGAAACAGGGCGAGCTTGTCGGACCACTGCGGGGTCCGCTGGGCTGGCTGCTGCTGCGTGTGACCGCGATCAAGGAGACCCCGGCGCGGCCTCTCGCGGCGGTGCGCGACGAGATCGTCACGACGCTGCGCGCGCAGAAGGAAAAGCAGCTCCTGTCCGATTTCACCGGTAGAATCGAAGATGCCGTCGCCAATGGCGACAGTTTCGAGCAGGTGGTGAAGGATAATGGCCTCAAGCTGGAAGTCACCCCGCCGCTGCTCGCCACCGGCAAGCAGGTCAAGGACCAGGCCTATGCGCCGAGCGACGACGTGAAGCCGCTGCTCGCCCCCGTCTTCGCCATGAGCGCCGACGACGACGCGCAGCTGATCCCGATCGCCCCCGACAAGCGCTACGCGCTGGCCGCGCCCGGCGACATCGTCGCCGCCGCGCCGCCGCCGCTGGCCGAGGTCAAGTCGGCGGTCGTGCTTCAGTATAAGCTCAATGCCGCCAACCAGAAGGCGAAGGCGCTGGCCGAGCAGGTCCGGGCGAAGGTCGCCAAGGGCATGGCCCTCGCCGACGCGATCGCGCAGACCGGGGTGAAGCTGCCCCCGCCGCAGACGCTGGGCGGCAGCCGCGCCGAGCTGATGCGCGGGCAGCAGCGCCCGCCGGCCGAGGTCGCGATCCTCTTTTCCATGGCGCAGAATACGGTCAAGACGCTGCCGATCGGCGGGGACCGGGGCTATTTCATCGTCCAGCTGACGAAGATCGAGCGCGGCAACGCCGCCGGGCGCGCCGACATATTGGCACCGCTGCGCCGGGAGCTGGGGCAGGCGACCGGGGTCGAATATGCGCAGCAGTTCGAGCGGGCGGTCGAAAAGGAGCTGGGCGTGACGCGCAATCCCAAGGCGGTGGCGCAGGTGCGCCAGGCGCTGGCCGCCACCAATAGCGGCCAGTAAGGCGATGGCGGGGGCGGACGACGGCGTGGCGAGCGCCAGGGCGGCACTGGCGCGCGGGGAGTCGGCGCTGGTGTGGCGACGGCAGATCGCCGACACGGACACCCCCATTTCCGCCGCGCTCAAATTGTTCGAGCCGGATCGCGGCGACTATCTGCTGGAATCGGTGGAGGGTGGCGCCGTCAGGGGTCGCCACAGCCTGATCGGCCTTGCCCCCGACCTCGTCTTCCGCGCCGATGGCGACCGGGCCGAAATCAACCGGCACTGGGCGACCGACCGCGACGCCTTCGTGCCCGAACCGGGCGGCGCGCTGGATGCGCTGCGCGCGCTGGTGGCGGAATGCCGGGCGGAGATGGACCCGGAACTGCCCGCCGCGCTCGCCTGCCTCGTCGGCTATTTCGGCTATGAGACGGTGGGGCTCGTCGAAAAGCTGCCGCGTCCCACCCCCAATCCGATCGGCCTACCCGACATGCTGTTCGTGCGGCCGACGGTGATCCTGATCTTCGACCGGCTGACGGACCAGCTTTATCTGGTCGCGCCGGTGTGGAAGGGCAGCTTCACCGACCCCGATCGCGCGATCGAGGCTGCGATGGAGCGGATCGACGCCGCCGCCGCAAAGCTCGCCGCCCCCCTCCCCGCCCCGCCCGCGCCAGCGGGAATCGCCGATATCGCGGTGACGCCGGTGCTGGAGCCGGGTCGCTATGCCGAGATGGTGGGCAAGGCGAAGGACTATATCGTCGCGGGCGACATCTTTCAGGTGGTGCTGGCACAGCGCTTCACCAGCCCCTTCACCCTGCCGCCCATCGCGCTGTATCGGGCGCTGCGGCGGATCAACCCCTCGCCCTTCCTCTATTATCTCGATCTGCCCGGTTTCGCGCTGATCGGCTCCAGCCCCGAAATACTGGTGCGCGCGCGTGACGGCGAGGTGACGATCCGGCCGATCGCCGGCACCCGGCCGCGCGGCAAGAGCGCGGTCGAGGATGCCGCCAACCGGGCAGGCCTGCTCGCCGATCCCAAGGAGCGGGCCGAGCATCTGATGCTGCTGGACCTTGGCCGCAACGATGTCGGCCGCGTGGCGAGCGCGGGCAGCGTCACCGTGACCGAAAGCTACACGGTCGAATTCTACAGCCATGTCATGCATATCGTCTCCAACGTCGTAGGACGACTGGCGGACGACAAGGATGCGATCGACGCGCTGTTCGCCGGCTTCCCCGCCGGCACCGTATCGGGCGCGCCCAAGGTCCGCGCCTGCGAGATCATCGCCGAACTGGAGCCGGAAACGCGCGGCGCCTATGCCGGCGGGGTCGGCTATTTCGGGCCGGACGGCAATATGGACAGTTGCATCGTGCTGCGCACCGCCGTCCTTAAGGACGGCGTCATGCATGTGCAGGCGGGCGCGGGCATCGTGGCGGACTCGCAGGCCGAATATGAACAGCGCGAGTGCGAGGCGAAGAGCGGCGCGCTGCTGGCGGCGGCGCGCGAGGCGGTGAAGGTCGCGCGCGAGGCGGGTTTCGGGCAGTAATCCGCGTCCTCCCCTGCAAGGGGAGGGGACCGTTTGCGAAGCAAATGGTGGAGGGGTGTCACCCCCTCGATAGCTGGCCACCCCTCCGTCTGGCCTGCGGCCAGCCACCTTGCCCGAAGGAAGAGGATGCTTTCCTACCGGCACGCCCGCCAGCCCGTCGCCCCCCTTTCCGCCTGGTCGAGGTGGAAATGGTCGCGGTGGGCGGCATTATAGTCGGGCGAGAGCACGGTCGAAAACAGGTCGCACGCGCCGTCGCGCACCGCGCGCAGAAAGGCCGCGTCCTTGCCCGTCCCCTTCCAGTCGTTCAGCACACTGACCTGACGCCCGTCCGCCAGCACGAAGGCGGCGATGTCGATCGCGTCGGCGGTCGCATGTTCGCTGAAGTCGCCCGCGCTCCGGCCATATAGGCGGCGGCAGCTATAACTGCCGAAATGGCGCAGGCTGCGCACGGGCTGGCCGTAGATACGCTGGGCGGCGGGCTGGACGACATGCCACTCCCAGAGCTTCAGCGCGGCGGCTACCGGGCAGGAAGGCGCGACCGAGGCGGGCGACAGGGCGACCGCGTCGGCGTCGCGTTTCAGGCGGACGGCATCGGAATAAGCGCATTGATCCGCGCCCCCCGGCTTCATCGCGACATAGGCGACCCCGCCACGGTCCAGCAGCGCCCTGCACCGCCCGGCGTCGCCGGTCAGCGCCGCGAGCTTTCGCCCGGTGAACAGGCCGACCGGCTGAGCCAGGTCGAGGTCGGTCCAGGGCAGATCCTGCGGCCGCTGGCGCGCCCACGCATAGGCCAGCAACAGCAGGAACAGGAGGGCGGCAAGGACGAGGATACGGCGAAGGGTCAGGTGCAGGCGGCGCATGCCCTAAACACGCCGGGCGAGCCGCATGGGTTCCGATGTTATGGGATAGCCCAGATGATCGGGGATGCACAAATGCGTCTCACCGTCCCGCTCCTCCTGCCAGGGGCGCACCTTTTCCACCGGGAAGGCACGGGCATGGGCGACAAGATCGCCATGGCGGTCGTAAAGCGCCAGCCGTTCCAGATTGCGCCGGGTGGGATAGATGATCCGCGCCTCGCCCCGGTCCGCCAGCACCAGCGTGTCGGCGGCGCTGCTCCAGAACAGGCGGACATTCTCGGTCGTGTCGACGCTCGCGATCTGACTTTCGGGCGCGCGGGCGAGGTAAAAATGTGCGTCGAACACGCGCGTCGGCCGATCGAACGGCGCAGGATGCCACCGGGCGAAGGGGGTGAGCGCATCGAGTGCCAACGACAGGCCGTGCCGGTCGAGCAGGTCGCCCAGCATCGCGCCGTCATGCAACCCATCGCGCAGCCGCAGCACCATGGCGGCGTCGACATCGCCGACCAAGCCGACGCCCAGACCGGCTTCCTCGATCGTTTCGCGAATGGCGGCGATGCGCGCCGCCGCTTCGTCCGGGTCCAGTCCATGATCCATCCGCGCCGCCAGCGCATGATCGCTCGCATCGACCGCACCGCCCGGAAAGACCAAGGCGCCCGCCGCAAACGCCATGGTGCCGGCGCGCTCCAGTATCAGAAGCTCCGCCGCCCCATGCGCGCGGTCGCGCACGACGATCAGCGTGGCCGCCAGCCGGCCGATGTCCCTGTCCTGCGTCATGGAACCGCTCTACGCATGGCGCGCCCCGGCGGTAAAGTCCTTCGGCATCAACCCTGAAAAAGAGTTGGTGGAGCCTAGGGGGATCGAACCCCTGACCTCGTCATTGCGAACGACGCGCTCTCCCAGCTGAGCTAAGGCCCCCCGAAGGAAGGCCGCCTATAAGCGAGCAAGGGAGCCCGCGCAACGATCTTTTTGCGCAAAATCACCGCCCCCAAAGCACGTCGAAACGCCACAGCGCCGCGACATTACCCCGCCGTAACGGCCGGAACGATGCCCCATTCCGCTCATTATTGGGAAGACGGCGTGGCAAGGCGCCGCCATAGTCAAGGAGAAGGACGATGGGTTATCAAGGCGGAGGCCGATACGGCCAGGATCGCTCCGGCAGCGGTTGGGGCAGCGGCTGGGATCGCGGGACGGACCGCTATCGCGAATCCGGCGATTATCGCCGTGACGACCGCAGCGGCGGATATCGCTACGGTACGCGCGGCCAGTTCGGCGGCGGCGATTATCGTGACCGTCCGCGCGACTATGACCCCGACGAACGCGGCTTCTTCGAGCGCGCGGGCGACGAGGTTCGCAGCTGGTTCGGCGACGAGGAAGCCGAGCGTCGGCGCGAATATGACGAATATTACAACCGTCCCTATGGCGACCCGCGCGATCCGTCGAGCCGTCAGGGTTTCGCCTCTGCGGCGCGCAGCGACTATCTGCCCAATCGAGGCTATGCGCCCTACACGAACGAGCGCAGCGGCTTCGGCAGCGAGGACCATGGCTATCGCACCCGCGCCTATGGCCCGCAGCAGGATTATGGTTCGCATCACGACAGCAACTATCATAGCTGGCGCCAGCAGCGGATCGACGAACTCGATCGTGACTATGCCGAATATCAGCGCGAGAATCGCGACCGCTTCAACAACGAGTTTGGCACCTGGCGCACGCGTCGCGGCGAACAGCGGCAGGCGGTGCAACAGGTCAAGGAGCATATGGAGGTCTTGGGCAGCGATGGCGAGCATGTCGGCACCGTCGACAAGCTGCGCGGCGATCGCATCATCCTGACCAAGAGCGACCAGGACTCCGGCGGCGTGCATCACTCGATCCCGTCGAGCTGGATCAAGTCGGTCGACGCCACCAGAGTGACATTGGAAAAGACCGCGGCGCAGGCGCAGGACGCCTGGCGCGCCGAACGCGAGCAGGGCGCGATGTTCGGCGATCGCGACGAGGACCGTGGCGGCGGCTGGAGCAAGCAGAGCTATGCTGGCAGCAGCAGCAGCGGTTACGGCACGCGCGACCGCTGACCCCCGCTGGACACTGAAACCAAGAGGCCCGGTGGCGACACCGGGCCTTTTCCCATGGCCGCTTGCACAGGGTGCGGGGGCGGCCCTAAAGCGGCCGTCCCCCTCCTGCCGAGCGCGCCATGCCCACCATATTGCTGCTGATCGTTTCCAACCTGTTCATGACCGTGGCCTGGTACTGGCACCTGAAGGGCGGGATGGAAAAGTCGATCCTGGTCGTCATCCTCATCAGCTGGGGAATTGCGTTGTTCGAATATTGCCTCGCGGTGCCGGCCAACCGCATCGGCTACGCCCATGGCTGGAGCGCGGGGCAGCTCAAGGTCGCGCAGGAAGCGATCGCGCTCATCATCTTCGGCGGCTTCATGGTGACGGTATTGGGCGAGCCCCTACACTGGCGGCACTTTGCCGCTTTCGGCTGCATCATGGCGGCGGTGGCGTTCCTTTTCGTCGGGCGGAACTGACAGACGGCTTGCATTGCTTATAACTCGCTCATAGCCCTGATCGCCGATGACAGCTGAAAGCTTATCGAAAACCCGGACTCTGTTTGTCGCGCTGCGACCAGCGATGCTTCGAGGCGACAGTGCGACCGTCGATCGGCTGTGCAACGATAGGACGGTCGACTCCCTGTCGGCCCACCATTTTTTCACATGCATATCCGAATTGCTGCGGCACGAATATCTCGACGCAGCCGGCGCTTTGCTTATGCGGCATAGCCAGCATCATCATGATCATCGCATGTTCGCGGCGATCCGCGACGTACGCCGCTTCGCCAAAGAAAAAGCACCGGACGATCCTGTCGTCGATCGAATGACGCAGTTGCATTCCCTCATTTACGGGGACGATGTTCCAACGCCCCGACAGACGGGTTACGCCTTCCTGCCGCTGCAGGAATTTCCGGAAGCGCATTGGGGCACAGTCTCGATCGGCGCTTCGCCCGCGGTGCCAAGCGTCCACATTGATCGACTGCGATCCGACATCGATGCTTTTAAGGAGGCCATGCGCGGAGCCACCGACCAGCCGGTGCTCGAATATACCGACGTTTTCCTCGACAGGTATGGACAGGTGTGGAACGAGGCTGGTTGTTTCGCGATCAATGCCAAGAGACCGATTGTTCATGTGGATCGCGCGTCCGTCCCGCAGATCGATATCGGTATGCGCGCGGTGGTAGCGACGTCGGGACTCTATCACTGGCTCGTAAATTTGATGCCGTCGCTGGCCTGGATGGTGCGCGACAATGTCGACCCAAACTTGCCGATCCTGATCAGCGGCGACGGCCCTCCCTTCGAGACCGCCGCGCTGGACCTGGCGGGCCTGGGCGGCAATCGGCTGCACCTTGTGTCCGATGTCGTCTTCGCGCGGCGCCTAATTTCCTCGCCCATCGGTATGCGGCACTTGCGCGGCTGGGATCATGTCCAGCCGATTTTCGATCAAATGATCCGCAGCGCCGAAGAAAAACGGGGCGGGCAGATCATGCCCCGGCGGATCTATGTGAGCCGCACAGATGCGCGTCGACGCCCGATGCAGAACGAAGCGGCACTTCAGGCGGCAATGGCGGCACGCGGCTTTACAGTCTGCGTGCTATCGGAACTGCCGCTGTGGGAACAGGTGGCCCTGTTCCATCACGCTGATGTGATTATAGGCCCGCATGGAGCTGGTCTCGCCAACATGGTGTTCACTCGTCCCGAAACGAGAGTGGTGGAGCTGATTCCGATCGTAGCGGGCGCCTACAAGCTACGCTTCAACTACCTCCGGCTTTCCATGCTGCGCGGCCTGCGTCACCATGCCTGGCTGGAGACGCAGTTCGCCGGTAGCGACCAATGGACCACCGACATCCCGTCGTTTCTTGAGTTCGTGGACACCATTTTGGCAGGGCTGCGCGAGTCCGATTAGGCGGGGGGTGGATGATGCCACTGCTCGGTAAACCGCTTCCCGCTGGCCGGGCGCCTGCTCCATCGACGCGGCCGACACCACCATCCCGGACACCCCGGTTTCAACCCCCAAAGCCCCACAAATGAGGCAACCCACCGGCATGAGCCGAAGGGCATTACCCCTTTGATTTGCTGAAGTTCCCTTGTGGAGGGATGGTGCCGCTTACGTGACTCGAAAAGTGTCGGCAAGCCGCTGAAATCCTGTCTTTTTGATGGGAAATAAAATTTCAAGGCCCCCTAAAGGGCCCCCAGTTATCCACCGCTGCAATTTGGCGATGTGGGGAACAAATCTGTGACTCGAATAGCCGTTTCGATCAGCCACAACAAGCATCATTGCACCTCTTCAGCCGGAGGCACCGGAGGATAGAGGTGCGACATGATCTGGCCTGACATGATCGGATCGAGTTTGTCGGCCTCACCCAACGCCCACTCTTCCCAGGCCGCCAGGCTCTGCGTGGTTACATCAGCGCGTTGCTGCATGGCGAGACGGACGGCCACGACCAGTGCACGGAGATCTTGCGATTGGCGCAGCAACTCACCGCTCATCCGCAAGTCGGCGATCCGCTGCTCGTTCTGCTTCCGGATATGCTCGAGGCGCTTTCGCTCCCGCTCCCTTCTAGCCTCCTCTTCGCGGCGCAGCTGCTCGATCCGTTCCTCTTCGTCCCTGATCTCAGCCTCCTTCAGGCGGCGTCGGAAAGCAGCTTCACCGGCAACGATCAATGCAACGGCAATCTCCCCTATCCTCGATTCCAGCCTGCTTCCTGCTTCGACCTGCCAAGAACAACCGTCGGCTCCTGAGCACCTCAGGAACAACGGAGTGCTTAATGGGAGGTTGGGGTCTGCGATGCGCTCGCCAGCACGCCAGACTGTTGCATGCTTGCCGAGGATTCCAATCTCAAGACTGAGGCTGGTATCACCAATACACGCACTCGGACGGAACTGGCGCGGGCGGTCATTCACATAGACTGATGCCGTATGCCCGCGCTTTGCGAGCGCCAGGAACAGGCCATTCAGCAATCGCAATTGCCGCAGATCGACCGGATTGTCGAACTGTGGGCCCTCGCCATACCAGCGGTATTCCGCGACCTTTTCGCGGCGTCGCTGTTCCTTGCGAAGGATGTCGGCGAGCGCCGGATGGTGGGTTTCGAGCGTCTTGGGCACCGACACCTTGCCGAGCAGCTTCGTTTCGCGGGCTCGCAGATCGTCCAAGTCCTCGGGCACCTCCTTGCTGGCGAAGGGACCAGAAGAAGGCATCGGATTAGCCTTGGCGACAAACTGCTCGAAGCGATGGTCGATCCACAGCCGTCCGGTCTCACCAGGGCGTCGCGGTTGCGGCTTTGGCGGTCCGGGAACCGCGCGACCAGCATGTACGCGATTCCAGTGTCCCTGTGGAGGCGTGACCACGCCGTACTTCTTCAGCAGCTTGCGCAATGCGACGTCGCTGGTGCCAAATTTTTGCGCGAGGTCGCGCATCGGTTCAGACCATGCAAAAGCAATAAGATCTTCGGGCAAGGCAAGAAAGTCGCGGTGTCGGGACCAGTATGACATTTGGGTACTCGGCGCAGTTGTCCGGCGACTTCGCGCCGTTGCAAGGGTGCCGTTCCTTTTTGGATCGTTTGGCGATCCTTGAGTTGGAACACCAAGGGCTTTGCCCTCTCGTTCCCCAAACCGAAATAGACACCCCCGTGTGGCGGGCTGTGCCCGCTGGCCCGCGCCAGGGCATCGATTCCGGTTTTCCCTCCCCCTCCCATCCTCGCCGGAAGGCAGGCCGCATGCCGCGTGTCGGATGCGGCTTTGCCGGAAGGAGTCGGGCAAATGGGCGATCAGATCTTGAATTACCGGGCTTGCGGAGCGGAGTGCCGCGAGGACTGGTTGCGGATGCTGGCTTGCGACAATGGCTTGCCGTTCGAATCTGTGCGGGATGCCGCCGAGCGGTTTGGCGAAGCCGAGGACTTTCGGCGGTTGATTGACTATTGCGAAGGGGGCGGATCGGCTTTGCAATGAAGCCGAGAGGGCAGCTTGCGGCGCGCCGCCTGACACGTCAGGCGGCGATGCTGTCTGCGAACCAGTGTGTGTTGTGCCAGTCCAGAAAGGCAGGGTCGGGATCGAACCGTTTTGCCGGACGCAAGCTGGCTTGGTCGAACTGCTGGAAGAATTCGCGGGTCTCGCGGCTCTGGCTTTCGCGCAGCTGCCGCGAGACATGGATGCGGCGGTTCTGATCGACGGTGATCAGACCCCTGTCAAAGGCGCGGTCCAGCGTTGCCGATAGCAACAGGCCGTTGGCCGGGTTGTGCCGGTTCTCAATGTCCTTGCCCCATGGCTTGATATGGCTGGCGGTCAGGAGGCGCGGATTGGCGATGCCGGTGATGCAACAGGTGTCCTCATAGTTGGCGAGGACTGCGCGGCGGAAGAAGTCCTGGCCGACGCGCTGGTTGACCAACGCCTGGGTTGTTGATGCACCCTGGTAGGGTTCGAACCGGAACTCGCTGACTTTGTCCTTGAGCCGGGTAGAGGCTGGTGCGGGTTCGCCATGTTCGACTTGTGTCGCCCACATGCTTTCTGCACGCGCGACCAGGCCGGTCCAGTCCTGGCCGAACTCGGCGTAGGTTGTCCGGTCGAGTTTTGAGGCACCATCTAGGCCTTTGCGCCCACTTTCGGTGATCTTGGGATCGAGGCTGGCGAAGTTGCACAGCTTCATCGCAACCGAGCTGCTTGACCGGCCCAATGCGGCGGCGAGTTGCTGGATTTCTGGATTGCCCGAATGCAGCTTCCCGAACGGCAGCTGGAAATAGAGGTAGAGCGCGAGGACCGTCTCCTCCTCGCTCCAGCGTTTCCGTAGGCTGCCTTCGTCCCCCATGACGATGTTTTGAGCGAGGCCGCCCAGGGGCGCAAGTGGCTTGGAGTGCTGTGGTTTCTCCTGCGGGCACAAGATCCCTTCGATCCGGGCGGCCGTTTTGTGCACCGGACCTGGCCGCACGCGTTCAGCCATCAATGCCCGGCCCGCGCCGGTTCGCGGGTGCTCACCCGTGTTGGACATGACGACTGACCTTGGCCGTGCGGCCTGTCGGTTTGGTGCAACGAGCCACCAGATACGAAAGGACAAATCCATGGCCCGCAACAATTCCGCACCGGCAGCCGAAGCAAAGGCCCCGGACTTCATCGCCTGGCACGTCGCCAACAGAGGCGACAAGGCCTTCTGGACCAAGGTCGGAGCGGCGTGGTTCCACCGCGACCGCAAGGGCGTTTCACTTCAGCTCGAGGTCGTGCCGATCAATGGCCGCATCGTCCTGCGTACACCGCTCGAGGACGAGGCCAAGGAACAGCCGGGCGCTTAGTGGACTTGTAACGTTTTTGTGCCGGTCACTTGAGAGTTTAAGGCTCGTTCAAGGAGACCGACGAGATGATCAAGCATAGTGAAGAGTTCAA